>JAISOV010000017.1 GCA_031275405.1 Clostridium sp. | reverse complement strand
TCATTCCAGAGCTTTACAGCCTCTCCCATGAATTTTCTTATGCTTTCTCCAAAATCTCTGAGATCTGTGGCAAATACCTTCTCCGCTGTTTCTGCATCCAACTCTTTAGTATTCATTTTACTGGCCGGACTCCCTAAGCCATCTTTATTTGAAAATCCCTTCACTCCCGTGTGAGAGATCCCAAGAATATCCAGAGCCCTCGCGCCATACATAAGACCAAGATGCACGTTATAAATCATTCCACGATGCTTCAAATGGATTCCCCCTCCAAGCATCTTCCCCTCCGCTGTGATATAAACATCCCCTACAAGAGTGCGGAAGATATTATAATCCCCGTTCACGTGCCACATATAAGCCTCTACGGCTTCTGTATTTGCCAAAGAGCCTGTCAATGTGCAATACCAGCCCTCATAGTACTCCTTGTTCCAACAAACCATAGGGTCGTCTCCATGCAACACTCTGACAATATCATGTTTCTTCTCATTCCAGCTCGTAAAACATTTTTTCAATAATTCCTCTCTGCTTAGGCGCATCCCACATGCCTCCCTCCCCTTTGCTTAATTACAAACATTTTGAAGTTTCATGCTCCATAAACAATCGAAGCTCCTGTGTAGTTCATACGTACAAAACGATCCAAGCGGCTAGAAGCACTGCCGCGCAACGGTTCTGGATCCCCATTTTTGTCAACAGTAGGCTTAACTCCGGTCGTTCTCGTCATCGCCCGTGCGCAGCCTGCCGTTGATCCCTACGACCGAAGCAAGAGGCTTTTTTCTGGAGTGCAGGTAGTTCTTGGTCGGGCTTCCAAGATTGAGCTTTTTGTAAGCCTCCTCGATCTCCTCCGACGTGACCCCTATGTAGTCCAGCGTCTGCGCCGGGGACGAGTGGCCGAGCATTTTTTGGAGGAGAAGAAGCTTTCTGCCGTCGTTGTGGCTCATCACCATCTGGTGGTAGCAGAACGTTTTGCGCAGAGTGTGCGTGGACACCTTGACGTTCAGCCCCAGATCCGCAGCTATCCTTTTCAGGATCCTGTCGATGGACTTCGCGCTGAGGGGTTCGTTCGCGCTGCCGCCTCGATTGGACAAGCTGCGGAACATGTAGTCGCTCAGCGAGACGTTTTCCGTGTGTTCCAGGTACAGCGTGACGGCCTCGACGACCGCCGCGTTGGTCGCGATGTACCGATTCTTCTTCCTTTTTCTGGTGTTCCTGGTCTTCTGCTCGAAAACCGCGAAGCTGTCCTTGAACGTCAGGTTGTCGTTGATGAGGTCGGAAAAGCGGAGGACGCGAAGGTCGCTCACCCGCAACCCGAAATTGATCCCGGCAATGAACAGCATGTTGTCCCGGTATCTGCCATTGGAGATCAGGAAGTCCGAGATCGCGGAGATGTCGTCCATGCTCTTGATAGGCTCGGCGGCGTGTTCCGGCGCCAGCTCGCGATCCTCGTGCTCCGTCGCCGGAGCTATCAGGCCGCTCTCCAGTTTCAAACTGTTCTTTTTGAGCTTTGAAACGTTGATCGCCCGGTTCCGGGCGGACTCTATGCTGACGATTCTGGCGTCGCTCATGCTTGCCTCCTCTCTCTTGGCTCTGCCTGCGGCCAAGGTCAGGAATCTTGCCGTGGGCCGGCTTTGCTTTGGCTGAAAGCCTCGCAATCCGTATGGGCTTTGTGTCGAGTTTTTTCCCCCGACTTGGGCGATTTCCGCGGAGAGGGCTGTTGGGTTGTTCCTTTGTTGCTCGGAACTATTCCTCTGTGGCGGCGTCTTGGCCGAGCAGTGGGCTGCTGGTCGTGTTACCGCGTTACCCTCGCGTTTCTTACGTCTTTGGCGGTAAGCTCCGAGTTTGATCGGATAATGCATTGCGATGCTTTGCCTTTAGCCTTTAGCGATTTCTCTCCCAGAGGGGAGGAGTCGGCTCTGGCGCGTGCCCAGGGCAAGGCGAACCGCTCAGATCGCTCCTGATCAGACCCATTACGTCCTTACCGGTCTTTTCGTTGATGTGCGCGATGATCGCGTCGATGTTTTTCTTCTCAATCATGCGGTAGTAGCTGATGGTACCTTGCAGCACCTGCACGTCGTTCTTGTCCCATCCCTCCCCTCTGTTTTTGCTCATGATGTAGCTGTGAAGCATCGATTGGAGCCTGCGTTTGTTCTTGTGTCCGACCGTGATCTCGTTGTCTTTGTTGAGCATGATCCCGAGGTTCCAGTTCCTTCCGGAAGACGATCCGAACCTCGTCTTGGACGCGTTGACCGTGAACGGGGCTCCGAAGTCCTTCAGCGTGTCGGTCACGAGCTTTTCCACGGAACGGATGTCGAAGCGGAACTCGGACGTGATCAAAAAGTCGTCCGCGTACCGGGTGTAGATGAATTTCTGCCCGTCTAAGTTGCCTAGAGCCTTGTTGAGCTTGAAGTCGATGGGTATCATCATCAAATTAGTGACGAGCGGGGAGATCGGCGTGCCCTGCGGAAGCCCGCCGTTTAGGAACGCGAGTTCCAATGCCGTCCGCAGCTCCTGGTTTCCGGCGCGGCTCTGTGCCACCACGCTGAAAGGGAAAATCATGGAGAGCATGGACATCACGAACTCGATGGTCGTACTCCCGAAGAAGTCCTTCAGGTCGAGCTTCCCGAACCACCTGCTCCCGTTTCTCTGGTGCCGCTTCACGGCATCGACCGTGCATCTTTTTTTGACATACGCGAACGCCGACGTGTGGTACAATGCGCGGAAATCCACCTCGAGGATCGCTTTTAGCTGGCGAAGGGCGGCCATCAGCTCGGGATTCGGCGCGTCGATCCTGCGCAGGCCCCCGGATCTTTTCGGCACCAGGAAAGTTCTGTACAGCGAAGCGCGGTCCTGTTTGCGGAGTTCCGCCACGGACTCGTTGAACTTGGCGAGCTTGCCGATGAGGTGGGATATATTGAAGTCCTTGCTGAAGCGGCTGCTGACCCACTTAACCTCATACGTCCTGGTGTTGGACTCGTTGCTGGCGATGACCGCCGGTTTATTGTCGTCGCCGTATAGGAGTTCTTCCAGCGTCATCTGATGGTGCATGGGCGACTGCATGACTGTGACATAGAACATTTGAGATCCTCCTTTCTGGGGCGGTCGCGCCGCCCCTGTCTGCTTAGGTTGGCTACTTTGTCCGTGCCAACAGTTGCTTGATTTCGTTCCGCTTGAAGTGTGCCATCCTCTTTGCTGTCAAGCCGTCGATTTGCCCGCCTGTCATTTTGGTGAGTTCTTTTGCGATTTCCTCTACCGTTGAGTGGTAGTCGAGGTAGGCT
Organism: Clostridium sp.; assembly: GCA_031275405.1. Taxonomy (GTDB): domain Bacteria; phylum Bacillota; class Clostridia; order Lachnospirales; family Lachnospiraceae; genus JAISOV01. Next base: position 72,561 of record JAISOV010000017.1, on the reverse strand, counting down.
TGGTCTTGCGCCTGTTCGCTGATGTACTCGTCAATGCTTGCGGCGTGTAGGTTGCTGGCGGCTTTTATGAGCATTTGGAGCGTCCCTTCCGCCTTGGAGGGTATCATAATGTAGCGTTGTTCGGCGATGTCGCAATCGTAGCCGAGTTGTTCTGGGTCGAATGGCTCACCATTTGCGTCGGTGTACTCTTGTTCGTCTACCTTGTACCTTGCGTTTTCACTCTCGTAGTTTCTGATGAGCATAAAGTCTTGCTCTTTCAACCCCTGTGTCAGCCCAAATGCTTTCGCCGTTTCATAATCTGGCGCGGTTACGTCCCCGATGTAGACCGCTTTTCCGTTTTGGCTCTCGTACACTTTGTGAGTCTGCGTCATGTCTTTTCCCTACGCTTTCGGTTTTAGTTTTTAGACTTCACTGCCTTCGCAGGTTCCGCTCTTGTGAGCGGTGGGTTGTTGAACGGTGCAATGTGGTTGACTGTTGACTGTAACCTGAATGTGGGGATGCTGCGAAATCGATTGGGCTGCCTCGTGTGGAAATGGGTCGGCTCGTTGTTGACGGAGGGGTCGATGTTCTCGGATGTTGTTGCTTATCGACCTCTTGGCTCTGAACTTTCGAGCCGAATCGGACGCGGGGTCATCAAGGACTGTTAATTTTGCCGATTTCAGCGTGGGTGCGCAGCGAGTCGGTTCTTTCACCCCAGAGTCAAATTGGCGCTTTAGCCATTGGCGTAAAGCTCCCCGCGCCTTGCGGCGCGGGGAAAATGCGTTACAGTCAAGTTTTTAGTTCAATGATTCCGCTTATCATCCAAGCAGCGGGGATTCTGTCTCAACGCCCGTCATCGGCTTTGCGGATAATCGGGGCGGCGAGTTCCTCCAGTCGCGCTATGTCGCTGTCGCCGATGTCAAGCCCGCGCTCTTGCATTCCCGAAAGGTAACGGTGCAGGGCAGCGGTAGAGGTTGCGGCGATGCGTCCTGCTTGCTGTCCGCAAAGTAAATGCTGTCCACCGACACCTCGGTAACGTACCGCTTCACGCCTTGTCTGTCCGTGTAGTTGCGGGTTTGCAGTTCGCCCGTCACAAGCACCCGCTGCCCTTTGTATAGGTACTTTGCGGCAAATTCGGCGTGTGTCCTCTACGCTATAATCGAGACGCTGTTGTCAGCCTGTTTGTCCTGCTCAATTCTCACGCCGCCGGATCCTGTGAATGTGATTTTATTCATTTTGCATTGATTTTCCTCCTCTCGCCAAACAGCCGCAGCAAGTTCGCGAAGCATTTTATCTATGTCCTCCGCGTCCTTAACGAGTTCCCTCGTGGAGGGGACTCCGCGCACTCCGTTCTTTCGCGCTTCAATCCACATCTCAATATGCTCGTCGATGTTAAACCCGGCGGCATACTGTTTCACGCTCTCGACAAAGCCCTTTTTGTCGGCGGTAAATGAGAAGTCCTCCCCCGCCGGGGAATACTTGCTGAGTTCCACGGTCGCGTCGTCATCGTCTATTACTGTCCAGTCGTGATTTTCACAGACTGCAAGGTATCTGTCATTAAAGTCGTTCATAGTTAATCCCTCCAGCAAGACAAGAGCGACAGCTCTTCTATCAGGTCTTCTATGCGATCCGTCAGGATCTGCTCCTGTGCCAGTTTGCAATGGCGGGAGAGGTTGGACGCCGCCATCAGGATCTCTCCTATCTGACGCGTGATTTCCGGGTCATAGCTTGCCGGGGAAAGGGAGCCTAGCTTTTCGGCGGCTTCCCGCAGCTTTGCCGCCGCCGTCTCGTAATCATCCTGCCGCCGGTACAGCTTGTCCGCTTTTTTCAGCACTTTCACCGCACGGGTCAGGGCGGGCAGCTCCGGCGGGATTTCCCGCAGGGCGGATAGGGCCGCCTGGCCCTCCGACTGCCCCGGCGCGGCCGGTTTTTCTTTCCTCTTGATCTCTTCCCAGTTGTCTAACACTTGCCCCGAAGTCAGGGCGGGCGAAACCTCGGCCCGGTCTCCGAACACGTGGGGATGGCGGCGAACCATTTTGGCGGCGATCCCGTGGACGACGTCTTCTATCGTAAAGCGTCCTTCGTCCTGCGCGATCTGGGAATGCATGACCACCTGCAGCAGCACGTCTCCCAGTTCCTCCACCAGATTCTCGTCCTTTCCCGTCTGGTCATAAACGCGGATGGCGGCCACTGCTTCCGCCGCTTCCTCCATCATCTCCGGGCGCAGGCTCAGATGGGTCTGTTCCCGATCCCACGGGCAGCCGTTTTCTCCGCGCAGGGTCTTTACGATTTCCAGAAGATCCTCGTAACGGTACCTCTCTGCGTCTTTTTTTACTTGCTGTGTCTTCACGGGCTGCATCCTTTCCGGCTCCGCCTTACGTTCCTGTCTCCGTCGCCGTCTCGCTTTCGGTTTCCACCAGATCCGCAAAGGAATACGAAATATCTTTTTCTTCCTCGTCGATCTGCACTGTATAGCTCCGTGTCTCATATCCGTTCCTGCGCAGAGTGATGATGTGCGCCCCGGCGCTCTTCTTGAAACTGCACGGGGAGATCCCCACATAGTTCCCGTCAAAGTATACTTCCGTTTCTTTCGGCGCGTCAATATATACTTTATAGTAACTGGTGGCGACGTCCGGCTCCTGTGTCGTCGTTTCCGCGGATGTTTCGGTTTCCCCGTCTGCTGTGTCCGAAGTGTCCGCCGGATCCAAGGTAATGTCGATCCCTGCGGACTCTTCCCCCACTTTCAGGTACCTGGTGACGCTCTGGTAGCCCTCCGCCTTTGCGATCAGCTGATGAATCCCGTATTCCAGGACGACAGGCGCGGAAGTGTCCACCTGGGCGCCGTCCACGTAAAGCAGGGCCGCGGCGGGACTCAGGGAAAAGACTACCGTTCCGTACTGTGCCTGCTCCACTTCCAGATCCCCGATGTCCAAGACCGTCTCTTCATTACGGCGGATGTTCACGTCCTTGACCCCTCCGCCGCCGCTCTGGCTGATGAGGATCTGATAGCTTCCTTCCGGAACGGTCAGAAGCATGTCCTGCGTGATCCGCCGAACCTGATACTGCCCCACTTCAATCCAGCCGCCGATAAAGTTTTCATCATTGCTAAGGCGCAGATAGCCGTGTCCTCTTTCCACATCGACGCTCAATACCGTACTGCCCAGCCCCCGTACCGTCAGGATGTCCGCTTCGTTGATGTCCATCAGGTCGATCGGCCTTCCCTCTGAAAGATAGAGCGTACCGGAAGTCAGCTGATACGTTCCGTTCCCGATCGTCAGGTTCCCTCTCACGGCGTCGATGACATATTTCTCGACCATCTCATATGCCCAGGCTTCCCCGGAAATCTGCATACTGGTCAGCTGTTTGGCGCGTTTTAAGAACGTCACCCGCACGATCGCCCCTTCTTCGATCTGCTCCAGAGTAAGCGCCTTCCCATATTTATCATACAGAAAGGTCGTTCCTTGCACTATGAGGGTATAACGGCGGTTCTTCTGCGGATTCAGCAAAGTGACCGTACCGTCCTCCCTGTTTTTGCCGACCAGTACCGCCGTATCCGCGGAGTCGAAGCTTCCCGGCCAGACAACGGCCTGCGCTTCGTCTTCCTCGTCCGGATAAGGCTTCGTCTCTTCCTGTGCGCCTGGTTCTTTCTCCGAAAGGAAACCGGGAACGCCGCAGGCGCTAAGCGACCAGATGGCTGCGGCTATACAGATAGCTGCGGCTATGCAGATGGCTGTTCTCGTCCTTGGTATGCTCACGGCTTGTTTCTCCTGTCTGCTTAAAGGAACGGCTTTGCGATTTCCCGAAACACCACATCTAAGAAATGCTGCTTTTCTTTCTCCTGCGACAGCAGCTTTTCCAGTTTCTCCTGATTCTTCTCCGGTATCCACGCCTTGCCGGAGTTATAATAAAAATTTACGATCTTCCAGAACTTCTCCGGATAAGCGAGCCGGTAATACAGGTCGATCCGGGAATAGAGCGAGATCGGCAGAATGGAATCATACGCCTTTAACAGCTCCTTGCCCAAGGGGATCGACCAGCTGCTTTTTTCCAGAAGCTTCCTTACCAGCAGATACAGATCCCGGATGGGGTTATCCAGCAGGCATTTCTCAAAATTGATGATCCCCCAGCCGCGCTCCGTCCGGAGGATGTTGTGGTACTGATAATCCCCGTGGCAGAACACCTTGGGACAGCTCTTTTCCGAGCCTGTTCCGGCATCGGCATAGGACTGCCACTCCCCCGTGATTTCCTCCGCCTGTTCCAGGAAATAGCCGATGCTGTCCTGCAAGGCGATTTCAAACCACGTCTTCTGCCCTTTTTTCTGCAAATACCGTTTCACCCTCCGCAGCTCCCGGTTGTGCTTCTCATACTCCCGGCCAGGCAGATAGTCAAGCAGCCCCGGGCAGTCTTCTTCCGGAACCTCCATACAGCTATGCAGGAGCGCCAAGGTCCTTACCGCTTCCACACATTCGCCTTTATCATAAATATTGCATTCCCTTCCCTCAAAATAAGTTTTCAGGATGTAAGAAACATTGTCATGGTCTTTGACGAGCAGACTGCCGTCCTTGGCTGGAAAGATAGCTTCCACGCTGACCTTGCCCATCCGGCTGATCTGTTTGAGCAGTTTATCCTGAACCGCCACTTTGTCCGTGTTCCCGATATATTCCTTAAAAATCAGGCAGCCGCGGGTAGTATCGCACAGGATGGCTCCCCGCCCTTTTCTGGTTCGTTGCACCTCGATGTCATACTGCTCCAGCAAACTGACAGCCTTATCATTCACGTCATTCCCCTCCATATCTCCCCGGTGTCACAATTCCGTCGCGGTATTTCCAAATAATTCCAATATCAGAATCTCGGTCATACGCTATCATATGAAAAAAATGGGGAAAGTATGTTAGGGCAGCATGGATTCCTAACGGTAGCAGGCGCGCCGTCACGCACGGCGATCCGCGCCCTCCAGCGCCTGTTTCAGAAGATACTCCCTTTCGTTGCACTCCGGATGATCCAGCACCAGTTCCAGAAGACGCTCCAAGGTTTCCCCCAGTTCCTTGCCCGGTCTCCTGCCAAAGGCGAGCAGATCCTTCCCGCTCACCGCCAAGGACTTCAAAGAAACGCAGTCCTTCCGCCACAGAACGCCTTCATAGATCTCCTGGAACCGTTCCAGCTTCTCCAGCTTCTCCTGCCGCTGATACAGGCCCTGCGCCAGGATGTCCGCTTTCTTGACCGCGAAGATCTGCGGGAACACGTCTTCCCCGATCCGGTTCAGCGCACGACGGACGGAGCGCAGATCCTGCTCCGTCGAATCCCCGTAGTCATGATAGCGCACCAGTTTCGTCACCATGTGGATGGTGCGGTTGTCGAATTTCAGCCTTTTTAAGATGGCCCGCGTCATTTCGGCCCCGACTTCGCTATGGCCGTAAAAATGTGTGTCCCCCTCTGAATCCGTCGTTCGTGTCTGCGGTTTCCCGATGTCATGGAACAGCATGGCAAGCCGCAGATCTTTTTTGCCGGGGATTTCCTCTAAAGAACGCAGGATATGCTCCCCCACGGTGTGGCAGCGGCGCAGGCAGTCCTGCTCGGTCTTCATGACCGGCTCCCATTCCGGCAGGATGAACGCCGCGATCCCGGTGTCGTATACTATGCGGAAATACTGCGGATGGTCGGAAACGAGCAGTTTGACCAGTTCCTCCCGGATCCGCTCCGCGCTGATCCGCAAAAGCCCGGCTGCCAGTTCCTCGATAGCCGCTCTGGTATCCGCTTCGATCTCATACCCAAGCTGCGCGGAAAAACGAATGGCCCGCAGTATGCGGAGCGCGTCCTCCGTAAACCGCTCTTTGGCGTTCCCCACACAGCGAATCCTCTTTTTCTCCATGTCTTCCAGTCCATGGAAATCGTCTACCAGACCCCGTTTCTCATGATACGCCATGGCGTTTATCGTGAAATCCCGGCGTTTCAGGTCTTCGGCCAGACTGGACGTAAACGTGACCTGTACGGGGCGGCGCCCGTCCTCATAGGCTCCGTCCATCCGGTAAGTCGTCACCTCAAAGCTCTCCCGCCCGGACAGCACCGTGACAGTGCCGTGACGGATTCCGGTGTCCAGCGTCCGAGGAAACAAAGCCTTGACCTGCGGCGGCTTCGCGGAGGTGGTGATGTCCCAGTCCTGCGGCCTGCGGCCTAAAATGGAATCCCGCACACAGCCGCCCACGATATAAGCCTCATGCCCGGCGGCTGTCAGGACGTCCAGAATATGCTTTACTTTTTCAGGCAGCCGAATCCGCATTCTTCATCTCCTTTAAGACGCTGACTCCCAGCGGCACGGACAGGGCAAAGGTACATAGATCCGACCAGGTCTGGCACATCTGCACCCCCAGCAGCCCGAACACCCTCGGCAGGATCCAGATCAGCGGCAGGAAGAACAGCCCCTGCCTTGCCGCCGCAAGGATGGAAGCCTTCGCCGCTTTTCCGATGGACTGGAGCATCATGTTGCACAGGAGGATCCACGAGTTCAAGGGAAACGCCAGGCACTGCAGACGCAGCGCCAAAGTGCCGATCCGCGCCACCGCCGGGTCTTCTTTCCGGAAAAGGGAAACCAAGGGTCTCGCGAAAATCAGTCCCGATACGGACACCAGGATCAGAAAGACCACCGCGCATTTCACACAGAAGGCAAAAGCTTCCCGGACACGTCTGTATTTTTTCCCCCCGTAATTCATGGCGCAGACCGGCTGGAAGCCCTGCCCGAAGCCGATCAGCGCGGCGTTGGCGAACATGGAGATCCTCCCTACGATGGACATTCCGGCGATTGCCGCATCTCCGTTGATGCCCCCGTAAAACCCGGCGGCCTGATTGAGGAACACCTGCGCCACGCTCGCCAGACCCTGCCGACAGAGCGAGGGCAGGCCGCCCCGGAGGATTTCTTTCATATAATATGGCGTCGGCCTGAGATTGCCGAAACGGATCCGGATATTCGCGCCCCTCCTGCTGCCTATCAGCAGAAGCGAAAAACTGACCGCCTGACTGACGGCGGTCGCCAGCGCCGCCCCCGCCACCCCCATGCCGCAAGCGAAAATGAAGAACGGATCCAGGCAGATATTCAGCGCCGCCCCGGTCACGATCCCCGCCATGGCGAAAGAAGCGTTGCCTTGGTAACGGAGCTGATTGTTCAGCACCAGAGAGGACATCATGAACGGCGCGCCCAGCAGGATGAACCTGAGATAGCTTCTGGTATATGGAAGGATGGTCGGCGTAGAGCCTAGCAGCTTTGCCAAGGGATCCAGAAAGAGGGTTCCCGCCGCCGCCAGCAGGATCCCCATACCAAAAGCGCAGAAGAAGCCGTTTGCCGCCATGACGTTGGCGTCCTGAAATTCTCCGGCGCCCAGTTTCCTGGAAATGTAGTTGCCCGAACCATGCCCGAACAGAAAGCCGACCGCCTGAATGAACGCCATGACGGAAAAGACCAGCCCCACCGCCGCCGTCGCCTGCGTGTTGATCCTTCCCACAAAGAACGTGTCCGCCATGTTGTAAAAAGAGGTGATCAGCATACTGATGATGGTGGGAACGGACATCTGGCAGATCAGGCGGGGAACCGGCTCCCGCAGCATATATTCCACTTTTTCCTTCTGGTTCATCTGATCCGGCTTCCTCATTCCTCGGTTTCTTCCGTTTCGGTCTCTGCCGATTCCAAGTCTTCGGCTGCCGCCGATTCTGCCGCTGCCGCTTCGGAAGCTTCGGCTGCCGCCGATTCTGCCGCTGCCGCTTCCTGCGCCGCTTTGATGGCCAGATAGTCCAGATTCCCCTTAGGGTCTTTGACTTCCGCCGTTTCCGTCAGCTGTTCCACGTAAGCCATCATGGTCTCGTTGGTCAGGATATTGCTGATCGTCCTGCTCCATTCCGGCTCCCCTGTTTCCACGAAATAGAACACATAATCATACCCCCCTTCCAAAGAAATCACCGTGACGTCCCCGGGCCTGCGCTCCGGCGCGAACAGCCAGTCCGCGATGGACTCTTCCATGTCCGTCCTGACGAGGTCGGAAAACAGGCCGTCTTCGTCCTGCGTGCCGCTGTCTTCTATATTATAGGTATGATACAGCTCGATAAAGCTTTCCTCCGTAGCCGCGCCGTTTTGCCATTCCTCCAGGACAGCCTGCCCGCCCTGGGAAGCGACGGCGATCGCCCTCGCGCTCACGATCGGCGTTTCCTCCCGGTAACGCTTGACGAAACACACGACCAAATACTTGCTGTTCACGCTGTCTTCGATCACCGTGGATTCGCCCTCTTTTCTGGCGGCATCGTACAGCCAGCCGCTGATGCTGCTGTTGATACCGCTCTGCTTGGCGTTTTCATAAAGCTCCCCGTCGGAGGCAACCGTCTGGAGCAGCTGATCCGCTTCCTCCTTTGCTTTTGCCATGGCGTCCGCGATTTCTTCCTCGGTAGGCTCATAAGCCTCCCCGGCTGTCTCCGTGTCCTGCGCCTGGTCCTCCGCTGCCTCCGCGCCCGCCGTCGGCTCCGTCGGAAGCTGCGCGGCCACTTCCGCCAGGCGGTAGTCCACGGAATCATAGGAATCCCTGTTTTCTTCGTAATAAGCCTGGATTTCCTGTTCCGTAGGCGCTTTGTCACCCGCGAGCTTCTCATAATAAGCCGCCGTGAACAGATCGTTTTCGATATATCCGGAGATTCTCCGCAGCGTGGCATAGGAGCCGAACGTCGCTTTCAGGTATTTCCCGAACGCCACGCCCTCCGTCTGCGCCGCTTCTTTCAGCCCGGCTTCATACTCGGCATAGTCCTCCTTCGTGTCGTAGGCAAAGCCCGACTGTCTGGCATCCGCCAGCAAGGCCCTCCCCTGTTTGATATAATCCACCGCCATCTCGTCAAAGAAATCCTTCCAGGTCAGCTCGCCCGAATAGAGCTGAGTGGAAAAATCCCCCGTGACGTCCAGCCCGAAAGCGGACATCATCGTCCCGTACTGGCTGATATAGTTATCCTTTACCCGGTTATAATAATAATCAAACTCCACTCTTGTGACCTTTTCCCCGTTGATCTCCACATAGGCCTGGTTTGTCGCCAGCACCGTCCGGACGGGGAACGAAACGGCCACACAGGCCAGTACCGTCAGAAGCGCCGCGCCCATCGCCGCAAGGAGCTTCTTCTGCCGCTTCTCTTTTTCTTCCTGCTCTTTACGTCTCCGCATCCTGCGCTCGTACCTTGTCACGATTTTTCCAGCCTCTGTTTTCGTTTCTTTTTTCGGCATAACTGCTATGTTCTCCTTCCCGTATCTTTGTACGGGTATATTCTACTGTATTTCCGGGGAAAAGTAAATGAAAATCACAGAATCGTCACAATCTGGGTTGTGGCGATGTATTTGTCGTGGATACATCTTACCATATCAGGATCCGGGTTTTCCTCTTTCATCGGGTCACATCATGGTACCTCATACAGAATTACATTTTTTCTGAATCATGTAAATTTTTTGAACCGTACTTTGCAGAGCAAGGAAGGAAGCGGTACGAAACCGCCAAGCGCAAAGACAAATTCAGAAAAAACATAAAAACGGCGGCGGACTCGCCTGCTCCGCCGCCATAGCTGAGTGCCTGGGTACATTTGCCGAGCTTAGAAGACATTCCCTACTCTGTACCATGCCCCAGACGAAATCGGCGAACCGCTGAGGTTGTAGATGATCATGTAGTAGTCTTCTCCTGGGTAGAAGAAGTACGCGCCGTAGTATTTAAATTCTCCTTTCAAAATTGCTGTGCAAAGATTAGTCTTGCTTCTTGATTTCACCGGTAACAGGGTGCGTTCTGGTCTGCGCGGCAGATGTGTCGCCGTTTTCAGGGGCAGTTTCGGCTGCCTCTTCGGGCGCGGACGTGCCGGACGGCTCCGGCGGCTGGGCATCCTCAGACGCGGCAGACTCCGGCGCCGTACTTTCCTGAGGTTCGCTGCTGTCAGGCGCCGCCGCAGTGTCAGCAGTATCATCCGCCGCCGGTTCCCCGGCTGTGGAATCGTAGGCCTCGCTTGCTTCACCAGCCACCGTACCGGCATCGGTTTGCGCGGTGTCGGCATATCCATACGCGTCGGCGGGCGGATCGTTGTCAGCTGTCTCTACCGCAACGGCGATCATCGCGACCGCGAAAACGATGCAGGAAAGCCCAACGAAGATTCGTTTCATCAAAAATCACCTCCTTTCCATTTGTGGCAGACACCTATCGTGCGCCGCCGCATAATTCTTATTTTCGGCCATATGCAGCTCTGAAACTTCGATGTTCTGCTACTGTAAATTTACTTTTATGATAAAATAAAAATATAAGGAATCAATCCGTCAAGGAAAAAAGGAAATTTTTTTCAGGGAAGTAACCCAAATTCTACGACACAGTAGTTTTCAAACGGCGAATAAGTACTTCCGAAAAAACGTCTGTCTATGCTGTCAAATGTGATACTTTCATCATCTGTCAAAACTTTATAATAGCTGTCATATGCCGCGTTATTGCTTCTTCCGGATACGGTGACACAATATCGGTAATTTTTCCCATTTTTTTCATAAAAAATGATGCCCTCTATCACTTTTTCCTGATATTCAACAGAATACCCCAATAACTGATGGTTCTTAGTCTCTATTCTTTGGCAGCCTGTAAAGAAAAAAAGAAACCCTACGCAAAGTATAAATTTTTTCATTGTTATCACCATGCTCCTACCCTTTCACCTCTATCTCTATCAGCCGCACCTCCAGCGGTTCCAGGACGACGTTGAGGGACAGCGCGTCGTCCGCGAGCTGTTCCCTGCGGACGCGGATTTTGGGAACGGAAACGCGTTTCAGGTACTCCACGTCCTCGGCGCCGGTGATCATCGCGCCCATTTCGACCCACGCGTCGAACGCCGAACCGTGCCTCTGGTTGAGGATCTGTTCTTTGACGACGCACGATTTTGCCGGGATGTCGGCAAGCTCCAGGGAAACGTTCAGCCTGTCGAGTTTCAGGAACGGAGTGTCCCGTTGCGTAAGCGACATATCAAAGGTTTCTCCGCTGGCGAAAAGGTGCGAGAAATGTTCGTAGTTGTAGAGGATGATCTGAACCGCGCCGTGGGACTTCGTAATGAAATAGCCTTCGCCGCTCTTTACCAGCCTGTCGCCGAGACGGTTCAGGAACGTGAACACATGGTAGTGGGCTTTGGGAATCCCGCTGTGCGTGAACAGGCCCAGACCCCCGTGGAAATGCTCGTTGCTCGGCTGCGTTTCCTCGATCAGGTCGGTCAGCACCCAGTAGCCGAAGCTGTCCAGGGCATCGTAGTTCTCCAGTATGTTTTTGGCTAAATAGCACGCCTTAAAACAGGTGTCGTTCAAGAGATTCCTGTGCGACGCGGTCATGTTCCATTCCGTCATATAAACCGGAACGTCTCCCGCCTCCGCGAACACCTCGCGAAATTCCGCGATCGCTTTTTGGAACGCTTTCTCATCGTTGTTCAGCTTCGCGGAGGAAGTCAGCAGCAGCCGGAAAGACTCCGACGAGCCGGACTGGCCGCCCTCGAACCCGCCCGGCTCGTTATCATAATAGTGCAGATTGCAGAAAGCGGGCATACAGCTGTTGGCGCGGCAGAAAGCCAAAAAGTCCTTCGTCCATTTCCGCAGATCCCAGCCGTAAGTAACGGAGGGCATTCCGAAAGGGATCCGCCTATGTACGCGCTTCACCGCCGTATAGGTCAGCTTGTAAAGCGTCTTGTAATCATCCAGCGAACGGTTCCAGATACTCATGTTCGCTTCGTTCCAGACGCAGAAGAGCCACGTTTTTACCGCCTTTAGCCCGTACCGCTCCACGAAATGCTTCGTAACGGCATAAATCAGCTCCGCCCACTTCTCTCCGTCGCGGGGCATGGTGACATTGAACGGCGAGAAAAAAACCGTTTCGTTTCCCGAAGCTAAGGCCTGCGGCATAAACGAAAACTGAACCAGCGGTTTCAGCCCGATCGACACCAGAAAGTCGATCGCTTTATCCAGAAAGACAAAGCTGTACTGCGGCTCGCCGCTTCTGGTCTCGCTGTAAAGGAGCATATCATCCGACAGGATGCCGTGGAATTTGATATACTCATAATGGAACTCGCTTTGCAGCTTGCGCAGCATTTCCTGGACGTCGGCGTAAAGAAGCTCTTTCGCCCGCCCCACGGACGTGAACGTCCGGAACGTGTGCCGGAGCGTCTTCTGCGTCGTAAAGATACTGACCTTTCCCAGGTCAAGCTGCTTCTGGGACTGCACCCGCGACCGGTTCGACGGCAGGGCGCCGCCGGGCGGGGCGAGGTATTCCGACAGCTTGTACAGGACGCCGCCGCTGATATATTCCGCCGCCGACCTTTCAGCTGACTGTTTCAGCGCTTTGCGCCACACGCTGGGACGCTCGCCGTACCGCTTCTGGAACAGCGAAACAAACATCCTCGCGTCGGCAAAGCCGTTGCGCAGGGCAATGGTCTCAATTGAATCGGACGAGGAAAGAAGCTCGTTTACGGCGCGTTCCAGGCGGAAACCGCTGTAATACGCCGTAAAGTTCACGCCGAAGCTTTTCTCGAAAAAGGCCGAAAGATACGGCACGGAAAGGTTCATAGCTCCGGCAAGCTCTTTCAGCGTCACACCCTTGGCGTAATGCTCGTTGATATAGTTCACGAGGCACCGCAGGCGCGCTTCATATTTGGGGTTCCGCGCCGCCGCGCCGCCGCCCGTCAGCGGAAAATTCTTCTTAAGCTCCGACAGGATGTTGTACGCGATCGCAAGGTTGTAATAGGTGTTCTGCTCCACGCCGCCCGCGTTTGTCTTGACCAGAAGCGCAATCAGGTATTTCAGCGTATAGAACGGCTTTTTGTCCGCCGCGCGGCTGGAGTCGCACCAAAAAAACCGCTCCGGGGACAGGGTATCCTTGCACAGCGCGGAATCCATCCGCAGGGAAAGCGCGTAATAACCTACCCCCCCCCCCCCGGATTTCGTAGATGACGTTCGGAGGGATCGCGAGGATGTCGTCCTCCCGCAGGACGGAAGAGGAGTTGCCCACGATCACCTCAGCCTCGCCGCTCAATACGAAAAAAAGCTCGATTTCCTTGATCCACTTTTTCGGAACATTCAGGGACTCGATTTCGTAAAGCGTCATCGGCACGGTGTTTTTGAAATGGATCAGCTCTCGTTTCACAGCCTCGTACCTCCCGCATGGCTATCCTAAAGCTCATGGCGCGGCATTCCGCGCCGTCCGTCGGACGGACAAAAACGCCTTCTGTCTCCCAATCATATCTGAAAACCGACATTTTTGCAAGCCCTAAAGGCGCGTGATTTTCACAGAAACCCAAAAAAACGGCTCCTTATCGTAATATTTTTGTAAAAAGCCGTCGTTTTTCCGGAGAGGGATCTTAAGAATTTGCCGTATTCGCCATAAGAAGCACCGTTGAAACGGTCTTTTTTTTACGCTATCCTAAAAGCGCAAAGAAGGGTACCGTTCCGCGGAAGAAATTTGCGGCGGCGCACAGCTTTGCCATAGGATCAGTAACCAGAAGGGAGGTATCGGAATGGGAAACAAGCAAGACGTTTTGCTTGCGGTGCGGGATGTGGTCAAGGTCTTCGGGCCTGTCACCGCGCTGAACAAGGTAAACCTCGAGGTTCGGCGCGGCGAGGTTCTTGGCCTGATCGGCGAAAACGGCTCCGGGAAATCGACGGTTACATCGATCGTCGCCGGTATTCAGCCGCCCACGTCCGGCGAAATGTTCTTCCAAGGGAAGCCATGGAAGCCGTCTTCCATGACCGGCGCGCTGTCAGGCGGCATCGGGATGATCGTGCAGGAAAGCGGTGTCATCGCGGGAATCACCATCGCCGAGAACATTGTCCTGGGCGAGTTTGACCGGTTCGGAAAGTTCGGCTTCCTGACGAAAAGCCAGATCAACGTCACGGCTCGCGAAGCGCTCCGGTCTGTCGGCGCGGACGACATAGACCCGTCGCTTCCTGCCGCCAGCCTGGATCTGCAGGATCGTAAAATCATTGAAATCGCCAAGGTCTGGGTAAAGTCGCCGGAGATTTTCATCGTGGATGAGACGACGACCGCTGTTTCCCAGCGCGGGAGGCAGATTCTCTACGACCTGATGAAGCGCCAGACCCAGGCGGGCAAGTCGGTGATCTTTATTTCCCACGACATCGACGAGGTAATGGAGGTCTGTGACAGGCTCACCGTCCTTCGCGACGGGAACATCATCCGTTCGCTTCCTAAGAAAGAGTTCAGCCTGGACGTCATCAAGCAGCTTATGATCGGGCGCGAGCTAAAGGGCGACTACTACCGCTCCGATTTCGACGGAAGCTCCTCCGACGAGATCGTCCTGTCCGTCCGGCACGTCAGCGGGCAAGGCTTAGACGATGTGTCCTTCGATCTCCACAAGGGAGAGATCCTGGGAATCGGCGGAATGTCACACTGCGGAATGCATCCGCTGGGCAAGATCCTGTTCGGCTTCCTCCAGGCACGGCAGGGCGAAGTCGTAACCGCCGACGGAACGCGGATCCGCTCCGTCAAGACGGCGCTGAAAAAGGCCGTCGGCTACGTCTCTAAGGACAGGGATTCGGAAGCCCTCGTTCTTCGCGCCCCCATCCGTGACAACATCGTTTCGGCGGGGCTTGACATTTTCGCGAAGCTCAAGGTGTTTCTTCTGCCCGCCGACGAAAAAACGTACTCGAAAAAACAGGTGGACGGTTTCCAGATCAAATGCTCGTCCGACCTCCAGTTCGTGAATCAGCTTTCCGGGGGCAACAAACAGAAAGTCGTTTTCGGGAAGTGGATCGGCGCGCAAAGCAAGATATTGATTCTGGACTGCCCCACACGCGGAATCGACGTCGGCGTGAAACAGGCCATGTACCAGCTGATGTACCGGCTGAAAAAAGAAGGGATCTCCATCATCATGATTTCGGAGGAAATGGCGGAGCTGATCGGAATGAGCGACCGCCTTCTGGTCATGAAGAACGGTAGGATAGCGGCCTGGTTCCCGCGTTCCGCCGATCTGTCGGAATCCAAGATCATCGAGTATATGGTGTAGGGAACAGGATGGAACAAGAGAAACAACTTATTTAGGGAGATAGGAGGTGAAAAATTTGAAGCAAGAGCGTTTTCAAAAAATCCAGCCTGTTCTGGGCAGAGCCAAACCCGCGCTGCCGTTCTTAGGGCTTACGCTTCTGATGGTCGTCTATCTGTTCGTCGTCGGGTTCCGGCCCACATCGATGCATCTGCAGACGATCATCAACCAGGTCGCCGTCATGGCGGTTCTCTCGACCGGCGCGGTGTTCATCTTCTCGCTCGGCTCGTTTGACATTTCGCTCGGCGTGGGGATGGGTGTGTCCGTCGCCGTCGGCGTCATTTCGTACAACGCGGGCGCGGGCGTCTGGGGAATGTTCGCGGTCTGTCTGCTGATCGGCCTTGGGATCAGCCTTGTCAACTCGACGCTTTCGTCGATTTTCCAGCTCCCCGTCTTCATCATGACCATGGCCATGATGAGCGTGCTGACCGCCGTCTTACAGATCCTGATGGGAGGGAAGACGTCCCTGCTCGTTCCTTCCGAGATCCAGGCGCCGATCAAGGCTTTCGACAGCCTCTGGATCCGGCTTGCGTTCGTCGGCGTCTATTATCTGCTCTGCGTCGTTCTGTTCAACTATACCAAAATCGGGCGGCGCAACAAATTTCAAGGCGGGAACCCGGTCGCCGCGGCGCAGACGGGCATTTCCGTCGCGAAACAGACGATGATCACGTTCCTGATTTCCGGCTCCGGCGTCGGGCTGTCGGCTTTCCTGACGCTTACCCGGGCGCAGTCGGTTTCCAGCGGAACGGGCGCCTCGATGGGGATGGACGTCATGATGGCGATTGTGTTCGGCGGTATGCCGCTCTCCGGCGGGGCGTACTCCAAAATCGCGGCGGGGATCATCGGTTCGTTCTCCATGGTTCTGCTGTCCCAGATCCTGACGATGCTCGGCGTCTCGGCGGGAACGAGCCAGATGTACAAGGCCGTCCTCTTCCTTGCCGTCGTATTTGCCGCTTCCTTTAACTATCGTGAAAAAATGCTCTCAAGAGCGGAAATGTTTTAACGAAAAGGAGATTATCCATGAAAAAACTGAGCAAAATCCTGGCGCTTCTATTGGCCCCCGCAATGGTTCTGAGCGCCTGTTCGAGCGGGCAGACGGGCGGCGGCTCGGAAAAGCCGCACTACGTGATCGGCGTCATCCCGTTTAACGACACGGCCGCGGAGCAGATTGAATGGAACAGCTACCTGAAAGATTATGTGGGACCCGCGCTGAACATTGACTTCAAATTTGCCGTCACGCCGACGGACGCTTCCCACGCCGTGACCATCGTCGAAGAACTGAGCCTTGCGGGCGCGCAGGGGATCCTGAGCGTCGTGGACTACCCTTCCGCGGTGCAGAAAGCCGAAGAACTGGGGCTTTGGTATATCCGCTCCGGAGGGCTTTCGACCATGACGGAATATGACCAGGTGAAGGACATTCCTCATTACTTAGGCACCATGGGTCCGTCGCTGGACGAGGAGTACACGGCGGGCTACGAGATGGTGAAATATTACATTGATGCGGGCAAGAAAGATTTCCTGGTGTTCGCGGCGATCCTGGGGATTTATCTGCCCAGCGATATGCATGTCAGGCGGTTTGAGGGAATGAGGGACGCGTTCCTGGAAGCGGGCGCGGAGTATACGGCTCCGGCTTCGGGAAGTGTCATCGAAGGCCCCGGCGTGGGCGAGTTCGCCACCGGGACTTCGGGGCTGAATATTTCGGTTGTCTACGGCTATCCGCTGGAATCCCTCGACGCGACGTTCCACGACCGGTTCACACAGGCCGTAAGCGGCAAAACCTTTGACGCCGTTCCGATGGCGGCGGAAGGCTCGCAGAACATGAACACCTGGCTGAACGGCGCGGGAATCACCGGCGCGGTCATGGGGGAAGTCGGCGCGTTCACGCCGACGGCCAAAGAACTGTTTGAGTCGGGAGTCTTAAATTACCTTGTCGGAAAATACGCTTCCAGCATGGGGCCTGCCGTCGTCGCCCTGATCAACGCGATTGACGGCCACGCCGATGTCGTCCGCAACGAGGACGGAACCGGTTCGCGCCTGAACGCGCCGTTCTGGACGGCTTCGTCTCTGGAAGACTTCCAGGAGAAACAGGAGTTTGACTCCGTCACCGACCCCGCTTTCAATGAAGCGGTTATGAGCAAGTATATCGTCCGTCTGCACTCCGACGTCACAAGGGAAGACTTTGCCAAGTTCGCCTCTTTCGGCTACGACGACTTAAAAGCCCTTCGCTAAGCTTCCGCGTCGGCAGACGCGCAGAAAGCAGGGAACGCGGCGGGTCGCCGCGTTCCCTATAGAGTGTGGAACTTTCCACCCCGTCCCAGAAATCCGGCGGCACATAGGCTGACCGCCGCGTTCCCTGTAGGGCGTGGAACAGTATGGGAAAGGATGGTCACAATCATGAAGATTTCTTATTTGAAGCGGGTGGGGAAGAACACGGCTCTGACGCTTGCCGCGCCGGTGATCGTCACGCTCGTCATGCTCCTGGCCTGTGCGATCAAGGGCGTTCCGTTCTGGGCGCCGGACAGCGGCTTCCGGGCGTTTACCTACTCCATGATGCTCGCCGTTTTCTCGGCGTTCGCCTTGAGTATGCACCTCTTCGGCGGTCGGTTCGACTTTTCGCTCGGCTCCGTTACCGTTCTTTCGGCGGTCATCGCGGGGCAGATCGCCATCGCGCTTCATATGAACGCGTTTGCTATGTTTCTGGTGTTCCTCGTGGTCGGCGCGGTTCTGGGCGCGGTTTCAGGGTTTCTGTATCTGCTTCTGAATCTGCCGCCGATGATCACGTCGCTCGGCGTCGCGCTTGCCTATGAGGGCCTGAGCTTCTCCCTGTCCAAGGGAACCGGGGTGAAGATCGCGCTCTACCCGGAGCTTCTCGGCGGCACGGCAGTTCAGCCGATGTTTGCCGTCCTGGCGGCGGGGCTTGTCGTCATGTACCTTCTGATGAACTATACGCGCTTCGGCTTCCATTACCGCGCCCTGCGGTTCGGGCAGAAAATCTCGGTGGACACGGGGATCAACGAGAAAGCGAACGCGTTGACCTGTTACTGCATCTGCGGCTCGCTGGTCGCCGTCGTGGGCTTTTTGCGGCTTTCCTATAACGGAAGCCTTGAGCCGCAGTTGAACCTCGCCACGTCCTCCACGATCTTTAGCGCCATGCTCCCGATGTTTATCGGCGGACTTCTGACGAAGGTCTGCGAATTCAACATTTCGCTCATCGTCGGCTGCTATACGGCGACGGTCATCACCCAAGGCCTGTCCAGCCTCGGCGTTTCGGCGCAGGCGCGGTCCCTGACCAGCGCGTTTCTGATGATGTTCCTGCTGATGTATTCAATCAACGGACACAAGTTATGGGCGATTTTAGATAGCATCAAAAGAAAGAGGGGGGCATCATCATGAACCTGGATCTTTCCGGAAAACCCTTCTATCTTGACGCGGACGGCAGCCGATGGGTCGGCGACACCCTGGCCGGAATGACGCGGGAGGACAAGATCGGGCAGATTTTCTGCCTGGTCGCCTACAGCGACGACGACGCGACCTTGCTGCGCTTTTCCCGCGAAATCAAAGCGGGCGGACTGATGTGCCGCCCGATGGCGGCCAACGCGGAACTTATTTCCACGGTGAAAAAGCTCCAGGAGAATTCGGAGATTCCCATGCTGATCGCCGCGAACCTGGAAACGGGCGGCGACGGGATTTCACAAAACGGAACGCGAATCGGCACCCAGATGCAGATCGCGGCGACCAACGACCCGAAATACGCGGGCGTCCTGGGCGAAGTGGCGGGCAGGGAGGCGGCGGCTCTCGGCGGGAACTGGGCTTTTGCGCCCGTGATCGACATCGACTATAATTTCCGCAACCCCATCACCGCGACCAGGACTTACGGTTCCGATCCGGAACTCGTCAGAGCCTGCGGCGTCGAATACGTCAAGGCCGTCCAGGCGCAGGGCGTGGCGGCTTCGATCAAGCACTTTCCCGGCGACGGCTGCGACGAGCGCGACCAGCACCTGGTAACGTCCATCAATTCCCTGTCCGCCGAGGAATGGGATCGGACTTACGGCGCGGTCTACCAGGCTTGTATCGACGCGGGAGCGCTTACGGTCATGCCGGGCCACATCATGCAGCCCGCGTACTCCAAGCTTCTCAGCCCCGGGCTGACGGACGAGGAGATCCTGCCCGCGACGCTCTCCCGCGAGCTTCTTACCGGGCTGTTACGCGGGAAACTCGGCTTCCAAGGAATGATCGTCACGGACGCTTCCTCTATGAACGGCTACCTGATCCCGATGCACCGGAGGCGCGCCCTCGCGCTGTCCATCGCGGCAGGCTGCGACATGATCCTGTTCGCCAAAAATCTGGAGGAAGACTTCGGCTACATGCGCGAGGGAATCCGGGACGGAACGATTACGCAAGAGCGGCTGGACGAAGCCGTGACGCGGATCCTGGCGACGAAAGCCGCGCTCGGGCTTCACAAAAAGAAGAATATCCCGGACGCAGAAGCCTGCGACCGCGTCGTCGGCTGTGCCGAACACAGGCGCTTGGCGGAGGAAGTGGCGGACAAGTGTATCACGCTGGAAAAGAGCAAGGAGGACGTCTTCCCTCTTGACCCGGAAAAATACAGGCGGATCCTCTTCTTTCCCATCGACCCAAACGGCGAGAGCTTTTTCGGGACGAAGCAGTCGAACGAGCGGTTCCTGCAAAAGTTCCGCGAGCGCGGTTTCCATGTGGACCGTTTCGAGCCGCAGGAGGGCTTCGAGGGCATGATGAGAGGATATGAGGAAATCGTCGGCGGCTACGATCTTTTGATCTACTCTGCCGCGCTTGCTACGAAGTCCAACCAGACGACCGTCCGGATCGAATGGGCTTCGCCGATGGGCGCGAACGTTCCGATGTATCTCAACGTGGTGCCGACGATCTTCATTTCGCTGGAAAACCCTTACCATCTGCTTGACGTTCCCCGCGTCAAGACCTACATCAACACTTTCGGCTCCAGCGAGACCGTATTAGACGCCCTCCTGGACAAACTGACGGGCAAATCCCCTTTCCAAGGCAAAAGCCCGGTTGACGCCTTCCTCGGCAGGTGGGATACCCGCCTATAAACCGATCAGCCGGCGGCGGAACCGCCGTCTGAGACACGCGGGCTTCTCCCCTCAAACGCGGCGCAAAAACAGCGCCTTTCGATGGAAAGCCGCGAAGGGATATGGTATGATACGTGTAAGCAGAAAAGGTTGCTCCGCAACTTTTCGCCAAGCGGCTGCGAAGCAGCCTTGACCAGTACAGATTCTGATTGGAGAAAAACGGAGAAAAATGAAGATGATATAGGGAGGTGATTTCATGGACATAGACGCGATCCTGCGCGAAATGACGCTGGAGGAAAAAGCCGGACTGTGTTCGGGGGCGGATATGTGGTCGCTGAAAGGCGTGCCGCGTCTGGGCGTACCGTCTGTTTCCGTCAGCGACGGGCCTTACGGACTCCGGAAGCAGACGGGCGGCAAAGACAATCTCGGCTTGTTTGAAAGCCTGCCCACGATCTGTTTCCCCGCCGCCTGCGGCGCCGCGGCATCGTTTGACCGCGGGCTGATCCGGGAAATGGGCGCGGCCCTCGGTGAAATTTTCACCGCCAACGACGTTTCCGTGATTCTCGGCCCCGCGATGAACATCAAGCGCAGTCCGCTCTGCGGACGCAATTTTGAGTATTTTTCCGAAGATCCTTTCCTGACGGGAGAACTGGCAACGGAATACACGATCGGGGCGCAGGAGAAAGGCGCGGGCGTTTCGGCGAAACATTTCGCGCTGAACAACCAGGAAAAACGCCGGTTCAGTACTTCCGCGAATGTGGACGAACGCACGATGCGCGAGATTTATCTGGCCGCCTTTGAAACGCTCGTGAAACGTGCCCAGCCGCAGACGATCATGTCCTCCTATAATGCCGTGAACGGCGTCACGCTGTCGGAAAACAAATACCTGCTGACCGACATCCTGCGCGAGGAATGGGGCTTTGAGGGCTATGTGATGTCCGACTGGGGCGCGGCTCTGCTGTCCGACCGCGTGAAGACCCTTTCGGCTGGGCTGGATCTGGAAATGCCCGGCGGGAATGTGTCGGCGGAACACGACGCGCAGATCGTAAGCGCCGTCCGCACCGGGGAGCTGTCCGAGGAAGTCCTGGATACCGCCGTCCGCCGCATTCTGGGCATCATCAGGAAAGCGGCTGAATATACGGAAACGCATGGAAAAACAGAAAAAAGTCTGGACGAATACCACAGACAGGCCGCCCTGGCGGCACGGGAGACGGCTGTGCTGCTCAAAAACAGGGGCGTCCTGCCTTTGAAGCCGGGGAAGAAAACAGCGTTTATCGGCGAGTTTGCGAAAACACCCCGCTGTATCGGAGGCGGAAGCTCACACGTCCATCCGTACAGGCTTGTCAGCGCATGGGACGCGGCCAAGGGAGAAAACGTGACTTTCGCGCAAGGGTTTTCCCTTTCCGATCCAAGCGAAGACGGACAGCTCCTAAGAGAAGCCGTCGAAGCCGCGAAAGCGGCCGATGTGGCTGTCCTGTTCCTCGGGCTTCCCGACCGGGAGGAATCCGAGGGATTCGACCGCAGACATCTGCGTCTTTCGGACGCACAGAACCGCCTTGCCTTTGAGATCGCCAAAGTTCAGCCGAATGTCGCCGTCGTCCTGCACAACGGCGCTCCCGTTGAAATGCCGTGGATTGATGAAGTGAATGCCGTCCTGGAGGTTTACCTTGGCGGGGAGGGCGTCGGCGAAGCGACCGCGGATCTGCTTTTCGGACGGGCGAACCCCTGCGGGAAGCTCCCCGAGACCTTTCCCGTCCGGCTGGAGGACAATCCGTCGTTCCTGAACTTCCCGGGCGACGGCGACCGCTGCGTTTACGGCGAGGGAATTTACGTCGGCTACCGGTATTACGATAAAAAGAAAATCGCGCCGCTCTTCCCTTTCGGCCATGGCCTAAGCTACACCCAGTTTGCCTATTCCGATCTTTCGGTGAGCAGAACCCAAATCACCCGAGACGAAGGGCTGACTGTTTCGGTCAAGATCCAAAACGTCGGCCAGGCCGCGGGAAAGGAAATCGTCCAGCTTTACGTGAGCGACAGAACCGGCGCTGTGGCGCGCCCCGAAAAAGAACTGAAAGGATTTGAGAAAGTCGCTCTCGCGGCGGGAGAAGCCAAAACCGTCACATTTTCACTCTGTCCGCGTTCGTTCGCCTATTACGACGTCGCCGAAAAAGACTGGGCTGTTCCGGCGGGCGAATTTGAAATCCTCATCGGAAAGTCCTCACGGGAAATTGAGCTTTCCGCAAAGATTACCGTCCGGGGAACGGCGCGGCGTTTCACCGTGACACGCGACACGGCGTTCGGCAAGGTCTGGGAAAATCCCGTCACGCAAGCCGCCCTGGCGAAACTCATCGGTTTCCAACCGGGCGCCGGGCTGTTCGGAATGTCCGAGGAAATCATGCTTCTGCTTGCCGATACTCCGCTCGCTTCGCTGAAAATGTTCACGCCGGTCACAGACAGCCAGCTGACGGAGCTGATCGCCGCGCTGAATACGGCGTTAGAAAGCTAATAGGCAGACGCTTTTACAGACGGGCAGATCGGCGCCTTTCGGGCCGGATCAGAAAGAGGGGTCATGATGACGGGAATTCAGGGAATCATTTTTGATCTGGACGGTGTCCTCATTTCAACGGACGCGTTTCACTATGCCGCCTGGAAAGTCCTGGCGGATGAGCTGGGCGCGCCGTTCGACGAAAAAATAAACGACAGGCTGCGCGGCGTCTCACGCATGGAAAGCCTGGAAATCATCCTCGGCAACGCGGGAATCACCCTGCCGGAAGCACGGAAGGAACGGCTTGCGTCCGAAAAGAACGAGCGTTACCGCGCTCTCCTGCGGCAGCTTTCCCCGCTCTCCGTCTCGCCCGACGTCCGGGAAACGCTTGCCGCGCTCCGCGCGCGGGGCCGGAAGCTCGCAATCGGCTCTTCGAGCAAAAACGCGAACATGATTCTGGAACGCACCGATCTGATCGGCTTTTTCGACGCGGTCTCCGATGGGAACAACATCACGCGCTCCAAGCCGGATCCGGAGGTATTCCTCAAGGCCGCCGCCTTTATCGGGCTTTCCCCGAAAGAGTGCGCCGTCGTAGAGGACGCGGAAGCGGGCATCGACGCCGCCAAAGCGGGTGGTTTCTTCGCCATCGGCATCGGCGGCGCGAAAGATTACGCCAAGACCGACCAAGGCATCCGGAAGCTCAGCGAACTGACGGCTCTGTAGCAGACTCTGTGTAAAAAACCCACGGAAGCGGCAGTCCGCACCGCTTCCGCGGGTTTTTTGCGCATAAAATCCCGCCTGGTATTTGACACCGCGCAGGTATTCTTGTATACTGTAGTCAGCGTTACGGCTCGGCTGCCCTTGCCGGATAGCCAGTCGTCAGAACCCGCGCCCGCAAAGGAGGCTCTTTGATGGAAGCGACCGAAAAAGCCCTTACCCAACTACGGAAGATCCTAGCCGGCACCGACAACCTTGTCTTCTTCGGCGGCGCGGGAATTTCCACGGAAAGCGGCATTCCGGATTTCCGCAGCACCGACGGCCTGTACCACACCCAGTATGCGTATCCGCCGGAAACCATTCTCAGCCATAGTTTTTACCTCCGCAACAAGGAGGAATTTTTCCGTTTTTATCGCGGCAAAATGCTGTTTCCGAACGCGAAGCCCAATGCCGCCCATAAACGTCTGGCGCAGTGGGAGCGGATGGGGAAGCTCAAAGCGGTCATTACCCAGAATATCGACGGTCTTCATCAGGCGGCGGGAAGCAAAAACGTCCTGGAACTCCATGGCTCCGTCCTGCGCAACTACTGCGAAGCCTGCGGCGCGTTTTATGACGTAAGCGTCATGTTTGGAGACGGCGGGATCCCCCTGTGCGGCAAATGCGGGGGCGCGGTCAAGCCGGATGTGGTACTCTATGAGGAAAGCCTGGATGAAAAAACGCTGAAAGCTTCCGTCGCCTATCTCTCCCAGGCGGACGTCCTGATCATCGGCGGCACTTCCCTGGCCGTCTACCCCGCCGCCGGGCTGATTGATTATTTCCACGGCACGAAGCTTGTGGTGATCAATAAGGCTTCCACGCCCAAAGACCGGCTTGCCGATTTCGTGATCCACGGCGCCATCGGCGAGGTACTCGGGAAAGTGGAACTCTAACCCTGTCTGATGGCCGCCTGACTTTGCGGGCGCTTCCGGCGAAGCACCCGTTCGCCCACAATACGGATCCTACGCTTTCCCTTCGACTTTCCAGGCGCTTCCGGCGGAGTGTCCGGGAAACCGGCGGCAGGAGCCGCTCCCTGTGTCAGGCCGTCAGTCCATACTTCTTCATCCAGTAGTCGATCTGTAGCAGGTACGCCAGCATCTGCGGGCCTGCCATCAGCTGTCCGTACCAAGGCTTCCCATAATGGAAGCCGCCTTCGATAAAAGCCTCCGCTTTCGCGGCGTCCACTATGCCCGCAAGAGGCGAAGACGCCTCATGGAGCCGTTCCAGAAGCCGCTCTCCCAGAAGTTTTTCATAGGCCGCGTCATAAGTTTTCGGATACGGGCTTTTTCTCCTATGCAGGATGGAATCCGGCAGGAGACCCTCCCCCGCTTCTATGAGCAGGCTTTTGGTCACGCCCCCCTTGCACTTCATTTCCCAGGGAATATTATAGACATACTGTAAAATCCGGCAGTCCGCGTAAGGTACCCGCGCTTCCAGGCCGGAATACATGCTGGTGCGATCCATGCGGTTCAGCAGCGTCGCCATGAACCACCGGATGTTCAGCCAGGAAATTTCCCTGCGCCGCCTTTCCGCCGGGTGATCCCCTTCCAGCCTCGGAGTTTCCGCGACGGATCTGTCATACGCTTCCCGCACGTACTCCGGAAGTTCCAGAAACTCCAGAAATTCTTTTTTTAACAAAGCCGTCCTGGCGTCCAGATCATACGACCAAGGGAAGAGGTTGCGCTTCCACATTTCTTCCCGGTGGAACCAAGGATAGCCGCCGAAAATCTCATCCGCCGTTTCCCCGGTCAGAGCCACCTTATATTCTTTTGCCACCAGACTACAGAAATAGAGCAGGGAAGATTCCACATCCGCCATGCAGGGCAGATCCCTGGCGTCCACCGCCCGGTCAAGATAATCCGCCTGCGTCCGGCTGTCGCATTCCAGATATACGTGGTTGCTCCCTGCGGCGTCCGCCATGATGTCCACATAGGGACGATCCAGCGAGGACTGAAAAGCATTCGGTCGGAAATGGATCTGGTTATCCACGAAGTCAAAGGAAAATGTGTTCACTCTCTGTCCGTTTGCCTGTAACTCTTTCTGGCAAAGAGCCGTCACCAGGCTGCTGTCCAGTCCGCCGGACAAAAAGGTGCAGATCGGCACGTCCGACACCATCTGCCGTTTCACGCTGTCCGCTATCAGCCACTTTACTTTTTCCACCGTTTCCGGATAAGTGTCCGTATGCTCCCACGCTTTCAGTTCAAAATAGGTATTCTCCCCGCACCCGTCTGCCCCCTGCCGGATCAGCTGCCCCGGAAGCACTTCTTTCATCTCCCGGAATACGCCGTGTCCAGGCGTCCTTGCCGGCCCCAGCCCGAAGACCTCGCAGAAGCCGTCCCGGCTCACGACGGGCCGGATCCCAAAGGCAAACAAGGCTTTCTGTTCGGAACCGAACACGAAATACCCGTCCGTCTGCTGATAAAACAGCGGTTTCACCCCCAGAGGATCCCGTGCCAGCAAAAGCTTCTCCTGCCTTTCATCATAAATGGCAAAGGCAAAGATCCCGTTCAGCAGTTTCACGAAATCCTCCCCCATGGCAAGATAGCCGTTCAGGATCACTTCCGTGTCGCAGGCGGTCTCCCAGGTCAGCGGATAAAGGGCAAGGATCCCCCTTAGAGCGGCGGCGTTATAAAGCTCCCCGTTATAGACGATGCTACAGCCGTATTCGCCTAACCTTTTCGTCATCGGCTGATGTCCGCCTTCCAGGTCAATGATCGACAGACGTGTGTGCGCCAGCGCGGCATGGGAATAGAGTATCGTGTCGTTGTCATTCTTTCCCCGGTGCAAGAGACTGGTCTTCATGGACTCCAGACGCTCCTGCCAGACGGGATTTTCGGTGAACTTCTCTTTCGGATGGTAAAAGCCTGCGATTCCACACATGGGCGCCTGTTCCTTTCGCGTTCCCGCCCGTTGCCCGGAGGGGTTCCCTATGGCACAGCATATGCGGGTCGCGGCAAGATCATGCGCCTTTGTTCCGCCGTTCGCAGGGGCGGGGCGGCTCCTAGGCGGCAAAAGCGGCAGACCAGCCTGTTTCCTATTCCGAAGGGTACGGGCTTTGGGAATGGCCGCCGGCAGCGCAGACACGGCGGACGGCTGTTCCTTATTCCGAAGGGTACGGGCTTTGGGAAAGAGCGGCGGCGCGGACACGGCGGACGGCTGTTCCTTATTCCGAAGGGTACGGGCTTTGGGAAAGAGCGGCGGCGCAGACACGGCGGACGGCTGTTCCTTATTCCGAAGGGTACGGGCTTTGGATGACCGGCTGCAGCTGTTTGCTCTGCAATGCCATGGAAATCGTCTCCGCTATGAGATCCACATGGGCGATCATAGAATTCGGTTTCTTTTCATAGTTATCCTGCCCGAAAGGCACAAAATAGATATTCTTGGTATTCAGCAGGATCCCGATGTTTTTCAGGTTCATGCCCAGAGCGTCGTTGGTCGAAAGGGAAATGACCAAAGGGCGGTTGTTGCGCAGATGGGATTTCGCCGCCATGAGAACCGGGGTATCGGAAATCCCGTTCGCCAGCTTTGACAGCGTGTTCCCCGTACAGGGCGCAATCACCAGAACGTCCAAGAGGTTCTTCGGCCCGATTGGCTCCGCTTCCGGAATCGTAAGGATCGGATCTTTTCCGGTGAGTTCTTTGGCTTTTTTCAGGAATTTCCTGCTCTCCCCAAAACGGCTGTCCGTAGAGGAAGCGTTATTGGAAAAGATGGCAAACAGGTTCGCTTCGGTTTCTTTCAGCAGGGCGATTGCCCGGAAAACTTTATCGTAGGTGCAGTAGGAACCGGTAATCGCGATCCCAATGTTCTTATCCTGAAAACGATACTGCATAGATTCCTCCTTTTCTAAAACCAAAGCTCTTCCACAGCTTCCCGGCCATACCCGTCCGGAGCAAAAGCCAGGTCAGACAGGCTGCCGTTCCTCGGAAGACTTTTCAGATATTCCCTCTTCATGGCCTATGCCGGAATGGTATCGAACCGCGGTTCGCGACACAAACTCCCCTTCTGGCAGATTCTGATACGTGGGCGTACTTTTGCCATGCGCCAGAACTTCCTCTCAAGTTATTATATGGGCGGAACCCGTAAAGGTGAAAAACAAAGCGGATCCATTCTCTTTCATGCCAATCAGGTGTGATCCTGCCCGACCCGTTGACCCCATCCCCGGATTCCTTACATGGCTTTTTCGGTAATCCTATCATCCACTTGACGGCATTTGGTATTATATGTAAGTCCATATCCTCTTGACATGCTCAGCCTATAGGATGATAATGTTATAAGTAACAAGAGATGGCAAATAAAAAATCACGTGGGAGGGAAAAATATATCAAAAAATTCAAAACTCAAAGCCGGTATCATTACAGCGGTTATTGTCTGCATGATGGGTATCCCTACTTTTGCGGCAGCAAATGTTGTGGTTTCTTTATCGGCGAATCAAGTATGGACAAGCGGTTACGCGCAATCACGGTCTGGTAATTATACCAGCGGTTACGCGAGCTGTAGTTCGGTTTATCCTCTTTCAGGAAGCGACAATTTTAAAAAAATGCAGTTTCGTTTAACGAGTTCTAGCGGCACACAAATTAGCCTGAACGCCTCTTATGTTTTGGAAGAAGGTGGCGGATATTCCGGTGCGGGCATAAAAAGTGAATACGCGGGGCTACAAACCATATATTTCCAGTTCAGGGGGAATTCTCACGAAGCTGCGAATGCCGTAGTCAACTATTTTTATTAAGTTTATAAATAAAATACAGGTTTATTCTTTTTAGCCTGATGATTGGGAATCAGGAATCATATATGGTACGGGGCAATCAGTTATCGCCCCGTACCATAGGGATCCATAAAATGCGTCCTGCAAACTCCGCCAGTCAAACCACCTGTCGGAGGGAAAGGAGTAGCTGAGGGATGTTTTGGAAAGCGACGTTGACCCAGGCTTATTGTATGCTCAGACACAAAGAATCCTTATTGGCGTTTTATATCCTGCTGCTAATGGTACTTGGCAACTTTATTTCTAATGTTCTTACCTTCCAAGGCCTTGATATCATCCAAATGTACCATCCCATGAAACTTCTTTTGCTCAGTTATAACCGGGTCAACTATAATGCGGATGCCACGCTGTTATTGATTCAGTTATATCCCCTTTTGGTGGTACTCCCGGCGGGCTTCGCTTTGTGCAAGGAACAGCGGTCCGGGCAAGAAGTATTCATGATTGCGCGTCTGGGGCAGTTCACATACAAGTTCAGCAAGTTAGCCGCCGCTTTTTTGGTGACAATGGTGGTCTTTACGGTGCCATTTCTAATGGAGCTGTTGCTGAATTGTATCGCATTTCCGCTTGCCGCAACCGGCGACTTGACCAATATGGATATTTACGAACCCAGCTATATTCAGGATGTCCGTAACTATCTGATGAGCGGATTATACATAGATTCGCCTTATCTTTATACCGTGGTCGGAACACTTCTGTTTGGCATTGTTTCCAGTATTCTTGCCTGCTTTACAGTAGCTTTTTCCTCTATTGTGCGCGTAAAATACCGCGTGATACTTTTTCTGCCGGTATTCGTACTCCTTTACGCAACCATGTATCTTCCCCGTGGGATTTCGACCATGAAATGGTATGATTATCTTCTGCTCTTTCATGATGAACCTAAGAGCGCTTTGTTCTTGATTGCCGGGCTGTCGATTTTGATTCTCTTTTCTCTTTTCTCAACCTTATGGAGCAGCAGAAAGGAGCGGTTTTGACAAAATACAAACTGAGCTTCATACTGTTTTGGGGCGGAGCCGGGGGCATTCTGTTGGCGATTTCTTTTGTAAATCCCTATGGCGGAAAGATTTCTCTGTCGGAATTTGTTTTGCAGCTCAGCGGTTCACGCGGCGAATTTGCGCTTGGCTTATCTATGCCGGAACTTGTTTCCCTTATCACGCGTATGCTTCCGATGTATATCTTCCAGGTCTATTTTGGCACTGTCCTTTACCGGCACTTCTGTACGGCAAGTATTTATGTGTTCTCGCGGTATCCCAAGCGCGTTCGATGGTATCTACGGGAAACCTTATGGGTGGGAATCCTTGCCTGCCTGTTTCAGATTGTGATACTGGCTACGGCAAGCTTCCTGACAGTCATACGTTTTCAATTACGGATGGACTGGGCCGGGATAGTCCTGCTGGCATATCATTTTCTGATCCATACCGCATGGCTGTCTGCCATGACGTTATCGGTCAACTTGTTAGCGATTTCCATCGGAAGCAGTGCTTCCTTTATGATGGTCATCAGCTTTCAAGTCATTTGTATTACACTGCTTGGATGCGTGGGAACCTTTCAGAGGTATCTGGATGTGACTGCCTTTTCTGAAATCTTTCTGGTTCTGAACCCAATCTCTCATTTGGTCTTGGGTTGGCAGAGCAGTAAGAACGGGGCAATGAATCAGGCGCTGCACTCGCCCTATTCGGTGCTTGACCTAAACCACTCTGTGCTGTTCACGCTTTTCCTTTCTGTGGTCATCACGTTGTGGGGAGTAGGCTTTATAAAAAATCATGATTTTTTGACTGCCGACTTAGAAATGGGGGGCTGATCCTATGGAACTGATTGCCGATCACATCAGTAAAAAGATTCGTGAAAAAAAGATTCTGATAGAGATTGATCTGCATTTGTATGGCGGAAATATTTATGGTTTTACCGGCCGGAACGGTTCCGGCAAAACGATGCTTTTCCGTGCGCTTTCCGGCTTGATGTCCATAGATTCCGGCTCTGTCTCTTGGAACGGCAAGGTGCTGAAGCGGGATTTTTCCGTTCTCCCCAGTCTGGGGATCGTGCTGGAAAACGCGGCGCTTTACTCGAATTTAACAGGGATACAGAACCTGACTTACCTGGCGGATTTGACTCGGCGAATCGGATTGGAAGACATCAGGCAGGCCATCCGCCGCGTTGGCTTAGATCCCGACGACCGGCGGCTTTATAGTAAATATTCGCTTGGCATGAAACAGCGCCTTGCGATCGCACAAGCTGTTATGGAACGGCCCGACGTCATCATGTTGGACGAACCCACCAATTCCTTGGATGAAGACGGTGTGGAAGAAATCCGAAAACTGATTGCCGAGGAAAAAGCCCGAGGCGCGTTGATTCTGTTAGCAAGCCATAACAGCGACGATATCCGCATTCTGGCGGATCATTCTTTTCACATGAATAGCGGCCGCGTTTTGGTGCCGGAGGATTGCTCATGAAACTACGCTTATTGTCTTGTTTCACCGTTCTTTCCATACTTGCCGCCGCGATATTTGGCGGCATGAAACGTCAGAGTTATACAGATATCACGAAAGACAGCCGCTATTTAGAATCTATACAGACCGCTGAATTTCCAGAGGCGCTGATCACAGATTGCTGTGATAAAATGATGGCGTCTCTTCCGGATTCTCAGCTCATCTTACGCGTATCCGTATCCGAAGAGATAGAGTATCTATTTGGTACCGGCCGCCAAAAGGTACGCGTACAAGAAGTATATGCGGGAAATGATTTAGAGATCGGTGATGAAATCTATTTAACTTCCAGGCATTGGTGCTTAGGCTTTGGTGATTCCTATCATTCTCTGGAACGAGGATTTATCAATCTGATGACGGCTGACCATGAGTATCTTGTATTCCTTTCGCACCGGATGGATACTTTGGAAAACGAAACGCCACCCGTCTACAGTATGGTTGACGACTTCCTCATTGCGCCCGTATTTTGCTACCAGACACACAGCCATGTCATTCTTGTCCCTGCGGATGAGGAATCAACGGCTGTTCCGTATCAAAAAGTAAAAGACAATGAATTCTTCGCGACATCTGAATTTACTTTAGATGTGTGGAAAAAGCTGAAAAGCCGGCTGCTATCAGCTTATCCCAGGAAGGAATCTGCCGGTTGATTCCACCTGTGCGCCGGACCACGCACAGCCGCCCAGGCCATGCCTGAGCGGTCGATTTGTTGACCCATTCCATCTGTGCGCAGGATCACGCACCGGAAGCCGCTCTTGCTTCTGATAACAGGCGCCGCTTCCGGCGCGGCGTTTCGTTTGATTTCCAGAAGCCGACCTTGCTTCTGGATACGAAGGGAAACGGATAAGCGTCAGGCGGTGATTTCCGCCGCTTCCAGCGTCACTGTCCGATCCTCTAAATAGCGGACGGCACATCTGCCGATGGCGTACCCGGCGCTTTGCGGCGACATTTTGCCCGGAATGCCCGGACAATGGAAAAAAGAAAGCCCAAGTTCTTTTACCGCTTCCCGGTCATACCCGCCCGGAGCGGAAGCCAGGTCAAACAGGATACAGTCTTTTGGAAGACTGTTCAGATGTTCCCTTTTTATGACCTGTGCCGGAATCGTATTGACGACCACATTGTAAGCTTCCTCCGGGGAAATTTTCTCTGGTATTTGATCAGAAGCCGTCACCCGGCATGGGAAACGCTCCAGTACGCTTTCCAGCGCCTTGCCGCAGCGCCCCAGGCCGAGCAGCAGAATCCGCGCTTCCTCCAGGGAAAAAGGCGTACTTGCAATGAGAATGCTCAAAAACCCCTCTGCGGTCAGCGCGGCGTTCCGGAGCAGAAAGTCCTCACACGCCATATAGTTCAGAACCGTCCCTTTTTCCGCAGACTGCCGTAGTGTATCCCGTTTACACGCTTCCGCTATCTCCCGGATCAGCTGCCCATTTTTATAAAAAGTAACCGGGCCTATCAGCAGCTGAACTTCTTCCAGAATCTCCGGGGAAAACTCCTCCCGGCGGCACACCGTAAAGCCTCTCTCGGCCAGGTACCGCGCCAGATAGTCCTGACGTGTGTCCGCGCCGATCACGCCGATTGCTGTCTGCGGCATAAACTTCCCTCCTGACAGATACTGATACGTTGACGCACTTTTACCAAGCGCCCAAACTTCCTCTAAGATTATTATATGGGCGGAACCGGTAAACGTGAAAAGGAAACTTTCTGGATTTATCCCGTCTTATTCCTCGGCCCATCTATATTTCAGGTCAAAAATGGCTTCTTCGATCACCTTGACACATTCTTCCGTCCTGGCCAGAATATCTTTGCCCCAGAAATGGATGACCGTCCACCCCAGAAACAGGAGCTTCTTGTCATTTTCCGCATCCCGGCGGATATTTTTCCGGATCTTCTCCACCCAGTATTCCCCGTTATTTCCCCCTGCCAGCCTAGGTTTCAGCACCTCCCAGTCTTTTCCGTGAAAAAACTCACTGTCGCAGAAGACCGCTATCTTGTATTTTGTCAGCGCAATGTCAGGCGACCCCGGCAGGTTCTTAGCATTCTTCCGGTATCGGTAGCCTTTTCCCCACAGAGCCTTTCTGAGAGCCATTTCGATGCTCGTATCCTTCCCTCTAATACGGCTCATGTTTTTCCTGCGCTGTTCAGTCACGTTCTCAAAGATCTTCATACGGAATCACCGCCTTATCCTTGGTATCAGACCCGGGGAAATTCATCATACCCTACGCCGCAAAACTCTTTCAAAGCCCTTAAATCGCCCGCCTTGATGTTTCTCCCGCCGCCCCAGATGTTGGCGAGCGCGCTTCTGCCGCTCCCTGAATCGTTATAGAAGAAAGTATATTTATCAATCGCTTTTCCCCAAGTGTCCTTATGATCTGATTCACGATACCTATCTTCACATTCTATGGTCTTATTGACGTTCATAATGCCGTTCCTCATCCTCCACAAAAACAGATACTTCATAAATTCCTTCTTCCAATGTAAGTCTAAGGTTTTCATATGTATCACATTCTATGATTGACTTTTTAGTATCATAATGAACAATTCTTATGATCGGAACTTCATCTTTATTTGCCGGAACCACATTCATCCTTCCGTCTTCTTGCATATTGACAATCTCTCTTAGAATACTCTCCTGGTCTTTCTCCGGCTCATCTACCGCCACTTCATTATGATAAGCTATTTGAATACTATTTTTATATACAGTGAATAGAATGAATAAAACGATTGGTATGTAAACGAAGCTGCCGACAGCTACTATTTTCTTCACTTTCTTCACCCCACACATGATCAGAAACCATCCATTTATAAGATAGAGCAGCAAACAAGGAGACAGCCATTCGTGTCTTGTAACAGAACTTATCGGAAGCCGCGAAACAGTTTCCGATAAAAGGCGCTGGTCTTGTGCCGCAATTGGATTACGAGAAGCCGTCCTTGCTTCTTGTAAGCGAGCTTATGATAATTATAGTATACTTTTTCTCATTGTCAACACAAAACATATAAGATGGTCATAACACTTTATCCTGTCCTCTCACCGCGCCTTTCGTTCCAAGGCAGATCCCGCCACACCATGCCGCATCACCTGCCGCCGGTTCGGCTTACGCCAGGAAAGCCATAATAAGCTGCTGCTCATATTCAAACGCGTCTGCCAGCAGTTCCCTGATTTCCTTTAAGAAATACTCTTTTTCACCTAGCATATCATTTACAAAATAAAGCTTCCGTATGATATTCCTGAAATTTATAGCGCTTTTCTGAAAACCAAGATGCAGTTTCTGTAATTTATCATGAGGGTTCAATTCCCATAAAGCATAAATGCTGTCTGCTATTTCCGAGCGGTTGAAAGACGCCGTTCCGGATACCATGGCTTTTCTTAACATTCTTAGCTTCAGGGAAAAAATCTTATTTACGATGCCGGGATCCACGTCCGTATCCGAAATCGTTCCATCCAAAGACTCCAAAAAGAGAAACAGCTTTTCTTTTGCTTTCTGATTCTGAAAGCATTCTATATTCCGATTTGTATATTGATGTTCTTCTCCCCCGCCATCGGAAATCGCTCTCTCTAGGTTACTTTTCAGGCTATGGCAAAGCGTTTCATAATCATTCAGTTTTTTGCCGCACTCTTGATTCCTCACGTAATCATCCCTCAGATGTATGGAGATATTCCGCGGAGAAGACGGCAGAACATCAAAATTTCTGGAATATGACAGTAAATCATAGGGTATATCCGAAAACTGTTTTCTTTTGTCCAATTGAGAAAAGATGATTCTCCCAAAAGCACCATGTCCTACAACAGCGATTCCGCTACAGACGCCAATCTGGATATTGTTTTTGTTTTTACGCTTTTTCAGGATAACATTTGCGTCACAGAGTAAGAGAAACGGTTCCTCCTCATTCAAAATGCTTTTCAGCTCGGGATAAGCAGTTTCATCCGTTTCCACACGGTATGTCAGACCAAAATCTTCAAAAAACCTTATTTCCAAGTCATCATCAAAGCTGGAAATGAAAGGATAATTTACATGGCGATACCGTATTTCCACATAATGATACAACGTTTTCAAACACGCTAAATATAAAAGGTTGGGCGATACCGCAATACCTTTCATGGCAAGCAGATCACATAACGACTGGATCCTGCAGTTGGCGATCCTATGTTCTTTATTGATCTTTTCCGCGTTCTTCATGATCATGTCAGGATCCTCCCGTCAGAAATCCGGATCACCTTATTGCAGTATCTCAAGGTTCTTTCGCTATGCGTAACCATGATGATGGAAACCTTATGCTCCTTATTCAGGACTCCGAACAGATCTATCACATGGTCTGTATTTTCACTGTCTAAATTGCCGGTCGGTTCGTCTGCAAAAATAACCTTAGGGTCATTTACCAATGCGCGGGCTATGGATACCCGCTGCTGTTGTCCGCCGGACAGTTCCTCCACGCTGCGTTTCGCATAATCGGAAAGCCCGACCTGTTCCAACAAGCCGAATATCTTTTTATGGTGTTTCGCCGGGTTTTGATTCGTCAGTATAAGCGGCAGTTCCATATTCTCCAGAACCGTCAGGCCCGGGATAAGATTATGAAACTGAAAAACAAAACCCAAGCAGTTGGATCTGATGTGGCTTAAGACTTTATCGCTTGCTTTTGTCAGCTCGGTATCTTCAAACAGGATACTTCCGCTGGTCGCGTTCAGCAGGCCGCTTAACAGATAGAGCAATGTGCTTTTTCCTGATCCGGACTCTCCGATGATGCCGACAAAATCCTTGCGAGTGATCTTTAACGTCACGTTGTTGACGGCAGCATAATCTCCATATGCCTTAGATAAATTTTTTACAGTAATCATTTTTGCTCCCATCTGCCCGCCTTGTCGGGCATACAAATCAGGGAGGCTGAAAGCTTCTTTCAGCCTGCTTCCCTTTTGAATCATAAGCTCTTGATACTATCTATAGGGGACTCCTCCCTGGCCTGTAAGAACATTCTGATAGGAATGGCGGGAATGATCACAGCCAGGACAGCCCATATCACAACGTGGCTCCATAGGTCGAACCGGTAATCGACCTGATATCCGACCTGATATGCGTTGAGTTGCACAAAATAATACGCAATCAACGGACTGAACGCGATCGACAAAACAACTGTCGGAACTTGGAACAGAGATAATTCCGTAAACAGCAGCAGCAATACTTCTTTTTTGCTTGCTCCCATCGTCCGCAGTATGGAAAAATCTTTTCTGCGATCCAGGATGGAATTTTTGATCGAATTCCGGAGCATGAGCAGCAGCGAAATCACAATC
This sequence comes from Clostridium sp., assembly GCA_031275405.1. Lineage (GTDB taxonomy): Bacteria > Bacillota > Clostridia > Lachnospirales > Lachnospiraceae > JAISOV01. The sequence goes on along the minus strand of JAISOV010000017.1, from coordinate 36,701 downwards.
AGCACCGCGATAGAAAAAATAATATCTACGCCTGATACAGCCGCGTTTTCCCATTGCGCGGCCAGTTCATCACGGGAAGAAAATGTTATGAAATTAGGATCATAGTTCTTGCGCAGGTCGCTTATAGATAGGGAAGACTCCGTCTTTGCGTTGACACAGTAATTCTTATAATCACTGTGTTCAAATAAGTCCGCCGAGACAGCAGCCAGATAAGAGGAATAATCCTGCGTTTCAAAAGAAGATACAATTTTTACCGTCTTTTCCACCCCGTTCAAGGAAATTTCTACAGTATCACCTATCCTAAGGTTCAAGTCTTTTAGCAGTCGGCTTGTGACAGCAGCTTCGTTTTCTTTCAGGGTATGAAACAGGATCTCATTTCTGTATATTTTCTGCAACGCGCCCTCGGATACCTGGGGTTCCGCTATCAGGTAACTTGACCTGCCGGCAATTTTCCCGATATCAAGATAGTATTCCCCGACAGGCGTTATGCCGCTGTCCGACAGGAAAGAGCTGATCTGTTCCGTTCCTAGATGATTGTTGGACGCCGTTGCGCGGACGTCAAAAGCTAACTGGCCATCCGCCAGTTCCCTTGCCCACATTTTGAAGGAGTAGGAAAAATCCAATAACGTTCCCAGCATAACCAGGCACATCACCAAGGATATGGAGATCCCGGTTACATGGCTTGCATGGATTCTGCTCAAATAAGAGGACAGCTTTACTATTTTGATACGAGCCTTTCCTGATAGATCCACCATTTTTTTCATGGCCGAAGCCGAGACGAGCAGAATGGCCAGGATGCCCATGATCATTTTTGCGGCATAATAAGAACCGCCTGCACGGCCTGCTGGGTTTATGGCGACCGTACCCAGTATCAGCAGTATGCCGACCACAAAAGATAGGGTGGACACCGCTCTATTATGGATGCGGCTTCTCTTCCTGATCTTCCCCATATCCAATGGAGCGGAATGCAGATGTCCGCTCAGGACCGCAAAGGTTGGCACAAGCGATGTCATGCAGCCTAAGAAAACAACAGCGGTACTGTTCCTGAAACTCAGGAACACCGAAGTGAAATTTGTATCCGTCAGCAGGCAGACGGCATATGCGGCAAGTATGCCAAGGCCATAGCCCAACAGGCTGCCCAAGAAAGAGAATATCATATTCTCAGCCAGCAGGATTCTTAACATCCGTCTGTTTGTCAGCCCCATCGTTCTCAGAATAGACCAATAAGAAAGGTTGTTTTTCAGATTCAGCGAAAAGGAAGTATAGATTAACAGAAGGCAGATCACCATTACGGAAACCGACAAAATGGATAAAATACTTTGAAGATTCGCAAACTCCTTTTCAATGCTCTGGCTGCCTTCCAATTGATTCATAAAACTGACTCCGTCGTCACTGAGCGCGTCCGCCGCCTTTGTGACTTCTTCCTGGTCATGCCCATAGTCCGCAAAAGCAATTACGAACCCGTCATGGGCATTGCGGATAGGCTCTTCCATATGAATGACGGCAATCGGCTGCCGCGCCGCCAGAAAATTAATCTTATTTGAGACGGCGCCCACTGTATAGGATCTGCCCTCTACGACCACTTCATCACCTATCTCGCACGAAAGCTTGCCCATAAGCTCTGAGTTCAGCAGCAGTTGGACTTCTGTGGGATCGACCTCCAGATTCAGGTGAAACTGGCGATTCACGTCTGATAGATTGGCGTATGCCACAATTGCCGTCACGGCCGTATTTTCTTTCCGAACACTTTTTTCGGCATTTTCACCATAGGCATATGTAATTTCCCGGCTGCCGGAGAGAAGCGAGTCCGCCTTTTCAACAGAGTCGCCTGAAAACACCGCAATCACATCAGCCGAACCCGCTTTATCCCAGTAACTGTCCAGCGCATGTGTTTTTGCGTTCTGATAGACGGATATTCCAGCCGTAACGATCAGTATCAGCATAGTAATGACGAGCGTTACCGCGAAATTGTTTTTCCGATGATTCCTGATCTTCATCCTTTGTCTGATGATATTCCACAGCATAGATTTCACTCCTTTTAACTTTATAAACACGTTCAGAACAGTTCCGGTCAGCATCAACGTGACTGCCGCTAGTAAGCTATAACCATAGAGGCCGCTGCCTCCATGAATGTAAGAAACAGCTTTGGATATGATAAAAACTACGGTGTGTACGATTGCGCCAATGATCACGCAAGAGTACAAAAGCAAAGAAAACCGCAGTTTCGATTTTTCCCTTTGAAAATAGAATATATTCTGCCAAAACGAAATCCGAATATCAAACTTATTAAACAGCAGCGACGTAATATAATATCCGTCAGATAACCTCGTCGGAAACAGGTTTCCGATGAGCATGACAAAATTTAGGACAGCAAAAGTATATAGCACCTGTGATATAACGGCACTGTTCCAAGGAACAGCGGATAAAACATAGCTTAACCCAGATAAAATCAAGTTCACGTAAACTCCGGCTATGACAATCTTCAGCTTCGTTTTTGACGGAGCTATTTTAAGATTGTAATAAGAAAAATAAAAAGTCGGAATGATTCCCAAATACAAACCAAAAGAAAAAGTCTTGATTTTTACTTTATGGTTGATTGCTGCAACCGCATGGCCAAATTCGTGGAATAAGAAACAGAATCCAGTCAGCAGCAAAGTTACCACAGTATCCATCATAAAATTTCCGACTGTCTCGTTACGTTGAAAATTTTTACCGTCTTTTAAGACTACCACAGTCAGCAGAACCATGACCGCCAGCACCGGTAGCCAGATATAAGCTTTGGCAAAAAAACTATATAAATAACGGATAAACCGGCTTGGGAATTTCACATCGGCATCGAATTTCCTTTCAAAAACAGATATGCCCAATGTTCCCATTTCATCGTCCAACATTTTATCAAACCCTTTGATCAGCCCCGCTTGTTTCAGTTTTTCAAAAAAAGAATTCATATCAACAGCTTTATCCGGGTATAGCTGACTGATTGCCTCATGTATTTCTTTCTGATCCTTATTTTGTCTTAATAGTTCAATCAGTGCTTTTGCATACTCGTAAGTATGGTATTTCATCTTTATATAAGAGTTTAAGGACTCGCTTCCCAACAGATAATAACTGTTTTGAAATAGATCTTCCTGCTGGATAAAACTCACATCAGAAATCAGTTCATATTTATCTTTCATATCACTATGTTACCTTTCCTATAAATTTCGAAAAGGAATACCGAGAAGATAGGCTGATAATATGATTGATGAAGTTCTGTTTCTGATCGCTTTCATAAATATCAGCCAAGCGGCAAATAATTCTTTCTCCGATAGCTTTTTGAACCACACAGCGAACCGGATCAATCCGGTTTTCCGCCCCCGCAAAAAGATAAGAGCCGCCCGGACACCACATATTACAGAACCGGTAAGCAAAACAGTCCTTACATTCAGGGATATTGTCTTTTGTAACCTGCGTCCTGCCGTCCATCGAAACTTTCAGTTCCTTTACATTCCTGATTGTTCCGATTTTCTCTGCGTCATTCCCATAATACATCTGACAAGGATACAGATCTCCCGAACAAGTATAAAACAGGCTGCCTTTTCCCGCACTGCAGCTTTTTTTGCTTTTTTTCCGAAGCAAGTCAATGACGATTCCCAAGATGTTGGAGGGTGTTCCCTCAAATAATTCCGGATCCAAAAGCAAATCCATATAATAATCTGCCAAATCGTAATAAAAACAAGTCAGACCATGTACAAAATCTTTGTCATTGCAAGCTATGTCTTTCATTTCCGCCACAAAAGGAAAAACCGTGTCAAATCCCAGGCTATAAAAAGAATCTAAATATTCTTTTGCGGAACCGGAGCTGTAGTTTCTAAAATAGGCATCACTTAATGTTGCCTCGGCGACCAAAAGAAAGCTCCGTTTCCCAAAACGCGTGATGTTGCCTTTGACCGTATCGTACACGCTCTTTTGACCGACAGGATAAACGCGCATCTGATCATTAATGGATTTTGGCCCATCCAGACTTACCGTAACCGAAAACTGATAATCATGGAACATCCTCCAAGCCCGTTCCGTGATCAATGTGCCATTTGTCACAATCGCAAAATGCGGTGCTATCAGATTTCTTTTTCGGGCTTCTTCCGTGACATATTGCACAAAGCTTTCTATCTGCCGGAAACCCAGCATCGGCTCTCCACCAAAAAACGTGTAATTCACAATTCCTTTAGGATAAATGATTAATAGCCCTTCAAACATATATTTCAGATCCTGGAAGGACATCACTGTTTTTCCGGCTCTATGATAGCTTCCTCCATCCGCATAACAATATTTGCAAGCCAAGTTACAGTCCTCACTTACACAGACAGTGACCGACAGGAGAACATCTTTCAGCCATTCTCCTGTCCTAGAAATACCAGAAACAGTATTGGTATCATCACGGTCATTTTTATAAGGGAAATTTTCAGGCTTGCCCTTGTATTTGAAGATTTTAAGGCTCCCATTATGAAAGACCGTATATTGATGATCGCCGGTTTCAAAAAAATAATTATTATCTATTTTCAAACGATTCAATGCTCTGCCCCCCTGTAAGAATATCAGGCAACAAATTGGGGGTTGCCGCCTGATGTTCTTTCATCTGTAAGATTCCGTACCGCTTTGAAAGACCGGCCGGAGCTGTACCCAAAACTTTTCCCTGATATGTGTCAGCCGATACAGCAAACCGCTACGCCTGATGCCGCTCCCGTCACGATTTCTTCAACAGTTTCCAGGTCATCAAAAGAGACTACCGTTAATTCTTCATTGTTCCTGTTCTCTTCCATTGCTTTTTCACCTTCTTTCTGAAACTATCATTCGTCTAAAAGTATCATTCATCTATATTCTCAATAACGAGGTTCCCCAAATACCTGCCGTTAAGAATATTCTCCGCAAATTTAGTAATGCCATGCTGGTCTTGCGACTCTGGAGCTTTGTGATAAATTTTACCGTCTGATCATTTTATTGTCAATGAGCAGGGCGTTTTTGGAAATCTATTGGGAAGTTTTTGAAAGCATAGAGCAGAGTTGTCTTTTCGGGAAGGCAAGGCAAACACGGAACTGTATCCGACAAAGTTCCGGAAAAAGCGAAACCTCTTTTACCGCAGGCTGCTTTGCCGCCGCAGACCCACCGCAGCCGTTTTTAGCCGGAATGTTTCAGGTATCTCCGCCAGGACGCGCAAAACGCCGCCCACGCAAGGACAAGCTGTCCGACGCGCCCCGCCCACAGCTCCCATGACAGGCTTTCATAATATCCCAGGGTGTGCATGGCATAGGCGTTGACCGGAAAAATCGTGAAGATATTCCTGCCCATCAGAACGGAAAAAATCAGGATGGCGCCATAGGCAAGATAGGCGAAATAAGCCCGGCGAAACAAAAACAGCAGCGCGAAGATCAGAAAGATCCCGGCCATCAGCTGGAGCAGCATGACGGCGTCATGTGTCAGCGTGAATTTCCGGTTCCGGTACCCGGTAAACAGGAAAGACAGAAACGTCACTAAGGTATTCCCCAGCAGATAGGCCCAAGAATGCACCGCCAGAAAGGCTATGTAAAAGGAATAGACGGGCAGCCGTCCTTTCCGGAAAAAGGTGCGGAAGAGCTGCCGGTCATATTTCAGATAGGCATCGTTCAGGATACTGAAAACGCTTGCCGGAAGAAGCGTAAAGACGTATAACTCTTCCTTTACGGTGATGCTGGTCAGGTTGTTGTCCGTTGAAAACCAGTATATCCCATATGGGATGAAATACCCCAAGCCATAGACCGAGACCAGCAAAAGCATATGCCATTTATTTCTCAAGATCATCCGAAACGCCGCCGGAACCAATCGAAGCATACGGATCTCCCATCCTTTCTCCAGAGCTTTTGAGAGAAGCCCTGTTTTATGTTCCGCAGCAGACCTTGTTCCTCCAAAGCTGCTGACTGCCCTTACAGTCATCATACCGCCTATTTCGTGCGATAGGCGGTATGATTTCATTGCCCGGAACTGTCTGTGCTAGTCTTTTCCGTGATCACAGTAATTGCAGTCACGCCCGCCATTGTCAGTAGCGTCACAGGTCGTACATACATCTGCCGGCCAATCGCATAAGATACAGATCTGAGAATTTACCATTCCATCGCCATTTACCTGTTCCAGCATCCTTTTCTCCTCCTTTCTTGATTTTTTCATAGAAATTTCTCGGTTGAGAAATTTACTACCCTAAAACTGTCTTTCCACCAATGCCTGGTATCTTTCGTAAAAGGCGGACGGTTCCTCCCTCATAGTTTCCAGCAGCAGCTGATCCGCCGCATCGTCAGAACGCTCTAATCCCTCTTCCAGTCTCCTGTAATCTTCCACGAACTGTTTCATGCTGCGTGTCTGTTCGCTTTCTTCCGCCGTTTTCGCAAACCGATAAGACGCGTAATACCATGCGGCAAACAGCCAGTTTTTCTCCAGCTTGCTGTCCCTGACGAGAAAAGACGCCATATAGCTGCGATATCCCTTGTTCAGGAACTCCGTCAGCAGTTCCCCGTCCTCCTGGAACAATCCGTCGGAGGTCACGACCATCCGGAACCTTTTACCGACGCCGTCATATTCGCAGTAGCTCTTCCGGTGGGAAAACAAATCCCCAACATATTTTTCCAGAATAAACTCGTCAGGCACTTCCAGTCCACATTTGGCCAGCTCCGTGAAGATTCCGCCCACATACAGGAACATGCGCTCCGCCTGTCCTTCCTCTATCCCCTTATATTGCAGACGCATACCCTGCCCGTTCTCCAGAGACCGGTAGCCGCTGTTTTCTACTTCCCGGTTCCTCCTGTACTCCGCGTAGGTCAGCCCTCCGAGCAGGAGCAGGACACAGGCTGCCGAAACGGCTAAGACCCCGGCCCTTTTCGGGCGGCGCAGGGTAGGAACCAGGAACAGTGAGGCCGCCGTCCCGAAGACCCCGGCCAGGCCAAAATCGCTTGGCCGCTCCAGATGATACAGGAGCGCCTTCGGTGAAATCAGGTGCAGCTGTTCATTCTGCTCCCAGGTCAGCACCAGAAAAAAGGCAAAAAACAGAACCGGAAGCAGCCGGCCGATTTTTTCCCCAAAACAGACGGAGACGATCCCCCAGCCGACAGCCAGCAGGAACTCTGCCACCGCCGCAAGCGCCATCCAGTACCTGCTGCCGGGGAAAAAGAAAAACAGCTGTGCCGCCAGGATCAGCAGATAGGGGAGACACTGCCACACGCAGCAGACGAGCCGGATATTTCCCTCCCGCAGGGATTTCATCTGTAGCAGGTAGGCGCAGCGGCTCCTTTCAAACAACGTATAAAACCTATGGCTGGAAAAGGCTATGACCATCAGCAGCACAAGGTTCATGGGAACCGCCATCGGACGGTACTGAAGCGAAGGAAGCAGGATCAGCGCACAGACCAGAAGGTCAAACAGCCGCTTTTTCCCTTTGAACTCCTGCTGCCCGTGAATCCTGAGCGTCTGCCTTATGATTTCTTTCCGCATACTCCATCCCCTGTTTTCTGAAAATCTTTTCCTCCATGGATGTCTTTTCCTCCATGGACGTACATTTTATAAAAATAAAAGTCCTCCAGCGTAGGGTCTGCATAAGCGGTGTCCTCCCGCCGCATGTCCAGATCTGCGGCTCCTTCCGCCACCATACGTACCCAGGCGGCTCTTTCCGCCTTTCGGACCGATATGACGTTTTCCCCCCATCTGACCGTTTCTTTCTCCCCCTGCCTGACGACCAGCACCTTGCCGCGCATCGCGCCAAGCGCGGCTTCCTGCGTTCCGTAGTACAGCATCCTGCCTTCTTTCAGCAGCAGGACTTTGTCACACAGGGATTCAATGTCGCCGATGATATGCGTGGAGAGAACGACGGCGCATTCCCAGTCCAGCGAAGTGACGACATTGCGGAAGTTGATCCTTTCGCCGGGATCCAGCCCTGCGGTAGGCTCATCCAGAATGATCAGCTTCGGCCTGTTCAGCAGGCTCTGGGCAATCCCGAAACGTTGCTTCATCCCCCCGGACAGCTCGCCGACCAGCTTTTCTTTTTCCTCATGCAGATGCAGCAGCCGCAACAGTTTTTCGGACTCTTCCCTGACGTCTTTTTCCATGCCCTTGAGCATGGCGATATAGCGCATCGCCTCATGCAGTTTCTGATACCGGAAAAAATCAAAATCCTGCGGCAGATACCCTATGCGGGAGGCCGCCGTTGCTGAACTGTCTTCCGCCGACCTGCCATAAACGGACACCTCTCCCTGATCCTGCGCCAACGTACCCGCCAGAATCCGGATCAGGGTTGATTTCCCGGCGCCGTTTTCCCCAAGGATCCCTAATATGCCCCCCTCAGAGGTAAAGGAGATGTCGTCCAAGACGGTTTTTTTTCCGTATCGTTTATGAAGTCCTTTCACTGCCAATGCCTGGTTCATGGTTCCCTCCATAGAAATACGCTGCCTCATCTGGCCTAACAATCAAACCCTGCATTCCATCGAATCACGAAACACGTTTCCCGCTTTTTATGATGTGAAGTTTTTCCTTTTCTTCATCCGTTAAGCGTAAATACACATGAATCAATTCCTTAAAAACGTGCTTATGATAATAACATAGTTTTGGTGCGGGTTCATTCACACTGTTTCACAGGGCATATCAGGCAACGCATATGATAAATTCTATCCTCCCACCATTCTATTGTCAATAGGCTGAACATTTCCTGCAATTTCCTTGAAAGTTTTTGTAAATACAAAGCAAAGTTTCCTTTTCGAGGAAACAAAAACAGGAGCTGTCGCACTAGCTGATGAAAAATCAGAGGTGTACAGCCCCGTTTTCTATACGACATCCAAAATGACACCCGAATCCTATGATACCCCAAATCCGCCTGCAATTTCCGCCATGCAGCCACAAAGTTACTTGCTACATCCATCAAGCATAATATGCTCGCCCGCTTCCATGACTTTCCTGCCGTCAATCCACACGGTAGGGGAATTGATGATACAGTCATAGTGAATATCAGACACCCTCGTGCCGCCCATAGATTCGTTCATCCCAAACGCGATATGAATCGTGCCCCACACTTTCTCATCGACAAGGGGATGTCCTATGATCTTCGCCCCCGGATTTGTTCCGATTCCAAACTCGGCGATCCCCGTTGCTTCCGAATCCTTGTCTTTCAGGAAATCTTTTAACGCTTGGGCGCTTTTTCCTCCGGATATATCGATGATCCTGCCATCCTTGACGCTGAGTCTGATATCGTCCTCCACCGGGCCGACATAAGCAATCGTACCGTCCACAACAATCGTACCCGTTCCTTTGTCCTCTAACGGCGCAAGGTATGCCTCGCCCGCGGGAAGATTCCCCAGAGCGCCTTTTTCCGTAAGGTCTCCGGTATCCGCATGGGCCTCTCTCCCGGTAACGTCAAGGGTGATGTCCGTGCCTTTTGCCGTGACGACCCGCACCGACTTTGCCTGGGACAGCATGTCCGCGTACCGCTTGCTTACTTTCTGAATAAACGGATAGTCCGCGTCCAGATAGTTTTCCGCAATTTCGACCGTCATCATCGGCATTGAAGCCACTCTCGCCCCTTTTTCGGTCGCCGCGATCCGCGCCTTTACGTGCGAATAGCTCATGGAGGTAAGCAAAAACTCGACATCCGCTTCCGCCATCGCCGCAGCGACCGGTTTCGGCGGTTCGCCTTTTTCTTGGGAAGGAGCCTCGACAAACGTTGTCTCAATGCCGATTTCGCGGCCGGCTACCGCAAAGCCGTATCCAAGCTCGAATGTCTTTTCATCAGCAACGATCAGCAGTTTTTCATCCTGTTTTGTTCCCATACAATTGATCATCAATTTTTTTGCCGCTTCTACGATACTTCGATTCGCATCCATTTCTCATCCTCCCGGCGCCATCTGTTTCGATGGCCAAAACGCTCTCCTGTACGAAATCAGTCAACGCGTTCAAAACATGTGCGTATATTCAAGGAATCAGTCTGATTCCTTGAATATACAGCCCCATTCCTGCCTCTGTGCCTATCATGTACTACTGATCGAAGATTCCGTCCTCCTCGGCAGCCTTTACCGCGGAGCCAAATTGAATAATATCTCCAGTATACCCAACATTGGTGAAATACTGCTGCCAGATCTTATTCACAGTATTATAGCCCGAATACCACCACACATCGCTGACTTGAATCAAGCCGAGCATGACTTCCAAACCTTTCTTGACATTGCCTTTATCATCGAAGTAATCAGCGTTTGTCAGCGGTATATTACCATCCTTAAGATCAGATATCTGGAACGAGCAGATAATGTCCGGCGCAGTCATCAGCGGTTTTAACTTAGTTGGATCGCTTCCATAAGAAACCAAAAGGGTTTCATTTTGAAAATCGAACCTGAAATAATTCCCACCGCTTTTGTTGTAGAAAAGTACGTAACCTTTGTCAAACCCTCCATCTGTTTTAATAGAGCCATCAGCAACCGAATATCCGGAAATTCCTTTGTTTTTCACAATCCCCTGAGCGGTCAGCGTGCTGAACACATCCGCGGCAGGAGTAGTCCGCAGTACGTTGCCGACTGCCGCCGCAAGGCTTATTGATCCAAAAGGAAGCCGTTTCGCGCTGAAATCCTCTTTTTTGATCATCCAGCCGCACAGCCCGGCAATCTGATTCATCTCTGTGGAAAGATAAGCGCGTGCGGCGTCTTCCGCCAAGGCGGCATTTTGCGCGTCCTTGGGAAAATCAAGCAGTACCTTGGCAAAATCAGACGACCCTTCGATATAGTCAGCCAGCGCAATCGGTAAGGTATTATAACCATTGACGTTGAAAAGCAAGGTCGTGAGAGCCGGCACCGCCCGCGCCGAGCCGTCAACATCCAAAAGCGAGAGCTTCTTTTCCATTGACACAAGCATCGGAATAAAGGTATTGAACCCTCCCAGTTCCACTGCCATAGAATACTGAATGTTGCGTTGACTGAACGATTGCACGCAGGAATAAAAATTAAACGCATTCAGTACCCAGGGCGAAAAATCGCCGGGTATTTTCGTAGGCGCGCCCATTGCCGCAGTCACCGCCGCGTAAGCGCCGTCGTCCATGTCCTTGGGCGAACATACTGAAACCTTGATACAATCTGGCCCTCCATGCGTCTCGACATAGGCCTCCAACATCTTCAAGCCGAATTTCATCGAACCGCCTCCGCCGGCGCCTAATAAGGTGGCGCCATAAATCACATCCCGCACGTCGTCATACTTCAAACTTCCCATCGTTTCCTCTCCCTTCTACATGCTTCTACATGTTTGGACAAAACGTTTCGACAAATAAATACAGCTATGAGCTTACCGTCCGGTCATTCTATTGTCAAGAGACCGGACATTTTTTTCCATTTATGGGGCGGTTTTGGTTACAGCTCAGCCGTTCTTGCTGAGCAGTAAGCGTTTGGGAGAGCGCAGAACAGATCTGTCTTGCCGGGAAAAAAACGCCGCAACTCCATAGAGTTGCGGCGTTTCCGCCTTTCGGATTTCCACTTTTCCGGTTTCTGCCGATACGGCTTCCGCCGCCTTGCTTCTTTGCCTTTACTCGACGATCGTAGCGACCCTGCCGGAGCCAACGGTCCTGCCGCCCTCACGGATAGCGAACGTAAGACCCTGCTCCATCGCGATGGGATGGATCAGCTCGATGGTCATCTCCACGTTGTCGCCGGGCATACACATCTCCACGCCCTCCGGCAGATTGATCACGCCGGTGATGTCCGTGGTACGGAAATAGAACTGAGGCCTGTAGTTATTGAAGAAAGGAGTATGGCGCCCGCCCTCGTCCTTGGTCAGTACGTAAACCTGTGCGGTAAATTTCCGGTAGCACTTTACCGTGCCGGGCTTTGCGAGAACCTGCCCTCTCTCCACTTCCGTCTTCTGAACGCCGCGCAGCAGTACGCCCACATTGTCGCCCGCCTGCGCAAAGTCCAGCTGTTTGCGGAACATTTCGATACCGGTGGCTACGGTTTTCTTGACTTCCTCACGGATACCGAGGATAGCCACTTCCTCGCCCACTTTCAGGGTGCCGCGCTCTACTCTGCCGGTCGCAACCGTGCCGCGTCCGGTGATGGTGAAGACGTCCTCCACAGGCATCAGGAACGGCTTGTCGGTGTCACGCTCGGGATTCGGGATGTAGCTGTCTACCGTATCCATCAGTTCCAGAATCTTGTCCGCCCATTCGCAGCTGGTGTCTTCCAGAGCCTTTAACGCGGAACCCTGCACGATGGGGCAGTCCATGAACTCATATGCCTCCAGCTGCTCGGCGATTTCCATCTCTACCAGCTCCAGCAGCTCCGGATCGTCTACCGCGTCGCATTTGTTCATAAATACGACGATGTAGGGAACGCCTACCTGACGGGAGAGCAGGATATGCTCCTTCGTCTGCGCCATAACGCCGTCGGTCGCGGCTACCACCAGGATCGCGCCGTCCATCTGCGCCGCGCCGGTGATCATGTTCTTTACGTAGTCCGCGTGTCCCGGACAGTCCACATGCGCATAGTGCCTGTTCTTGGTCTCATACTCCACGTGCGCGGTGGAAATGGTGATACCGCGTTCCCTTTCTTCCGGCGCCTTGTCGATCATATCAAAGGCAACCGCCTGACCGAGGTTCAGCCTGTCATGCAGGGTCTTAGTGATCGCCGCGGTCAGAGTGGTCTTGCCGTGGTCAACGTGACCGATGGTGCCAATGTTGCAATGGGGCTTGTTTCTTTCAAATTTTGCTTTCGCCATTATCGTAGTCCTCCTTAAATTCTTTCTTTCCTGTTATTTTCCTCGCCGACACAGCGGCGCCGCCGTTATCCGGACACGACCGAAGCCGGTTCGGCACAAGTGACCAGTTACTATTGATTATAGTAAATCATCCGCAGTTTTTCAAGCTATTTTTTGGAAAAGTCCGCGTTATTTGCTCTTCGCCACAAGAACCTTTTCCTGCACGCTCTTGGGAACCTGCTCGTATTTCTCAAAGAACATGGAATAGTTGCCGCGTCCTTGGGTCCTGGAACGCAAGTCAGTGGAATAGCCGAACATTTCCGACAGCGGCACAAAGGCCCTCACCATCTTGCCGCCGCTGATGTCGTCCATCCCCTCGATCCGCCCTCGGCGGGAGTTGATGTCGCCGATGACGTCGCCCATATAGTCTTCGGGCATGGTCACTTCCACTTTCATGATCGGCTCCATCAGTACCGGAGCCGCCTTATGCATGGCATCCTTGAACGCAAGGCTGCCGGCGATGTGGAAAGCCAGTTCTGAGGAATCCACTTCATGGTAAGAGCCGTCGTACACGTTCGCGGAAACGCCCACCACCGGGAAGCCGCCCAGGATCCCCGCTTTCGTAGCTTCCTCGATCCCTTTCCCGATAGCCGGGATATATTCCTTGGGAATCGAGCCTCCCACGACGCTGGACTCAAACCGATACAGCTGCTCGCCGTTGGGATCCATCGGTTCAAAACGCACCTTACAGTGGCCGTACTGGCCGCGGCCGCCGGACTGCTTCACATATTTGGAATCCACCTCCACAGTCTTGGTGATCGCTTCCTTATAGGCCACCTGCGGCGCGCCTACATTGGCTTCTACCTTGAACTCGCGCAGCAGGCGATCCACGATGATCTCCAGGTGCAGTTCCCCCATTCCGGCGATAATGGTCTGTCCGGTCTCCGGATTCGTATGAGCGCGGAAAGTAGGATCTTCCTCCGCCAGCTTCGCCAGCGCCTCGCCCATCTTGCCTTGGCCCGCTTTGGTCTTTGGCTCGATGGCAAGCTCGATGACAGGCTCCGGGAACTCCATGGATTCCAGGATCACCGGGTGCTGCTCATCACAGATCGTATCGCCTGTAGCGGTGAATTTGAAGCCCACCGCCGCCGCGATATCCCCGGCGTATACCTTGTCGATTTCCTGACGCTTGTTGGCGTGCATCTGTAAAATACGGCCCACACGCTCTTTCTTGCCCTTCGTCGCGTTCATCACATAAGCGCCGGAATGAATGCCGCCGGAATACACGCGGAAGAATGCCAGCTTCCCGACGAAAGGATCCGCCATGATCTTAAAAGCAAGCGCCGCAAAAGGCTCCGCGTCCGAAGAATGCCGTTCCACCTCGTTGCCGTCCAGATCCGTTCCTTTGATCGAAGGAATATCGGTAGGCGCGGGCATATACTCCAGCACGGCGTCCAGAAGCTTCTGGACGCCCTTGTTGCGGTATGCGGAACCGCAGCACACGGGGATCGCCGCGCATTCGCAGGTCGCCTTGCGCAGCGCGGCTTTCAGCTGCTCCGGGGAAGGTTCTTCCCCCTCCAGATACTGCAGGGTCAGGTCGTCGTCCAGCTCACAGATCTTCTCCACCAACTCGGAACGGTAGATGTCCGCCTCGTCCTTGACGTCTTCCGGGATCTCCTTTACGGAAATGTCCTCGCCCTTCTCGTCATTATAAAGATAGGCTTTCATCTCAAACAGATCCACGACCCCCAGGAACGAGTCTTCTTTGCCGATGGGCAGCTGTAAGATGACCGCGTTTTTGCCGAGCTTCGTCCGGATCTGTTCCACCGCCCCATAGAAATCCGCGCCCAGGATGTCCATCTTATTGATAAACGCCATCCTCGGCACATGGTAGGTGTCGGCCTGACGCCAGACGTTTTCCGACTGCGGCTCCACGCCGCCTTTGGCACAGAACACACCCACCGCGCCATCCAGTACACGAAGAGAACGTTCTACTTCTACGGTAAAATCAACATGGCCGGGAGTATCAATGATGTTGATCCGGTGTTCTAAGGCGCCTGGCATGGGTTTTGCTTCTTTTTCCAGAGTCCAGTGGCAGGTCGTGGCGGCTGATGTGATGGTGATCCCTCTTTCCTGTTCCTGCTCCATCCAGTCCATGGTGGCAGTTCCTTCATGAGTATCGCCAATCTTGTAATTCACACCGGTATAATAGAGAATACGCTCGGTCAACGTGGTCTTACCCGCATCGATATGAGCCATAATACCGATGTTCCTGGTCCTCTCTAATGGATATTCTCTTCCAGCCAAGATTTCTTCCTCCTATCGTTTTCCAAAACAATTACTGTCCGGCCTGATACCGTCCGGGTCAGATACCGCCCAGACCTCGGAACGGCTAGAACCGGTAATGCGAGAACGCCCTGTTCGCTTCCGCCATCTTATGCATGTCTTCTTTTCTTTTCACCGCCGCCCCGGTGCTGTTGGACGCGTCCAGGATCTCATTGGCAAGCCTGTCTTCCATGGTCTTCTCGCCCCTCTTGCGGGAAAACGCCGTCAGCCACCGCAGTGCCAGCGCCTGGCGTCTTTCCACCCGGACTTCAATCGGCACCTGATAGGTGGCGCCGCCGATACGCCTTGCCTTCACTTCCAGGACGGGCATGATGTTGTTCATGGCCGCTTCAAACACTTCCAGCGCCGGTTTGCCTGATTTTGCTTCTACTTTGGCGAACGCGTGATATACAATCTTCTGCGCGATCCCTTTCTTACCGTCTAACATGATGTTATTGATAAGCTTAGTGACCACTTTGTCATTGTATAAAGGATCCGCCAGCACATCTCTCTTTGGAACATGTCCTTTACGTGGCACGGTTCTTCCCTCCTTATTATGAAAATAATTCATCGGTACTCACATGTGTAAGGCGAAAGCAAAACCTCCCCTCCGCCTCGAAACATCTCCCCCGGAACGGGCGGATGTTTCCCCTAGTGTTCGTGCTGTTCTATCTGCCATAACAGAATGCCAACACTCGCTTAGTGACTCTTGTGGACCAAGACTTTTCCCGAAACCGCCAAGAATTACTTCTTCGCTTCTTTGGGCCGCTTCGCGCCATACTTGGAACGGCTCTGCTTCCGGTTCGCGACGCCCGCCGTATCCAAGGTACCACGGATAATATGGTATCTCGTGCCGGGCAGATCCTTTACCCTGCCTCCCCTGATCAGCACTACGCTGTGTTCCTGCAGGTTGTGGCCTTCCCCCGGGATGTAGCTGGTCACTTCGATCCCGTTGGAAAGGCGTACCCTTGCGATTTTACGCAGGGCGGAGTTGGGCTTTTTCGGAGTCGCGGTCTTTACCGCAGTACACACACCTCTCTTCTGGGGCGCGGAGATATTCGTCGCCTTGTTGTGCAGGGAATTGTATCCCTTCTGCAGAGCAGGTGCGGTAGACTTCTTGACAGAAGTCTTACGTCCTTTCCTGACTAGCTGGTTAAATGTCGGCATTCTGTTTCACCTCTTTCTGTTTTTAGAGTCGTAGTTCCCGTTACGGCCTTTGTAACGTGTTACGGCCTTTGGAGCATGTGCCGGTCTTTGGAGCATGTGCCGGTTTTTTGTAACGTGTTACGTTTTCGTAACATGTACCGGTTTTTGTAACATGTGCGTATCTGGTAATGATACCCAATATCCGAATATCTATTCACCGTACACGAAAAAACATGTGCACACACGCACACTAAGATAGTATACTTGTTTATGGAAACGTTGTCAACTAATTTTTTTCCATAAATTTGCCCGTAGATTTTTTTGGTAATTTTTTCTACATTCTTTTCATAAGGGCAACGCCTTACCTAGCTCAGGCGCGCCGACGGTCTGTCCGGCTATTCGCGTCCCTTGATAGGCGCTTGCGCAAAAGAAATATTTAGGGACCTTAAGCAAAAACGGCCTGCTTTTTACGTTAACGAAAGAATTGTTTTTGGTTCCTGATCCTTTGAAACAAAAGATAATTGAAATTAGGTCTTGACAAGTGCATATTGTTGGTGTATAATAATTTTAATAATGGGTTTTTTATGTCCACACGGACAAGCCGCTCATTCGATAGCTGGAAATGGGGGGGCGTTTATTATGGCGATAGAGCAATACACCGAAAGTCTAACGCTCAAAGAAATGAAGGTAACGCTCGGTGACAACGGGTGGGGTGGGGTATTCCCACAAGGCGACGTTGCCGACGCTGATAAAATATTAACCCTGCTTAAAAAGGCGGGCGGCAAACCCGCGCAACGTGCGCTTGAAGATTTTACTACGGGCGGCGGTAAGGCCAAGCCCGAATTTATAATCACATTCAACGACGACATATATACTATTATTGTTGTGGAGTGTAAAAAGTCCGTCAAGTATCACGAAACGTCTAACCACGATTGCCCGAATGGGTATGCTGTGGACGGTGTTCTTTATTATGCAAAATTTCTGAAAGAGGAATACAACGTCATAGCGGTAGCGGTGAGTGGAACGACAACCGCCACGGCAAAAGTTGACGCGTTCTATTGGGTCAAAGGTCTAACTACCTATGATACGGAATTACTCAAAAAATCAAAGGACATTATCTTAGAACCGAAAAACTACATGAAACTTGTTAAAGGTGAGAAACTGCAAAAAGCTTATTCCCTTGATGAAATACGGGAATTGGCTATTGAAATGCACGACTATTTACGGGAAATAGCCGTCAGAGAGGAACACAAGCCGATTTTCATTGCGGGCATTCTTATTGCCTTAAATAACGATGATTTCAGTAAAAGTTATACACACCTGCCATCTTACAACGCCGTTATGTCCGCCATACAAACTGCGATTGAAAATGAATTGAAAAAGGGCGGCATTCGTAGTGATAGAACGACATACATAAAACAAATTTTCAGTATGCTGCAAGACAATTCAAAGTTCGCCACTATTCCACACGGTCAAAAAAAGTCGCTCGTTTGGTATGTTGAGCAACTGGAAATGAAAATAAAGCCAATGATGGATTACGCCGATAGCACACTTGACACGCTTGGTGTGTTCTATCACGAATTTATCAAGTATTCCGGCGGCGACGGTTCGGGGCTTGGTATTGTCCTAACTCCGCAGCATTTAACCGAATTCATGTGCGAATTAGCGGGCGTAAACAAGAACAGTAAAGTAGTCGATATTTGTTGCGGTTCGGGCAGTTTTCTTGTTACGGCAATGTCAAAGATGTTTCGTAACGCTAACCCCGTTGAAATTGAGCAAATCCGAAAAGAACGGCTATACGGAATGGAACAAGACGACGGCTTATATACGCTTGCT
Organism: Clostridium sp.; assembly: GCA_031275405.1. Taxonomy (GTDB): domain Bacteria; phylum Bacillota; class Clostridia; order Lachnospirales; family Lachnospiraceae; genus JAISOV01. The sequence continues at coordinate 18,683 of JAISOV010000017.1, read as the reverse complement.
ATTACAAATATGATTATCCGTCAAGACGGTAAATCAAACATACACAAGGGCGATTGTTTTGATGCAAAAGTCGTTAAACTCTTGCCGAAAGACTTGAATATCGGGCTTATTAACCCGCCGTATTCGCTTAAAGGCGGCAAAGTCGAATTAGAGTTTGTGGAACAACTATTAAGTATTCTCACGGTCGGCGGTATTGGCGTTGTTGTCGTGCCTATGTCCTGCGCGATTGGTACAAAGTTCAAGGAAGTTCGCGAAAGACTTTTTAAGAAACATACATTAAAAGCCGTTTTCAGTATGCCCGATGATATTTTCTATCCGACAGGTACTAATCCCTGTGTTATGGTATGGCAAGCCCACGCCCCACACGATAGCGCACAAGAAACATTTTTCGGCTATTGCAAGAACGACGGCTTTGTGAAGCGTAAAAAGTTAGGGCGAATCGACTATTACGACAAGTGGGCGGGTATTCTTGCCGAATGGCTTAAACTCTACCGTAATCGTGATGTTGTTGACGGGCTTTCTGCTCGCTCTTGCGTAAAGCATAGTGACGAATGGTTGTGTGAAGCGTATATGAATACAGATTATACAAGGCTAACACAAGACGATTTTCAAAAGACGGTCAATGATTATTTGGCATATCTTGTAAAGGCGGGTGAGGTCTATGAAAGTTAAGGACTTGTTTACGCTCAAACAAGGTAATAGCTTAGAGTTCATGCACATAGGCGTTTCAACGGATACGGGGATTAACTTTGTTTCGCGTACAGCACAAAATAATGGTGTTGTTACACAAGTTGACAGAATCGAGGAAATAGAGCCGTTCCCCGCCGGATACATTTCCGTTGCCCTTGGAGGTAGTGTTTTGTCGGCGTTTGTTCAAGCAAAGCCCTTTTATACCGCTTTCCACATTATGGTATTGCAGCCCAAAAGAACGATGACGCTTGCGGAAAAGCTGTATTACTGTATGTGCATAACTTCTAACGCATATCGGTACAGTTATGGGCGGCAAGCTAATAAAACGCTCAAAGACATAGAAATACCCGATGCTATCCCCGAATGGGTGTATACTATGTCGATAGCCCCTATCAGCACGAAAGAAAAGCAAAAACAACTTGCGCCGTTGAATAGCGAAAAATGGCGTAATTACTTGTTAAGCGACTTGTTTACATTCCACAAGGGGAAACGCCTAACAAAAGAGGATATGTTAGAGGGAACAACAAATTTTATAGGCGCAATAAGCGAAAATAATGGGGTTCGTCAATTCATAGATGCAACGCCGATGTATCAACCTAACTGTATCACGGTAAATTATAACGGTAGTGTCGGTGAAGCATTCTATCAGTCTGCGCCTTTTTGGGCTTCGGACGATGTTAATGTACTTTGTGCCGATAACTGGACACTAAACAAATATATTGCAATGTTTGTTATAACCGTAATGAAGGCTAACCGCTATAAATTTGGCTACGGTCGCAAGTGGACATTAGAAAAGATGAAAGAGAGCATGATTAAACTGCCCGCCGCCCCGGACGGTTCGCCAGACTGGGTATATATGGAGCAATACATTAAATCATTGCCATACAGCGATAGAATATAAAAGGGGCGTCGGTATTACCGGACGCCCTTTTGCTTGCTACTAAAAAGAAACGCGTCTGCTTCGTCTATGTCCTGCCCGTTCTGTATCGGGGCGCTTCACGCACAAGACAATTTTCAGCTTGAAGTCATAATAAACTTGTTGATTGCTTCGCAACCTTTTTGCTTACATGCAGGATACCACCTACAGAGCAAACCGGCAACCGGTTCGTTGATTTTTCAATTTTTCTGTTCCCAAATCGCCGGCGCAATGCTATACTGGAAGCTGTCAGAAGGCAGACCGGCGACCGCGGACGGGTCTTCCGGTGTCACTGCGCGGCAAAGGCGACTGGGTAACGACCTTCCGGTTTCTCTTTTGCGGATCCATAGGCGCATCCGCCGAAGCGTCATGCACCGCAGCATACAGAAAGACCGGAATGTGTGCAGCGCTTTTCCGGCGAAAATACGCAGCGCCCTGTACCGCAACGCATAGAAAGGTTCTGTGATGGAAAATCAGGTTATGGAAAAACCGGCTCTTTTCGGGGGGACGCCCGCCTGCGCGGTTCCTCTTCCTTACGGAAAGCACTCGATAGACGCCGCCGACATGGCGGCGGTGGCGGAAGCCCTGCAAAGCGACTTCCTCACCGGCGGGCCGAAGATCGACGAGGCGCAGCGGAAGCTCTGCGCAGTCACCGGCGCGAAATACTGCGTGCTGGTGAACAGCGGCACCGCCGCCCTGCACATCGCCGCCTTGGCCGCCGGGATCGGGGCGGGGGATGAGGTCATCACCACGCCTATCACCTTCGCGGCTTCCGCCAACTGTATCCTTTACTGCGGCGGCGTTCCGGTCTTTGCGGACATCCGCCCGGATACGTACAACATCGACCCTGGGTCGGTAGAGCGGCTGATCACTCCAAAGACCAGAGCGGTGGTCGCGGTGGACTTCACCGGACAGGCGGCGGAACTGGACGCTCTTTGCGCCCTCTGCGAGAAACACGGCCTTCTGCTCATAGAGGACGCCGCCCATGCCATCGGCACCAGGTACAGAGGCAGGCCCATAGGCGGCCTTGCCGATATGACCGCTTTCAGCTTCCATCCGGTAAAGTCCGTGACCAGCGGAGAGGGCGGAGCCGTGACCACCAACGACGAAGCCCTTTATGAAAAGCTGCTGCTTTACCGTACCCACGGCATTACCAGGAACCGCGCCCTCATGCGCCATCCCGACGACGCCCCTTGGTACAACGAGCAGGTAGTCCTGGGGTTTAATTACCGCCTGTCCGACATACAGGCGGCCCTCCTGATCAGCCAGCTGCAGAAACTGGATCGTTTTGTGGCCCGCCGCAAGGAAATCGTGCGGAAATACGACGTCGCTTTTTCCGCTATCCCCCAGATACAGGTTCAGCGGGAGATCCCGGAGTCCGACACCGCCCGGCATTTATACATCCTGCGTCTGCGCGCCGCCATGCTCCGCTGTACGCGAAGGGAATTTTTTGACGCGCTGTACGCGGAAAACATCCATGCCCAGGTTCATTATCTTCCGGTCTACTACCATTCCTATTACGAACAGGCCGGCTATCCCAAAGGGCTTTGCCCCCACGCGGAAAGCTATTATCAGGAAGTGCTGAGCCTGCCGCTTTATTATTCTTTAAGCGATGAGGACGTCGAGAATGTGATCCATGCCGTCCGGAAACTGACGGCGTACTACGGGAGATAAGGGTTTGCCGCCGCTACAGCCCTCCGGACGCCTCGTACCGGCCAGAAGCCGCAGCCGTGACGGCCAAGCTCTCCTTGACCCTCCAGTCTTCCGTCAGACGCCTCGCGCCGGCCATGCAGCCAGGCGTTCAGTACCGCTTATACACTACTACAGTTCCCAGCCTGCCCACTTCCGTGAATCCGGCTCCGGTACACATCGCGTCAACCGTTCCGCCCGCAGGGGCCGCAAGGTAACGGCTTTTGAGGCCGTCGAACTGCTGGAGGAGATAAAAGTCCGTACAGCAGCTGATCCCGAAGCCTTCCGGCAAGGCGTACAGGATCTGCCAGTCCATGGCTTGCCGCGTACCCGTCGTTTCCGTTCCTATGGTGTCGGCGAACGTCCAGATCACGGTATTGGAAAAAGAGGGCGCATCCTCCCGTTCCAGCGTCATATGCTCCGCAAAAGCCCCCTCCCAGTATGCCAGAATCTCTTCCTGCCGCAAGGACACAAAAGGCACTTGATATTCATAGGCGGATACTGCCTTGAACGTATACAGATAGGCAAACAGCACGCCTAAGAAGACCGCCTTTTTATAAAACCTGGTTTCCATGCCGGAGACGGCGAAGATCCCCACGACGATGAACGTCTGGAGGTGTTTGCTCCCCTCCTCCATCTTATACATGAGCAGGAGCGCCGCCAGCATTCCTACGAAGCAGAAAGCCAGATGTCCGTAAACCAGCGCTTCTTTTTTCTGTTTCCTGCGGATCTCCGCCGCCGTGTACCCAAGCAGCAGGGCAAGCACCGCCAGAAAGCCCGCAAAATAGGCTCCCGTAGGAGCGCCGCTTTGAAGCCCTTCCACAGTGATTTTCAGAAACTGCGCGCCCCCATGGAACAGCCTGGACGCCATATAGCGGATGCCCTCCCCGAACCCTTGGCGCAGGAACGCGGAGATCCAGGTAGTGTCGAACAAAGGCGTAAAATACTCCGCCCCCAAAAAATGCTTGACGGCGCCGTAGCCCGCGCCCGCCGCCCCGAGTATGGCGGCGCCGGCCAAAAGCCCCGCCCATTTCCGCAAGCCTGCCGGCCGAAACGCCCCGGCCCGGTTCCGGACAGGCTCTTTTGGATCCGCCGGGACACGAAGCCATACCGAACGGCTCAGGAAATAACAGGGAAGCAGGAGGAAGACCAAAAAGTACGGTCTCATCAGCGTCAGCAGGAAAGACACTGCGAACAGAAGCACGAGATTCCATTTTTTTCTTTCTTCCAGATAGCGCAGCTCCAGCCCGAAAAAAAGAATCAGGAGGGAAAAGCAGAGGACTTCCGGCATACCGGAGAGCATATATCTGGGAAACCTGGTAAACAGCAGGAACAGGAACGTCAGGATCCCCACCTGCTGATATCCCGGCTTGGCCAGGATCACAAAGAAAAACAGGGCCAGGCTCAGGAAGAGGATATTGTAAATGACCGGCGACAGAAGCCCCCAGCCCAGCAGTTTCCCGAACAGCACCCACGGCAGCACCAGCACCGGACTCCACGCGGCAAACGACAGAAACTGGGCGTGGCTTTCATTGAACCCGAAATATCCGTAAGGGTAGCCGAACTTCACGATGCCTTCCACCTGCTTGAAGTAAAAAAGCTCATCGTTCCACGGGGAAGCCGGCAAATATACCTCCCGGATGGAATAACCTTGCCGGGCGCACGTGACCAGACAGGCGGCCAGCGGCAGAAGCGCGAAAAGCGTCGCCTTTATGATAAGCCCGTGTTTTCGGATCCAGTTCCTCCCCATTGGTTTTCTCCCCTACACATTCCTCTTCTCCCGTATCACATACTGCGGCGAATTGTTCAGGCTGATATAGATCCTGCCGATGTATTCGCCCAGCAGTCCCAGCATGACCATGATCATCCCCCCGAAAAACACCACCGCCGACATCATAGCGCTGAATCCCATCGGAACCTGGGGATCCAGAAGACGTTTTACGACCGTATAGATCCCGTACAGGAAGCCTATGCCCGCGCAGACCATGCCCAGGACGGTGGCAAACCGCAAGGGTTTGATGGAAAACGCCGTAAACCCGTTGAACCAAAGTCCCAGCAGTTTTTTCATGGTATAGCCGGAATTGCCCTTTTCCCGTTCCCTATGGCATACCGGCACGTTCGCGATGTTGCGGGTCGCCCGCAAGACCAGTCCGATCACATACGGATAGCAGTTTTCATATTTCACCATGTCTTCCGCGACGAAGCGTTTCACCGCGAAATAGCTGGAAATGTACAGGTGAGCCGGTTTCCCCAGCATGATCCGCGTCATCCGCTCGTTCACCTTGCTGCCGAGGTTGCGGAACACCGAATGCCGCTTATGCTCATACTTGGCATACACGGCGTCATATCCCTCTTCCAGTTTCCCCAGCAGCTTGCCCGCTTCATCCGCCGGTGTCTGCCCGTCGTCGTCCAGACACACCAGGTAATCCCCGGATCCATGGCGCAGGCCCGCCATGATTGCCGCGTGCTGCCCGAAATTCCGGGAAAAATCAATCCCTTTGACGTATGTTTTGTTCGCGCATAAGGACTTGATCGTGTCATAGGTATGATCGGGCGAACCGTCATTGACCAGGATGATCTCGTAAGGATAGCCCGCCGTCTCCATCGTGCTTTCGATTTCCGCTATCACCGGAGACAGGGTATGCTCCGACCGGTAACAAGGGATAATAAAACTAACTTTCTTCATCTTGCTCCCGTCCGCCCGCTTTTGCGGGCATATCCATCAGGGACGTTGAAAGCGGACGGCCTTCCCGCTTTCTATTTTTGCTCCCGTCCGCCCGCTTTCACGGGCATATCCATCAGGGATTTTGCCCCGTCTGTCCCTTTTCGTGGGGATTCCACGCCGCCATCCAGACCAAATCCCTGTAGTTCCCGTCTATCCGCACTTCTTCTTTCAGATACCCCTCCCGCCGGAAGCCCGCTTTTTCATAACTGCGGATCGCCCGGACATTCTCCGCCAGAACCCGGAGGTAAATCTTATGAAGCTCCTGCTCCCTCCATCCGTACTCCTGCATCAGCTTTGCCGCCGCCGTGCCGATCCCCCGTCCTCTCGCCCGCGCTTCTCCGATAAAAATACCGTATTCGGCTTTCCGGTGCCATAGGTCGATGTCACGCAGATAGACGGAACCCAGACCGACATCCGAAGACGTTTCGCAGATGATCATCTGTACCGCTTTCCCGGTATCTATCATCGTCCGGATCCAGGCCGCGTGGCTTTCTTGGGTGAATAATTCCTGAAAAATGAAATTGCGGCGCACGGTGTCCTGGTTGCGCCACGCCACGATCCGCCCGGTATCTTCCCATCGCAGTTTCCGCAGATAGATTCCCGCGCCTTCGTCCGCGTAGAGATTCATGTGACGGCTCCTTTCCCCGCCGCACGGCTGGCAGCCCCACGGCATAGACTGTTCCGGACAAAACCTGAAACTATATAAAACAATACCATATTCATTCTAACGTAACAACCTTTTTGCGGAAAATATCCCCACTCCTGCCCTTCGCCGGAGCCTCCTGCCCGACATCGGCCTCAGCCGCTTCCATGCCGCGCTCCCTGCCGTCATGCTCCCGGACAGCCGCCATCTTCACGGCCTTTTCAGAGCAGTCCCTTTTCCGTCAGCCGCCGAAGTTTACGATGATGTGATCCTCTTTCTCCACCACGGAACCTTTTTCCGGCCATACCGGACCTTCTTTCATCAGCTCCCTGGCTTCCTCATAATGCTCCAGATTCCCGTCCTCGGTAAAGCGGTACCCCAGCAGCTCCCACAGCTTGATGATCTCCCTGTCGAAGCCATAGAACGCGGTCGCGCCCCATTCCAGAAAAGACAGCCTCGGTGTCTCCGCAAAAAAATAGCCTTCGTCGCTTGCGTATTTCTCCCAGATCCTGTCGTCCAGAAAATGGAGTATGACATACTTTACAGCCATCGTCTTCTTCGACCAGACAGGAGAATAAGTCTCTTCCAGCAGGCTTTCCGGCGTCTGATACGCTCCGATGATGCAGATCGGTTTGGAGGAATCATAGCTTGACCGAATGACCCATGCCAGATCCTCCAGCGTGTTTTTTGTATCCTCATATTTTCTGACGTCCAGATACAGCCATTTCCCTGTTTCATAGATCTGGCGGTAAAGAAGCGCCGCCATCAGGAAAACGCCCAACCCTTTGACCAGCCCTCTGACCTTGCGCTTCTGTGCTTCCCCGAGGATCAGCAAGACCGCAAAGGCGCAGACCAAGGGGATATACTGGCTGCTGCGGTAGGCTGTGACGCGCCCCTCCAGAATCGGCAGGAGCCACGGAACCCCCACAGCTCCCAAGGCGGACGCCAGAATCAAAAAGTCGCCTTTTTTCCATGACAGGCACACCGCGAAACCAAGAATGACAGCCACAGCCATAACAAACAGCAGGATCGGCAGGTATACCGCCCCATTCACATAGTATTTTACCAGAAATTCCTGCATGACGAATGAAAAATCATCCCATGTCCTGCTGCCGTCAAACCACCTTAGGAATTCATGAATCCCTCTGGACTCCAGAACATTGCGGCTGTTCTCCAGATGGAACCACCAGATCAGAAACCGCGTGATCACGAACCGAAGCAGCACAGACAAAATCGCCGCTGCCGATCCCAGAAGCAGCCATCCGGACACCCTCCGGTCATATTCTTCCCTCTCGTACACACGGAGCAGGAAAAATACCAGAAAGACGGCGACGAGATAAACGATCATGAAAGACTCGTAAAAGCCGCAGGCCACCGTCAGCAGGAGGACGGACGCCGCCCAGTGCCGCGTCCTGTCGGGCAAAAGCCGCCGGAGTTTCTCTCTCCGGAAAGCCTCCGTCAGGAACCAGGCCGCCAGAGCCGTTACCCCGTATCCGATGAAAACGCCGTTCTGCAAATACCAGACCGCCAGTTCCGTGGTGATGGGAGAGGAAATCATGACGCAGGCAACAAAAGCGTACCCCCCCCCCGAGCCGAAACCGCGCTCCCCATCAGCCTGCGGAACAGAACACACCACAAAGTGGCGGACAGGCAGAACAAAAGAAGCCCCACCCCCTCCACCACATAGGGGTTGTACGCCAGCGGAAAGATTTTGTGGAGCAGATACAGACACCATCTGCCTACCGCCGGAGCCACCCCCTCTTCAAAATAGAGGGAAAAAGACGTATCGTCAATGCCTATCGCCGGGCGGATCCAGAGTATTCCGTAGCTAAGAGCCGTCACCAGCACCACACTGGCGGCATAGCCTTTCTGATTCCATAAAGCCCGTACATCATACCAGATGATTCTACTATTTTCCCGCATTTTATCCTGACATTGCCGGTCGGCGTTTCTGGAACAGCATCTCTTAAGCAGCATAGCCCGGTCAGCATTTCTGGAGCAATTCCCGGATTTCTTCCACGCCCAGCCATTGGGTATTCTGGTCGGAGCTATAAGAAAAGCCCTCCGGCACTTTTTGCCCGGTCGGCGCCGCTTTTTTCTTCTCGCTCCACACCAGCTGCGGATAAATGACGAAATGCCTGTCGTACTCATACGTATAAGCGGCGTCTTCCGTAGTCACCATGATCTCATGCAGTTTCTCCCCCTCCCGGATACCCGTTTCCGGCATCAGCGCGCCGGGCAGCATAGCCTGCGCCAGATCCGTGACCTTAAAAGAGGGAATCTTGGAAATAAAGGTTTCTCCGCCTTTGGCCTCTTCCAGCGCCTTGACGACCAGTTCCACGCCCTCCCGAAGGCTGATCCAGAAACGCGTCATACGGTAATCCGTCACCGGAAGCTCCTTCCCGCCGCTTTGGAGGATACCGCGGAAAACCGGAATGACCGACCCTCTGCTTCCCGCTACGTTGCCGTACCTTACGATGGAAAAACAGGTGTCCTTTCCCCCGGCATAGGCATTGGCGGCAATGAACAGCTTGTCGGAAACCAGCTTCGTACCGCCGTAGAGGTTCACCGGGTTGACCGCCTTATCCGTAGACAGCGCCACCACTTTCGCGACGCCGGTATCCAGCGCCGCGTCGATCACGTTCTGCGCTCCGTCGATATTGGTCTTGATCGCTTCCGCCGGGTTGTACTCGCAGGCGGGTACCTGTTTGAGCGCCGCCGCGTGGATCCCATAATCCACGCCTTCAAACGCCCTCTTGAGCCGGTCGCGGTCGCGGACGTCCCCGATGAAGAAACGCAGTTTCCCGGCGTGTTTCCGGAACTTGTCCTTCATCAGCATCTGCTTGAACTCATCCCTGGAATAAATGACGATCCGCCTGGGATCATAATGCTCCAGAAGATATTCCACAAACGCGTTGCCGAAGCTCCCGGTCCCCCCGGTGATCAAGATTGACTGACTGTTTAACATATTTCCTCCGTTCTGAACGCTTCCGCGCCGCCATTTGAGAAGTATAGCATATCGGAAAGAGAAATGCAATTTTTGCTATAGATATTTTTTGCGCGGTATGATATAGTTACTCACTAGCAAGAAGATCCCGCGAGATCATTTTATACAAAGTCTGCATAAGATGACGAGAATCGTGTGCGCGCCTCGTGTTACTGCTCAGCCGTCCTTGCCGAGCGGTAACATGACAGACCGCATACGCGCCGGCGATCTAAGCCTTTTCGCGAAAGGAGCGCCTTTATGCGCCGCAACAACGCTTCCCATAGACTTCCTGATCTCCTTTTTGGCATAGCGGTTTCCGTCCTAGGCCTTACCCTGCTCTTCGCGTGGCTTGATCCGCTTCCCGCCCTCGTGCGCCGGGCCGACCTGAAACGTCTGGCGACGGAAGAATACAGCGCCGTCTTCTTTTCCATGATTTCTCCGGGATCTTTCCAGGAAGAAGATTTTTCCTATTATCTGGCCCTCCCTACCCTCAAGGCGGCTTACCGTTTTCCAGACCTGGAAAAGATCTGTTTTTATTTTGAGAGCGGCGTTCCCGATACCCGCGAACTGTCACACGTCTTTCTGGGGCTGGATCTTCTCCGCATCAGCAAGGCCTGCGGCTACGACCATCGGAAAATCACGCAGACAGTGGAAGAAGATCTGATCCCGTTTATCACGGCAAGGCCGGATACCTTCTTCCGGATCCTGCTTTCCTACCCTTCTCTGGAAAGCTGGTGCGGCCTCCCTCCGGACGAGACAGACAAGATCTTGGACGCCTGCCGTGTCTTGCTTCCCCTGCTTTTTGCCCAGCCCAACGTGACGGTTTTTTCCCCCGGAAGCGAGGAGTGGCTGATTGCCAACCCCGGCAACTATCAGAAAGACGATCTCTGTCAGCCGGAGGTGTCCAGGCAGATTCTTCTGCTCACCCTTGTCGGCGGCAACGGCAGATACCTCTTGACCCCGGACAATCTGGAGGAACGGCTGAACCGCCTGGAAGATTTGATCCGCCGGAAAAGAGACGCCGCGCCCTTGCCGGATTATTCGGATCTTTCCCTCGTCTTCCTGGGAGACAGCATTATCGGCAACTATACCGGGAGCCTGTCCATCCCCGGCGTGGTCGGCGGCCTGTGCAGAGCGACCGTCTATAACTGCGGTTACGGCGGCATGTCGGCCGCCCAGGCAGAGGGCGGCTCCCTGTCCTTTCCTCTGCTGGTGGACAGCCTGACGACCGGAGACGTCTCCGCCCTGCCCCAGGACAAGCCCGTCTACAGCGGCTTCCTGGAACTTGCGGGCAAATCCCCCGGGAACCTCTGTTTCTTCATCAATTTCGGGCTGAACGACTATTTCAACGGCGCGGCGGTATCTTCTAAAGAACCCTATGACCTACGAACCTTTATCGGTGCGCTGCGGCTAGGCATTACCAGACTACAGACCGCCTATCCCCATGCCAGGATCGTATTGATGACCCCGAACTATACGACTTATTTTTCTTCCGGCACGGAAACCAAAAGCGAAGTCGGCGGCGTCCTGGCTGATTACGTCGGCGCGGAGCTTGCTTTGGCAGAGGAACTGTCGGTCTACTGCATGAATAATTACGTGGATTTAGGGATCTCGGAGAAAAATCAGGCGCAGCTGCTCGCAGACGGCTGCCATTTGAACGAAGCCGGACGCTTCCTGCTCGGCACACAGATTGTCGAGAAGCTGAAAGCCGTTTTCCCCAGGTAGGCACTGCCTGTCCATGCGGCGGCGCGATCGCGCCGCCTTCCAAAAGTCTTCCCAGGCTCGATCCCGAGATCCTGTCAGCGGCGCCATCGCCGCCATTTTTGTATTGTCCTGCTTTAACGATAAACTGACCCTTGGAAGATCCTGAAAAAATAAGCAAGCCCGCACGCCAGATGCCAGCCATACGCCAGCCACTGTAAAACCAGCCGGGAAACCTTGATTTTCCAGGAAGCTTCCTTTCTGCCCGGAAGCCCCGTCCTCTCCCCAGACACAGGCCCTTCCTTTCCCCCCGCCAGCCGGATACAGTCCGCCGTTTCCCGGAGCAGCACCAGCAGCGCCCCCAGAAAGGCAAAGAAGATCCCGTGCATATACCCCCATGAAAAATTCAGGTCGTCCAAACGAAAGCCTTTTTCGTAGCAAAACAGCAGCATGGCAAGGCTCATGGCGTAAACCTGCCAGGAAAGCCGGTAAACCATATCTGTCTTTAATTCCCGGAAGTTCAAAAACAATACCAGAAGAGGGAAACCCATCGCCAGCCCTACCGCCAGAGGGATATTGCCGCAGTACAGTTTCCACGCGGTCGCAAGGCCAAAGCCGATCCCCCCCTCTTCGCCGCCCTGCGGCACGAAAACTCCCTGATACTGGTACAGCAGATGGGCAAAAGTGGGCAGGAAACACGCAGTCAGCTGTAAGGTCGGGATAAGGTTACGCAGCCCGGAACGGATCAGGCGGTATCCCATCAGCACCCCTGCGGCTCCTACCAACGCCAGCGTAAAACTCGGCTTGGTCATCGTGGTCAGCAGCAGCGACAGGCCGAAGACCACATAATCCCTCGTCGGCACCCGACCGCAGCCTTTCTCATAAACCGGCATCAGCTTTGCGTACCAGAAGAAGGCAATGATCGCAAACGGACGGGTCGCCAGATATGTGGCGTTGTGGAAGGGATTCGGTGTAAACACGCCTAAATACAGGTTCTCGATCCCCGGAAGATAATGTCCCGGCGGCGGATATACCATAGATACCCACAGCAGCGAAAACGCGGCAAGGCTCAGGAACGGGCCGGCCAGAAACCCATAGTTTCCCAATATTTTCCGAAACGCTTCCCCGGAAAAATGCTCCAGAGCCAGTTTCAGCAGAACCATGCTTGCCGCGTTCAGCAGCAAAGTGGAACAGGTGATCGCCAGTTCCGGGTTCAGGAACAGATGGAAAAAAGCCGTGATCTGAAAAAAAACGGGGTACGGAAACCGGTAGCCGCTCTCCATCCCCTGCATTTCCAACAGATACGCTTTCATATCGGAAGGATACGGCCCGCCGACGACCGCGGAACCGACCGCCTGCTGATGGAAAAGAAGGAACAGCAGGACATTGACGCTTAGGAAGAAAAACAGGAAAAAAAGGACGTCCAGTCTTGTCCAAGATTTCGATAGCAAACTTCTGTTTCTCCGCATAGCATGGCTCACCTTTCCCTTCCCGCACGTGGTGTCCCCGTATCACTTCCCACGCACAATTCCCCCGTACCACTTCCCGCGCACAGTTTCCCTGGATCTTTTTCCGCAATGCTTTCCGGCTCCGTCAGCACCGTCCGCCAGTTCAGGAAAAGCAGCATCATGCTCAGCGAGGCGGAACCCCAGCAGTATTCAAAAATGCCGAACACGCTGATCCCCGCCACGACACACAGGCACATGAAATCCTGCAGCCACTCCCCGTCTTTTTGAACCAGCCTTTTGATACAGGCGGCAACGCTCCAGAAGCACAGCACCGGAAGCAGCAGCAGCACCGGAATGCCAAAGTCCGTTCCAAACTGCAGATAAAGATCATGGGCATGATAGACATAAAAAGATTCCGTCAGCCAGAACCCCGACTGTTTCTGTCCGCCCCAGTTCAGGCGTTTCAGATATTCGGCATAGATGGTCTTCCGGACCAGATAGTCGTCGATTTTTATGTCACTTGGAAGAAGAACATCCGTCGGTTTTCCGTCATTCCAGCTGCCGGCCCATGTCTCCATCAGAAAAGGAGAGCGTCGGAACAGACTGTCTATGCTTACTATGATCCTTCCGCCCAGCGTGTCCAGATACTCCTTCCAGTCTATGAATTTTTCCGAATCCCACGGATCCCACGAGTGAACCCGCCATTCGCCCCACTCCCCCCAGAACCACACCGGATGATGGAAAAACGGCGGCACATATCTGATCGTAAGAAAGCAGACCGGAAAGACCAGGCACACACTCAGCAGGAGCGCCGCCCCCCTCTTCCAGAACTTCCTTTCTTCCAGCGCCTGATTCAGAAGCGCGAGCGTCGCCGGCACCATGACCAAGGCGGCCAGCCAGCCGGCCCTTCCGAGCGCCAGCAGAAGAAACGCCAGGACAAGGCCCGTCAGCAGGTAGCAGGAAAGCCGGATCCACCTGGCATACCCTTTTCGGATCACGAAATACAGCTTGCATAAGGCCGCCGCCAACGCCATGACGTAAAAAAGCGAATTGCCATTCGGATTATTATATACGCCGCAATACCTTGCTATATCATATGGGCGGAACACCAGGCAGAATGCCCAGAACGCAAAAAAAGCCAGCAGGATTCCCTCGCACATGCCATGGATGAACTGCTCTCTGTCCTCTCTGGTATTGTCCGTCAGATAAAAACAGCCGAACATCAGCAGATAGCAGAAAGGCCACAGAGAATCGCTTCTGGAAAAAACCATCCACAGAACCATGAACAGCCAGAGGATCCTCCGCAGTTCCACCGAAGAGGGCTTTTGGCGGAAGAGAGTTCCCGCGCCCGGCTTCCGCGCCAAAACAGCCCGGAGCCGTTCCCCTGCGCGGCGCTCCCCCCAGAGCGCAAGCCCGGTACGGATCAGGATCACGCCGTACAGCCCCACATTGCAGACCGTAACCGCCCACTCGTTCAAAAACGGCCGGTTTCCTATCCCCCATACCAAAGCCGCCGCCGCGCCGGCCAGCCACAGCAGCCCCCAGATCCGGTAAGGCCTCGGATGGCTCCGGAAATCCTGCCGCCGAAACCGTACCAAAGTCAGCACCGCCACGGCGGTTCCCGCCAGGTTCCGGAACATTTCCCGCAGTCCGTCCAGACCGCTGCAAGTCTTCGTACGCTGGTCGATCACGCAGAACATAAAAAAACAGCCTATGTATATCAGCCTTTTCCAGTAACGCCGCAGTGCCGACTTCAGTTTACCCGCAGTTTTTCGCATAAGCAAAACCCTTTCCGGAACTCTTTCTCACTTCAAAATAACAGACCCTCATCAGTCTGTCAACCGGAACTTCTTTTTTCACACCCGCTTCGCCGCACCGCAGATCTGTTCCCGAATATCCAGCACCAGCAGCAGGAAGGCGCCGATATTCAGCATTCCAAGGTGCGCCTGAGAAACCACCCGCACACCGAACAGAAAAGGCAGATAAGAAAGCAGCGACACGCTCACGGAAATGGCCGGGATATACCACTTTTTCGGGCGGAAGAACACATACAGCAACCCGAAGACGTCCGCCGGATAAAAATACCGCTCATGCATTCTAGGCAGGAACAGCGGCGCACACAGCAGGAAATAGTACGCCACGGAAACAAAGAGCGCCGTGGAAAAAATTTTCCCGCGCAGGTACAGGACATACACAGACATCCCTAAGACCACCGCTGTCAGCACAATAAACGCAAGCGACATTCTGTCGCTGTAATAGCCGGCAATCAACGAGGCGGCATTCGCGGCTTCCAAGGATAATGCGAGATAACTCTTGGTCTGCTCGAAATAAACCGTCAGCAGCGCCGACGGGGAGGCTCCCATCAGTATGGCCGGAACGGCGGAAAACAGATACGCCAGAGGGATGATTAAAAAAAAGCGGAACCGGAGCTTCCGTTCCAGCCACAGCCAGAACAGAAACGGCGCCAGGAACACCGTCTGCAGCTTCAGACAGAAAGCAAGACCCACAAATACCATTCCCAGCGCCTGTTTCCGGCGGATGAGCCAATATACGGCAAGCAGCAGAAAGTATGCATAGCCGGCGTCACATTGCGCCCAGAAAGAAGAGTTCAGCCAGACGGTCGGCGCAAACAGGATCAGCGCGTAGCCAAGTACCGCCTTCTCCCTGTCCGCCGTTTCCTCATAGACCCATCGGAACACCAGAACCGCCATGGCGAAATCAAACAGGCAGGACACCGCCTTGATCGCATAAAGGCTGTTCATCGGCAGATAGGAGATCAGGGCAAGGAGATACATATAAGCCGGGGAATAATTACCGACCTGCGTATAGTCGGCAAGAGCCTTCCACCCCCCCGGCTCGTATAAATTCGACCCAAGGGCTTAAGTAGTTCAGCCAATCCATGCTTTGAAAATAAAACAGGGCAAGCCGGAGAGCCACCGCCGCCGCTGTCAGCGCCGCGAGACAGAACAGATCTATCCTCCTCATGGACCGCCCTTTTCTGGCGGCTATCATGGTACCCCAGAAATCTTTGTTTTGATTTGGCATATCTGCATTCCTCTGCATACTTCCTCTTTCCAGGTATCGTCACCCATGAATCCGCTTCGCCGGAAATTCTCCCCGACAGGCTCTTTATTCCGGAATCAGCGAAATCGAACGCTTCCCATAATACTCTGCCATCGGCGCGTTGATCCAGGAATGCCGGCTGTCCTCTTGGATGTCTATGTAGACCAGCAGAATGGGCCTGTTCTGAAATGCTTTGAAAGAAACCTCCTCCATGTCCGGATCGTTCAAGACAGCCAGCCTCTCTTCCCACTCCGCGGCATAGGCCTGCGCCTCTCCGAGATACAGGGAACGGCACGCCTGATAAACGGACATATCTTTATAAGCCTGCTGATAGATATAGCCCTCTCCTTTGACGGTCAGAAGCAGATAGAGCACACAGAGAACCGCAAAATACGGCAGATACCCGTTTTTCACGAAAAGGGGAATCTTGTTTTTCAGCTTCTCCTGTAGCTTTAAGAAATGCCGCTGCAGCCAGCCAAAAAAATAGGCCTCTGTCGCGACCAGCAGAAGACAGTAGCCGTCCCAGATGATGTCGCCCATCCTAGGCGGGCCGTAGGAACCGTCCACATAGGCACTGGGGGCCAGCTGGGAAGCATAGATCCCGAACAGCAGCAGACCAAACAGGAGCGGGAAGCGGAAATCCCATCTGATCCGTCTGCACCCTGCCCAGAGAAGCGGCGCGATCAGCAGCAGGATCAGGACGACCTTCCAGTCCGTCCAGCTGACGATATTCAGAGCGGCATGTTCCAGCGAAAGCAGCACGGTTTTTAGGAAAGACCGCTGGTAGTCGTTTCTCAAAGACCACTCCGCAGAGTAGTCCACAGAGAAACGAACCTGGTTCCCCGGAGCGACGACGTTGAACCCGAAGCCGACCCAGTGTGCCAGGATCCCCGGCAGCAGATACCGTACCCGGCTCCTCCGGAAAACCAGGGCGGCAAGCAGGAGGCCCGCCCCGCCTAAGGCGGCTCCCAGGCCGGTCGCCAGGTTCCCTCCGCCCAGAAGGAATCCCGTCAGGACATAAGAAAAAACGCGCCTATACCGTTTCCTCCGATCCTGGGAGTCCTCCACGATCAGAAGCTTCAGCCCGACCGTCAGCCAGACCAGCGACAGCGAATAGAAAAAGGTATAATAGACGGAGCCGTTGAACCAGTAGAACGCTTGGTTCGGGTACGGCACGAAGAGGATCTGGAGTCCGCTGACGAGCGCCCAGACGATACAGCAGAACCGCTTCCTCAGTCCGCCTAGCCTACACAGGAAAAAATGCAGAAGATACCCTTGCGAAGCCAGCAGGCTCCCGAGCAGGCTCCATGTCCCGAGCGCATAGAAAGATTCCCCCCAGACGCCGGGCTGTAAGGCCATCAGGGCGGCGGCGGAATAGCTCCCCTGCCAGGTATGCCAGGTATCCGCGGCTTCCCGCGCAGCCGCGCACAGGATACTCCAGACAGACCCTCCCGACAGGATCATGTGCCTGACGCCTACGCTATAGGAAAAATCATCCGCGCTTGGGAAATTATAACAGGCAATGACGAGCAGCGGGATACAGATCCCCGCCAGCCCCGCCGCGCAGAGCGCCGCCAGGACGCCGCAGCCCTTCCCCCAGGCCGGCAACGAAGCAAGGTGTTGGTTAGGGTCTTCATTCTTAATACTATGCTCCTTTCCAAAGTCTGGAGACTTTGTGCGTAGCACAAAACTCCGGTTGAAAGAATGCGATTCCTTCAACCTTCTCTTCCTGTACATGGCCGCTTCTCCTTTACGTGTTCTTCCGGTTTCCTAGCCGTTTCGCCGCATTGCTTCCTGTACCCTTAGCCAAATGAATTTTTTGCTTTTATAACTTTCTCAACAGATCGCCCGGGGTTATCTTCGGAACTGAGGACTGACCGAACCCCTCTGCCCTCTCCGCAGAATTTCCTTTGCTGCGGCATCGAACGGCTGGCGCTCCTGCAATGCGTCCATTATGATGTTGGTGTCAAGAAGTACCGCTATTTCGTCAGCCTCTCTGTCTTTACGTCGTCAAGGTCAATGTCGCTCGGAAGCGTCCCGAACAGCTGCTCGATGTCGGTGACTTTTTCCGGCACTTTCCGCATATACCACGGCACACGGTCGAACCGCACGATTTTGGCGGTCGGTTTTCCGTACTTCGTGATAATCACGTCTTCGACTTCCGCAAGGTCAACATATTTTCCGACGTTGACTTTCAGATCCGATCATGCGATCTGCATCATCATTTCCACCTTTCCTTTTTGAATAGGATCAGTATAACATATCGGTGTGAAAAAACCAATTGTTCCGGTGCCGTTCTGAAAAATATTTTGCACCATTCGGATGCCAGGGACCTGCGCAACATGTAAGTTGCTAATCACTATCATTATTTCCGGAAGGCATTCTCCTTATCTGTCATATTTACATCCTTTTTTCCGTCTTTTTGGACATCAGGGGAAAGCGGACGTTCGCATTCCGCTGCGCCGCCTGCCCATGAACGCAGACTGCTTCGCGGCTAGGAAGGCTCCCCCGATACCCGGCGCTTCGCCCTTTGCGTATGGGAAGCGGAAGGAATGCTCGTCCAGGCTCTTTACTCCGGAATCAATGAAATCGAACGCTTCCCGTAATACTTTGCCATCGGCGCGTTGACCCAACGATGCTGGGGATCATCCTTGAGATCCGTGAAAGGCAGCAGATAAGTTCTGTTCTCGAATGCCTTGAAAGAAACGTCCTGTATCTCTGGGTCATTCAAGACGGACAGCCGCTCTTCCCACTCCGCGGCATAGGCCTGCGCCTCTCCGAGATACAGGGAACGGCACGCCTGATAAACGGACAGGTCTTTA
>JAISOV010000007.1 GCA_031275405.1 Clostridium sp. | reverse complement strand
ACACAGAAGAAAGTCGCGGGCTGCCTGGGCATTTCCAAGTCCGCCCTTTCCAATTATGAGAAATCCATCCACCATCCGCCTTACGGCGTACTGGTGAAGCTCGGCGACCTGTACGGCGTCTCCGCGGATTATCTGTTAGGGCGGACGCCATGCAGGCTGGGAATCGCCATTCTGAACCGGGAGCTTCCTTACGGTTATACTCTGGGCGACTGCATCGAAGTGATCCTGGCGGCGGATCAGGAACATCTGGCACATCTGCTGCGCTATTTTGAGCTGATCCTGCCAGGCTTCCAAGAAAAGAACGGGGAAAAAGCCTGTCCGTAGGGAAATGCAAGGGCAGCCAAACGCGAACTTGGCGCGCTGTCCTCGCAGCCTTGCGCGAAGCAACACCCCCTTTTTACGCTCGATAGGCATAGCTGGCTGTTGTGCGCCCTTCTCTCAGCTTTGCGCGAAGCAACACCCAGATACGGACAGAGCAGCTGGCACAGCGGCACGGTATCCGTACGGATCATGGTCAGTTTTATCATGAAATGCGAAAGCGTTTTTCACCCCGACGCATTTATTTTTTTCACAAAAAAGGCGGACAAGCCCGGCCATCACAGCGACTAAAAACCAAAACGGAGGTAAAGACAATGAAAGGCGTTCAAAAATCAGTCCACAGCTTATACCGCGCGGGGCAACCGATGTTACAAGGTGAATTTTGGCACGTCGCATGGCAACGCCGGGAAGGCGGTACTCACATTACAAAATTCGGGTGGCGCGACCGCGCAAGAGCGGGACAACACGCAGCCGTTATCATGGCGGGGCGTTAAACCGCCCCCGAGGACGAACACACAACGCTAAACCGAACAAGCCAAAAGTACGCGACCCGCGAGGAAGCAAAAGAAGCGTTTTTGAAAATATCGGCAAATTACAGCGACTATCCAAAGAACATTTACGCAACACCTGATGATCCGAACCGCTTTTTCGAGAACCTGCTGTTTGGCGGAAGCAAGCCGCTCCAAAACCGCGACTTGCGTGTTTCCGTTGAAAGCGATACGGACACAGTGCCACGTGTGCCTGTAAAAGACGACAATGTCCCTGTAAGCGTCCCTGTAAAAGACGCAAGTATCCCTGTAAAACGCAAAGAAAAATCTTAGAAATGCTGCTTGGCCATCCGGATCTGACAGCCAAAGAACCGGCTTCCGCTTTTTCTGTTTCCGCTAAAACCATCCAACGCGATTTTGCCGCGCTCAAACAGGCAGGCAGGATCCAGCGCGTCGGTTCGGATAAAACAGGGCATTGGTCAGCTCGTATCACTCCGCATGGCGTCCGGTATGATCCTGAATACCGCTTTACAGCAGGAAACGGGCCAGCACATAATTGCTCAAGTCCACTCCCCTGTCCGTCAGCCGTATCCGCAGATCGGCGGTTTCCCCCGCCGTCCGCGCTTCCACGCTGTCCAGCCGCAGCAGCCCCTCTTTCCGGCTCCGCTCCAGAACCCTGCCATAGATGTCCGGCAGCTCCACATGAAACGTTTCCCGGAACTGCCGGCTGCTGACCCCTTCCGTCAGCCGAAGCCCCAGGAACATAAATTCTTCCATCTGCTCCGCCTGCGTCAGCTCCTGCACCGCTTCCCGGAAACTTTCTTCTGTTTCCCCCAAATCCCTTTCCGCTCCATGGATCCCTTTTTCGGCTTCCCCGGAACCTCCTTGCGCTCCACGGAAGCCTTTCGCGGCCTCCCCGGAACCTCCTTGCGCTCCACGGATCCCTCTCCGTGCCTTTGCCCCGCCCTCCCGGCCTTTGCCGAACATCTCCAGATAAGCCGCCAGATCCCTGGTATTGGAAAAACGGACATTCCGAACCAGCGAAGCCGCGCCAAGCCCGAAGCCCGCATATTCCCGCCTTTGCCAGCAGCCGCAGTTGTGGCGGCATTCATAACCCGCCCTTGCGTAATTGGACACTTCGTAGCGCCGGAAGCCTTTCTTTTGCAGTTCCCGGGCGGTATCCGCGTACATCTGCCTGTCCGTATCCTCATCCGGCAGGGAAAGCTCTCCTTTCCGGAGCAGCTCGCCAAAAGGCGTTCCCTCTTCCACGATCAGGCTGTACGCGGAAATATGCTCCGGCAACGGCTCCAGATCCAGCACCGCCCGCAGGGTCTTCTGATAAGCCGCCCGGCTTTGCCCCGGCAGGGCGCTCATCAGATCCACGTTGACGTTGCGAAAGCCGGCTTCCCGCGCCGCCCGGTAGGCTTCCTCAAACTGCCGGAACGTATGCGCCCTGCCAAGCAGCCGCAGTTCCTCGTCCAAAGCGGACTGCAGGCCGATGCTCAGCCGGTTGACGCCCGCCGCCCGGTAGGCGGCGAACTTCTCCCCATCCGCCGTTCCCGGATTCCCCTCTATCGTCACTTCCGCTCCGTCCGCGAGACGGAACCGCTCCCGTATCCGCTCCATCAGCTCCGCGATCCACTCTCCCGGAGCCAAAGAGGGAGTACCGCCGCCGATGAAAACAGAAACCACCTCATAAGCGGCGTACTCCCCGCCGCGCAGCTCCAGCTCCCGGAGCAAAGCCGCCCAGTAAGCCTCCTGCGCCCACGCCGGAGCAGGGAACGAAAGGAAATCACAGTACCGGCACTTGCCGATACAGAAAGGAACATGAAGATATAACCCCAAGGCACGAAGATCCATAGCAAGCACCCTGCCCAACCGCGAGAAAAAGACCCTGCTCGGGAACGACCGCTCCGGTCAGGCCCTGTCATCCAGTTTCAGTACGCTCATAAACGCTTTCTGCGGCACCTCCACGTTCCCGACCTGCCGCATCCGCTTCTTCCCCTCCTTCTGCTTTTCCAGAAGTTTCTTCTTTCGGGTAATGTCCCCTCCGTAGCATTTTGCCAGCACGTCCTTGCGCAGGGCCTTTACCGTTTCCCGGGCAATGATCTTTCCGCCGATCGCCGCCTGTACCGGGATCTCGAAAAGATGCCGCGGGATCTCGTCTTTCAGCTTCTCACACATCCTGCGTCCCCGGTCATAGGCGGAATCTCCATGCACGATAAACGATAAAGCGTCCACTTCCTCTCTGTTTATTAGTATGTCCAATTTGACCAGTCTGGATTCCTCATAGCCTTTCAGTTCATAGTCAAAAGAAGCATACCCTCTGGAACGGGATTTCAAAGCGTCAAAAAAATCATAGATGATCTCGTTCAAAGGCAGTTCATACCGAAGCAGCGCCCTGGTTCCTTCCATGTATTCCATCCCTTGGTAGCGTCCCCGCCTTTCCTGGCAGAGTTCCATGATCGAACCGACATATTCATTCGTCACCATGATCTGGGCGCTTACCACCGGTTCCTCCATATACGCGATCAACGAGGGGTCGGGAAGGTTGGTCGGGTTGGTCAGCTCGACGACCTCTCCATTGGTCTTATGCACCTTGTATACCACGCTCGGGGCGGTCGTCACCAGATCCAGATTGTACTCCCGCTCCAGCCTCTCCTGCACGACTTCCAGGTGCAGCAGCCCCAAAAAACCGCAGCGGAAACCGAAGCCGAGGGCGACGGAGGTCTCCGGCTCATAATGCAGGGCGGCGTCATTGAGCTGGAGTTTTTCCAAGGCATCCCTTAAATCCGGATACTTCGCGCCGTCTGCCGGATACATGCCGCAGAACACCATGGAATGAACCTTCTGATAGCCGGGCAGTGGCTCAGCGCAGGGATTTTCCGCGTCCGTCACCGTATCCCCGACCGCGGTGTCCTTGACGTTTTTGATGGAAGCGGTAAGATAGCCCACCATCCCGGCGGAAAGCTCCTGACAGGGGATAAACTGCCCCGCGCCGAAATACCCGACTTCCACGACTTCCGCTTTCGCCCCGGTGGCCATCATCCGGATCTTCGTGCCTTTCCGCACCTCGCCCTCCATGATCCGGCAGAAGACAATCACCCCCTTATATGGATCATAAAGAGAGTCAAAAATAAGCGCCTGCAAAGGATTGGACGCGCTCCCTTTGGGCGGCGGGATCTTAGTGATGATCTGTTCGAGGACTTCTTCGATACCGATGCCGTTCTTGGCGGAAATACGGGGAGACCCCTGCGCCTCGATCCCGATGACGTCCTCGATTTCCTCTATCACCCGCTGCGGCTCGGCACTCGGCAGGTCGATCTTATTGACGACCGGAAAGACGTCCAGGCCATGATCCAGAGCCAGATAGACGTTGGCCAGGGTCTGGGCCTCGATTCCCTGCGCCGCGTCCACGACCAGCACCGCTCCTTCGCAGGCCGCCAGAGAACGGCTGACCTCATAATTAAAATCCACATGTCCCGGCGTGTCGATCAGGTTGAACACGTACTCTTCCCCGTTCCCGGCACGGTATATGGTACGCACCGCCTGGGCTTTGATGGTGATCCCCCTCTCCCTTTCCAGATCCATGTTGTCCAGTACCTGTTCATGCATCTCACGGCTGGTCAGAAGCCCTGTCTTTTCGATGATCCTGTCCGCAAGGGTAGATTTCCCATGGTCTATATGCGCGATGATACAAAAGTTGCGGATTCTGCTCTGATCGATCGATGCCATGCCTTTGTTCCTTTCTCGTGGCTGCTTTTTCATGATATTTTACGGTAGGCAAAACGCAAAATAACTCAATGTAGCCATTGTATCCTTTTTTCCGCAAAAGTCAAGAAAATTTTATGCCGCCGTTATCCTTCCCCCGACAGCACCAGGCCGAAGTGGAAGATCGGCCAATCATCCGCAGACGGAAAGCCGTTATCCTTCCCCCGACAGCACCAGATCGAGGATATGCGCCAGCGGATAACAGGCGTTCATCGCCTCTTGCAGGGTATTGTTCTGCGCCCCCAGCTCGATCAGCGTCGTCCTCGGCTTCAGATGCATGTTGTAGCGGTAGCCTTTGAGATAGATCTTGCGCGACAGTCCGGGATAGTATTCCCTGGCCTTTACCTGAAGCTGGAAAGAAAAAGCCAGATTCTCGGCCAAGTTGCCGTTATACAGATAAGAGATGTTCCCGGTCTGGCGGGTGCGGCTCAGCCCGTTGAAGAACATGAACTGGGCGGTGGGCTTCCCGTCTATGTCCACCACCAGCCGCCGTCCGTCCGGCGGGGAGTCCCTATGTAAGTCAATCACCACCTGGATGTCCGGATAGTCGGCCAGTATCTGCGTGACGGCGGGAAGCGCCTTGGAATACGCATCGCTCCTGAGCCGCACGTCGTACTCGCCCTTGTGGTGCAGCACCTTGTAGCCATAGTCCTGCGTCAGGATCCGTGCCAGATTCTCCCCTACCGCCACGATAGAGGTCGTGGGATCGCCCGCTACCGAATCCGCAAAACCCTCCTGGGAATGGGTGTGGTAAATCAGGATCTGCGGCCCTTCCGAATCCCCGGACAGCGTCATGTCTTTCGCCGCAAGCCGCTGCGCGTCCAGCTCGTCGCTGCCGATCATCGTCGTGGAATCGATCGTATAAAAATTCTTCACCAGCGTTTCATAATCCTGAAACTCCGACAGATCCACCGTATGTACTTTCTGCCGGGGAACGAACGCTCCGGCGGCGTCTTCCTGCGCCGGATCAGGCGCCTGCGCGGGATCCTGTCCGCTTTCGTCCGCCTGCGCGGGATCCTGTCCGCTTTCGTCCTCGTACCACAGCTCCATTTCTTCGCTTGCTTCCGCCAGCAGGATCATTTCTATCGTCATGGAATCCTCCGCCTTTGCGGCGCTTGGAAGATTTTCCTTTACAAACCCATAAAACGGCAGGATCTGCCGCATGTTTTCCGCCAGGAAGGTATCGGCTATGGAGATATTTTCCTGTTCCACAAAAGAAAAGATCGGGCTGAACAGCCGGAGCAGCTTTTCCAGGAACGCTTCCGAAAGGCTCTCCGTGACGGCTGTTTTCATCTGTATGGACGCCGCCCCCCCGCTGTCCTGGCCAAGCGCCAAAAGCAGCAGGAACAGCGCCCCTGCCGCCCATAAATAGGAAGTCCTTTTACGTTTTCCGGCTCTGACGTCCCTCCACCCCTTTTTTTACAGGATTGGTCTAATATATGCCGTCCGAGTTTCCCCTATTCAAAAGGAAAGGGGTTCTTCCCGCTTTCAGCTTAATTCCAGAGCGAGGTTGATCCCCTCGGAAACCGTGAAGCTGACCCGCTTGATCACCGCGTCGATGTCCTTCCCGGTCATATACATGTTGTTCAGTTCCCCGAAAGCGGACACATGCTGCCCCATGTATTTCACACGGTCGAATTCGCTTTCCCCGTTCAGCAGTTTCTCCAAGGCATCGCCCACGATGGTGGCGGCGTCCACCACGGTCGGCACCCCTATGGCGATCACCGGAACTCCTAAGGTCGTCTCCGTCAGCGCGTTGCGGTGGTTGCCCACGCCGGAACCGGGCTGGATCCCGGTGTTGCTGATCTGGATGGTACGGTTCAGCCGTTTGGTGCTTCTGGCCGCCAAGGCATCGATGACGATCAGGACGTCCGGCTTCGTTTCCGCCACCACCCCTTTGATGATTTCCGCCGTTTCCATCCCGGTCTTCGCCATGACCCCCGGCTCTATGCTGCTGATGAGATTCATTTCCTTCTTATTATAGGCCGCTTTTCCGTAAGCTTTTACCACGTGCCTGGTAATCAGCAGGTTATCTACGACCTGAGGCCCTAACGCGTCCGCCGTCACCTCCCGGTTCCCCAGGCCCACCACCAGGATGGACTGCTCCTTGCCGCTACAGGGGATCATCTCCCGCAGCTCGTCCGCAAGGCACACGGAAATCTCCCTGTGGTAATCTTCGTCCGGTTCCACCATCGCCGGGGCTTCCATAGTCACATAGGTGCCGATGGGCTTCCCCATGGTCTTCGCCGCGTTTTTCGTGTCGATGATCACCTTCGTGACCTGGATGTCTTCTTCTTCCCGGTAATATTCTTCCACCCGGACGCCCCGAAGCTCGCTCTCGCCCTCGCTGATACTTTCCCTGGCCTCTAACGCCAGATCTGTCCTGACTTGAAAACTGCCCATGATCCCACTATCTCCCTGTCTGCTTTTCTGCGGCGGCTGTAAGCAGGTACCATTCAGCGGTTTCCGCCGGATACCGTCAGCAGTTTCCGCTGGATACCGTCAGCGGTTTCCGTTGAATATTGTCAGCGGTTTCCGCTGGATACCGTCAGCAGTTTCCGCTGGATACCGTCAGTGGTTTCCGCTGGATACCGTCAGCGGTTTCCGCTGGATACCGTCAGCGGTTTCCGCTGGATACCGTCAGTGGTTTCCGTTGAATATTGTCAGCGGTTTCCGCTGGATACCATCAGCGGTTTCCGCTGGATACCGTCAGTGGTTTCCGTTGAATATTGTCAGCGGTTTCCGCTGGATACCGTCAGTGGTTTCCGCTGGATACCGTCAGTGGTTTCCGCTGGATACCATCAGCGGTTTCCGCTGGATACCGTCAGCAGTTTCCGTTGAATATTGTCAGCGGTTTTTGCCGAACATTGTCAGCGGCCCTGCCGGATATGTCACTGTTCTAAAACTATCTTTTGCAGAAACAAGGAAATTATGTATTGACAGACTTTCAAATCTTGGCTCTCATGTCGCTCTTGAGGCTTTGAACCACACGAAATCCCGATCCAATCCGAAGCTACTAGCGGCTTTTGCGAAATATGTCCGGCAGGATCCGCCGGACAGCAGCCGGTATTGCGGAAGGTCAAAAAGACGGCTGAAAAAATCTGTCAGAAGTCTGAAAAAGGCTGGAAATTTTTCATATTTTTTTCCGAACCTCTTTCGGGGCGACCCGGAACCAGGCCCTGTCAAAAGGCCTGCCCTAGACCCCTGCCGTCCCCTGTCCGCGGCCTGTCCCGGCAGGCGTACACAGGGCCTTCCGCCGGATCCTCCCCAGGCTGCCCGCTTGCCGGCGCAGGAATCCGTAAAGCAGGCAGCGGAACAACGACATGACTGCCCGCCTGCCGGCGCAGGAACCCGCAGACGCAAAAAAAGGAAGAACAGGAAGCAAGGGAACGGGCGGCAGGGGAGACGGGAAGCGGAAGGCCGGCTTATGCCGGGAGAGCCGGGACAGGCCGCAGGAACCCCGCGCTACCAGAAGGCGTACCTTCTGTGGGGCTGCTCCTGCCGGCATACCCGACCGGCGGGGAGACCCTGCGCTGTCAGAAGGTTAACCTTTTGACAGCACGGGATTTCAGCGTCCGGCTCCATAAAAATTACTGTATTCATACAAAGGAGTAAATATTATGTATTTTTTCTAGAAAAATTGTTTGTAATCCGTGCGGAATCGTGGTAAAATAAAAAACATAATGCGTATTTTGGCCACTGTCAAAAGGTTAACCTTCTGACAGCCATAGGAAAGACAGAAAGAAGGGACGGCTATCACATGGACATCCAAAAGAGAGCGGGTACAAAAAGGAGAACGGCGGCCGCCGCGGCCCTGGCCCTGGCGCTGTCCGTGGCGGCTCCCGCCATGACGGCGGAGGCGGCCACGGGTACGGTGGGCTTCGGCGGCAAGGAATGGCTGGTGGTCGGCGGAAAGGAGGGAACCAGCGGCGTGGCGGCGGAAGAAGGCGCCCTGACGCTGTTCGCGAAAGACGTGGACTTCGGAAGAAGCTACTTCGGCGACGACGGCCGGTACAACGGCAGCACACTGCAGAGGGAGATGGCCGCAAAGGCAGACAGCCTGGACGACTCTGAAAAAGATCTGATCAAGGGACGTACCCTGCAACCATCTGATGGGATAGAGGGAGACCCCGCCGCAAACCAGCTGTTCTGGCCCCTCTCCGTGGAGGAGCATAGGAAGCTCTCGTCAGCAGAACAATACATCAGCGAGCAGGATACTGCTTATTGGCTTCGCACGTATATGCTTACAGACGAGTATGGTAGCTATGTATATGCTGCTGCCTATAACGGGAAAGTCGTTATACAATATCGCGTGAATTCCTTTCAGTTCTATCTCCGCCCCGCTCTGTGGCTGGATGTGTCCTTGGCCCTCTTCACGACAGAGGCGACAGGCGACAAGGCCGACCTCGCAGACGGAAATGCCCCCCTCCCAGGATATACGCCGCCGGAGGACGACTATAAATTCACGATGGAGGACGACGACCTCGCCCCGGACTTTGCGCCGGACGGCCTCGTCTCCCGCAGAGGCAGGACGCTGACCGTCTCCTACTCCGGCGCGGAGTACGCGGAAGGCAAGACCCGCTTCCTCTCCGCCCTGGTCAGGCGCGGCGGGGACGCCTTCTACGGAAACGTCACCCACTACGGCAGGCTCAAGGCGATAGGAAGCACGGAGGACGAAAGCGGCAGCGTCGAGGTG
>JAISOV010000053.1 GCA_031275405.1 Clostridium sp. | reverse complement strand
TCCTGGCGCACCCCACTCGGCGCTTCGGCTCGTCGCCTCCGCTCCGGATCTGTTGCATTTCCCGTCTGACTGGTTGTTGGGGCGTGGATGGGATTTCCGCCCCTCACATGCTTGTCAAGGTCCCGGCAAAGGATACGACGTGGAAAAAATCATAAAATCCTTTGCTAGGAAAATATCATATAATTTTCACACAGCCGATGAAAAAAACGTAAAAAAGGTATTGACAATCTTGTGGGGAATGCTTATAATAAGGACGGTTGCAGATGGACAGGGATCCGGCGCTTCATCGCAATCAGGTTTTGTCAGATGTACGTGTAGCTCAGCTGGATAGAGCGTCTGGCTACGGACCAGAAGGTCGCGTGTTCGAATCATGTCACGTACGTTATGTACCTTTTGTGCTTTTATATCTTTTGTACCTTGATGTATCTGTAATGTGTACCCTTGTGAAACGGTTTGTTTTGCAGGGGGTCTTTTTTATAAGGAACCGTTTGATTTCCGCCATGCCGTTCTCCTGTTCTGTTTGACGAATCCCACATTTTGTATTAAGATGATCTTGAATGATATGTCCGCGGGAGCGGGCGGAGGGAGAGCAGATTTTCCCGGCATGATATGCCCTCTAAAGCGGGCGGGAAGGGAGCAGCATGGGAATGACGATGACGCAGAAGATCCTGGCGGCGGCGGCGGGGCTGGAAAAAGTGGAAGCCGGGCAGCTGATCGAGGCGCGCCTGGATCTGGTACTGGGCAACGACATCACCAGCCCGGTGGCGATCAAGGAGATGGAAAGGATCGGGGCGGAAGGCGTGTTTGATAAGGACAGGATTGCCTTGGTGCCGGATCATTTTGTACCAAATAAGGACATCAAGTCGGCGGAGCATTGCAAGTGTCTGCGCGAGTTTGCCCTCCGCCATGGGATCACCCACTATTTCGAGGTAGGGGAGATGGGGATCGAACACGCGCTGCTTCCGGAAAAAGGGCTGACCGTGGCGGGAGACGTGATCATCGGCGCGGATTCCCACACCTGTACTTACGGGGCGCTGGGCGCTTTTTCCACCGGTGTGGGCAGCACGGACATGGCGGCGGGGATGGCGACCGGAAAAGCGTGGTTCAAGGTTCCGTCCGCGATCCGTTTCCGCCTGGTGGGCAAGCCGGGCAGATGGGTCAGCGGCAAAGACGTGATCCTGCACATCATCGGAAACATCGGGGTGGACGGGGCCTTATATAAATCCATGGAATTTACCGGGGAGGGCATCAGGAACCTGTCCATGGACGACCGTTTCACCATTGCGAACATGGCGATTGAAGCGGGCGGGAAAAACGGGATCTTTCCGGCGGACGAGCTGGCGCAGGCTTACATAACAGAACGTTCCCAACGGCGGTTTACGGTTTATGAAGCGGATGAAGACGCGGTCTATGACGAGGAATATACCATTGATTTAAGCGCCCTGCGCCCTACCGTTTCGTTCCCCCATCTGCCGGAGAACACCCGCACCATAGACGAGATCCGGCGGGAATATCCGGAGGGGATCGAGATTGACCAAGTGGTCATCGGCTCCTGCACCAACGGGCGGATGGACGATCTGCGGATCGCGGCCGGCCTCCTGAAAGGCCGCCATGTGGCGAAAGGGAAGCGTTTCATCGTGATCCCGGCGACACAGGCGATTTATCTTCAGGCGATGGAAGAGGGGCTGCTGAAAATCTTTGTCGAGTCCGGAGGGGTGGTCAGCACACCTACCTGCGGACCGTGCCTGGGCGGATACATGGGGATCTTAGCGGACGGGGAGCGCTGCGTGTCCACGACCAACCGCAACTTCGTGGGGCGCATGGGATCCGTGCGTTCGGAAGTATACCTGGCAAGCCCGGCTGTGGCGGCGGCAAGCGCAATCACCGGGAAGATTTCCGGACCCGACGATCTGGCGTAAGTATCGGAAGACCGTCCAGCTCAAGAAAGGAAAGCTTATGAACGCAAAAGGATCTGTTTTCAAATACGGAGACAACGTGGATACGGATGTGATCATCCCGGCCCGGTACCTCAATTCCTCCCAGCCGGAGGAACTGGCGGCTCATTGCATGGAGGACATTGACCCGGATTTTATCCGGAAAGTCAGAAAGGGGGATCTGATCGTTGCGGCAAAGAACTTCGGCTGCGGTTCCTCCCGGGAACACGCCCCGATTGCCATCCGGGCGGCGGGCGTCTCCTGCGTGATCGCGGAGACCTTTGCCCGTATTTTTTACCGCAACGCCATCAATATCGGACTGCCCATCATCGAATGCCCGGAGGCGGCAAGGGGCATCCGGGCGGGAGATGAAGTGGAAGTGGACTTCCAGACGGGCAGGATTTATGACCGCACACAGAACACGGAGTTTCAAGGACAGCCTTTTCCGGAATTCATGCGCAGGATCATCGCCGAGGGAGGGCTGATTCCATATATCACAAAGAGCAGAAGCTCTTTGTGACAGAACGGCTGCCGCCCGGCGGGAAGTTCCCGGGAAGCCATGTGAGGCGAAACATCGTGCCGATGGTTCCTGCGATATGGCCGTCCGGCGGGAAGCTCCCGGGAAGCCATGTGTCCATGCAGGGCATATGATGTTTGGCAAAAAATGGCGAAGACAGCGTACCCTGTGCCGCACAGCAAAGGAAGCCGCGTTTTCTTGCAATACGTCCCGTTTTGTGCTATCCTAGAAAATAAAACGAACGCGTTGACAGAAAACCGTCGGGCATCAGAGAGCGGCGGACGGGGATCATGAACGGAGAATGGAATATGGCACAGCTATGGGGAGGACGCTTCACTCAGGAAACGGATCAGATGGTCTTTGACTTCAACGCTTCGATCCGGTTCGACCAGAAGCTTTTCCGGCAGGATCTTGAGGGGAGCATTGCCCACGCGGCCATGCTGGCAAAACAGAAAGTGCTGACGCCGGAAGAACACGACGCGATCAGGAACGGCCTGGCCCGGATCCGGGAAGAGGTGGAAAACGGCGTCCTGGCCATTGATCCCGCCTTTGAGGACATCCACAGCTTTGTGGAAGCGCAGCTGATCCGGCTCATCGGGGAGACCGGAAAGAAGCTCCATACCGGGCGGAGCCGCAACGACCAGGTGGCTCTGGATATGCGCCTGTATACCAGGGAACAGGCCCGGCAGACCGATTCCCTGCTTAAGGAGCTTCTGGAAGCGCTGCTTTCGGTCATGGAAGACCATCTGGAAACCTATATGCCAGGCTTCACCCATCTGCAGAAAGCGCAGC
The DNA here is from genome assembly GCA_031275405.1 of Clostridium sp. Taxonomy (GTDB): domain Bacteria; phylum Bacillota; class Clostridia; order Lachnospirales; family Lachnospiraceae; genus JAISOV01. The sequence continues at coordinate 13,347 of JAISOV010000053.1, read as the reverse complement.
CCACCACCCTGGCTCATCATTTCGGGGCTTATTTTGAAATGTTCCGGAGGGATCGCCTGAGGCTGAAAGACCTTCTGGCGCGGATGAACTACTGCCCTCTGGGGGCGGGCGCTCTGGCGGGAACGACCTATCCGCTGGATCGGGCATACACGGCGTTCCTGCTGGGCTTTGACGGCCCTACGCAGAACAGCATGGATTCCGTGTCCGACCGGGATTACCTGATCGAATACCTGTCGGCGCTGTCGCTGGTCATGATGCACCTGAGCCGTTTCAGCGAGGAAATCATCCTGTGGAACTCCAACGAGTACCGCTTCCTGGAGATCGCGGACGCCTATTCCACCGGCAGCAGTATCATGCCCCAGAAGAAGAACCCGGACGTCGCGGAGCTGGTGCGGGGCAAGACCGGAAGGGTCTACGGGTCGCTGATGGGTCTGCTGGTCACGATGAAAGGTCTGCCTCTGGCATACAATAAAGATATGCAGGAAGACAAAGAGGCCGCCTTTGACGCCATGGAGACCGTGGCGAAAAGCCTGGCGCTGTTTACCGGCATGATACGCACCATGCGGTTCGACCGCCGGAGGATGGCGGAAAGCGCGATGGAAGGATTCACCAACGCTACCGACGCGGCGGATTATCTGGTCAGGAAAGGCGTTCCCTTCCGGACTGCCCATGAGATCGTCGGGAAACTGGTGCTGTACTGTCTGCAAAAAGGCGCTGCCATAGAAAAGCTGAGCCTGGAGGAACTGCGGGAGATCAGCGACCGGTTCGGCCCGGATCTTTATGAGGACATCTCGCTGAAAGCCTGTGTGGAGAGGCGGCTGACCGTCGGCGCTCCCGGCCCGGCGGCTATGCGGGAGGTTCTGCGAAACTACCGGAGCTACTTAGAGGGCGTATAAGGGATCGGCTGGCGAAATCCTTCCGCTAAGCCCAGAAGCTTTTCCACATAAGAGGCTTTTCTTGCAAAACCTTACCATTATATACATTATATCATTAAGAAGCTTTTATCATTTAGCTGATAAGAAGCATTTATCATTCCATATCAGAAGTTTTTCCGTGAAGAAATCCTTCTGCATAAAAAGTTTTCAGTTCCTAACTTGCGGTACAGACGCAGAAAGAGGTTTACAATGAGCAGGAAATTAAGAGTCGGCGTTCTGGGAGGAACGGGCATGGTGGGACAGCGGTTTGTCGCGCTCCTGGAGAACCACCCTTGGTTCGAGGTGACGGCCGTCGCGGCAAGCCCGCGTTCCGCCGGGAAAACCTATGAAGAAGCGGTGGGCGGGCGCTGGAAGATGCCCGCGCCCATGCCGCAGGCCGTAAAAAAACTCCGTGTCCTGAACGTGAACGAGGTGGAAAAAGTCGCTTCGGAGGTGGATTTTGTCTTCAGCGCGGTGGACATGACCAAAGAGGAAATCCGCAGGATCGAGGAAGCTTACGCGAAAGCGGAGACCCCCGTGGTTTCCAACAACAGTGCCCACCGCTGGACGCCGGACGTGCCTATGGTCATACCGGAAGTCAACCCGGAGCATCTCCGGGTCATTGAGTTCCAGAGGAAACGGCTGGGTACGGAAAGAGGGTTCGTCCTCGTGAAGCCCAACTGTTCCATCCAGAGCTATGCGCCGGTGTTCCACGCGTGGAAGGAATTTGAGCCGGTGCGGGCGGTGGTCACGACCTATCAGGCGATCTCCGGCGCCGGGAAGACTTTCCAGGACTGGCCCCAGATGGCGGGGAACGTGATCCCTTATATCGGCGGCGAGGAAGAAAAAAGCGAGCGGGAGCCGCTGCGTCTCTGGGGGAACATACAGGACGGCAGGATCGTTCCGGCAAGCCTTCCGAAGATCGCCTGTCAGTGCGTCCGCATACCGGTTCTGGACGGACATACGGCAGCGGTGTTCGTGGACTTTCAAAAGAAGCCTGCGAAAGAGCGGCTGATCGAGCGGATCCGAAGCTTCCGGGGAGTGCCGCAGGAGCTGGATCTGCCCAGCGCGCCGAAACGGTTTCTACAGTATCTGGAAGACGACGACCGGCCGCAGGTGGCTCTGGACATAGATTTTGAAAACGGCATGGGGATCAGCGTGGGGCGCGTCCGGGAAGATTCCGTCTACGACTACAAATTCATCGGGCTGTCCCATAACACGATCCGAGGGGCGGCGGGCGGCGGCGTCCTGTGCGCGGAACTGCTCAAGGCAGAGGGCTATATCGCCGGGAAAAAAGCCTGAGCCGCGGAAGCGCGCCTAAGCCGCAGCCCATAAGACCGCGAAGCGCGTTCCTGATCTTTTAACACGACGGACAGAACCTCTGCCTGGAAGAAAGGATAGTCAAATGGATGAGCTGCGCTATCAATTAGACCTGCTGAAAGCGGTGAACCGGAAACTGAGCGCGAAAGAAAGGATGTATCATCTGATCTGCGATACGTCCAGGAACGCGTACCTTTATTATTCCTTCGGGAAAAAGGAACTGGCTCTGATCGGACAGTGGGAGGCCGTCTTTCCGTTTCGCATGGATGAATGGAAGAAGGTCACAAAAATCTTAGACATCGTGGACGAGCAGGCCGCGCTGCCGTTGCGGGATGTTTTATTCCTGGAAAAAAGCGGGCTGGAAAGCGCCCATATAGAAGTCCTTCTGCCAAACGAGAAGAAATGGCTGGAATTTCGCACCGATGTCATATATGACGACGACGGCGGCGCCACGGACAAGATCGTCCGCGTCCGGAACATCACCAAAGAGAAGACCCAGGCGGAAGAACTCAAGTACGCGACCCATTACGACGTGTCCACCGGGCTGTACAACCGCAGCTATTATGTCCATAAGCTAGGGAAGTATCTCAGCCGCGCCAAAAAGGAACACGCCGTCGTCAGCGTGCTGCTGATCGACATTGACGACTTGGGCAAAGTGAACGACGGGCTGAGGATCGTCATAGGGGATGAGCTGATCCGGCAGTTCGGGGCGGTTCTGAAAGAATTCAGCCAGGAGAACGTCATTGCCTGCCACCTGAATTCGGACGTGTACGGCATGGCCGTCTATGATCCTGTGGGCAGCCGGAGCATAGAGCAGATCCACCGCGGGATCCGGGAGAGGATCCGGGAGCCGTTTCTGTTAAGTTCCGGACAGAAGCTGCATGTCACGGTCAGTATCGGCGTAGCGGAGTTCCCGGAAGCGGGCCTGACCCCGTCGGAGCTGATCAGCATGGCGGAAATCGTTCTATATAAAGGAAAGAAGAAGAGCAAGGGCGCGATCCAGTATTACGACGCGTCTGTCCTGCTGGAGTTTCGGCAGAACATCGAATTTGAGGATAAGTTAAAAGAAGCTGTCCGCGACAAAAGCTTCCTTCTGCACTATCAGCCGCAGTACCATACCCAAAGCAGACGGCTTCGCGGGGTGGAGGCGCTCATCCGGATGGCGGATACGGGAGACGGGATCGTCAGCCCCGGCATTTTCATCCCGGTCGCGGAGAAGACCGGTTCCATCGTGCAGATCGGGCAGTGGGTGATGGAAGAAAGCATCCGCCAGTATGCGGAGTGGAAGCAGAAATATGGCTGCCGCATGGTCATGTCCATCAATGTTTCCCCCGTCCAGTACAACAGCGAGGATTTTGTGGACGCCCTGCTCCGGATCCTGAAAAAGTATGAGGTGAAGCCTTTTGAGATCGAGATCGAAATCACGGAAAGCATCCTGATCGACGATTTTCTGACGGTGTCTGAGAAACTCCGCAAGCTCCGGGACTACGGGGTGCGGATCTCCCTGGATGATTTCGGGACGGGCTTTTCTTCCCTGTCCTATCTGAAAAGGCTGCCCATCGACACCTTGAAGATTGACAAGTCCTTCATCGACACCGTTCTGACGGATTCCGCCACGAGGGTGATCACGGAAGCCATTATCAGCATGGTGAAGGCTCTGGGTTTTGAGTCCGTCGCGGAGGGCGTGGAGGAAGAGAACCAATATGACTATCTGCAGGTGATCGGCTGCGACGTGATCCAGGGCTATTATCTGGGTAAGCCGCAGCCGGCGCGGGACATCGGGGAACTGCTGGAGAAAGAAGAAAAGGCGTATTAATTTGAAAGGGTGCTTTCAAATGGGCAAGAACTTATTTATCGCGGAAAAACCCAGCGTGGCAAAGGAGTTTGCCAAGGCGCTGAAAAGTGATATGCGTTCCAGGGACGGCTATCTGGAATCCCCGGAAGCGGTCGTGACCTGGTGCGTAGGCCATCTGGTGACGATGAGCTACCCGGAAGCCTATGACGAGAAGTACCGGCGCTGGAGGCTGGATACCATCCCTTTCCTTCCGGAGGAATTCCGGTATGAAGTGATCGGGAGCGTCCGCAAGCAGTTTCAGATCGTCAGCGGGCTGCTGAACCGGGCGGACGTGGACACGATCTATGTCTGTACGGATTCCGGGCGGGAGGGCGAGTATATCTACCGCCTGGTGGAGCAGATGGCGGGGGTCAGAGGGAAGAAGCGGCTCCGGGTGTGGATCGACTCCCAGACGGAAAGCGAGATCCTGCGGGGGATCCGGGAGGCCAAAGACCTTGCGGCTTATGACGACCTGGGCAATGCCGCCTACCTCCGCGCCAAGGAAGACTATCTGATGGGGATCAATTTTTCCCGGGTGCTGACCCTGAAATACGGCAAGGCGGTAAAGGACTGCCTGCAACGGGAACGGGCGGTGATTTCCGTAGGGCGGGTGATGACCTGTGTCCTAGGGATGGCGGTGCGCCGGGAGCGGGAGATCCGGGCTTTCGTGAAGACCCCGTTTTACCGGGTGTCCGGGAACTTTACCCATGGGACGGGGGAAATCGCGGGGGAGTGGAAGGCCGTGGAAGGCTCCAAATACCACGGTTCCCCTCTTCTGTATCAAGAAAACGGGTTCTCCGCCAAAGAGGGTGCGGAGGAGCTGATCCGGTATCTGGAAGCCCAATCCCTGCCGCCCCCCGTCTTGGAGAGCGTCGAACGCAGGAAAGAGCGGAAGAACCCGCCCCTGCTCTACAATCTGGCGGAACTGCAGAACGACTGCTCCCGGTATTTTAAGATCAATCCGGATGAAACCCTGCGCGTCGTGCAGGAACTATATGAAAAAAAGCTGGTGACTTACCCCCGGACGGACGCAAGGGTGCTTTCCGCGGCGGTGGCGAAAGAAATCCACAAGAACCTGTCCGGGCTGCGTTCCTATGTGCCCGTGAGCCAGGACGTGGCGGCGGTTCTGGAAAAAGGAGGCCATCAAGGGCTTGACCGGACCAGGTACGTAAACGACAAGCAGATCACGGACCATTACGCCATCATCCCCACCGGGCAAGGGCTGCGTGCGCTGCCCGGGCTGCGTCCGCTGTCCGCCCAGGTCTATGAAGTGATCACGCGCCGCTTCGTGAGCATTTTTTATCCTCCGGCGGTCTACCAGAAAACCGCGCTGTGTATCGCCGTAACCTGTAAATCCCCCGCTCCTGCGGAGAAGTTCTTTGCCAGTTTCCGGATTCTGGTCGAGGAGGGCTATCTCAAAGTCGCGGCCCTTTCCTTCGGGAAAATGGAGGAAAAGCGTTCCATGGAGGAAAAGCATTCCATGGAGGAAAAGCGTTCCATGGAGGAAAAGCGTTCCATGGAGGAAAAGCATTCTATGGAAGAAAAGCGTTCCAAAGAAGAACATCCGGACGCGGAGCTTCTGAACCTGCTCCGCGGACTGCGCAAAGGGGATACGCTGGCCCTTTCGTCTTATGAAATCAAGGAGGGGGAGACCGTTCCCCCGAAGCGCTACCATTCCGGAAGCATGATTCTGGCCATGGAGAACGCGGGGCAGCTGATCGAGGACGAAGAACTGCGGGCGCAGATCAAAGGAAGCGGCATCGGCACCAGCGCCACGAGGGCGGAGATTCTCAAGAAACTGGTTTCCATAGAATACCTGGCGCTGAACCAAAAGACCCAGATCCTGACCCCGACCCTGATGGGGGAGATGGTCTGCGATGTGGTAAGCGGCGCCATCCGCCCCCTGCTGGATCCGGCCTTGACGGCAAGCTGGGAGAAAGGGCTGACGATGGTGGCGCAGGGAACCATCACGGCGGAAGAATATATGCGGAAACTGGGCGACTTCGTATCCCGCCGGACAAACGCCGTGAAGGAGCTGCGCAATGAAAGCGCCCTGTATGCCCAGTTCCGGGCGGTACAGGCCGACTGCCGGAAGACGAAAGAGGCGCCCGGGAAACCGGGGAAAAAATAAGAGGACAGACAGATAGGAGTGTTATGGAATGTTCGATCGAAACCCTGTATGATCTGCGGGAGACCATTGCGGCGCGGCTTTTGGAAGGGGCGGTCTATCCTTGGGAAGCGCTTCCCAAGATCCCCGCTTTCATCCTGTGGCTGGGGGAGCGGCTTCCGGAAGAATTTTTCGAGGAACGGGGCAAGGGGATCTGGATCGCCAGGGACGCCGAAGTCGCCCCGAGCGCCTGCCTGAACGGCCCGCTGATCCTCGACCGGAAAGCCCAGGTGCGCCACTGCGCCTATATACGGGGCGGCGCCGTCGTGGGAAAGGAAGCGGTGGTAGGGAATTCCACCGAGTTAAAGAACGCCGTGCTTTTCAACAAAGTACAGGTTCCCCATTACAATTATGTGGGAGACAGTATCCTGGGCTTCCGGGCGCATATGGGCGCAGGCTCCGTCACCTCCAACGTCAGGAGCGACAAGGCTCTTGTCGTGGTCAAAGGGAACGGGTTCGCCATAGAAACCGGGCTGAAAAAAGTCGGCGCCATGCTGGGGGATCAGGTGGAAGTCGGCTGTAACGCCGTGCTGAACCCGGGAACGGTGGTCGGCAGGAATACCGATATTTACCCCGCTTCCATGGTGCGGGGCGTGGTTCCCGCGGACAGCATTTATAAAGGAGCCGGGAAGATAACGGAGAAGAGATAAGGAAGAGGGACGAGATGGAGGATGGCTGCTCGGCAGGAATATCCCGCGAAGCGATTTTGTGCGAATCTTGCACAAAATCACGAGAACAGCGTGCGCCAAGTTGCACGTATTGTGCAACTTGTGTGCATAGAGTTCCTACTCAGCCGTCTTTGCTGAGCAGGAACGAGATGGAGGATCTGATACAGTCGGTCAGGGCGGGCGTCAAACTCAAAGAGGGCGCCGACGCCATAGAAAGGGTGCTTGTCAGCCTGTATTTCGACCAGCCCGTTTCCACGAAAGAGCTGGCAAGGCGAAGCTCCCTGCCCGTTCCCGTCGTGACCGCCGTGAAGAAGGAATTTATCAAGCTGGGGGTCATGGAGCAGCGCGGCGGCGTCCGGCTTACCCCAAAGGGCGCCTCCTGTCTGGAGGAGAAGTTGGGTCTGGATGGATTGCGCAAGGATCTGTACCGGCGCCTGATGAACGACCGGGAGTTCCGGGAGAAGTTTGCGGAGGATCTGGCCTTAGAAGCCGCCCCGGTCTACCGAGGCAGGCCGCGGGCGGACGTGACCCTCGACCAGGCTCTGGGGACGCCCCTTACCTCGGTGAGACGGGCGCTCCTGGCGCTGGAACGCCATACCCTGCTGGGAAAGCGCCTTCTGTGCGTGGGCGACGACGATCTGGTGTCGGTGTCGGTCGGCTTCCTGCTGAAAAAGCTGTATGAAGACCCGGGTAAAATCAAGACGCGGGTCACGGTCTTGGAAAAAGATGCGCGTTTTGCAGAATATATCAATACGGTCGCGCAACAGCACGGCCTGGCGGCGGACTGTGTGGAGCTGGATCTGCGGGATCCGCTGCCCCTCGGATACGTCGGCGCCTTCGACGCTTTTTATACCGACCCGCCCTATACCATAGAGGGCTTATCCCTCTTCCTTTCCAGAGGGATAGGGGGGCTGAAAAAAGAAAGAGGGCTGAAAGTCTTCCTTTCTTTCGGACAGAAACCCAATGAGGAACTGTTCCGCCTACAGGAAGTCCTGCTTGCCCACGGCCTGGCCATGACCGGGATCCATGAGGGGTTCAACCGGTACGAGGGGGCTTCCCTCCTTGGGAATGTCAGCCAGCTGATGGAGCTGGTGACGACAGACCATACCAAGGCGGTCATTCCGGCGTCCATGGCGAACTGGGAGAAGATCTACACGGCGGATATGCGCCCTGCGGGCAGGGAGTACCGGTGCCGCGCCTGTAAGAAAATCCTGGAAACCGGAAAGCGGGGCCGCGCCATCGAAGCCTACCAGGAAGAGGGCTGCCCCGGCTGCGGCGGCCATGTTTTTGATCAGCTGAGAAAGCACAAGCCGCCGGACGGAAAGCCGGAGCGGAACATTTCTTCCGGCCCTCGGAAAAGGCGGGCTTTGGGAGAACACATTCTGGCGGATTTTTTCGGCTGTGACGGGGAAACCCTGGATGATGTGAAAAAGATACAGGAAATCATGCGGGAAGCCGCGCACAGGGCCAACGCCGCCATTGTCTCCCATGAATTTCACCGGTTTTCTCCTTGGGGGGTCAGCGGCGCCGTGATTATCCAGGAATCGCACCTGACCATCCATACCTGGCCGGAACACCGCTATGCGGCGGTGGATCTTTTTACCTGCGGCGAGTCCCTGGATCTGTGGAAAGCGATGGACTATCTGCGGGAGAAGCTGGGGTGTTCCGGCATGGAAACCACGGAAATGGGGAGAGGGATCTTCAAGTCCGGGGGGATTGATTCCTCCGGGTCTTTCTGAAACGCGGACGAGCGTTCCCAGTGCGGGCGAAAGCCCCCGGCGTGGAGGGCCGTTCGGATGGTATCGTCAGTGCCGCTTGCAGGGATCTGCCCGGAGGCGGGCGGCGTTCGGAGGGAGGTACGAGCATGGCGGAGGAACCGGAAAGCTTCCGTATCAGGAACATCACAGAGCGGGATCTGGACGTGCTGGCAGGGTTTGAAAGCGAGATCGCGGTCATATCCTTTGGCGAAGAGGCGGTCACAGACCCGGAACATCACAAGAAAAAGATCCGGAAGGGCATGGAAAAGTCCCCTGAGGGTATGCTGGTCCTGGAAGCCGCGGGGGAAGTGCGGGGCTGGCTGTGGATGGCCTTGCAGACCAATTCCGTGTCGATGGAACCATACATTCATTTCAAAAGTTTTTATGTGAAAAACGGGGGGGAGCAGACCGGATACTCGCAGGAACTGATGAAAGCCGGGATGGACTATGCCCTGGGAACAGGCGCGGCCCGGATCGTCGGCAAGACCTTTGTGTCCAACCTCCCCATGCGCCTTTTGTACCAGAAATTCCGTTTTAAGCCCACCCATCTGACGATGGAATATCACATATCAGCGGAAAGCAAGCGCCGCGAGAGGACCGTCCGGCGGGAGTATCCGGCGAAGTGATGAGTAGCCATGGCCATGTATGAGTAGGGGGATCTATGGCCATGTATGGGTATGCTCCTATGTCGGCCTGTGTGTTGTTCTGTACAGGATGACGAGGATGGAATACGCCGGATGGCCATCTGGCTGTTTTTGCGAAAGGCTGTTCTCTGCTGTTGCGAAAGGCCGTCGGCTGCTTTTGGGAAAGGCTGCCGTCTAGGCTCCGCTTCCTGCGAAGCGGCGGCGGAAGACGGGGGCTTCCTTCCGGAGGCTGGCCTGTATGGCGGGAAGGTAGGAATGTCATGATCAAATGCGTGGTATGGGATCTGGATCAGACCCTATGGGAGGGAACTCTGGCGGAAGACGGCGACGTGGTTCTGCCGGAAGAAAAGCTTGCTTTCCTGAAAAGAATGGATGAAGCGGGCATCCTGCAGAGTATCGCGACAAGAAATGAAAAACAGGCGGCGGAACAGAAACTGCGGGAGCTTGGCATCGCCGAATACTTCCTGTTCCCCCAGATCGGCTTCCAGTCCAAGGCACTGGGCATACGGAACATCGCGCAGGCCCTGGATATCGGGCTGGATTCCATCGCGTTTCTGGATGATTCGGATTTTGAGCTTGCGGAGGTGGCATATTTCCTGCCGATGGTCCGGGTGTTCCATGCCGGGCGGCAGTGGGACGAGTTCCGCGAGGAGCTGACGGGTTCGCAGATGGGGGGGAACGTCCAGCCGGCCACCTACGAAAGCCGCAGCCGCCGGAAGTTCTATCTGGCGGACGCGGAAAGGAAGAGACAGGAGCAGGCCTTTGCGGGAAGCCGGGAGGCTTTCCTGCGGGAATGCGGGATCCGCCTGACGGTCAGGCAGGCGGGGGAGGCGGATCTTCCGAGGATCTGTGAATTGGCCGGGAGAACCAGCCAGTTCCGGACATTCTCCCGCAAGGTGGACGCGCCGCTGTGCCGGGCCTACCTTGACGGAGGGCTGTTTGCCGCTGAGCTGTCGGATCGTTTCGGGGATTACGGGGTCGTCGGCGTCTGTTTCGCACGGAGAGAGGAAGCCGAGCCTTTTCGGCAAAGCGGCAGTTCCGGAAACGCGGCCGCCACCATCGAGCAGTTCTGTGTTTCCTGTCGGGTAGGCGGCAGAGGGGTGGCGGGGGTCTTCCTGAACTGCGTTCTGGCCATGCTGGATCAGGAAAAGCCGGGTCTCCGCGTCCGGTGCCGTTTCCGCCGGACGGACCGGAACCTGCCGATGCTGGTTCTGCTGAAAAGCCAGGGCTTTGAGAGCGCCGGCTGGGACAGCGAAGGCAGCTGCGTCTATGAACGGAGGAAGCCGGCGCCCGTGCCGAACGGCGGCTGGCTTACGGTACGGATAGAAGGAGGGATGTCCGCAAGGCGGGCGAGGGCGTAAAGATGACAAGAGAAGCGTTATACGACGAAATGGTTCTTTTCGTAAGCCGGATCCTGCAGAAGCAGGTCGGCCTGGACACCCGGCTGATAGACGGCGGGGGTTATGTGGATTCCGTCAATATCGCGGAATTGCTGATGGCGCTGGAAGAGAGATATTCCGTCAGCTTTGCGGAGGAACTGGAACTGGATTTTCTGGAGGATGTGCGGACGCTGGCGGAAAACGTGTACGCCAAGGTTGGCCGTGAACCGGGGAAGGGCTGATTTACGCGGAAGGCTCGCCGCTGCCTGGCAGGAGGGAACAAGCCTAAGCGTTTCGAGTCTCTCCGCCGATACGATGGGGCAGAGACTGGCAGCCGGAATGGGCGCTCGTTTGGATTGGGAAGTACCGCGGAGCCTGCGCCGCATGACGTGCGAATCGGGATGACCGGCGATAGATCCGGTCAGGCCGATGGCGCGGAGTCCGCGCCGCATGATGTGTGATTTTTGGCTGAACGGGTTGACAAAATATTGCAAGCCATGTTATTCTGATCAAAAGAATGGCATATAGGAAAAGAAGGAGTCGTCATGGAAAGTTTGCAAGGCGTAGCAAGCACGCTGTTTATTCCTCTCGCCGCTCGTGTTTTTGTTTCAAAAAAATTTCCGGAATATTTTTATGATGAAAAATCACTCTCCATGGAACCATACATTCCAAGCGACCAGATACGAAAAAAATCTTCGGAATATTCTTTTATGGCTTCCGTCGCCAGATACTATAATATGGATGATATGGTAAAATCTTTTATTTCCAAACATGGGAAATGCAATCTTGTTTACCTTGGCGCAGGGCTTGAAACCGCGTATGATCGCATCAAGAACCAAAGCTGCTTGTTTTATGAGGTGGATTTACCGGAAGTGATTGAGATAAGGCGTTCCATCCTGGGGGAACGTGAAAATGAAATCTTGATCGGCGGTGATCTGTTTGATACGTTGTGGATCAGTCAAATCAATAAAGATCTCCCTTCTTTGCTGATTGTATCGGGTGTTTTTCAGTATTTTACAGAAGATAAAGTCATACGGTTTCTGACGAACGTGAGGACTCATCTGAAAGACGTCGAATTGATCTTTGACGCTGCTAATAAGACGGGCATTCAATATGCGAATAAGTATGTGAAGAAAACAGGTAATACGAATGCGCTTATGTATTTCTATGTCGATGATGGGGTGGACTTCGCCCGTAAGACCAATACTGTTTTGATAGAAGAACGTGTATTTTTCACGGCTGCGAGGAAGATCCTTTCAAAGAAGCTGGGGCTTTACACAAGGATAGCCATGCGAATGGTCGATCATCGGAAAAGAGCTGTCATCTTACATCTTAAAATCCAGGAAAGGTCGAGCTGTCCAGCATAAGCGCTCTTTCCGGGCATGACCCATTCTCTGGTTCTTTGGTGAATCCAGGCTTTTTGGTACGCGCCGGGGGCGTCGGCAGTTTTCCGGTCTCCGGGGCGCGGCGCCGTCCGTTTTGTGTTTCGCGCTGATCTGGTCTCACCGTTATTTCCGGTACGAATTTTCAAATATTACAAGAAGCGAGGACGGCTTCTTGTAATCCATTGCGGCGCAAGACCAGCGCCTTTTATCAGAAGCCGCTTCGCAGCTTCTGATAACTTATTATATTACGGGCAGGACAAGAGGGCAGCCATTACGCGCTGACTTTCCGCTTCGTCCGGAGCGCGAAGCGGCTCATTTCCTTGCGGCGTTCCCTATTCGCGAGGCATGGCCTTATGCTTCCCATCTGCTTGGGGAAAAAGCGTCCCGCTTTCCGGCGAGTCGATGATCCAAGACAGACAAGGAGCGGAGCTTTGCAAAGCCCTCGCGGCGTTTTCCGGTAAAGACAAGGGCGATGAAAACTGTCTGCAAACAAAAGCGGTTCAATACGGACGGCATAAAAAGAGCTATGTCTATCTTAAATATTCTGCTATGGTGCCAGGTACATGGCACAGGCAGGGATGTACGGAGCATAGACGTCGCTTTCGGAGTGGACGCCCTATCTGAAATCAGCATAGAAAATACCCAGGCGCCGCTGACCTTTCAGGGGGCAGAAAATTTCAGGGGCAGAAATTTCCGAAAAGGAACGGGCAGTCCCGGAAAAGCCAGAATACAGAAAACGGACAAAAAAGCCCTAAGAAGAACCGAGGAAGGGCCGGAAACAGTCCGGAATCTGCCGGCGGCATAAGAAGCCGGCCAGAAAACAGGCAATTAGGCAGTTTGAAGGATCCTGCGCCAGAAAAGTCAGCGGAATCCCCAAAAATATCGGCCAAAGACCGGAAATAATGGCTGTTATGACGATTCCGGGGCGGCAGGGCGCGGGATGCCGCCCATCCGATTCTACACCTTGAAAAGACAGAATTTTTTAAATCTGTCTTGACAGCCGTCAGAAACTGTGGGATAATGACAAAAAGAGTATTTTCAGGACATATTTCCTGAAAAAAGACAGAAAAATTTCCTAGAAAGTCCTGCAAGTAACCCAAGGACAGACAGCAGCAGAAAGACGACAGAGGAGGACGACACCATGAGGAACAGGCTACCGCTACATACATACATACATACATACATACATACATACATACATACATACATACATACATACATACATACATACATACATACATACATACATACATACATGACTCTTCCCGGCTAGCGCGGC
>JAISOV010000051.1 GCA_031275405.1 Clostridium sp. | reverse complement strand
GCCGCGCTAGCCGGGAAGAGTCATGTATGTATGTATGTATGTATGTATGTATGTATGTATGTATGTATGTATGTATGTATGTATGTATGTATGTATGTATGTATGTATGTATGTATGTATGTATGTATGTAGCGGTAGCCTGTTCCTGTTCCTCATGATGTCGTCCTCCTCTGTCGTCTTTCTGCTGCTGTTTGTCCTTGGGGTGCCTGCAGGACTTTCTAGGAAATTTTTCCTGTCTTTTTTCAGAAAATATGTCCTAAAAGTACTCTTTTTGTCATTATCCCACAGTTTCTGGCAGCTGTCAAGACCGATCTGAAAGATTCTGTCTTTTCAGGGCGTAGAACTTCATGGGCGGCGTCCTGCGTCCTGCCGCCCCGGAATCATCATAACAGCCATTATTTCCGGTCTTTGGCCGATATTTTTGGGGATTCCGCTGACTGTTTTGGCGCAGGATCCTCCAAACTGCCTGATTGCCTGTTTTTTCGACTGCCGGTCATGCTTCTGGCAGATTCCGTGACACCGTCTCCTTTCCGGCAAAATCAGGACGCCGAATCTAAGGGGCAGGTCACGCGCCGTACATCACAGCGCCGGCTTCCTTCCTTTTTTCCGGCTCTTCCTCGGAGTTTTTCCTCTGATCCATCACAAGATCAAACGCAATAAAACCTTGAACCCCCTGTTCCCGCCGTATCCAGCTGACTTATCGCTGACAAAACAACCTGCTCCGCCGATTCGCGTACGGGCGCTCCGGTGTCAGGGACGCCTACAGGGAAAGCACGGCCGGCGTTCCCGCTCCATACCCCGGGATACGGCAGAAGATCATTCTGTATCTGCACAGCCGCCGCGTCCGGATCAGACGCGTAGAAAACAGCTCTCTCCTCATCATGCAGTCCAAAAGGAAAACCCAGCCTTACCGCGCCATTGCGGCAAGAACCAGGCTGCCCCACAGCTTTCGGTTTGGATTTTCCAGATCATCGCTTTTCAGATCTGCCGCTTCCGCACAGCCTGTCCGGAAGCGGATATTGCAGTTATGCGCCGTTTTTCCAAAACTCTTTCCGGTACTTCCTTCTGAATTTCGCCGCTTCCCGCGTCTGCTGCATACGCTGCAATAAGACAATTTTGGTTCCGCCTTTCAGCTGTAATACTACATCCTGATCACTATGCTTCGGATGCATATAATGGTACTGAACGGCTTTTTGACGCAGGCGCAGCAGCCTATGCCCATAATCGCCGCTCCGTTGATTTCTGAACGCTTCCACAATATGGATCACTCGGATGATTTTGAAATGATACTGTCCCAATACGTCGGCGTAGCTTGCGTAGCCATCTTCCAAATACTGCGCGATATCATTCAATGCGTTGATGGTTTTCCGAGCGGCCGCCTCATATTCTGCATAACCCCCGCCCGTTTTGAAAAAGCCGGATCTCTTTCCTTTGGCCACGGTCATTTTATCGACTTCTCCCGCCGTGGGATTCCACCGGGCATAGCGCGGCGGAGGATGATCGGGAAATTCCTCCGCGCGATACACAATATCCGCAGGTATTTCATATAAGCTGCCGTCAATCTGTCCCATGTATTCGGCGATACGCTGCATTGCCTCAAATTGTGAGGACTTTGCCGCGATACGTATCTGCCGATAAACGAAAACCGCGGATACAAACAAGATCGTCACTTCCGCAGACTGCAGAATCACCGTGAGCGTAGGATAAAAATCCGTATTATGAGTGTTCACTGAAAAACCTCCCTATGGACTGAATGGTCGAGCGTATCTCTTGTAAGTAGTTTGACGGCTCATTCATTCCCTGCAAGACACCGCCCCACTGCGCGGGAAAACCAATCGTATCAAGGTTGATTCCGTATGGTACGGCAATCGTCCGCACAGCTTCCAGATGCTGGTACGGAACATAGATCTGGCTTGTAGTCAGCAGAATGGAGGTATGTTCCGGCACCCGGAATTTTTTCCTAAAAAATTCGTAGGTGTCCGACGAATTCGCGCGTCTCTTTTGAGGATCAGACGAGGGCGCGGCAACAAGGAGGATCTCATAGTCCGTTGTTTCGTATCTGCGGACAACCCAGCTGTTATTTGCATTTGCTTCATCATCGTAGCGTTCTTCGGAAAATCGATCAGCCACACCAAATTCTTTCTGTGCGGCGGCTACAGACAAATCAAATTCCGTTTCGGCGTTCGGAGCATAAGTATCCGTAGCTTCGCGTTCCGCGTCGCCGATCGGTCTCATCGATGTAAGAAAAACCACGGCTTTCGGGACGCCTGCGCCCGACCGGATGGCATGGCGCGCAAGGCGGCTTCTCAGCAGACAGGAAAGTCTGGCTCCACCCAAAACCCATAGATAGTCATAAGCATGTTCCATAGGCTCGTCATTATTCATGAAACCTAATTTCCATGCGGCGGTCAAGGCACTTTCTTTTTGAGTTTCTGATAAATCGTCGCTGCTTAAAAGCCAACGTGCGCCTTCGCCTACTTTTTTGTCAAACGCTTGTTTTTGCCTGCCGCGAAAATCCCAGCACTCACTGAACTCCAGATACCACTTTGCCAAGGCGTTCAGATCAAGGCCGCGGGGAAGACTGCCATGAAACGCCGCCACTAAATCCTCTAGGGCATTTTGAGTAAGCCAGGAGGAAATATTGTTTTTTATTTGAGCAATGCGCTGACCGCCTACCGCGGGACAGGATAGAATCATGCCCTTTGACATTGCGTGACCTCCCACTGAATATCATCTTTTTGTTTTCCGTCGTCTCGCAGTCGCCGGAAGTCCGGTCGGCGCTGCGGATTTTTCAAGAATCCTCGCAAAAAACCTGACCGGCACGCACGGAAGCCGCTTCTTTGCCGAGGGCCTGTTTCATGGCCGCCACATACTCCCGCAGCGGCTCCTTGGCGTTTCTGCCGTGCCGCGCGATGAGCTGCACGATCGCGCTGCCCACAATGCTCCCGTCCGCGACGGCCGCCATCTCGGCAGCCTGCTTCGGCGTGCTGATCCCGAAGCCGACCGCGCAAGGAATATCCGAGACTTTCCGGACGGCGGCTACCATGGACGAAAGATCCGTGGTGATCTCGCTGCGCACCCCGGTCACGCCCATGGACGATACCACATAAAGGAAGCCCTCCGCCGAAGCGGCAATGCTCCGTACACGCTCTTCCGAAGTGGGCGCGACCATGGAGATCAGCGCGACCTGATGGCGCTTCGCCGCCGCGTCCACTTCTTCTTTTTCCTCGAAAGGCAGATCCGGTATGATGATCCCGGCTACCCCCAGTTCCTCGCACTTTTGGAAGAAACGCTCATAGCCGTAATGGAAGACCGGGTTCAGGTAAGTCATGAACACCAGCGCCGCCTCCGACCGCTCCCTCACCCTGCGGACGATCTCAAACACGCCGTCGGTGGTCATGCCGCCCCGGAGCGCCCTCAGATCCGCTTCCTGAATGACGGGGCCTTCCGCCGTGGGATCCGAAAACGGGATCCCGATCTCGATCAGATCCGCTCCCGCTTGTTCCATCTCCAGGATATAAGAAACCGTGCTGTCCGCGTCCGGATCCCCCGCCGTGAGGAACGCGATAAAAGCTTTCCCGTTTCCGAACGCTTCCCGGATGATAGTGTTCCCGCTTTTTTTATTCATGGATCTCCACCCCCCTGTAGCGCGCGATAGCCGCCACGTCCTTATCTCCCCTGCCGGAAAGGCAGACAATGATACTTTCCTCCGGGCCGTAGTCCGCCGCGATCTTGCGTACCTGCGCGATGGCGTGCGCGCTCTCGATGGCGCAGATGATACCCTCCCTCCGGGCCAGATACTCAAACGCCGCCACCGCTTCCTCGTCCGTGACCGCGGCATAGGACGCCCGCCCGACGTCGTGGAGGTACGCGTGTTCCGGGCCGATCCCCGGATAGTCCAGCCCGGCGGAAATGGAATACACCGGGGCAATCTGCCCGTACTCATCCTGGCAGAAATAGGATTTCATGCCGTGGAACACTCCCAGGGAACCCTTGGAAATGGTCGCCGCGTGGTATGGGGTGTCCAGACCTTTTCCCGCCGCTTCACAGCCGATCAGCTCCACTCTGCGCGGTGCGGTGTCTTCTATAAAATGGTAGAATATTCCTATCGCGTTGCTTCCGCCGCCCACGCAGGCGACGACCGCCGCCGGAAGCTTCCCCTCTTTTTCCAGGATCTGCTCCCTTGCTTCCAGGCTGATCACGCTCTGAAAATCCCGCACCATCCTAGGGAACGGGTGAGGGCCCATGACGGAGCCAAGCACATAGTGGGTGTCCTCCACCCGGCTGCTCCACTCCCTCATGGTTTCATTGACGGCATCCTTGAGAACCTGCGTGCCGCCGGCGACGGGATGAACCCTTGCGCCCAGCAGTCCCATGCGGTAGACGTTCAGGGCCTGCCGCTCGGTGTCCTCTTTCCCCATGAAAATCTCGCATTCCATTCCCAGGAAGGCCGCCGCCGTGGCGGTCGCCACCCCATGCTGCCCCGCCCCGGTCTCCGCGATCAGACGCTTCTTGCCCATTTTCTTCGCCAGCAGCGCCTGCCCCAGGGCATTGTTGATCTTGTGGCTCCCGGTGTGGTTCAGATCCTCCCGTTTCAGATAGATCTTGGCGCCCCCCAGATCCTCCGTCATCCGCTCCGCGTAATACAGCAAGGACGGGCGTCCGGCATATTCGCGCAGGAGCCGGCGCCATTCCTCGGCAAAGGCCGCGTCCTTTTGATAAAATTCATAACATTCCTCCAGACGGAGCAGTTCATTCATCAGGGTCTCGGAGATGTACTGCCCCCCGTATATCCCGTACCGCCCGCGCTTTCCCATCCTGACCATCCTTTCCCGCGATTTTACAGCGTTCGACCCCCAAGTTCCGGGAAGCAGCCGCTTTCCGCTTTTTTCCCCCGGACGATTTCAACCAGCCGTTTCATTTTCTCCAGATCCTTCTTCCCGTCCGTTTCCGCGCCGGAGCTGACGTCCACCGCAAACGGGCGCACCCGGCCCGCTGCCGCCGCCAGATTCCCGGCGTGAAGCCCGCCCGCCAGAAAAAAACGTTTCCGGCGGCTTTCCGGGAAGCCTTGCGCGTCTTCTATGCCTTCCAGAAAAGACCAGTCAAAGGTCTTTCCGCTCCCCTGCCCGCTGTCAAACAGCAGATAATCCGCCGGAGAAGAAAGGCAGAGACGGACTTCTTGGCGGCTTGCGACCTGGAACGCCTTGATGAGGGGCTTGCCCGTCGCTTCCTGTAGGAAACGGATCTCTTCCCGCGTTTCCGCCCCGTGGAGCTGTATCAGATCCAAGCCTGCGCGCTCCTGACAGCGCAGGATTTCCTGCCTGTCCGCGTCCGCGAACACCCCCACCGCCAGGATCCCGGGCGCGAGCCTTGCCCGCAGCTTCGCCGCCTGCTCCCCGTCTACCCTCCGGCGGCTCCCGGCAAAGACGAAGCCCACATAATCCGGCTGTACCAGATTGGCGTATTCCACGTCCTGCGGACGGGATAGGCCGCATATTTTTATTTTGGTTTCCATTTTCGCTCCCGTATGCCCGCTTTCCCTCACGTGCCAAGCCCCAGCTCCCGCAGCTTCGCCTTTTTATCCGGGCTGCGCATGAGGATCTCCCCGATCAGGACGGCGTCCGCGCCGTTTTCCCGAAGCCGCGCCACATCCCGCGCCGTCTCCACGCCGCTTTCCGAAACAAATACGGCGCTCCGCGGCACCAGCGGACGCAGGCGGACGGAAGTCCGCAGATCCACGGAAAAATCTTTCAGGTTCCGGTTGTTGACCCCGATGACGGAGGCAGAGGCGGCAAGAGCCATCTCCACCTCTTTTTCGTCATGGACTTCCACCAAGGCTGACAGCCCGATACTCTGCGCGATCTGGAGGTACTCTTTCAGCTGCCCCTCCGACAGGAGCGCGCAGATGAGCAGCACCGCGTCGGCTCCCAACAGCTTCGCTTCATAAATCATATACTCGTCTACGGTAAAGTCCTTCCGCAGCAGCGGCAGAGTGACCGCCTGACGGATTTCTTTCAGATATTCGTCCCTCCCCTGGAAAAAGAAAGGCTCTGTCAGCACGGAAACGGCGTCCGCGCCCGCTTCCTCGTATTCCCGGGCGATTCCGACATAGGGAAAATCTCCGGCAATCACGCCTTTGGAGGGCGAGGCCTTTTTCACCTCGCAGAGGAAACGGAGGCCCTTTTTCCGCAGGGCTTCTTCAAAAGGGAACCGGGGTTCGCAGCTGCCGTCCGCCACCTGCGCCTTCAAGTCGGACAGCGAACACCCGCGCTTTGCCCGCTCGATCCGTTCTTTTGTCTTCGCCGCTATTTCATGCAGTATCATGGTCTTGTTCTCCTTTCCAAGGGATTTTCTCCCCTGGCCCGCCTTGGCGGATATATCTTCCCTATCCGGAAGCCTCATCCGGAAAAAGCCCCGTTATCCGGAAGCCTCATCAGCGGAATGCCTCATCCGGAAAAAGCCCCGTTATCCGGAAGCCTCATCCGGAAGCCTCATTGGACAGACGGATGAACTTCTCCAGCAGCTCCAGTGCCTTGCCGCTGTCGATCATGCTTTCCGCCAGATCCGCTCCCTCCCGCAGATCCCTTGCCTTTCCCGCGATATACAGAGCGGCGGCGGCGTTCAGCACGGCGGCATCCCGTTTTGCCCCCTTTTCCCCTTTCAGGATGGCCCTGGTGATTTCCGCGTTCTCCAGAGGGGTTCCCCCCACCAGCTCCTCTTTGGCGCACCGCCTCATGCCGAACTGTTCCGGCGTGATGGTATCATACCGGTATTCTCCCTCCCGAATCTCGCAGATACTGGTAGGCGCGCTGACGGAAATTTCGTCCAGCCGGTCCTGCCCGAAGACCACCATCCCCCGCTTTACCCCCAGGTTCGTCAGAACCTTCGCCATGGGTTCCAGCAGGGCTTCCTCATAGACCCCCATGATCTGCATGTTCGCCCCGGCAGGGTTGGCGAGCGGCCCTAAGATGTTGAACACCGTGCGGATGCCCAGCTCCCGGCGCACCGGCGCCACATGCTTCATGGCGGTGTGGTACTTCTGCGCGAACAGGAAGCAGATCCCTATTTCTTCTAAAAGCTTCTTGTTCTGTTCCGGAGGAAGCAGGATGTTCACCCCCAAGGCCTCCAGGCAGTCCGCCGCGCCGGACTTGGAGCTTGCCGCCCGGTTGCCGTGCTTTGCCACCGGCACGCCCGCCGCCGCAATCAGCAGGGACGCGGTGGTGGAAATGTTAAAGGAATTGGAACCGTCGCCGCCGGTTCCCACGATCTCCAGCACATCCATCCCCGGCTCGAGCTTCACGCTGTGGTTCCTCATTTCCTCGGCGGAACCCGTGATTTCCTCGATGGTCTCCCCTTTCAGGCCAAGCGCCGTCAGGTAGGCGCTCTTCTGCACCTCCGAAGCGCTCCCGCTCATGATCTCGTTCATGACTTCCTTGGACATGGCATAGCCGATGTCCTCCCGTCTGGACAGCCTGGCAATCGCTTCCCGGATCGCCAGCTCCTTGTGTTTCTTTTCCTCCCGCTCCGGCAGCAAAAAGTTTTCCATGATCTTCTTGCCGCCCTCCGTCAGAATGGATTCCGGATGGAACTGCACTCCGTAAACGGGATATTTCACATGCTCCACCGCCATCACCTCTCCGATCTCCGCCCTGGCGGTGATCTTAAGCTCCTCCGGAACGGTCTCCGGCTCCGCCGCCAGCGAATGGTAGCGTCCCGCCCGGATCCGCTTCTCCATTCCGCGAAACAGCCTGCTGCCCACGTCCAGATAGACGGACGACTGTTTCCCGTGCATCAGCGCCTTGGCGTAAGTAATCTTCGCCCCGAACACTTCGCAGATCGCCTGATGCCCCAGGCAGATCCCCAGGATCGGCACCTTCCCGGCGAAATGCCGGATCACGGCCTCGCACTGCCCCGCCTCCGAGGGCTTTCCCGGCCCCGGGGAGATGACGATGTGGGTGGGCGCCAGCGCTTCGATTTCTTCCGGCGTCAGTTCCCGGTTGCGTATGACCTGAACGGACTGTGCCGGATCCTCCCGGGGAAAAGGCTCCGTTCCCGCCGGAGCGCCCTCCCGCGCTTCCTGCAGGACCGTGCCGATCAGCTGATATACGTTATAAGAAAAGCTGTCATAATTATCGATCAATAAGATCATCTCTTTTTATCCTCCCTTGCTCTTCCGGTCAGGCGGCGCCCGTCAAAACGGCCGCGCCTCTATCGGCACTCCGTTACGGGAATTGCCGGCTGCGGCTGATTTTACGCCTTTTCAGATCTGGGCCTCCTCGATCGCGCCGCGGATCGCCTGCGCTTTCTGGATACACTCCCGGTACTCGTTGGCGGACACGCTGTCCGCCACGATACCGGCTCCGGAACGCAGGAAGACTTTCCCGTTTTTGCAAAAAGCCAGCCGGATCCCGATACAGGTATCCATATCCCCCGTCAGCGACAGGTAGCCCACCGCTCCCCCGTAAACGCCCCGCTTGTTCCGCTCCAGCTCCTCAATGATCTCACAGGCCCTGATCTTGGGCGCGCCGGAAAGGGTTCCCGCCGGAAGAACCGCGTCCAGCGCGTCCAGCGCGTCTTTTCCCTCCCGGATATGGCCGCTCACGGTGGAGCCGATGTGCATGACGTGGGAATACCTTTGGACGCTCATGTATTCCTCCACGGCCACGCTCCCGATCCTGCTGACTTTTCCGAGGTCGTTTCTGCTCAGATCCACCAGCATATTGTGTTCCGCCAGTTCCTTTTCATCCCGCAGAAGCTCTTCTTCCAGCCTGAGATCCTCCTCCCGCGTTTCCCCCCTTTTTCTGGTTCCCGCCAGAGGGAAGGTATACAGCTTCCCTCCGGTGAACTTCACCAAGGTTTCCGGGCTGGCTCCCGCGATCTCCCCATCCGTGCCGGAAAAATAGAACATGTACGGAGACGGATTGGTCGTCCGGAGGATCCGGTAGGCGTCCAGCAGGCTTCCCTCCATCTCCGCTTCCAGGCGGTTGGAAAGCACCACCTGAAAAATATCCCCTTCCCGGATATAGTGTTTGGCGCGTTCCACCATGCCGCAGTATTCCTCCTCTTGGAACAAAGGAGAAAAATCCGTTTTCAGCCGCAGCGGGCGGCGCGGCTCTTTTTCGCCGCGTTCGATCAGACGCTTCATGCCCTCCAGTTCCACGAGCGCTTTGTGGTAAGCCGTCTCCACGTCCCGCGTCTGGAGGTTGACGATCAGGACGATTTTCTGGCGGTAATGGTCGAACGCGACGACTTTATCAAACAACATCAGATCCACATCCCGGAACCCGTCGCGGTCAGACGTATCCAGCCGCAGCGCGGGATCCCCGTATTTCATATAGTCATAGGCAAAGTATCCCACCAGCCCTCCGGTAAAAGGAGGGAGGAACTCCAGTTTCGGGCTGCGGTTCTGCGCCAGCACCTCGCGGATACGGGGAGCCGGGCTGCCGGAAAAAGGGCTGCTGCTCATAGGCGTCTTCACGGTTCCCTCCCCGTCCAGGCAGGTAAGCTCCAGTACCGGGTCATAGCCCAGGAAAGAATACCTCCCCCATTTCTTGTCCGCTTCCGCGCTTTCCAGCAGATACGCGTGGCGGCTCACCTTTTTCAGCATCCTCAGCACTTCGATCGGCGTGGTGTGATCCGCCAGGATTTCCACGCTGACCGGAACCGCCCCATAGCTTTCCGCCAAAATCAATTCTTTCACTTCCTCCAGTGTCGGCCTTGCTTCCATCTTTGCTCTCCTTTCCATGATACGGCAGCCGGTTTCCGGCAGAAGGCGCGTCCTGCGCCCCGTTCGCCCGCGGGAAACCGCTCAGGCGGCGTTCCGTAAAGGCGCGTCCCTCGCGCCGTACCCGGTCGCGGGATCCCCCTCAGGCGGCGTTCCGTAAAGGCGCGTCTCTCGCGCCGTACCCGGCCGCGGGAACCCCCTCAGGCGGCGTTCCGTAAAGGCGCGTCTCTCGCGCCGTACCCGGCCGCGGGATCCCCCTCAGGCGGCGTTCCGTAAAGGCGCGTCTCTCGCGCCGTACTCGGCTGCGGGAAACCGCTCGCGCTTCTTGTAACGCAAAAAAACGCCCTCAACAGTTTCTCCATAGAATCTGTCAAGGACGGAAAATCATACATGACTCCCGCGGTGCCACCTTGCTTCACAGCCAGAAAGGCTGCGCTCTCCGGATACCAACATATCCTTGGCAACTGACGTATGCCCGCACGTCGCGGAATACTCGAGTCCCGTCCGCTTACGGCCGTTTGGCCATCCGCCGGTACTCTTTCCTCGCGCCCTCCGTGGTCCATTTAACAGTCTGCGTCCTGTCCGGCTCTCAGCCTCCCGGTCTCTCTGTAAGGGCAGGGCCTGTTTTTATCTCCACATCTTCGGTTTGGTCGCGCTATTTTGTTTTGATGAATCAGTACTGCTCTAAAATGATGTTACACCAGGTTCTGAAAGATGTCAAGGGTTTTTTTGAAATCAGCCTCCTATTATTTTCTGGTAAAAAGCCAGGATTAATTTATCATTTATAACTTCGCGCCGCCCCGTATCCGTATAACCTATTTTTTCATAGCAACGTCTGTTCTGAATCCTATCGACCGGAAAATCAATTTCCCACGAGACTGCGGATGTTTCAAGATCCTCCGCAAGCAGGATAGCTTCTGAGCCGATACCTCGATACTGATACTCGGGCAAAACATAAACCAGCCCTATTTTATATTGTCCGTTCCCCAATTGAAATACAAAAAGCCCACCGCACAAGACTTCGTGATCAAAAATCTTATAATAAGCACCTTTCGGGTACTCTATGCCAGATACCACAGATGTAAGGTTTTCTAAAAAAGGACTTTCCTCATCACCATATATATCGTATAGCGGCTTAAAAGCGCGTCTCTGTATATCCAGTAATTTTTCCGCATCACATGCAAGTGCTTTTTCAATTTTAACAGACACCATATTTTTACCTCCAATATGACAGAAACGGTTATTTGATCTCAAGAACTTTCGTGACAAACTGATCAAAATCGGGTTTGTGCGAAACTACGATCAAAATCATATCATATTTACGCGTAAAATCTGTGATTCTGTCTGCCAGCTCCTTTGACGTGGCTTCATCCAGCGCCGAGGTAGGTTCATCCAGAATCAAGATATCCGGCCTACGCAGCAACATACGCGCTATGCTGATCCTCTGTTTCTGCCCTCCGCTGACACCGTCCACCTCCCCACCTATGATTTCTTCAGCGGAAACATCTCCCATGACATCTTCTAAACACGCGCTGTAAATCACTTCTCTGACCAATTCGGCCGGAAATTCGTCACCCATCAGGATATTCTCAGCCAGCGTCCCCTCGATCAGAACCGTCTCCTGGCCAACAAAAAGCATATGCCGCCATCTGTCACGATCCTCCACAAGAGCGCAGCTGATACCGTTAAGGGTTACGTCTGACCTTTCCGACTTCAGGAACCCCATCATTAAGTCAACCAGCGTGGATTTACCGACCCCGCTGATCCCTTTCACTAACAGGACATCCTTGGATTCCAGTGAAAAATCAATGTTCCTCAGCAATTTGTTTCCTCCATCAGAATAGGAAAAATATTCCACATTTATCTTCAATTTGTCTGTCTTTTCGGGCAGTTTTTCCATATTGAAATCTGACACAAGATCATCTTCCACGATCGGCAGTAAATGTTCTGCTAAAGCGATCGCGTTTTTACGCTGGCTTAAAAACTCGGGGATATATTGTATGGGTTCCTGGATGTGCGATGTCAGCGCGTAGAACGCAAGCAGTACCCCTATGGAAACGCCGCCCCCGAAGATATACGCGCCGACGGCAACCGATAAGACTGGAAACAGCACCGAAAGGAACAGGAAAACCGTCATATAGACGGCGTGGGCGTCCGCCCATTTCCGGTCGATAGGATACCTCTGCCGATATACCAGGTCAGAAAGACGGCTTTTGAACCACCGGTGTTTGCCCAATATGTGGATCAATGTTTCCGCTTTCAGCGTCTGTAAGATAAACTGGTTGACTTTACCCGTCGTTTTCAGCGAACCGGAGGAACATTCGGCCATACGGACGGCAAGAAATCTTGTGGACAGAAAAACCGCAGATAAGACCAGTATTAAAAGCAAGGTCAACAGAATATCGTAGTACGCCATCAACATCAGATTCAAAATCAGGACTGAAAACTCATTAAACAATACAAGCGTCCCAAATGACAGCCAGTCGCCGACTTCCCTGCCCTCCTGATTGATCAGCGACAGGATTTCTCCCGAAGGATGTTCTCTGAAAAAATCAAGCGGTTTTGACTGGAGCTTGTTGTACAGCAGTACCACGATCTCGTTTCTTCCAACCATCTGGGTTCTTCTGAAAACAAACTGAAACACCATCGTAGTAATAAGATAAGCCAAGCTGAACCAGAGTATCGAAAGATACCGGCTCCCATCCGCTTCCCCTGCCTCCAGGTCATCTAACAGTACGCGCAAAGAATCAACCAGAACCACCGAAATGACAATCGTAACCAAAGCAAGCACATATGACGCGATCTGATAGGGAAACAGCCTTGGCATATTTCTCTTGATCATCCCGTATGCCGAATAAGTTTTACTCTTCATTTGTGATTCCTTCCTCCGCAGCCTGGCTTTGCAAACCATCAAATTGGTACTGCGGTGATTTTGCCCTCGCTTCTTCTATCACTTCGTAAGCCGCATCCACATTGCCTTCGTGGAACAAAATCGAAATCAAGTCCGTATAAGCGTCCATATGATATTCCTTTGCTTCCTTCAGGCGTTCATTCACACTCCGCCGCGCTACATGCCTAGGAACTAGGCGGCTCCGCAACGACTCCTCCTAAGTCCGCCGTCCAGCCCTTTGCGTGCCGGAAGCGGGGAATGCTTATTTGTATGCTTTCTCAAACCCTTCCAGTGCCTAAGGACGCAAATGGCCGACAATGGGCTTGATAGATAAGATTACAGCATAAACCTTAGCGAAATGCAAGATTTTTTGAAAAATCTGGTGAGTGAACCTTGCCGGGTGAGGCGGGCTTACTGGTGTTACCGTTGAACGGTTCCCGTCCCCTCATCCTCCGCCGCCGGCTTGCGGCAGATTCCGCTTACCGGAGAATATCGGGGATCGGAACCGTTGGATCGGACAAGTTCCGCTACAGCTTGCCGAAATTCATGCCGCCTTTCACACGCTCCGCAGCGAGCGAACCGCTTTCGCCGCCGCGACGAGGTTTTTCAGGCTCGCCTCCGTTTCCGCATTGCCGCGCGTTTTTAGCCCGCAGTCGGGGTTGACCCACAGTTTTTCAGGCCGAACCGTCCGCAGGATCACATGCAAAGCGTCCGCAATTTCCTGTTCGCCCGGTACACGCGGCGAGTGAATGTCATACACGCCGGGGCCGACAGCGGTTTCAAATCCGCTTGCCCGGATCGCGTCCAGGATCGCCAGCGACGAGCGGCTGGCTTCAAACGAGATGACGTCCGCGTCCATATCGTCGATTTCCTTGATGATGTCCTGGAATTCGCTATAGCACATATGCGTGTGAATCTGTGTTTCCGGCTTGACGCCGCTGTGCGTCAGACGGAACGCGGGTATCGCCCAGTCCAGATATTCGCTGTGCCAGTCGGACTTACGCAGCGGCAGCTTTTCGCGCAAAGCCGCTTCGTCAATCTGAATCATCCAAATCCCCGCGGCTTCCAGATCCAGAACCTCGTCCCGGATGGCAAGCGCGATCTGCGTGGCCGTTTCCCTGGCGGCAACGTCCTCTCGCGGGAACGACCAGTTCAGGATCGTAATCGGTCCCGTCAGCATTCCTTTGACAGGCTTGTCAGTCAGGCTCTGCACATAGCTTGCAATGCCTATGGTGATCGGAGCCAAACGCTTGATGTCGGAGAACACAATCGGCGGTTTCACGCAGCGTGTGCCGTAGGACTGCACCCATGCGAACTTCGTGAACAAGAAACCCTCCAGGTTTTCGCCGAAAAACTCCACCATATCGCCGCGCTCAAACTCGCCGTGTACCAGCACGTCAAGCCCGATTTCCTCTTGCAGCCGGATACAGTCCGCAAAAAAGCCTTTGAGTTTCTCGTCGTACCGTTCTTTCGTGATTTTGCCGCTTTTGAAGTCGGCACGGTTCCGGCGCACTTCTTTGGTCTGCGGAAACGAGCCGATCGTCGTGGTCGGAAAGAGCGGCAGTTTCCATCTGTCCCGCTGCTTTTCGGCGCGTTCGGCGCGATGGGGCAGGCGGATATAAGCCTTTTCGTCCAAAGCGGATACGCGTGCTTTCACCTCCGCATCGGCGTTCTGGCGGCGGCTGTCATGCAGTTTCACGCGATCCGTATAAAGCGGACGCAACTCACAGGCCGGATCGGCAGCCAGTTTGGCAAGCTCGGAGAGTTCCGAGAGCTTTTCTTCCGCAAAGGCAAGCAGTTTTCTTTGCTCCGCGTCTAACTGCGTTTCCGCAGAAACAGTATAGGGAACGTGCAGAAGCGAGCAGGAGGTGGAAACCACGACGTTTTGCGCTTTTGCCTGGATCCCGGCAAGCAGTCTCAGCGTCTCGGCGTAATCATTGCGCCAGATGTTTCTGCCGTTTACCACGCCCGCAAACAATGTTTTATCGTCCGGGAAACCGTGAGCGTCCACCAGCGAAAGCGTTTCTTTGCCCTCGACGAAATCCAGCCCCACACCGTCAAAAGGAAGCGCGGCAACGTCCCGGTAACAGTCCCGTATGTCTCCGAAATAGGTCTGCAGCAGGATTTTCAGCGGGCCTTTCTTGGCGAGCACCGCTGTGTACAGCTGTCTGAACAAGGCTATGTCGTCTTCGCTTAGGTCTGTCACAAGAACCGGCTCATCCAGCTGCACCCACTCCGCGCCCAGACCCGCAAGCCTTGCAAGAATATCGCCGTAAGCGGCGGCGATCTGTGTGACATTCTCTTCCGCCGTTTTCGTACCTTCATACTTCGCAAGTTTCCAGAACGTAAACGCGCCGGTGAAAACGGGCTTCGTGTGAATCCCCTGTGCCTTTGCTTCCCGGAACTCGTCAAACAGCTTGCCCCCGGTAACGCGCAGCTCCGTATCGGACTCGATTTCAGGCACAAGGTAGTGATAGTTGGTATGGAACCATTTCCGCATGGAAAGAGCTTTCACGTCGCCCTTTTCGCCCTGATAGCCTTTTGCCATAGCAAAGTAGGTATCCAGCGGGGAAAGGCCCAAAGCCCTGTAGCGTTTCGGGATCGCCCCGAGCAATACGGCGGTATCCAGCACGCCGTCATAAAACGAGAAGTCGCCTGACGGAAGGTAGTCAACGCCGCTTGCCTGCTGCTTTTTCCACTGCGCCGCGCGTATCCTTGCGCCGGCCGCCAATAGCGCGTCTGCGGTGATTTCGCCCTGGAAGTATTTCTCCGTCTGGAATTTCAGCTCGCGGCTGCCGCCAATGCGCGGATAACCGACGACGGACGTCCGCAGCCGATCGCCCCGGCCTGTTCCAGCGATCCCCTGCCCCTGGTCAGTTTCCGTCCGCCGCTCGGCTGGGGTCTGCCCCTCGCCGGCAAGGTCTTCGGCCTGACGTCTGTACGCAGACAGCGCGTCGGGACGGAGCGGGCTGTCTGCTGTCTGAACTCTCTTGCTCATAAAAAAGCCTCCTGTCTGGTAAAAAGCATACCGCGGCATTTTTCCGTGGCAGTCTTATGATAACCGAAAAGGAGCCTGATAGGGTAACGCTAATATCCTATGCATTGTTATAATTTCAAGCTATATCTCCGCTCCTTCCGGTATCCGCCGCAGGAAGAGAGACCGCATACATTCGCCGCATGGCTTCTCCCTCAGCCGGCAATTGACGTTCCCAGGAGGCTCTCGGCTATCCGGAGATCTTCCGGGGTGGTGATTTTGATGTTCCGGTAGGAAGCCTCGACCAGCTTGACCGGCCGCCTGAGCATCCGCTCCACGATCGTGGCGTCGTCGGTCATCTGTATCCCCCGGCGCAGGAGCGCGGGCAGCTGGCGCATGAACTTCTTATAAGCGCCGCAGATCACCTCTTCTTCAAAGACTTGGGGCGTCTGTATCTGCCACACGCGGTCACGGGCGGGGGTCTGCCTGACAAGTCCGTTCCGGTCGGCGATCTTGACGGTGTCTTTGGAAACGACCCCTGCGGTACAGGCCCCGTATTCCCGCGCGGCTTCATAGGCGGCACAGATAGTCTCCTTCTCCACCAGCGGCCTGGCGCAGTCATGGATCAAAAGATACCGCTTCGCAGGAGAGTCCTGGGAAAGCGTCCGCAGGGCCTGCCAGACAGAAAAATACCGCTCCGCCCCGCCCTCTATCACCGCGCTGACTTTTGTGAAGCCGTAAGGCTCAATATATGCTTCCCGGCAGCGGGCTGTTTCTCCTTTCCCGACGACCACTATGACGTCGCTGATGGGGTCGGCCCGCTGGAAGACGTCCAGAGAGTACCAGATCAGCGGTTTCGCGTTCAGCAGCATATACTGTTTGGCAACGCCGCTGTTCATCCGTTTCCCGTTCCCTGCCGCCAGCAGGATCGCCGTACATTTTTCGTCCTTCTCCATTCCCCGGAAGTCCTTTCATTCGGGATAGCTCCGGCCCAGTTTCAGGTTCGGAACCGCGTTCAGCTCGTAGCCGCTGCGCGTGCCGCGCAGGAATTCATAGTACCCTGCCGCTCCTATCATGGCGGCGTTGTCCGTGCAGTACCTCGGGGAGGGGCAGAAGAAGCGGACGTTCTCCCGCGCGCAGCATTCTTCCAGAGTTTTCCGTAAGGAGGTGTTGGAAGCCACGCCCCCCGCAAGGGCAAAACAGTCCAAGCCGTATGCGTGAACCGCTTCCATGGAGCGCTGGGCCAGCACATCGACGACCGCCTTCTGGAAAGAAGCCGCGACATCCGCCGCACGGACAGGGAACCGGTTCATCCGGCAGCTGTTGAGATAGTTCAGCACTGCAGATTTCAGCCCGCTGAAACTGAAATCATAGGGGGAGGCGTCCACCTTGGCCCTGGGAAAAGGGATCGCGTCCGGCTTACCCTCCTTAGAAATCCGGTCGATCTTTGGCCCGCCAGGGTAGCCTAGGCCGATGGCCCGCGCCACCTTGTCGAAAGCCTCCCCCGCCGCGTCGTCCCGGGTGCGGCCGACCACCTCATATTCCCCGTACCGCCTCACCGCCACCAGATGGGTATGTCCGCCGGACACCACCAGGCAGAGGTAAGGCGGCTCCAGATCGTGATGTTCTATATAATTGGCGCTGATATGCCCTTCGATGTGATGGATCCCGATCAGGGGCAGCCCCGCGGCGAAGCTGATGGCTTTCGCCGCGGATACGCCCACCAGAAGCGCGCCCACCAGTCCCGGCCCATAGGTGACGGCAATCGCGGAAAGATCGCGCAGAGAGGTTTTTGCTTCTTTCAGCGCTTCTTCTATGACCGGATTGATTTTCTCGATATGCTTTCTGGAAGCGATTTCCGGCACGACGCCGCCGTACTGGGTATGCAGGGCGACCTGGGAAAAAATGACGTCGGACAGCACTTCCCTGCCGTTCCTCACCACGGCGGCGGCGGTCTCGTCACAGGAGCTTTCGATTGCCAGGATCAGGACGTCTTCCGCCGCCATCTACTTGTTGCCCTCCAGATTCTTCGCCAGATCCCAGCCGAAGATTTTCCAGTGTCCTTCCGCATCCTGGCGCAGCAGATAGACCACATTGGAAGGCTGGCTTTCTTTTCCCTCCACGATGTTGTAGCCGCAGCGGATACGCGCAAAAGAATACCCGTCTTTCTCATAATAACTGACGTCCACGCTGGAAGAAAGGCTGAAGCTGGAAATCCTGCGATCCTTGGACGCAAACTCTCCGATCTGGGTTTTCAGGCGGCTTAGGTATTCTTCCCGGTCGTTGGCGATCACCAGCTCGAGATCATACAGACGCATGGCCTGGTCCCCCAGCTGCTCGGCTTCCTTTTCCGTACAGTCTTCATTATAAAAACATCTTATGATTTCATTATAATATTTCAGTACTTCCCTCGGCGTGGAGGGATAATCCATTTCCAGATCCCTTGCCAGCACCTGCTCCACCAGGCTGGGCTGCGCTTCCGCCTGCAGCTGTCTGGTGCGGTTCATCAGATAGGCATAATATGCCACTGCCCCTACGATGAAGCATATGACGACCAGGGTCGTCCTGGTGGCGGACTTCGACTTCTTCATCGGCGCTCCCATCTGCCCGCTTTGCCCTGTAAAGCGTCTTTCGCGGGCGTATCAAAAAAGAATCATCCGGACTGTGAGCGGCGGCCCGCTTTTTCTTCCGCAAAATGGAGTTCCGCCGTCCTTCCGTCCTTGGCGGCGACCGTCCTAGGAAATATTTTCCGGACTTCCCGGATGTAGTCCTCCGGGTTGGTAAGGGAAGGGCTGTAATGGGTCAGCCACAGTTCCGGAACCTGTAGCCTTGCGGCCACCGCCGCCGCCTCATACATGGTCATATGCCTGTTTTCCTGGGCTTTGGCCAGTTTTTCAGGTTCTCCGTACATACCTTCCAGAATCAGCAGATCCGAGCCTGCCCCATGCTCCAGGAGGCTCTCCGTAGGCCTGGTATCCGTGCAGTAGGTCACTTTCAGACCTTTGCGGGCCTCGCCCAGCACCATCTCCGGCGTGTAGGCCGTGCCGCCCTCCGTGATCGTTTCCCCTTTCTGGAGCCTGCTCCAGTAAGGCTTGGGGATCCCCAGCTCCAGCGCTTTTTCCGGCTGAAACTTTCCGGCGCGTCCGATTTTCAGGCTGTAACCATAGCATACCACATTATGGCTGACCCGGAAAGCATCGATAGAAAATCCGTCAAAAGAAAAAGTCTGCGAAGGTTCCGAAAGTTCTTCAAACCTTATTTCAAAAGGCAGTCCGGGCGCGATGCTCCGCAAGGCGCCGACGACCTTGACCAGTCCCTTCGGCCCGATCATCAGCAAGGGTTCCTCACGCTGCGCGTTGCCCATGGTCAGGAGCAGGCCGGGCAGGCCGCTGATGTGGTCGGCGTGGTAATGCGTAAAGCAGATCATGTCAATCGGATGCGGACTCCATCCTTTCTGCTTCATGGCGATCTGCGTTCCCTCCCCGCAGTCGATCAGGATACTTTTCCCTTGGTAGCGCAGCATCAGGGAAGTGAGCCAGCGGTAGGGCAGCGGCATCATCCCCCCGGTTCCAAGCAGACATACATCTAACATAACCACTCTCCTGTTTCTGTCATTTCTTCTATTTCTCCGATCTCTTTTCTTCTATCCTAAAACGTACCGCCCAACGGAGGGGATTCGGCGGCTTCCCGCAGGCAGCCGTTTCCCGGCTTCCGCGCTTCTATGTATGGTACGCTGCCCGACATGAGGGATTCGGCGGCTTCCGCGCTTCTATGTATGGTACACCGCCCGGCGCGGGGCGTGCCGCCCGGCGGTGTACCATGTCACAGCATTTCCGTTTCCACGGATATTTCCGCCGGAACGGTCAGGGAGGCCGCAAAACTGTCATAACAGTCTTCACACAGGTCGAATCTATGCCTGGCGCCGTCTTTTTTACTGAAATAGTTGAAGCTATAATCCACCTGAAAACAGCCCTCTTTTAAGAATCCGTTTTCGACTCTTAAAATTTTTCCGCATTTATTGCACACAACCTGCATCAGCCTGCCGCTTTGCTTGTCTTCATATCTGCGCATCTTAATCCTCCGTCTGTTTTTGATAGGGACTTTTCGGTTGCATCTTTCATTATAGCGGAAAAATAAACGGTTTTCCGTGGTAATTGTTGCCTCATCTGCGAAAATATGAACGCTTACGGCACAATTTTTCTGCCATTTTCATACAGCCACATGATCAGAGCGTCTTCGCGAGGCTGCTGGTAAAAATCTGGCCGGATTCCTTCGGAAAGAAAACCAATTTTTTTATAGAAATGAATCGCCGCCGTATTGCTCGCCCGGACTTCCAGGGTGATGTCCCGGACGCCTTTTTCACGCGCCTGCCCGATCAGGCGGCGCAGCATGGCTTCGCCGATCCCTTTCCGGCGGAAATTTTCCCTCACCGCCACATTGCTCAGGAAACCTTCCGGGACGACGATGGTCATTCCGCAGCAGCCCGCGATCTCTCCTTCTTCCTCCGCCACCAGATACAAAGCGTTTCGCGCTTTCACGAGATCGGCAAAGTCCTGGGGCGACCAAGGCATACGGAACGTCTCCGCTTCGATACGGCTTACCGCCTCCACGTCCTTGAGCTGTAATCTACGAATACGCATTCCCGTTCCTCTCTGTCTGACCGGAGGAAGCCGCCCTATTCCGGATCTTCTCCGCCTGTAGCCTACCCGTCCGCATTCCGGCTCCTTTCCGCCTGGCTGACGCGAAAATACTGCGGGCTGTGCTGCGCGGCCGTCACATACCGCCCCCGCGTATAATAACGCGCCCCCAGTGCCGCCACACACGCCGCAGACTGGCGGTTCTTATGCGGCGGGGCAAAAGAATGGGGAACGGCCGCCCATTGCCGGATCCGTTCGGCATATACCGGAACTCCGTCTCCCAGGAAGATCACTTCCCTGCCCAGGGCGTTTACTTTTTCGATCATCCGGTTCACTTCCACCGCGCTCCCCGGCTCTATGCTTTTCAGTTCCCAGTCGTCCCCCTGTTTTTCAAAAGCATAGATCCCGGCATACACCTGGCCGCGCCGGGCGTCCATCAGCGGACAGACCAAAGAAGCGCTTCCCCAGAAATGATAGCTTAACCCTTCCAGCGTCGGTACTTCCACCAAAGGCTTCTCCAGCGCCAGCCCCAGGCCCTTTGCCGTGGCGGCTCCGATCCGCAGTCCGGTGAAAGAGCCGGGGCCGGACGCGACGGCGACGGCGTCCAGAGAATCCAGATCCAGTTCTATGCTCTCGCGAATTTGTGCCAGCATGGGAAGCAGGGTCTGGGAATGCGTCTTTTTGTAACAGACCGTAAACTCCGCTATCAAAACATCATCCTGCATTACGGCGGCGCTCGCCACCAAGCCGGAAGTATCCAAGGCTAAAATCTTCATCACGTTCTCACATTCTTTCCGGATTCCCGCCTGCTTCCGGCTCCCGTCCGCTTCCGGATTCCGTCCGTCTCCGGCTCCCGTCCGCTTCCGGCTCCTGTTTCTTCCGGATTTTCGTTTACCCCCGATCCGCGTCCGCTCCGATTACGGTGATCCGACGATAAGAAAACCCTTTTTCCAGGTCTTTTTCCAGGACGACTTTGACCGCCGTGTCCGGAAGAAGCGTTTCTATGCGGTCGCCCCATTCCACCAGGCAGACTCCCTGCCCGTAAAAATATTCTTCATATCCTATTTCTTCCATTTCTTCCGCTTCCGCAATGCGGTACACGTCAAAGTGGTAAAGCTCCAGACGGCCTCCTTCATAGATCTGGAGGATCGTAAACGTGGGGCTGTTCACCGGATCCCGGATCCCGAGGCCTTCCGCGAACCCTTGTGAGAAGACCGTTTTCCCCGTTCCCAGGTCTCCGGCCAGCGCAAAGACCTGTCCTGCTTTGGCTTGTACCCCCATCCGCTTCCCGAACGCAAAAGTTTCCGCCGGGGCATGGACTTCATATGCCATACGCGCCTGTCCGTGATTTCTTTTCATTTCAGCTCCGGATCTTCACTTTGGACGGCGGCATGTGCGTACAGATAAACTGTATCACCTGTGGGCAGCGCTCCCCCAGTTCCCGCCTTGGAAAAATAGTGGCGCTCACCGCCGTCGTATACACGATAACGCTCTTCCCGGTGGAGACTGCTTTCTGCAGATCTTTCCACTCCTGCTTCTGTACCGTTTCCCCTTGGGAAACCGTGATCCCCTCTTCGTCCAGGCAATAATGCAGCGGCCGGCGAAACGCCGGATTCCGGAGCGTCTGCCGTCTGCTTTTGAGAAAAAGCGTCCACGGCAGATACAGCAGCAGCACGGCGCCGCCTATCACAAAGATCCACTGCTGGCGGAGGGTACCGCCGACCACCAGCAGCGCGCCGAAGCCGCTCCCCAAGATCCCCGCCGCGTTATGGTAAAAATGATAGAGCATGTAATCGTACAGGTCGTCCGCTTTGATCGTAACATCCAGTTCTAGCATGGGAACCGTCCTTTGCTGTTTATCCGTGCCGGGGTTTGCGCTTATTGACATTATATGCAGTTTGCCCGAAAAAGGCAAGCCCTATTTCCGGGCAAAACCAAGCCCTCTCTATCTGCCTGCCATCAGCTTCACCATGGCCTGTTTCAGGCCGCTTACCGTCAGCCTGTACATGGGAAACAGCTCTTTCACCGCCGTT
The DNA here is from genome assembly GCA_031275405.1 of Clostridium sp. GTDB lineage: Bacteria > Bacillota > Clostridia > Lachnospirales > Lachnospiraceae > JAISOV01. The sequence goes on along the minus strand of JAISOV010000051.1, from coordinate 94,314 downwards.
TCCGCCTCCCGCCACGGCGCGTGGCCCGGCGCCATTTTCGGGTTCATCCAGACGCATTTTTTATAATGCCTTTTCACCAGCCGCAGCCATTCATAGCCGGACAAGCCGCCGTTCGGCCCCCTGTAGTTGCCGGAATCGGAATACAGTTCCTCCGGCGCCATCGCCGCATCGCCTACGATGAGTACCTTATAGTCGCCGCCTACGTTGCGAAACAGCCACTGCGTATCGACCCAGTCTCCGTTTTCGCATTCCGGGGTCTTGTAGAGCTTGCTGTAAATGCAGTTATGGAAATAATAGGTCTTCACGTCTTTGTAATGGTTCGACTTATGGACTGCCTGGAACAGATCGTTCAGCAGACGGCTGTACGGGATCATCGTCCCGCCGCTGTCCATGAGCAGGAGCAGCTTCACCGCGTTTTTCCTCGGCTTCTTCATCACGATCTGGAGACAGCCGCCGTGATTGCAGGTTCTGTCTATGGTGCCGTCCAGATCCAGTTCTGTTTCCGGGACGTCCAGCCGGCTGGAGAACTGCCGCAGCTTGCGGAGCGCCATCTGAAACTGCCGGTTATCCAAGACCCGGTCGTCCCTGAAATCCTTGTACCTGCGGGCGCCGACTACGGAAAACGCCGACTGGTAGCCGGTCTTTCCGCCCACCCGGACGCCTCCTACGTTCCCGCCCAGATTGCCGAAGGAAGTCTTTCCCATCGTTCCGATCCAGAAGCTTCCGCCGTTGTGTTCGCTGTCCTGATCCCGCAGCCGCTGCCGGAACGTCTCTTCGACCAGCTCCTTGTCTACCTGGATCTCTTCCATCTGGTTCAGATGGTTCCGGGCTTCTTCCTGCGCCGGCTCCGTCATTTCCGATTTGTCCAGCCAGCGGAGCAGCCGCGCCCCGACCTGGGTTTCTTTCCCAGCCGCTTGAAAGCATTCCGAAAAAGCCAGGTCGTATTTATCAAAATCCGTTTCGCTCTTGACCAGGATCATCCGCGCCACGTAATAAAAACGCGTCAGCGACGTTCCGCAGAGACCGCTGTCCAAAGCTTCCTGCAAGGCCAGCCATTCACCCAGTGTGACAGGCAGCCCCTTTTCCCGCAATGTCCAGAAAAAATCCAGAAACATCTCTCTCCATTTCTGTCCGTATGACGCATACACCGTCTTGAACCATGAACGCGCTCCTTCCGGCTCCATTCCCGCACATGCGGCACTTGCGTACTGCGGCGCCATCCCGGCCGCACAAAAAACGCCGGAAAACGCCTCGTCACTCTCACCCGGTCATCCGTAACTCCGGCCGCTCTTACCCGGGCCATCCGCCCCCTAAGGCTTCACCAAGGCCAGATCCTCATCTTTTTTTACCAGCACTCCCGCGAAGGGCAGGGTCTTTAAGATTTTCTCCGCAGGGATCCCGCCGATCTGCAGGGCGTTCAGCCAGTCGATGAACTCGGAGGTGCTTGGCTTCTTCCGGAGGTCGCGCAGCGCGCGGAGGTCATAAAACGCTTTCATGGCGTTCTGCAGAAGACGGTCCTCCACCTGGGGAAAATGCACCCTTACGATTTCTTCCATCAGCCCCGGATCCGGAAACTCGATATAATGGAAGATACAGCGTCTTAAAAACGCGTCCGGCAGTTCCTTTTCCGCGTTGGAAGTAATGATGACCACCGGACGGTGCTTCGCCTTGACCACCTGTTTGGTTTCCTGAATGTAAAATTCCATCTGATCCAGCTCCCACAGCAGATCGTTGGGAAATTCCAGATCCGCCTTGTCGATCTCGTCAATCAGAAGCACGACCTGTTCTTCGCTGTCAAAGGCTTCTCCCAGTTTCCCAAGTTTAATATATCTGGAAATATCATCCACCCCTTCTTCGCCGAACTGCCCGTCATAAAGGCGCTGGATGGTGTCATACACGTACAGGCCTTCCTGCGCTTTCGTAGTAGACTTGATGTTCCAGACGATCAGCCTCTTGGAAAGGGCACTCGCCACCGCCTGTGCCAGCATGGTCTTCCCGGTTCCCGGCTCCCCCTTGATCAGCAGGGGCTTCTTCAACGCGATGGCGACGTCCACGCTGGCCATCAGTTCCTCGCTCGCCACATAGTCCGCCGTACCTTGGAAGCCCCGGACAGACGCTTTTTTGATCTCCATGCTCATTTGCTTTCCTCTCTAAAACAGGCTTTTCTCTCTTATACTAGGCTTTTCTTCCTGAAACAGGCTCGTTTCCCGAAAAGCGGATTTTCAGAAGAAAAGTTGTTCTTCTTGAAAAATACACAAGTTCATGTTACGATATTCTTGTTCCAAATTCAAGGGAAAATATTTTTTTTCAGAAAGGTCGTCCGTCTATGATACCAGAATTGCTCCGGAAACGCCCCACGCTCTCCTTTGAGGTCTTTCCGCCCAAGAAAGACGGCGAACTGGACGCCGCTTACGACGTCCTGAACGCCCTGGGCGCCCTGCGGCCCGATTTCATCAGCGTCACCTACGGCGCGGGAGGGAGCCGTTCCCAGAAGACAGTGGAAATCGCTTCCTACATCCAGAATCAGCTGCGCCTTACCGCGCTGGCGCACCTCACCTGCGTCGGCAGCACAAAGTCGGATCTGCTGCGGATCTGCCGGGAGCTGGAAGCCGCCCGCGTCAGCCACATCCTGGCGCTGCGTGGGGACCGCCCCAAGGATATGCCGGACGAGCAGTATTTTTCCAGGGAATTTACTTACGCCAGCGACATGGTGTCTTTCCTGAAACAGGCTACGAACCTCCGGATCGCCGGAGCCTGTTACCCGGAAAAGCATTATGAATGTTCCTCCATGGAAGCGGATCTGGACAGCCTGAAGGCCAAGCAGGAAGCGGGGGCGGAGTTTCTCATCACCCAGCTTTTCTTTGACAATGGCAGCTTTTACCGTTTCCGGGAACTGGCCGCCAAAAAAGGGATCACCCTCCCGGTCTGCGCCGGGATCATGCCCGTCACCGCCGCCAGACAGTTAAGCTCCACCGTTTCCCTGTCCGGCTCCAGCGTGCCGAAGTCCCTCTCCGACCTGATCGCGGCCTATGGGGAACGTCCGGAGGATATGCGCAAAGCGGGCATTGACTTTGCCATCCGCCAGATACTGGATCTGAAACGGAACCATGCGGACGGCATCCATCTCTATACGATGAACAGACCCAAGATGGCGGCGGAAATCGTACAGGCGATCGGGAACTGACGGATTCGTTGCCGCTCACGCCACGCGCACCGGGAATGCACGGAAATCACACCGGCATCGGGAACTGACGGACTGCCGGACTGCCGGGGGTATCCAAAAACATGAAAAACCAAGAGATCACGGAGCGTGAGACAGGACGCGGCAGGCATTTTACCTTTTTTGCCAACAAAGAATGCGAATACTTCCCTTGCCACGAGACAAACGGGCAGGAACCTTTTAATTGCCTGTTTTGTTTCTGCCCCTTGCACTTCCTCGGGAAAGAGTGCGGCGGCAATTTCACATACACGGAACATGCCGTCAAGGATTGCAGCGCCTGTCTCTATCCCCACAAGCCGGAAAGTTACGGCGACATCACAAGACGGCTGATCAGGGCGAATGCGGAGGAGCTTATGTCCATTCAAAGGCAGGCGTCCGTAGGAGAGAAGCAGGTATGACCTTACAGCAGCTGAAATACTTCATCGAAACGGTAAACAGCGGCTCGATCAATAAAGCGGCGGAACGCCTCTTTATAGCCCAGCCCAGCCTTTCCAACGCCCTGCGGGATTTAGAAGCGGAAATCGGGCTGGAGCTTTTCACGCGGACTTCCAAAGGGATCTCTCTCACGGTGGACGGGGCGGAATTTTTGGGATATGCCAGGCAGATTGCGGAACAGACGAGCCTTTTAGAGCAGAGGTACCTTCATCAGAAAACGCCTCGCCGCCTCTGCTCCATATCCACGCAGCACTATGCCTTTGCCGTAAACGCGTTCGTAAATATGGTCGGAAAGACCAATGTGGAAGAATATGAATACACGCTGCGCGAGACGCGAACCTTTGAGATTGTCGAGGACGTAAAAAACCTGCGGAGCGAACTGGGCATACTCTATCGCAACGCTGCCAACCGCAAGGTGATGGAAAAACTGCTCCGCGAAAACCGGCTGATCTTCCAGCTTTTATTTATCGCAAAGCCGCATATTTTCGTAAGCAGGGCAAACCCGCTCGCCTCAAAAGACTATGTGACGCTTGGCGACCTGGAAAACTTCCCCCGGCTGTCGTTTGAACAGGGCGAATACAACTCCTTTTACTTTTCAGAGGAAATCCTCAGTACGGAATATTGTAAAAAGCAAATCTACGTCAGCGACCGCGCAACGATTTTCAACCTTATGATCGGGCTGAACGGCTATACCATCTCCACAGGGATCGTAAGCGAGGATCTGAACGGCGACCAGATTACCGCGGTGCCTCTTCTGGTGGACGATTCCATTGAGGTCGGCTATATCAGCCACAAAGAAATGCAATTCACGCGTCAGGCCACCATGTACCTCGAAGAATTAAAGGCCGTCATCGCCGAATATGGAATCGAAGGATAGAACCGGGTATCGTCCATGGATGATACCCGGCTCTATCCTTCCTCCCAGGCAAGATGGGAAATCTCGGTCTTGCGGTCGCGCACCATCAGATCCCTGACCGCCTGTTCCGCCGCTTTTCCCTCGAACAGCACGAGGTTCACCTGCTCGATGATGGGCAGCTGCACCTGGTATCTCTCCGCCAGCCTGATAGCCGCTTTGGCGGAGAAGACTCCCTCCACGACCATGTTGACCTCTTTCATGGCTTCCTGCGCATGGTATCCCTGCCCGATCAGCATACCGGCGCGGCGGTTGCGGGAATGGACGCTGGCACAGGTCACGATCAGGTCGCCGATCCCGGTCAGCCCGCAGAACGTTTCATATTTTCCGCCCATTGCCGTTCCCAGACGCGAGATTTCCATGATCCCTCTGGTGATGAGCGCCGCCTTGGCGTTATCCCCGTAGCCTAGCCCATCGGCGATCCCCGCCGCGAGGGCGACTACGTTTTTCAAAGCGCCGCCCAGCTCCATCCCGAGGACATCCGGGCTGATATAGACCCGAAACGTCTCGTTCATGAAAAGATCCTGGATATATTCCGCCGTCTTCCTGCGCTCCGCGCCCACCACGATGGAGGTGGGGATTCCTTTTCCCACTTCCTCCGCGTGGGAAGGCCCGGACATCACCGCCGCTTCCGCGCCGGGAAGCTCTTCCTTTACCACTTCCGATAAGGTCAGCAGGGTCTGCTCTTCGATCCCTTTCGACACGATCAGGAGGATCTGCCCCTCCGGCATGGTTCCCCGTAACAGCCGGGCAGTGCTTCGGATCGTCTGGCTGGGAACCGCCAGAATCAGCAGATCCTTTCCGGCCGCCGCCGCTTTCAGCTCCCAAGTCAGCCCCATTTCCCGCGGGATCTTCACGCCGGGCAGTTTTGCTTGATATTCCCGGTCTTTTTCCAGTAAGAGGATTTCCTCTTGGAATGGAGACCAGATACAGACCTCATGCCCGTTACGGTATAACAGCGCCGCCAAAGCAATGCCCCAGCTTCCCGCGCCAAGAATTCCAATTTTTGCCATAATTCCCTCCAAGCCGTATCCTATCAGGCTTTTACAAAGAAATACCCGTTTGCCCCGCCACCGTCTCACTCTTTTTTCCGGAACAGATACGTCTTCCTCTCCGTCCCTTTGAACAGCCGCCCGATATTTTCCCGGTGCCGCCAGAGCGCCATCCCGGTCAGGAAAAGGGCCAGTCCGTACAGCTCGTACAGCGTCTTAGGCGGCAGGCCGAAGAATCCGGTCTGCCCTAAGTACAGCGTCTGGATCAGGAAACCGATGTAGAGCAGCAAAGAACCGACAGATACATAATGCGTCGTCAGAAACGATCCGAAGAAAAGAACCGCCCCCACGGCGACAAAATAAGGGTGGAAAGACAGGAGCAGCCCGGCGGTCGCCGCGATCCCTTTCCCGCCCTTGAACGACATGTAAAACGGAAAGTTATGCCCCAGGATAGCCCCCGTCGCGGCGTACAGGCACAGCAGATACCGGATTTCCGGATAAGCGCGCCCGAAAGTCAGCCTGACCAGCCAGACCGCCGCCATGCATTTCAGGCAGTCTCCCGCAAAGACGAGCAGGCCCGCTTTCGTTCCCAGGACACGCAGGGCGTTGGTCGTGCCGGAATTGCCGCTGCCATGCTCCCGGATGTCGATCCCACGCGCCTTCCCATAGACGAACGCCGTCTGGAACAGCCCCAGGAGGTAGCCGACGAGCAGACAGGCGATACGTATCGCTTCCATTTTCATCCCTATTTCTGATCCTTTCGCTCTCTGATAATGAATCTCAGCGGGGTTCCCCGGAAACCGAAAGTCTGCCGGATCTGGTTCTCCAGATAACGGCTGTAGGAAAAATGCATTAATTCCCTGTCGTTCACAAAAATGACAAAAGTCGGCGGCTTCACGGAAACCTGAGTGATATAGTACAGGCGCAGATACCTGCCCTTGTCGAAGGGAGGCTGCTGCATAGCCACCGCTTCCGCCAGGATCTCATTCAGCACTCCGGTGGAAACACGCATGGCATGGTTTTCGCTCACGATGTTGATGACCTCGAACAGCTTGGTCATCCGCTGCCCGGTCTTGGCGGACAGAAAGAGGATTTCCGCGTAAGGCATATAGGAAAGAACCTCCCGGATCCGTTCCGTATGGCGGTAGATGGTCTTATCGTCCTTTTCCACGGCATCCCACTTATTGACGGCGATGATGACCGCCTTTCCCCGCTCATGGGCGATCCCCGCGATTTTGGCGTCCTGTTCCGTCACGCCCTCCGTGGCGTCGATGACCAGAACCGCCACGTCCGCCCGTTCCATCGCGCGAACCGTGCGGATAATCATATACCGCTCCAGTTCCTCTTTGATCTTGTTCTTCCGGCGAAGCCCCGCCGTGTCGATGAAGACATATTCCTTGCCTTGGTAGACGATTTCCGCGTCCACCGCGTCTCTGGTGGTTCCCGGTATCTGTGAGACGAGCAGACGATCCTCCCCCAGCAGCTTGTTGATGATGGAAGATTTGCCTACATTCGGCTTCCCGACGATTGCCACTCTCGTCCGCTCATCCTCTTCCTCCTCATCCGTGCCTTCCTCAAAATAAGACGCCGCTTCTTCCAGCAGATCCCCCAGCCCGGTGCGGTTGACGGCGGAAACCGCGTGGGGTTCCCCGATCCCCAGATTATAAAATTCGTACACGGCCGGCATATGTTTTTCCAGACTGTCCACCTTGTTCACGACCAGAAGCACCGGCTTGCGCGAACGGCGCAGCAGATCCGCCACTTTGGCATCCGAGTCCACCAGCCCCTGCCGGACGTCTACCAGAAACAGGATGACGTCCGCCGTGCTGATGGCAATTTCCGCCTGCTCCCTCATCTGCGACAAAAGAATATCCTTGCTGTCCGGCTCGATCCCTCCGGTGTCCACCAAGGTAAAAGCTTTGTCCAGCCAGGAAACATCCGCGTAAATCCGGTCTCTGGTGATTCCCGGCGTATCCTTTACAATAGAAATCCGCTCCCCCGCCAGGGCGTTGAACAAAGTGGATTTCCCCACATTGGGTCTTCCCACTATGGCTACTATGGGTTTTGATCTTCTGACTGCCATGCCTGCGACCATCCTTTTTTGTTATTTCTCATCCGTTATCGCGCGAACCAGATCATGTCCGCTTGATTTTACTATATGAATCGGTACTTGTAAAGCTTTTTCCAGTTCTTCCACCGTGAAATCATCCAAAAAAACGGCTTCCCCGCCGCGCAGGGCATTCTCCGGAAGCAGCAGCCGGCTGCCCAAAGCTTGCCCTGCCAGCTGCTCCGCGAGATCCCGCCCGGTCAGCAGACCGGACACGGTGATCCTCTCTCCGAAGAAACGGTTGCGCACGACAGACACACGGATGTCCAGATTCGGGAAAACCTCCGTCAGCCTCCGCGCCATTTCCGTAAGATACGGCCCGGCAAGCACTCCCGTGGCAAGCGTGAGTTTCTCCCGGACGTTCAGCCGCTCTTCCTGTGTCCAAAGCTTCCGGGCTTCCAAGGCTTCCTCAAATTCCTCCAGAAACAGCCGCAGCATCCCGACCCCGTTCTCCAGCTGCGGATACCCTTCATACCTCCCCTCTTCCGGCACCTCTTCCTCTGCCAGAATATACCATTCGTCCCCGGCATGGACAAACCGCGTTCCCGCCTCTTCCCAGATCCTCTCCTGCCACCGGTGAATCTGCCCTAAGACTTTCCGGGCGTCCTCCCTGCCGAAAGGTTCCAGCGGGTACAGACCCTCGCGGTACCTGGTCAGCCCCACCGGAACCACCGACACGCTCTCCAGATAAGGCAGATAGTCCTTGAGCAGGCGGATACTATGATCCAATTCTTCCCCGTCGTTTAGCCCTTTGCACAGCACGATCTGCCCGTTCATCCGGATTTCGGCTTCGTACAGCCTGTCCGCTATCCGCAGAGCTTCCCCCGCCGAAGGATTGCGCAGCAGCTGACAGCGAAGCCTGGGGTTCATGGTATGGAAGGAAATATGCACCGGGGAAAGGCGGTAACGTATGATACGCTCCACATCCTGCTCGGAGAGATTGGTGAGAGTCACATAATTCCCCCGCAGAAAGGACAGCCTGGAATCATCGTCCTTAAAATACAGGGGTTCTCTCATTCCTTTGGGCAGCTGATCGATGAAACAGAAGACGCAGCGGTTCCGGCAGCGGCGGTATTCATCCATCAGCCCGCTTTCAAAGCCGATTCCAAGGTCTTCTTCCTCGTCTTTGATAATCTCCAGTTCCCACTGTTCTCCGTCCGCTTTCTCGATCAGCAGTTCCAGACGGCGCTCCTGCGTCAGGTACTGGTAGTCAAAAATATCGCCGATCTGTGTCCCGTTGACCAAAAGCAGCCTGTCGCCCGCTTCCAGTTCCAGCTCCTGGGCGATGCTGCCCGGCTGTATCGTCTGGATGATATGCGCTTTTTCCATAGCCCGCTCCCTGATTCGCTCCCTTACCGGATTCCATAAAATCTCCTTGACGCGTCGCCGGGAGAATGATATAAATAATCTATTGACAACCTAGCCGACCCGACTGCGGCGCCCAACACGGAGGAACGATCCGTTCCACGCGAAAGGATTCCTGCCATGCCTCATCTACGAGAACTGGAAAATACTATGCCGGTGGCTCCTTTGAAGATCATCGCCCTGCCTTCCGCCGCCCGGATGGGCGGCAGTATCAACCGCTATCTGGCAGAGCTTCGCAGAAGCACCTGTAACGACAAAGTCAAGAACGACCCGGCTTTTCAAGGCTATCTGGAAAACAATTATCTGGTGGAGGTCGAGACTCCCCGCTTCGGCAGCGGAGAGGGCAAGGCCATTGTGCAGGATTCCATCCGGGGAAAAGATCTCTTCCTGCTGGCGGATGTCTACAACCACAGCATCACCTATCAGGCTTTCGGCTACATCAACCACAAATCCCCGGACGACCATTTTCAGGATCTGAAACGGGTGATTTCCGCCTGTAACGGAAAAGCCCACCGGATCAACGTCATCATGCCTTATTTATACGAGGGCAGACAGGACAAGCGAATCGGCAGGGAATCCCTGGACTGCGCCTGCGCCTTAGTGGAGCTGAAAAATATGGGGATCAGCAACTTCGTCACTTTCGACTCCCACGACCACCGGATACAGAACGCCACGCCCCTGAGCGGCTTCGACAACTTCACTCCGCATTACCAGTTTATCAAGGCGCTGCTGCGCAGCGAGCCGGATCTGGTGGTGGACAAGGAACATCTGGTGGTGGTCAGCCCCGACCAAGGCGCCCTGGACCGCGCGATCTACCTGTCCAGCGTACTGGGCGCCGATACCGGAATGTTCTACAAGGTACGCGACTATTCCGTCATCGTCAACGGGAGCAGCCCGATCGTCTCCCATGAGTTTCTGGGAGACGATGTGGACGGCAAGGACGTGATCATCATCGACGACATGATCTCTTCCGGAGCAAGTATGCTGGATACCGCCATACAGCTGAAAAAAAGGAACGCCAGGCGCATTTACCTCTGCTGTACGTTCGGGCTTTTTACGGAAGGACTGGCGGCGTTCGACGACGCCTACGAGAAGAACTATTTTGATAAGGTCATCGCGACGGATCTGGTCTATCTGCCTCCGGAAATTTATTCCAAGCCTTATTTTCTGGAAGCGGAAATGAGCAAATTCATTGCTTCTCTGATCAACTTCATGAACCATGATCTTTCCTTGTCCAAGGTAACGACCGCTACGGATAAAATCCATGAAATCGTAACCGCGTATAACAGCCGCCTGGATTTTTCCATCTAGGAAGCTTTTGCTGCCGCCCGGCAGCCTGGCCGGACGGCAAGAAGCCTGCTCCTAGGAACCGCCGCCGGAGGGATACCGATGCGGAAAAGCATCCTGATACCAGGTGACGGCGGCTTTGCCGACGGACAGGACGTCATAACGCACCGGCGTGCTGTCTTTCAGGCGGCGGCGCAGACGGTAGCTGTCCGCCGTCCGGCAGATCTTTTGCTGTTTCGGCAGGCTCACCGCTTCTTCCCCGGTTCCTTTCCCGTCGTGGCGGCGGTATTTCACTTCCACGAATACCAGATACCGGTCATGGTAGCCGATGATGTCGATCTCTCCTTGGCGGCTCCGGTAATTGCGTTCCACAACGCGCAGCCCCCGCTCCGCAAGATACCGCGCCGCAAGGTCTTCCCCCGCCTTGCCCGTCTGCCGGCTGTTCAAAATTTTCCTCTCTTCCGATCCATCGCATCCACGAAGACCAGGATTTCCGCCACTACCTCGTACAGCTCCGGCGGAATGCGATCCCCTATCTCCAGCCGGGAAAGGGTGTCCGCGAGTCTGTCATCCCGGTGGACGGGGATGTCGCTTTCTCTGGCTTTTTCGATGATCCGCTCCGCCAGTCTGCCCCGGCCGCTGGCGATCAGCTTCGGGGCGCCGTCTTCTTCCGGGTCGTATTCCAGGGCGACCGCCGTTTTCGGTTTTTCTTTTTCCGCCACGCTTCTTTCCTTTCCGTCCAGATCTCCCATCGCCATCCGTGAGAAAAACGCCCGCAGGAATCTCCTCTCCTGAAGCGCCGGCTTGGGCGGCAAGCATCGGCTTAGAGCATAGACGCCAGCTTAGATCACAGGCGCCGGCTCAGGTCAGGCTCTCACGTCAAAGGCATACTGCGCGAGCGGGACATTCCTCCCATTTCCCTGGTTCAGGAGCCGCTCCACCGGGCTTTCTTCCTGCTCCTCCCGGATGAGCAGCTCATATTTCATATCGTAGCCGCGCCCTTTCAGACGCCGGTTCAGAAGATCCATGTTCGCCGCCAGGAAATCCAGCATTTCATCCTCCCGGACAGTGAACCTGGTGCTTGCCCTGCTGCCTTGCAGCGTCACATAGACGTCCACCGGCCCTAAATGCTCCATATCCAGATGAAGCAGGGCGGTCAGAGTCCCGTCCGCCGAGGCGAGGTGCTTCTTGTCCGTGTAGACATAAAGTTCTCCGTGGGCGGCGTCCCCCCCGTTGTGCTTCAAGGGAAGCTGTACATACGCATACATCTGGTTCAGCTGATGGAGGAAATTCAGGTTCTGCGTCATATTGTCCAGCCCTTTCGCCAGACCGGCGGCGGCGCCGCCCCCGCCCGCCTGTTCCAGGGCCTGTGCAAGGCTGTGAAGCTGCCGATTCATGCGCTCATACAGCGCGGTCACGTTGCCCTTCTCCCGTACCTCCTCGGGCCGGATCGTCCACTTTTCCCGCAGAGCCTGTGCCGCAAGCCGGTTCAGTCCCGTATCCGTCAGCAAGGCGATCCACTTTCCGCCGTCCGCGCCGACCGTCCGCGCCGCCCTAAGAAAGCTGCCGGTCAGCTCCAGAAGCGCCCTGCCGCTTAGCGTTCCGTCCCCAAGCCGCTTCACGGATCCGGACAGCAGGCGGGATTCCTCGCCGGACAGAGGAAGCTGCCGCAGCACTCCCAGGAATTTATCCGCCAAAGAGACATTCTCCCCTGTTCCTCCTTTGCCGAAGCTTTCCTCCAGCCAGAATCCAGCCGGGTTCCGCACAGGTGTTTCCAAGGTTTCCTCACGGACAGGCCGGTCTTCCCCCCGTGCCTGCATTTCCGGCGAAGCAGATTCCTGCCCGTCCGGCAAAACGTTTCTTTCCTGCCCGTCCGGCAGGGAGCCGGCTCCCAGCCCGCTTGGCAAGGCGCTTATTTCCTGTCCGCTTGACAAGCCATCGGCTCCCCGCTCCGCATTTTCTCCGTCCGGAACGCTCCAGTCCCGCGTGACCTGCCCGATCACTTCCCGGAACAGCCTGGCCGCCCCGTCCACATTCCCTTCCTGAACCAGGCTGCCGATCGCCGACGGGATTCCTTCCAAGACAGAATCCATTCCCGTCACCAGCTGGTGGGTGAGGTTTTTATAAGAAGCCGCCTGCGCCAGATTCTCCCGCGTGACGGGCAGCCCTAACTGATGCAGATCCAGAATATCGTCCAGCGCCGTGTCGGAATAGGCGCTGATTTCCCGGAAAAGCTGCTGGAGAGCCTGTCTGTCAACGGAAAGCCCGGCTTTCATCATGGCCTGCGTCATGCGCACCGTCATATCATTGACGGGCAGAGACGCCATTTCCAGAGCCTTTAAGGCGTTGACGTCCACGGCGGTGTTGGCAAAAAGCGGGTTCAGCACTAAAGAAGCGCCGTTGTTCTTCACCTGGAAAAACAGTGATTTCCCGGCTTCCAGATGGACGCTCTGCTCCAGCCGCGCCGTGATCACGATGTCTTCCGCTAAACGGATCTGGACTTCCGTGCCGTTTCTGCCGACTACTTCCCCCTGTATGGTCTGTCCGGGAACAAAGGCTCGGATCTGACGGTTGATGAACGCGTTCCTCTGCGCCTCGGACGCTCCGGAACCGCTCCCCGCTTTCGGCGACAGCCCGGAAACCTCCCCCCGCCGGACTGCGCCTTTCTTACCGGATGGCTGGAAAAAATCAGATAACCGCATACATACCTCCAAAACAACCTATCCATAGGTAAGCAAAAGCGCGTACCGCACCTTAACGCTTCGGAAAGACTTCCCATTCGAGTTGGATACGTTTTGGAAGCCGGTTACGATATGCCTAGACCCTTGACTTTTTCCCGCCGCTCCCCCGTTCCTCGGCGGCCGACGCTGTTTTTTGCGTTTTGGGAATCAGTGGTTCCATTCGTAGGATCCGTATTTTTATTTTATCACATAGCGCTTATGAAAACAAGTTCTGATATGATCTTTTCGGCGGGCTTCCTCAAGAGGTCGCGGCTCTTCTCCCGCAAAGCGGCATATGCATCGCAAAGCTCCGCAGGGGAGCCTGAAACTCCCCTTCTCAGAAACGGAGCGAACGTCATACCGCTGATAAAGTCCAGATACCTATCCCTTCACGGCGCCTTGCGCAAGACCCGCGTAGATCTGTTTCTGGCAAAGAACGAAGATGAGCAGCGCGGGCAGTATCGTGATCAGAACGCCGGCGCAGATATAGTTGTACTGGTTTCCCATAGGCCCGGTAAAGGTATACAGCGACGTCGCCACCACTTGAAGTTTGTTTTTGTCCTGAAGATAGAGGTTCGCCATATAATACTCGTTGTAAGTAGCGACTCCTTTCAGAATCATGCACGTCACGACGGCGGGCTTTAACAGCGGCAGCAGGATCTTGAAGAAAACCCCGAAGTATGTGCAGCCGTCCAAAATGGCGGACTCGTCCAAGGAGACAGGCAGCGTCTCAAAAAACTGTATGAAGATATAGATCGATATGACATCGGTACCCATCAACAGAATAACGTACCCCACGAGGGTGTTTACCAAGCCGACGGAATACATGATCTGGTAAACAGTGACCTGCATAGCGATGCCCGGGATCAGCGTGGCGAACAAAAACAGGTTTTTGATCAGAGCGTTGCCGAGGAACCGGAACCGGTTCAGCACATAAGCCGTCATTGAGCTGAGCATCACGGAACCCACAAGCACGCAGACAAGCACGATCGCGGAATTCAGAAAAGCAAGCCCCATATTGGCGCGTTTCCATACCTCGGCGAAGTTGTCGAAATACAGCCAGTTCCCCGGCAGATCCATGACGCTCGTACCCGCGTACTCCTCCTTTGACTTAAACGAGGTAATCACGACGGGGATGAGCGGGTACAGCGTCGCGAACACGGCAAAACAAAGGCAGAGATATTTCAGGCAGATTACTGCGGCTTTTTTCGCCAGGCCATTGTTCATCGCGGCGCACCTCCCTTTTGGACGGCGCGTTTTTTCGCCTTGCGCCGCTGAGAAAACGTCAGTCCGTTTTTATCCTCCTCCAGGAAAACAAGGGTGAAAACCTTCTGAAACGTTGTGATCAACACGATCAGAGCCATCAGGACAATGGCCATCGCCGCCGCGAGACCCACCTTTTGCTTTTCGTGAGCCATGCTGTTCATCACAACGAAATACGTGCCGGTGCCGAACGTTCCGTTCGTAATGACGTAGGGCGGCTCAAAGGCGCTGATGGAACCGGAAATGGACAGGATCATATTCAGCACGACGATGGTTTTAATGCTCGGCAAGATAATATACCGGAAACGCGACCAGGCGTTCGCGCCGTCTATATCGGCGGCTTCGTACAGCTCCGAATCCACGCTCATGATCGCGCCTATGAACAGCACCATATTCTGCCCCGCGTAGCGCCATACGGAAGTCGCCGCCAGCACGGTGTTGTTTACGACGGGGGTCCTAAGCCAATAGGGCAGACTGTCCTGACTGAAACCCAGAAACGTCAAAAGACTGTCCAGCACGAACCCACGCGTAAAGAAGAACTTGAAGATAAAGCCTATGGCTATGCCGCTTACGAGGTACGGAAAGAAGATGATCCCCTTAAAAACATTGCCTCCGCGCAGCTTAAAGCTCAGAATCGACGCGAAAAGCAGCGCGATCCCTAACTGAAAGAAGGACGCGAGCAAATAATAAACGCTCAGTGTCAGCGAATGGAATAACTCCGGCCTTTGGAACACTTCCGCGTAATTTTGCAGGCCCACGAAAACACGTTTTCCTATGTAGCGCATTTCATACATGCTGAACTGAAACATTTTTGCGAAGGGTATATAAGTAAAAACAAGCAGCAGCGTCATCGGCAGGAACAAAAAGACTGCCGTCACAAGCATCTGCTGGCCGCGCGGCTTGGCAAGCCGCCGCGAAAGCGTCAGCGTGGATTTTTTCCGCATTGCGATCCTCCTTTACGAAAAAGCCAGACGACGGGTCTGCCCCGGCCTTTACGCGGACAAGACGAACCCATCCACGGGCTGCGATAAGAGCCTGGCAGACCCGGATCCGCCCCGCCTTTTACACAGACGGAGCAGGCCCGGCCGAACCGTCAGTTCGTAAGATATTTCTTCTGCGCGGCGGTCCATTTCTCGTTCCATCCGGCCGCTATTTCTTCCATCGTGGCACTGCCCGTCAGCGCGGCTTCCACCACGTCGATCACGTGCTGATTGTCCATGTTCAGGCCCATTTCGGAGTCCACGTTGATGTTGCTCATGAGATCCGCTTCGTCCGCAGGCGACGGACTGTCGGACACGAACTCCACGCCCTCGAACGCCGCGTAAATATCAGGCAGCGCGTTGGCCTTGACGGTAGGTATGCCGCCCTGGTCATAGTCAAAGTTGGACTCTTCCACCAGCCACTTGATATAAAGAAGGGCGGCGATTTTAGAGTCCTTCGGGGAGTTTTTGTTGATGCCATAGTTGTAGTCCGGACCGGCGGAGGCGTACTGCTTGCCGCCAACGGTAATGGGAAAGCTCATATACCCTATGTCGTCGGGGTTAGGGCCGGCTTCCTGCATCTGCACGATAGCCCAGCTGCCTAACACCATGGTGGCGATTTCGCCGTTATTGATGCGCGCCTTAGAGCTTTCCCAGTCCGTCGTCGTCGGGTCGTCCTCGATCAGCCCGCGTTTCACGGCTTCATACAGCGTGTGATAGACGGCATACGGCCCGGTACCGTCGCCGCGGTCGGCAAACGGATTTTCCGCGTGGGGCAGAACGATGTTCATGAAATCAGGATCACCCGTCGCGCTTCCGCCTATGTACGCGTCCCAGGCGCCCATCGTCCAGCCGGCGGCGAAGTTCGTGTAAAGGGGAATCGCGTCGGTCTTATCTTTTATGGTCTGGAGAGCGTCCAGAAACTCCGTCGGCGTTTTGGGAATTTCCGTAATGCCCGCCTCGGCAAACACCTTCTTATTGTATAGGACGCCTTGCGCGTTATTGGTGGAAGAAATGCCGTAAACAACGTCGCCGTAGGCGCGGTTATCCATAAAATTATACGTGGCGCTCAGCGCCGCGAGACTGCCCAGAGGCTCAAAATAATTGGATAGCTCCGTTACCGGCACGGTCGTGGGAATCATACACACATCCCCCCAGTTGGGCGTACTGAGACGCGTCGTCATAGTTTCCGCGTAGTCGGTGATGCCTTCATAGGTGATTCGGACGTTCGGGTACAATTTTTGGAACTCTGCGGCATAGCCGTCCAGTACGCCCGCTTCCAAAAGGTCGGTGCGGTGCGTCTTAAATTCAAGCGAAGCCGAGATGTCCGTGTAGTCCTGCCCGACGGTTACGGAATCTAACGTAGGCAGCGTTCCATCCGCGTTTCCGCCGCCCGGGGAAGAAGCGGAGCCTGACGCTGGGCCGCCTCCCGTTTCGGCGCAAGCGGAAAACAAAACCGCGAAAGTCAGCGCACAGACGGTCGGGCAAAGTTTCCTGTTAAAATGTTTTTTCATAATCATGATCTCCTTCCACAATCTGAAATAAAATTTAAGTCGAATAGCTAATAATTACTTAAATTAATTTAAAAACGTAATTCCCAGGTGCCATTCGCTTATTTAGGAATATCATACAAGAATTTTCAATTGCTGTCAATAGTTTTATAGAATTTTCTTCAAAAATATTTTTTTATTCCTCAAATAAATTCAAATTGACCATTTTAAGTTTGTAAATTTTAATCTATTTAGTCTAATCAATAGCACTATTTAAGTAAATTTATGTTGACACAGACTAAGCTATCTGTTAGAATCAGGCCATCACTGACGAAAGGAAACGAACAAAATGAAGAAAAAGGTGAAAATGGCCGATATAGCCAAAAAGTTAGACGTCAGCGTCGTAACCGTCTCCAAGGCGCTCGCTAACAAAGACGGGGTAAGTCCGGAAATGCGCGGCAGAATCAAGGCTCTTGCCATAGACATGGGCTATTCGTCAAAGGCAAGCCGTTCTTCTCAAAATGACGAGCCGCGCGACATCGGCATTCTGATCGCGCAGACGTTTGTAAACTCGAAAGACGCGTTTTATTGGGAAATTTACGAAAAGGTTGTTTCGAGGCTACAGGCGAACGACTATTACGCGGTTCTGGAGATCGTCACACCCGAAGACAAGGCGAACCTCACGCCGCCCCGTATCATCAGAAGAGTCTGCGGGCTGATCGTCATAGGCAGTTTTTCCGATGATTATCTGACAGTCCTTCACCTGTCAAAGACGCCGATTGTATACCTGGATTCGTACAACCACAAGAATTACCAGGACGCGGTCATCTCGGACGGATATTACGGCATGTATTCCATAACCAATTACCTGATTTCCATGGGTCATAGAAAGATTTCTTTTTTGGGTACTCTCGGCGCCACAAGCAGTATCAACGACAGGTATTTCGGCTTCTTGCGCGCTATGGAAGAACACGGCATATCCGTGACCGATGAAATGCGGATGGACGACCGGAACGAAAACGGCGTGATAGAGTTCCATTTACCCGAACATTTGCCCACGGCCTTTGCCTGCAACTGTGACATAACCGCTTATACCCTGATCCAGATGCTGAAAGAGCGCGGCCTCCACGTTCCCAAAGACGTTTCCGTAACGGGCTTTGACAATTGTAACGTGTCCAGTCTGTCCGATCCCGCCATTACCACATATGCCGTGGATAAAGACGGAATGGTTTTTGCTTGCGTCAAAAAACTGCTCGACAAAATGACCAATCAGCGCTCCGAAAACCATATCAACGTAATCGTCGGCAAAATGGAAATCAAGAAAAGCGTGGCCGAATATCGTGCTTATCCGGCGCCAGATACAGACGGACCGCCGACATGCTCCCCCCTTTAAGCGTCAAGGGGAAAGCCCGGCCATGGCGACAGCCTGTTCGCGGTTGCCGCGGCGGAAGCTCCGATAAAATTCCGGATAAAACTTTTCCGGTGAATGGGCGTAGGCCCGTATTTCTTCAGCGCGGCAATATGCCCGGCGCTCCCGTAGCCTTTATTTCCGGCGAAATCATATTCCGGATACTGTTTCCCGTATTCCGCCATCAGGCGATCCCTTGTCACTTTTGCCATGATACTGGCGGCGGCGATGGAAACGCTTTTTGCATCCCCTTTGATGATCGGAACCTGCGCTATTTCCACCCCCGGTATGGTCACGGCATCGTTGAGCAGAAGATCCGGGCGGACGGACAGCTTGGAAATCGCTTCCCGCATAGCTTCATAGGTCGCCCGCAGGATGTTGATCTCATCAATCCGCTCCGGCGAAGCACAACCGATGCCCCAGGAAACCGCTTTCTCCAGAAGCACCTCATACAGAGCTTCTCTTTGTTTCGCGGAAAGCTGCTTGGAATCATTCAGGTACAAAATCTCACAATCTTTTGGAAGAATCACGGCGCCTGCCATCACCGGTCCGGCAAGAGGCCCCCTCCCCACTTCGTCCACTCCGCAGAGACAGGAAAACGCGGCGTACTTCTTTTCGTATTTCATCAGGGCTTGTGTGCGCCGCCGCTCCTCTTCATAGGAGGCGAGCCGTTTCTGAGCCGCCCGCACCAGTTTCCGGACGCCGAGACGTTCATCCTTCCCGAATTTCCCGATCCATCCGGGCAGCTCGTCCACACGGGCCGCCCGCAGACTTTCTGCAATGCTTGCGATACTGGCAGCGCCCACAAGGTAAACTGCCGCTGCCGGCTCCGCATTTACATGGCCCTCATGGATCACCTTGCCGCCATCCCGCCTGATTCCGGTTGCCATCTCCGCTCCTCATCCTGGATTTGCCGGACAGGCGGCGTCAGCGGCGCCGGCTCTGACCCCCGGCCGCCCCTGACTTGCCGCCGATACGCGGCCCATCGTCCGTCCGCCAGCGTTTTCCTCACTGGTGCCGCAAGAATCCGAAGCCGCCAAACGGCCAGATCCTCAGCCATGCCCTGCCCACAATATCGCCGCGCCGGATGTTGCCCACCAAGGCATCCCGACTGTCCGCGCTGTTGTTGCGGTTATCCCCCAGCACAAAATATTCGTCTTCCCCTAAAATGACGGGCAGGACCGCCAGACCCCGCTTTTGGGCGCTGATGATTTCCCGTCCGTAAGATTCCTCCAGTACCTCGCCGTCGATATAGATCGTTCCCGCTTCATCAATCTGGACGATCTCACCCGGCAGACCGATGATCCGCTTGATATAATGCGTGTCCGGCAGGTACCGGAACGGAAATACGATAATATCGAACCTCTGCGGCTCCCGGAAGCGGTAGGAGATCTTATCCACCACCAGCTGGTCTCCGTTGGCCAGCGTCGTTTCCATGGAGTCGCCGTTCACCTCCGTGCGCTGCCCGATAAAAGTAACAAAAAAATAAGTGAACAGAAGCACGCCCAGAAGATACAGGCCCGTGCTGATGATTTCTTTGACGACTTTCTTCCTGTCGATTTTTTTCATGACCCTTCCCACCTGTCCGTTTCTGCGGTATCTCCCTGATCTAAAGTATTCCCCGGTTCTGCCCGGAACGTCCCTGCCTGATTCCCAGTACGCTTCCGTTCCGTTTCCATCAGGACGCCGCCCTGCCCGTGCCTAAGATATGCCTGTCGCCGCCCTGACGGCTGCCTGTGCCGGCGCCGACTCTATGGTAATACGTCCCAGCTTCCCGCTCCGGAAGTCGTCCAGGACGACGCCCGCCGCTTTTGCGGTATCCGGCGTTTCCCCCTTGCCGATCAGCTTCCTTCGGACCGCAATCTCTTCCAGCAGCTTAGCGGAATCCTCTTTCATGGCAAGCTCATACCGGAGGGCAAGCGCTTCGGGATAGGCGTCTTTCAGAAACAGGATCAGTTCTAAGGCAAGCTGATCCAGGAAAATCACCTCATCATTCATGGAGCCGATGAACGCCAGGTTCCTCCCCGCCTGCGGATCCTCGAACTTCGGCCAGAGGATCCCGGGAGTATCCAGCAGCTCCAGGGACGGGTTCAGGCGTATCCACTGCTTCCCTTTCGTAACCCCCGGCCTGTTGCCTGTTTTCGTACAGGCCCTTCCGGAAAAGGAATTGATGAACGTGGATTTCCCGACATTGGGAATCCCCGCCACCATCGCCCGTACCGGACGGTTCACGATCCCCCGCTTCCGGTCGCGCAGCCGCTTCTCCTTACAGGCCTCCTGCACCAGCCCCTGTATCGCTTTTACCCCGGCGCCGGATTTGGAATTGACTTCCAGCGCGTAGGCTCCCTGTCTGCGGAAATGCTCCATCCATCCCTGGTTCCGAACCGGATCCGCCAGATCGGACTTGTTCAGCAGAACCACGCGGGATTTCCCTCTGCTCAGCTCGTCAATGTCAGGATTTCGGCTGCTCAGGGGGATCCTGGCGTCCAGCAGCTCGATCACGACGTCGATCAGCTTTATGTGTTCCTGCATCATACGCCTTGCCTTGGTCATGTGGCCGGGATACCATTGGTAATTCATCTGTACTCCCCTTGTCCGTCCTGGCGGACACCCTTATTTTACCAGTCCCATGGAACCTTCCTCGTGTTTCAGGCAGAACCATACTTTCCCTATGATGTCTTTTGCCTGCACCGGGCCGATGTTGGCCGAACGGCTGTCCTCACTGCTGACCGGATTATCGCCGATGCAGAAATACTCCCCGTTTTTCAGGGTCAGTTCACTTTCCGCAATGCCCGGCTCCGTGATCCTGACCGTGATCCACTCGCTGGCTTCGGAGTTGACATACAGAACCCCGTCCCGGATCAGCACCCGGTCTCCGGGTAGCGCCGCCACCCTCTTTACGTAATAGTGGGCATTTTGATTGCCGTTCGGAAGAAAGACGATCACATCCCCCTCTTTCGGGTCGGACAAGGTATAGAGGAAGCGGTTCACAAAGACCCGCTGGCCGTTGTAAAGGGTCGGCTCCATGGAAACCCCGACCACGCTGATGGACATCCCCAGGAAATAATTCAGCACCACCGCGCTAAAAACCGCCGCGCCTATGCCGAAGATCCAGCTGAACACTTCTTTCAGCACGGTCGTACTGATCCTTTTCCGCCGTTTATAAAAATTCAGCCCTTTATCCCGCGTCATGTTTCCTTCCCACAGCCTCGCGCCCGGCATCGGGCGGCGGAACCAGACTGTTCCGGATGACGGCCTGGCTCCCGTAACAGAAAAGAAGATGTCGCACAAACCGTCCGCAAGCGACTCCTGCCCGGCATTCATACGACATCTTTTCCATTCGCAGTTTTATTTCACCAATTCTTTCACTCTTGCCTTCTTGCCTGTGAGCTTTCTTAAATAGTTCAGCTTCGCGCGCCTTACTTTGCCGTACCGAACCACTTCCACTTTTTCCACGATGGGGGAATGCACGGGCCAGGTCTTCTCCACGCCGATCCCGTTCGAGGTCTTCCGAACCGTAAAGGTCTCCCTGGTGCTCCCTCCCTGTCTCTTCAAGACAATCCCCTCGAACATCTGGACGCGTTCGCGGACGCCTTCCTTGATCTTGGCGTACACCCTGACCGTATCGCCTACGCTGAAATGATCCCTGCCTTCTTTGAACTGCTCCGCTTCAATTTCCCTGATGATGTCATTCATCACGAGTCTCCTTCCTAAATTGGATGTTCTTACTGCGCTGACGGCGTTCCGTCCGGCAGCAGAGGACCATCTCCATTTCGCAGCCCGTCCACAGCCAAGGTATGGCCTGAAAAACGCCGCTTTCATAACTCTCTGATTTTATCATAAGACCTGGAAGATTGCAAGCTCTATTTTGGAATGAATTTCTGCCGGAAAACCATTGATGGGCCTGAAAAAGTATGTTACACTAAGCGCAGGCCTTGAAATTTGGAGAGATCTGGATCATATTGATAAAATCTTCGCAACTATGAGGCAGATCCCTGTATCCACCGTTTAGCCCTTTGCGTGCCGGAAACGGGGGAATGCCGATCTGCGTTCAAACGGTAAGAGACGCAGGATGTCGTTTACGGCTGCCAGTCTCAACGACTAGGGGGAACATATGCATAAACTGCCTAAAGCCTTGTTTGCTATCACGGCTGCGGCCGCCCTGCTCTGCGCCTGCGCCGACCGGGCGGAGACGGATTCCGGTTTTCTGCCGGACGCTGACGGAGTCATCCCGGAAGATTCCGGCCCGACCCAGACCGTCGGCAGTGCCGAGCCTGCCGATTTGGCGGCACAGGCCAGCCGGATCGCGTTATATCAGGATTGTGACGATTACCGGGACGCGTATGCGCCCTGGCAGCTGGAAGCCGTACAGGAAACGGACGCCATAGAGGGCGTAATGCCGCCCCTGCGCCAAAACGCGGAGGACTCCTACGGCTGTCTGGAAAGCTACGCCGCCCAGCTCCACGCGCCGCTTCCGGCGCAGACCGCTCTGGACGAGATTTTTCTGGACGCCTTTCACGAAAGCCGGGGCGATGTCCTGCTGCTGCGGCATGAGATGGCGGTGCTGCTCACGCTGCCAAGCGGCGGGAAGTCTTACAGCTTGGTCGTCACGGGCGGCGCCGAAGGACGGACAGGCATGTATGCCGTCGCGTGGGAAAAAGACGGCGAAACGATCCGGATCTTAGACTACTGCGGAGGCGAGCCGCCCATCAGTCCCGCGGCGGCGCCCTGCGCAGCCGAAGTCGCGGGGCGGCGCGTCATCTTTACCCTGCTTCAGAACCATCATTTTGACGGAGAAAACCCCGTACCCGTATCATGCGGCACGTTTGACGTGACTCTGGAAAGCGGCGCCCTGCTGACGCAGGATGTGTCCGGCCTGGCTTGCGCCATGGCGCTTCTGCCGGAGGGGGCGGGGTATTCGTCATGGACGCTGACCGATACGCAGGGCAGGGCGATCCTTCGTTCCCAGTAGCTCTGTATCCGCCGCCGGCCCGGCTCCTGTGGAGGACGGGGCGCTTCTTTCACAAGGCGGCGCCCCGTCGCCGGTTCGCCTAAGGCTCTGTTCCCCGCCCTCCATATGGGCGGCTTATGGTATGTGCGCCCGCTATTCGCCCATCCTCATTCCCCGCCCTCCATGTGGGCGGCTTATGGTATGTGCGCCCGCTATTCGCCCATCCTCATTCCTCGCCCTCCATGCATTTGGGCAGCGCCAGGGTGCCGGTTCTGGCGACCTGTACAATGCTGACGGACTGGAGCAGTTTCAGCAGCAGTTTCGTCCTGTCCGGCACGTCACAGATCTGGAGCAGCATGAAACGGCTGGACATATCCACGATTTCCGCTTTCAAGGCCTCACAGATCTCCATAATATCCCGTCGGTTATCCTTATGGTATTTCACTTTCACCAGCATAAGCTCCCGGCTGATACACTGCGTTTCTTTGAAGGTCTTCACCTTGATGACGTCCAGTTTTTTATTCAGCTGTTTTTCAATCTGTTCGATCGTGCGCTCATCCCCCCCGCTGACGATGGTCATACAGGACACCGCCGGGTCGTCCGTCTCGCCTACCGTCAGGCTGTCGATATTGAAGCACCTTCTGGAAAACAGCCCCGCCACCTTGCAAAGCACTCCGGCGCGGTTCTCCACCAGGACAGAGTAAATTCTTTTTTTCATAAAACCATACATTCCTTTCGCAGTGTTCCAGGCACGGATGGTCAGGAAAACCGATTTTTCGCGCCACCTTCCCCGCCCGCCACGCGGACACTCATTTGACCAGATCCATCGGATCGATGACACATTCCAGCAGGACAGCCTCGTCTTTCTCCAGGAAAGCGTCCAGTACGGCGGCGGCGCGGCGCATATCGTACAGACGCAGGAACTTCATTTCATAAGCCGCCGCGATCTTCTCCAGATCCGGGCCGCCGCTTAAATCCACCGCGCTGTAACGGCCGCCGAAGCCGTAGTACTGGCATTCCCGTACCATTCCTAAAAAGTTGTTTTTCAGGACGACGATCTTCACCGGAACGTCCCACTGGCGCATGGTCGCCAGCTCCATCATGGACATCTGGAACGAGCCGTCTCCGCAGACGGCCACCACCTGGCGGCGGCTGTCCGCAAGCTTGGCTCCGATCGCCGCCGGGATGGAATACCCCATGGTCCCCATGCCTCCGGAGGTAAAGAACTTCCCTTCTTTGACCACATGGCAGCCGCACGACCAGATCTGATTCTGCCCCACGTCCGCCACATATATCCCGTCTTCCTGCATGTGACAGGAAAGCTGCCGGATAAAGTCGGCGGGATCCACGTAAGCCGGATTCGGCCTGCGCTTCCGCTCCATGGCGCCGCGGTACTCCCGCAGGGTCTCATTCCACTGGGCATAGTCAGACGGGAAAGATTCTTCCTTTAATATTTCCTCAAAAATGGCCTTCACGTCGCCCACCAGAGGGATGGCCGGCCCGGCGTTCTTCCCGATCTCCGCCGGATCCACGTCAATATGCACCAGCACTTTGTTCCTGGTGATCAGACCCGGCTGGTTCACGGCGCGATCCGCCACTCTGGCGCCTACCATCAGCAGCAGATCCGATTCATTCATGGCCCGGTTGGCATAGTCCTTTCCGTTGTTGCCTACCATCCCGTAATACTGGGGATGTTCCGTAGGCATGGCCCCGATCCCCATCATGGTGGAGACCACGGGGATCCGGTATTGTTCCGAGAAAGCGCGGAGGATCTTCTCCGCCTGGCTCAGCAGCACGCCGCCGCCCGCGCAGATGAGCGGCTTCTTCGCTTTCTCCAGTTCACGGACGACTTTCCGGATCTGCACCGCGTGTCCTTTTACCGTAGGCTTGTAGGTGCGGAGCCGCACCGTTTCAGGATACGAAAACTCTCCCGCTTCCGCCGTCTGCACATCCACGGGAATATCGATCAGCACGGGGCCTTTCCTGCCGGAATTGGCGATGTGGAAAGCTTCCTTGAAGATCCTCGCGATTTCCCCGGCGTCCCTGACCAGATAGCTGTATTTGACAAAAGATTCCACCGCTCCCGTAATATCGGCCTCCTGGAAGACGTCGCTGCCTAACAGTTCGCTGCTGACCTGCCCGGTAATACAGACCAGAGGGATGCTGTCCGCAAACGCGGTGGCTATCCCGGTGATGACATTGGTGGCGCCGGGGCCGGACGTGACCGCGCATACTCCCGGCCTTCCGGTCATGCGCGCCATCCCGCTTGCGGCATGGGCCGCGTTCTGCTCGGTGCGCACCAGAATCGTGCGGATCCGTGAATCCAGGATCTGATCATAAAAAGGACAGATGGCCGCCCCCGGATAGCCGAACAGCACCTTTACTTCCTCCGCCTCCAGGCACTTTACCATGACCTGCGCTCCTATCATACCTATGACCATCCTTTCTCAAAGTGGAAAACATCCCCTTTCCGGCCGATCACCGTTACTGTGCGGCAGGAGTATCCCGTGAAGATCCTTTCGTCCCGTCAAGGGGAGGTGTCCCGAAAATTACGAGGATGGCAGCGCCAAGCGGCCGTCCTTGTGAAAGGCCGCCGGCAGCTGTCCTCTGCTGAACAGCCACTCGCCCCCTTTGCCGGCGGTCTACGCCCCGGACTGTAGTTGCTGTACCAGCTTCACGGCTCCGGCGGCATCTTTCGAGTAGCCGTCCGCGCCGATTTCCCGGGCATATTCCTGTGTGACGACCGCGCCGCCGATGATGATTTTCGCTTCTACGCCGCTTCCCCTGACATATTCCACGACCTCTTTCATCCTCCGCATGGTGGTGGTCATCAACGCCGACAGCGCGATGAAACGGGCCTGGTGTTCCTCCGCCGCCGCCAGGATGGCTTCCTTGGAAACATCCTTTCCCAGATCCACCACCTGGAAGCCATGGTTTTTCAGCATCAGCGCGACCAGATTTTTCCCAATATCATGAATATCCCCTGCCACCGTGGCAATGACGACCGTCGGCAGCTTGTCGCCCCGGGAGTCTGCCCGCAGCCGCGGCTCCAGGATTTCTATGGAAAGTTTCATGGCTTCCGCCGAGGCGATCAGCTGCGGGAGAAAATATCTTCCCGTTTCAAATCCATCCCCCACTTCTCGGATAGCGGGTAACAGAACCTGGTTCAGCAGCACGGAAGCGTCCTGCCCCTGTGCCAGCGCACTTTCCGTAAGCGCGCCGATTCCGCCTCGATCCCCTTTCAGCAAGGCATTGCGCAGCCGCTCCCGGATTCCGTCCGTAGGCTCCGGCTCCCGGTTCTGTGCCGACAGGCCTGCCGGTACGGTCGGCCTGTCCGGGCCGGGCGGCTTCCCTCCCGCCTCAGGCAGCCCGTCCGCGCCGGGCGGCTTCCCTCCCGCCTCAGGCCGCCTGTCACGCAAAGTCTCCCGGCGGCTTTTCAGCGAAGCGGCACACTCAATGTAGCGCAGATCCGCCTTTTCTTTCCGCAGGAGCAGATCCGCAGCCGCCGCGCAGCCGGTTAAGAGCCCCTGGGACGGATTGGCAATGGCCATGGTAAGCCCCTCCCGGATGGCAAGCGCCAGAAAAGCCGCGTTTACGAAATCTCTTTCCGGCATTCCGAAAGAAATATTGGACAGGCCGCAGATGGTGGCAAGCCCCAGTTCCTTGCAGTAGCGTATGGTTTCCAGGGCTTCCAGGGCGGCGCCGGGGTTGGCTCCCACAGTCGTCACCAGCCCGTCCACGACCATGTCCTCTTTCGAGATTCCCAGCTCCATGGCGCGTTCCATGACCGTGTGGATCATCTGCTTCTTTTCCTCCTGGGTTTCCGGAAGCCCCCTGTCGGAAAGCGGCAGCAGAATAAACATCGCCCCGTACTTTGCCACGACAGGAAGCAGTTTTTCAAACTTTTCCCGCTCCAGGGAGACAGAGTTGACCAGCGCCCTGCCCGGATACTGGCGAAGCGCCGCTTCCAGCACTTCTATGTGGCTGCTGTCCAGCGCAAGCGGCAGACTGCTTACCCCGCCGATCTCTTCGACCGCCCTCAGCAGCAGCTCTTTTTCGTCAATGCCGCTCATCCCCATGTTCACGTCCAGAACCACAGCCCCGCAGGCTTCCTGTTCTTCCGCAAAGCGCCGAACCAGCTCCAGGTTTCCCTCCCGAAGCTGAGCCTGTAGCTTTTTCTTGCCGGTCGGGTTAATGCGTTCCCCGACGATCATAAAATTCTGATCCAAAGTAAACGGAAGTACCCGGCGCTCGGAAGCCAGATAGCGCAGTCCCTCCGGACGGCGGCCGACTTCCTGCCCGTGGTGAGCCTCCCGCGTTTTTTCTTTCAGCAGCCTGATGTATTCCGGCGTCGTTCCACAGCAGCCTCCCAGGATCAAAGCCCCCGCTTCCACCAGCTGCCGCATTTCCTCCGCGAAGACCGCCGCGTCCATATCGTATGCGGTAACGCCGTTTGAGCTGACAGAAGGCAGACCTGCATTCGGTTTTGCGATAATCGGGATCCGGGTGGCCCCCGCCATTGCCCGGATGATTTCCCTCATGCCGCCCGGCCCTTGGGAACAGTTGGCTCCCACCGCCGCCGCGCCCAAAGATTCCAGTACCGCCGCCGCCGTGGCCGCGTCCGTTCCGTACAGGGTATGTCCGTTTTTTTCAAAAGTCATCGTCACCATGACCGGAAGCCCGCAGACCTCTTTTGCCGCCAGCAGCGCCGCCCGCGCTTCCCGCAGGCTCATCATGGTTTCCACCACCAGCAGATCTACGCCCGCTTTCACCAGAGCGGCAATCTGTTCTTGGTAGACAGCCACCAGTTCCTCCAGCTTCATGCGGCCCATGGGAAACAGCAGTTCCCCGGTCATGGTCAGGTCGCCGGCCAGGTATACCCTCCGGGAAGAGCCTTCTGTAAAAGATCTTCTCGCAGAAGATGTTTCCTCCGGACCCTCATTTCCAGGACGGGTTTCCAGCCGAACCGCTTCCCTGGAAATCCCCACCAAATCCGCCGTCATGCTCTCTATCCGCTCTTCCAGGCCGTATTCTTTGAATTTCACGCGGTTCCCGGAAAAGGTAGGCGTATACAGGATATCGCTCCCCGCCCGCACATAAGCCCTCTGCAAGGAAACCATGACCTCCCGGTGTTCCAGGATCCACTGCTCCGGACACGCCCCCGCCGGCATTCCCGCCAGAGACAGGTTCGTTCCGGTGGCTCCGTCCAGATATACGATTCTTTGTGATACGAACTGCTGAAATTCCTCTCTGGTCATAGCTGCTGCTCCTGTTACCGTTTCTTTCCGGTACTGTACCGATCCGGCTTTGTTTGCGGTTCTTTACCCACCCGGCTTTGTTTCTGGTTCTTTTCCGGTCTGATTTTGTGGACGATTGTTCCAACCTGATTTTGTCTGCGGCTCTTTTCCAGTCTGACGGATTTATCATAACACGGATCACAGCGAGGGTAAACACTAATTTTTTCATGAGTTCGCGCCGTAAGAAAAGAGGAAAAAAGGAGACCAAAAAAAAGAAGAAAAGTTTTGTCAAAAAAAGTTGATAAACTTATCAGAATATGTTACCTTTTTCTTAATAGAAAAACAACTGGAGGAACTGCCGTTGAAACAGAAAATGCCGCTTGTCCTGTTTATTCTTCTTTGCCTGTCTGTGACAGGCTGCGGAAAACAGTCAGAGCTACCCCAATTCCAAGCACAGATCGAAGAGTTTTGTACCCGCATCTCTGCGATTGATACCTCTATGAATGGGATCGACGCTTCTTCCGATACCGCCATCGAAGAATTACTGGAGGATCTGGACAGCCTGGATCTGGAATTTCAGGGACTGAAAGAGATGGACTTCCCGGATGAGTTTGACTACCTAGAAGATGTTTCCAGAGAAGCTAGCGATTATATGGCACAGGCCGTAGCTTCTTATCACGAAGCCTTCGGCAGCGGTTCTTATCACGAAGCCCTGGCAGAGTACGCAAAGCAGTATTACTCCCGGGCCTATAAACGTATTCAGGTGATCCTCTCCTTCCTTCATGGAGAAGAACCGGACGACAGCGCCGATCTGACGATTGAAGTGAAATATGAGGAGCCATGAAAGCTCCGCCCAAAAAGACTTTCGTCTTCCGGGCGGAGCTTTGTTTTCTTTGGCCGCGGAACAGCGGACGCCTTGTTTCATTTCCGGATCTTGTCTTACGTTAAGATCTTGATTCTCCCGATCAACGGGATCTCCCGCTCCTGACCCTGTGCCGCGCCGACAAGGCCGATGATGGCACAGGCGAAAAGAAAGATACTAAACGCAACGCTCACCAGCCAGCCTAGCAGAGGGAAATAGGCGACGACTCCGCTCAGCGGAGCAATCAGCCAGATGACCAACGCCTGGTTCACGTGGAACTTTGCCCCTTCTTTGTCTCCCGCCAGAATAGCAATCCACAGCCCGATCCATGTCAGATAAGCTACTACTCCCGTCGTTTTTTTGTTCATTTCCAGACCTCCTTTTCGTTTATCCGCTACAAAAGCATATTCATAGCATTCTGTGTCATATCCCCCGTATCCATCGTTCAGAAACTGTTACGGAATCCTCTGTACGGATGAGCGGGCGGTTTTCGTCAGGGCGAGGAGCAAAAGCACCGGGCCATATCGGTTGTAGCGGCAAAGCATTGGCGGAAGCAGACCGCTAAGAGACGCGTTTCTTCCGTAACTTTCCCGTAACAGTCCCTTAGCCCTTTGCCTGCCGGAAGCGGGGGAAGCGTTCTCCGCGTTCATGATAATGCAGCGTACCCTAGCAGCCGCAAGGAATTCTTGGTAATGAAATGGACGGCGACCACCAGAATAGCTCCATAGAGAAACCAGCTATGGAACCGCATTCCCCTGCCGTAGCGATACTTCGTCACTCTGGCAAATGCCTGGGTGATCATAAAGCTTCCGAACAGAACCGCCGTGTACGGCACAACCGGATGGTACCATACGGACAGCAGCCAATGACCACGCAGGAAAGCGATAATTGCCCGGGTACCTCCGCAGCCCGGACAGTAGATCCCGAAACGCCGGTTCCAGAAACAGCCTGGAAACACCACGCCCGCCTTCCGGAACCGAAAGAAAAGAAAACCGGCGACACCGCCCAGCGCCAGAAAAATCATTCCTATGAAAAAGAGCCGGTCTTCTAAGGTTTTCTCCCGTTTCATGGCCGCTAAAATCCATTCGTTCCATATGTGCTTTCCAAACTCCGCAGCAGATCCTGCGTCCATTCGGCATTGAGCAGCCCGATACCCAGTAACACAAACAGCAGGCCGCCGATGTTCATGACCAGGCCTATGATAGAACACACCAGAGCCGCCGTTCCAAGACCGCTTCTTCCGCGTTTCCTGGACTGGATCGAACACACCAGTCCGGCAATCCCCGCTAACAAGGGGAAAAGGTAAATGATGAGGCAACAAGCTAAAATAGATAAGATCCCTAGAATCAAGCCCACTACCGCCAGCACATCGGTTCCGCCGGCCGGTTTCCCCGCCGTTTCCATCGGATACGCTTGGTTCTGTATATCCCGATTCTGATCGTCCAGTTTGATTACCATCCTTTCCCGCAAGGTTTGAAAACGTCAGTTTCCGGCCTCGCTCCCCAGATCAGAAAAGCTGAAGACTTCTCAGCCTTTTCCTCTTAGCCCGCGCGCCCTTCCCGTTCTGACGGATCCCCTTAATTCCCCAAAGGCGCGCCTCTCCCATCCGTACTGATTTTTCCCGCCAGGATCAGGATCCCCTCTACAAGCCCCCAGACATATGCCCCAAAGATCATCAACGCGCCGATGCCAAGACAGCTCAGCGGAATCCCGGCCATGGTAAGGCACAGCTGAACCACCGCCCTGGCGGTATACCCTAAGTAGAAATTATGGACGCCGAAACAGCCCAGGAGAATCCCTAAGATCCCCGCCGCCGTCTTCGACTTCCCGCCTATGGGAAACGGCGGCTGATTGAGGACGCCGCAGTTCAGGCACACAACAGCCTGGTTTGAAACGGGCTGGCCGCAGTGATGGCAGTACTCCTCTCCCTGCCCTTTGGGAACGCCGCATTTCACGCACATGACGGCTTCCTCCGTCACATACTGCGCACCGCAGCTCCTACAAAAATACATCCCTCTTCCCTCCTTTGCAAACAATGACAAGCCGATCCTTCCCTATATTCTATCGCCCGGCCTCCCCCATTATCACAGCGGACAGGCAATATTTATTTCTAAATATACTCTTTTATCTCTTTGCTGTCAATCCGTTTCTCATGCTTTCCCGCGCTTTCTTGATCTGTCGCCACTGCTCCGGCAAGGGCAGCCGAGCAGCGACAGGACACACAGGCTGCACAGGCCGTACAGCTTGGCGCGCGCCGTCCTCGCAATTCTGTGCGGAACATGTCCATGGAATAAGCCATGTCCATGGAATAAAACATGTCCATGGAATAAGCCATATCCATGGAATAAGCCATATCCATGGAACAAACCGTCTGACCTTTGGCAGAATCCCATAAGGCATACTGTTATGCGGGCGTCTGATCGCACGGCGATCCTGCGCTTTGCTGTGAATATTATGGCCTATCGGCGCAGATAATAAAAAAAACGGCAGC
Source organism: Clostridium sp. (assembly GCA_031275405.1). Taxonomy (GTDB): domain Bacteria; phylum Bacillota; class Clostridia; order Lachnospirales; family Lachnospiraceae; genus JAISOV01. The sequence continues at coordinate 62,593 of JAISOV010000051.1, read as the reverse complement.
GCAAAACCGCAGCCCCAAAAAGCACCAGGAAAGGATGTGTATCCATGACAGCATTAAAGGCGGAATTAATCGAATATATCAACAAGATACCGGACGAGAATCTGGCTTCCATAAAATCCCTGATCTCCTCCCTCTCCCATGACACGGAAGCCGTCGGAAAGGCTGCTCCTGACGCCCTGTCCGCCGCAGGAAATCAGGATCTCCTTTCCGACACGCACAATGACCAGATCAGGTAAAAAAACAAAGGCCGCGTAAGCGGCAGCTTCCTCGCCGCGGCGCTCTGCCGCCCGGAGGGCTTTTGATGATCTCCCGCCGTTTCCTTCTATAGCACCCGTACCAGGTTCATCCGGGCGTCCGCCAGCAGCACATCCGCCCGTTTGCCCGGCGTCAGAGAGCCGACTTCCCCATAGATCCCTATGCTTTTCGCGGGATTCATGGTAGCCGCCGCGATGGCTTCTTCTTTGGGGATCCCGAAAGAAATGGCTGCCTTCATGCAGTCATACAGATTCGTGGCGGAACCGGCTATCGTTCCGTCAAAAAGGCTTGCCCGTTTCCCCCGGACAGATACCGCCTGGCCGCCCAGATCATAGGTGCCGTCCTCCAGCCCTGTCGCCCGCATGGAATCACTGATCAGAACCACCCGGTCCGGAAACAGCTTGAACGTAGCGCGAATCACGCTTGCGTGGACATGGATCCCGTCTGAGATCAGCTCCGCCATGCAGGAGGATTCCGCCGCCGCCCCGATCAGGCCGGGTTCCCGGTGTCCGAACGGCGGCATGGCATTGTACAGATGGGTGACATGGTTCGCCCCCGCGTCAAAAGCCGCTTTTGCCGCGTCGTATCCGGCTGCGGTATGTCCTAAGGAAATGTTGGTTTCCCCGCGCAGCTCCCGGATGAACTCCAACGCGCCCTCCGTGTCCGGAGCCAGCGTCACCAGTTTGATCAGGCGACCGCAGCTTTCGTTGCATTCCCGGAAAAACGCGGCAGCCGGAGGGATGAGATAGTCCGCCGCATGGGCGCCTTTCTTCTCCGCCGACAGGAACGGGCCTTCCATATGAATGCCCGCGATACGAGCCAGAGAGGGATCTTCATCGCCCGGCAGGGCGGATACGCTGTTCACCGAAGCAAAGATTTTTTTCAGCCGCTCTCTGGGCAGGGTCATACCGGTCGGACAATAGCTCGTGATCCCGTGGGCTTTTTCGTAACGCAGGATACGGCGCAGCCCCTCCGGATCCCCGTCCGAGAAGTCACAGCCATAGGCTCCGTGGCTATGGACGTCCATCAGACCCGGAAGCACATAAAGCCCGGAAGCGTCTATTTCTTCCCGGCCGCTTCCCTGGAAGCCGTTTTGGACGATCACCCCGTTTTCCATGCACAGGTCCCGCCGCGTGAATTTCTGATCTTCCCCAAAGACGAAGCCATTTTTGATCACCATCATGCCGTTCTCCTCCTATAGGGACCTTTCCTTCCGAAACCCGCTTAGGCTCCCGTCAGCCCCGCTTCCTCGATCTCCCGCAGCGCCGCTTCGTCCGCGATCACGACCACATCGTTATGCAGCTGCAAGACGGAAGCCGGAACCTGAGGGGTAATCGGCCCGTAGAGCGCGCTCCGAAGGGCCTTCGCCTTGGACGCCCCGGTGGCCAGGAGCAGGATCTTCCTGGCGGACATGATGTTCTTGATCCCCATGGTATAAGCGTGGGTCGGCACTTCGTCCGGAGAAGCAAAGAAGCGGGCGTTGGCGGCGCGCGTTTCCTCGGTCAGCGTCACCAGATGTGTCTCGTTCTGGAAAGCCGCTCCCGGCTCGTTGAAGCCGATATGGCCGTTGCTTCCGATCCCCAGAAGCTGGGTATCGATGTTCCCCGCCGAGCGGATGACCTCGTTGTACCTGGCGCATTCCGCCTGGCCGTCCGGCGCCAGCCCGTCCGGGACATAAGTGTAGTCCTTGCGGATGTTCACATGATCGAAAAGGTTCACATTCATAAAATAGCGGTAGCTCTGGTGATGCTCCCCGGACAGACCCTTGTATTCATCCAGATTCACGCTGACCACCTTGGAGAAGTCCAGATCCCCTTTCTCATACCATTCCATCAGCTGCCGGTAAGTGCCGATAGGAGTAGAGCCGGTCGCCAGCCCTAGAACCGCCGTCGGCTTCATGATGATCTGCGCGGAAAGAATGTTCGCTGCTTTCCTGCTCATGTCTTTATAGTCTTTTGCCTTGTAAATTGTCATGCTGTAAGTGCCTCCGTTCAGCCTGCCGTCTGTCTGCCCGTTTCTTTTTTGAGGAAAAGAACCCCTTTTGCTCTGCAAAGCGAGGTTCTTTTCCGGTTTCCCTATTCAGTTTTCAGAACCGAATCTGATGCTTATTTCGCAGCCAGGAACTCTTCCAGCTGTTTGTTCGCTTCGTCCACGACTTTCTGGATACCGTTGTCTTCCAGTTTCTTCAGGAACTCCGGCAGAGCCGTCGCCGGATCTACAAAGCCGGTGTTCAGAGACATCGCGTACTCGGAAGCTACCTGCCCCAAAGCCGCCATCGCGGTCTCTACGTCCGGGTTCACCGACGGGTCGAACGTGTAGCCGATGATGGGGATTCCCTTTGCCTGCGCATAGTAGTCAATGAATTCCTGCCAGAAGTCCTTGCCCTGCCCTTCCAGAGGAGGAAGCTGGGTCACGTTGCCCATACCGTTGGTCCAGGGTGTATAATCCCCTCTTGCTTCCAGGAAGACGACCTCGCCGTCGCCGTTCAGCTCATAGTGGGTTCCTTCCACGCCATATTCCAACAGGGTCATCAGATAAGGATCCGTATTCAGCAGGTTCAGGAACATCATCGCTCTTTCCGGATTCTTGGACGCGGTGGAGATTGCCATCATAGCGCCCTGGGCCACGGTCGTGTCCACATAGGCCGGTGCCGCAGGAACCATGGCCACTTCAAACCCTCTTTCGGCGGAAGCCTGCACTTCATATCCCATGGCATAAGACTGTGTCCCGATCAGGTAGGTTCCCGCCATCTGGTGCGCGGTACGGGCGTCGTTTGCCTGGGAAGTATTGGCCATAGCGGGATCAATATAGCCTGCCAGGTAGTATTCACGGGTCTTTTCCGCAAATTTCTGATACTCTTCCGTCGCGTACTTGTTCAGGATCACGTTTCCCGCAGAGCCGGGCTTGCTGACATCCGTAGGATCCATGTAGTAGGACAGCATAGCGCCTACCGAGGAGTCGCCGGTCACGATGATGGAGTTGGTAGCCATTCTTTCCAGAACCGCGCCTTCCACCAGCAGCGGATAGAAGGAATCGCCTTCGCCCTTCTTCACGGTTTCCATGATCTCGCCGAAGCCGAAGTAGTCGGTGTTGGCAATGTCGTCCACGGTATAGCCGTATTTCTCAAGCAGGGGAACATTGATGTCCCAGCAGTTCTGTGTCGCGTAATCCTTATAGCCGTTGATCGCGTACACGCCCACGCCGTCGCTGCCTTTGATAGTGGAGCCGGCTTTCAGCGCGTCGGGAAGGATGGCCCATACGTCCTGGCCGTATTTCTCGATCAGGTTGTTGTCCGGATCGTCCAGACGCACATAGTAGCCGTCCCTTGCAAACTTGTTGTACTCGTTCGCGCTCCAGGAACAGGTGAAGTAAATGTCTACGTCGTCTCCGCCCTGCAAGGCCAGTACGGCATTGGTATCGAAATCGCCCCAGGTTCCCCAGATCGGCTCCAAGGTGACATTCAGCTTCTCGCCTAAGTATTCATTGACCGCCGCCAGAACATCCTTGTCGTTCGTTACATTGCTGCCGTGCAGATACCATTTCAGAGTAACCGGTTCCAGATCGGTCCCCCCCCCGCTTCCGGAAGAAGCCGCTTCGGAACTGCCTGCCTTGCTGCTTCCCGCAGCCGGCGTCTCGCTGTCGCCGCCGCAGCCGACCAATACGGTCGCGGACAGGGCGAGTGACAGAAGCACTGATAAGACTTTCTTTTTCATAGTAACCCTCCTTGATAAAATAAAGTAATGTTTCATGGTGCCTGCGTACTATATATGTAAGCATTCGCCAGTGGGGCGAACGGGCTTACCAGTGTCATCCTTTCACCGACCCGATCGTCAGCCCGGAGATGATGTATCTCTGGAAGAACGGATACGCGAAAGCAATCGGTACGACGATGAGAACCACCAGCGCCATCCGCAGAGTCGCCGAAGGCAGGTTTATGGCGATCTTGGAAGCTTCCGCCCCTAGCATGGAAGAATTCTGCGCCAGGAACTGGACGTTGTTCTGCATCCTCTGAAGCAGGTACTGTAACGGGATATACTGTTCTTTGCGGATATACAGCATGGGAATGAACCATTCGTTCCAGTATGCCAGCGCGTTCAGCAGGGCGATAGTGGCAATGCCCGGCTTAGAGATCGGTACAATGATCCTGACCAGGGTGTTGTACTCTCCGCTCCCGTCTATGGCGGCGGCTTCAATCAGCTCTTCCGGCACGGAACTCTGGAAAAACGTCCTCATGATGATGAAGTTAAAGGGATTGACCAGCATAGGCACAATGATTGCCATATAACTGTCGCTCAGGCCTAAAAGCTGTTTACATACCATGTAAGTGGGCGCCAGGCCTCCGCCGAACAGCATGGTAAAGAAGCTGAAAAAAGCGAAGAAGGTACGGTATTTGAAGTCTTTGCGAAACAGCGCGTAAGAGTACATGATACAGATCGTCACACTGAAAAGCGTTCCCAGAACCGTCACCAGGAAGCTGTTGAAATAGGAAACCCACAGCTGCTGTCCGAGCTTCATGACATAACTGTATGCTTCCAGGGACCATTGCGCCGGAAGGAAAGAGTACCCGATCTGCCGGATGCTTTCCTGCGAGGTAAACGAGATGATGACCACGAAGATGAACGGCACTATGCAAAGCCCGCAGAACAGGATAAATACCAGGTTAATGGCCAGTTCCGCCGGCAGGCTTACCGCGTTCAGTTCCCGTGTTCTTTTTCTGATGGTCGTCGCTTGCGCCGTCCTATCCATAACTATAACCGTCCTTTCTCAAAAGCGGGATATTTCGCTCTGTCCCGGCTGATTCTATCCTAATTCATTCTATACTGATTCTATTTTAGCTGATGCTATCCTAGAACAGGCTGCTGTCCGGATCTACTTTGCGCACGATGGTGTTCGCAATGATGATACAGGTGAAGCCTACCAACTGCTGCAGCAAACCGGCGGCGGTACTCATGCCCATATTCTGGACGGTCGCCATGACTTTATAGATATAGGTGTCAATGACCTGGGTCGCCGAATAAAGAGGGCCGGAATCCATGGGAAGGCTGAAAAACAGACCGAAATCCGCGTTGATGATCTTGCCGATATTCATAATGAAAAGGACGATGATCATAGTCCGCAGGTGCGGCAAGGTCACGTACCGGATCTGCTGCAGCTTCGTGGCGCCGTCAATGCTCGCCGCTTCATACTGCGATTTGTCGATCCCCGTGATGGCCGCCAGGTACAGGATGGTGGAGTATCCGGTGTTTTTCCATACATTCGCGACAACCAGGATCAGCGGCCAAGGCCTCGCGTCTCCGTACCAGTTGATGACTTCGAGGCCCAGGCCCTTCTGTAGCTGGGTGATCAGTCCGCTGGTCGGATCCAGGAAAGCCAAGAGGAAGTAGCTTGCCACTACCCAGCTCATAAAATAAGGGAAGAACATCAGTGTCTGGTAGGTCTTCGCGATATACTTCTTGGTGATCTCGTTGAGCATGATCGCGAATGCCACGGAAAGCACCAGGCCTAGCACGATGAAGATCACGTTGTAGACCAGGGTATTGCGGATGATCTTTAACGCATCGGAGGTGGCAAACAGGAAGCGGAAATTCTGCAGACCGGACCACGCGCTGTGGAGGACGTTGTTGAGCAGCGACGGCGCCTTGGTATAGACCTTGTAGTCCTTAAAAGCAATCAGGATACCGAACATCGGCAGATACCGCAGAAACAGCAGCCAGATCGCCCCGGGAAGAACCATGCTCAGCAACAGAACCGTTTTCCTCCGATTGGCGTATCCCTGCGAAGCCTTTTTTCTCCGAGTCTTGATTTTGTCCATTTTTTTGCTCCCGCCTGTCCGCTTCAGCGGACGTACAAATCGGGGAGGTTGAAAGCCCCTGTGACGACATCGCTTTCAGCCTTGCCACCTTTCTTGAGTTTCCAGAAAAACACGAGCCTTTTTGACTATTTCGCACAACGGCTTTCCGTTATGTGTTCTCATTTTACACAAAAAAGACAAGGAAGTCAATGAACCAATTTGTCATTTCTTTGATTTCCTTGTCCTAAGGACTATGATGATTCTGTGATGGCAGCTGAAATTCCGCCAGATTTTACAGAAAGGAAAAACGGCCCGCTCAGACGAAACGGTTCTTTTTGACCATGGCCACAAACTCATAGTTGTTCCTGGTGCGGGAAAACAGATCCAGAATACGGTCTGCGGCCTCCTCCGACTTCATGCTGTTCAAGGCTCTGCGCATGATGTTGATGGCTTCCATTTCGTCCGGATTCAGAAGGAGGTCTTCTCTTCTGGTTCCGGACTTAGGGATGTCGATGGCGGGAAAGATCCTTCTTTCGGAAAGCTTTCGATCCAGCACCATTTCCATGTTGCCGGTTCCCTTGAATTCCTCATATACCACGTCGTCCATCTTGCTCCCGGTCTCCACCAGCGCGGTGGCGAGGATGGTCAGGCTGCCGCCTTCGCGCATATTGCGGGCGGCGCCAAAGAAACGCTTGGGCATATGCAGAGCGGAGGGATCCAGCCCGCCGGAGAGGGTGCGCCCGCTAGGCGGGATGACTTGGTTATAGGCTCTGGTCAGGCGTGTAATGCTGTCCAGGAGGATCACGACTTCCCTTTTATGTTCCACCAGGCGCTTCGCACGTTCTATGACCATTTCCGACACGCGTTTATGATGTTCCGGCAGTTCGTCGAAGGTGGAGTAAATGACCTCTACATTTGGCCCGGTGATGGCTTCCCGGATGTCCGTCACTTCCTCCGGCCTTTCGTCAATCAGCAGGATGATCATGTGCATCTGCGGATTGGTACGCAGGATGGAACGCGCCACTTCTTTTAATAGGGTAGTTTTTCCCGCTTTGGGCGGCGACACGATCATTCCGCGCTGCCCTTTTCCCACAGGGCTGACCAGATCCATCACGCGCATGGCGATCGGACAGCCTGGCGTTTCTAATTTAATGCGCTGATTCGGGAAGATCGGCGTCATGTCCTCAAACGCCGTGCGTTTGGCGGATTCCTCCGTCGTATAGCCGTTGATGGTGCGGATATACAGCAGGGCGCTGAATTTTTCCTGCTGGGTCTTGACGCGTTTGTTCCCCATCAGGACATCCCCGGTCTTAAGGCCAAACCTGCGGATCTGGCTGGGCGCCACATAGACGTCGTTCTCGCCCGGCAGATAGTTCTCGCACCGGATGAAGCCGTATCCGTCCGGCATGACTTCCAGGATCCCGTAAGCCTCGTCTCCGCTGTCCAGTTCCTTGGGGAACTGGGCGTCGTCATAGGTCTGGTAGGTACGCTCCCGCCGTTCCGGTGCTTCCGAGAAGCCGGCATCGGGGCGAGGGGCGTCCGGCCGGGGAGTATCCGGACGGGAAATGTCCGACCGGGCGGTATCCGGACGGGAATATCCCTGACGGGAGGGATCTTGGCGGGAAACGTCCTGCCTTTGGCTCTCCGGACGGGTGTATCCCTGACGGGAGGGATCTTGACGGGAAACGTCCGGCCTTTGGCCCTCCGGGCGGGTGTATCCCTGGCGGGGGTATTCCTGGCGGGAATATCCTTGACGGGAATATTCCTGGCGAGAGGTGTCCGGACGGGAATATTCCTGGCGGGTATTTTCCGGACGCTGGTTGTCCGGATGGGTCTCTTCCGGTCTCACAGAAGAGGCTCTTGTCGCCTGGTTGCCCCAGGTCGCACGCCTTAGTCCGGAAGAGTAGTCCGAACGAGGTCTGTTTCCTGAAACCGCCTCCGGTTTCGTGCGGTTCTGCCTCCATTTTGCGCTATTCTGTTCCGGTTCCGTACCGTCCTGCTCCGTACCGTCCTGCTCCGTACCGCCCTGCTCTGTACCGCCCTGCTCTGTACCGCCCTGCGCCGGCTGCCGAGAACTCTGGGCCGGTTCCTCCATCTTTTTGAGTCTTTCGTCCTCCGCCAGCATGGCATTGATCAGATCCGCCTTCCTCAAGGTGGACACCCTTTTCAGCCGCCTTACTTTCGCTAGAGCCTTTAGTTCTGTGAGTGGTAACGATTCATACTTTTCTCTCATGGTTCCTCCCGGTTTCCTAAATTCCTTTTTGACCTATTGCAGGCTTCTGCCATTTTTTCACGATACCTATTTCAGGGGGATTCATTATCACAGATAGATCTTAGATGTGTGAATATGACCTCATTATTCAGATGGATTCCTCAAAAGTTGCTTGGTCTCCTGCCATTCTTGCCAAAAACAAAAGCTGCTTGTTCTATTATAATACAAATCTTTCAAAATAGAAAGTACTATTTTTTGGAATAGATCATAAATTTCCTTTCAGGCGCCTATTTACTTTTTTTCTCCATTGTGCTATTCTAATTCTGTTATCAAGTCAATGCTGGCAACAGGATCATTTTTGGAGGTATCTACAATGAACAAAGGTACAGTAAAATGGTTTAACAACCAAAAAGGTTACGGCTTCATCTCCGACGAGTCGGGAAAGGATGTATTCGTACATTATTCCGGGCTGAGGATGGAAGGCTTCAAGACCCTGGAAGAGGGTTCCTCCGTTACGTATGACATCGTAAACGGCGAGAAAGGCCCTCAGGCCGTAAATGTCACCAAATCATAATCACCAATGCGATGTACCTGTTCTTAAATATAATATTTTGTTGTATTTAGAATTAGCAAGATCGTTTTATGGGATTAGGAAAACAAGCCGTAACGCCTCTGCCTCAAGCGCTGCGGCTTGTTTTTTCGCCCTGCCGGACAGCCGCCTTAGGGCGACCGGACGGAGCGGCTCCACATACGGCAAGGGCGGTCTGCTCCAGGCGGAATGGTTCCGTGCGCAAGAAACAGCGTTTTTAATCGAACTGATGTATGTACCGGAGGATCTGTTCCATAGAAAGCGTTCCGCCGAACAGATCCAACGCGCTTCCGACGGTCACATGCAGCCTGTTCTTTCCTAATTCACGCAGAGTGCGGATGTCCTCCAAGCCGCGCACTCCTCCGGCGTAAGTGACTGGGATCTTCCCCCACTCTCCCAGAAGCTTCACCAGTTCCAGTTCTATTCCCTCTGCCCTGCCCTCCGCGTCTACCGCATGGATCAGAAATTCACCGCAGTATGCCGACAGACCGTCCAGCAGTCCGCAGCTGATCCGCTCTCCGCTCATTTTCTGCCAGCGGTCGGTCATGACGCGGTATCCTTCCCCCGTCCTGCGGCAGCTTACGTCCAGAACCAGGCGTTCCTTTCCTACCTCGCGCACCAGTTCCTCCAAGTGGTCGAACCGGATCCGCCCGTCCCGGAAGACATAGGAAGTCACGATGACGTGGGAAGCCCCGGCGTCTAAGTACTCGGCGGCATTCCCGGGATGGATCCCCCCTCCCGCCTGCAGGCCGCCCGGATAGGCCGAAAGGGCGGACAGCGCCTGCGCCCTGGTCGCCTGATAATATTCGCTCCGTTCCGGATTCAGCAGGATCACATGTCCGCCCTTGATTCCTTTTTCCGCATAGAGCCGGGCATAAAACGCCGCGTCCTGCTGTGATACAAAATTTTCCAATACCTTAGAAGCTTCCTCTTGCAGGCTGCTCCCTATGATCTGCTTGACCTTTCCATTATGAATATCAATACAAGGACGAAATTCCATTTTTATCACCCTGCTCCTTCCAAATTCTGGATACTTTGTGCATAGCACCAAGCTCCGGCTGAAAGAATGCAATTCTTTCAGCCTTGCTCCCATCCGCCCGCTTTGGGTCTATCAAGCTTCTTTTTTTCAAAAAATAGGATCCATCTTTTTTTGCATAAATCCCGAAAAACCTGCGCATAATATTTTCGGAGCCATCCAAAAAAACGTTGTTCTGCGCTTCCTGGCCGCGCCAAGGCACAGAAAGCAATAGCGACGGATGGGAGAAAATACTTTCCAAGGAGGAATTATGAAAATGAAGAAAAAGCTTTTCATTGGAAAAAAGCTTCTTGTACTGGGAGTTGTCCTAAGCTATATGTGTCTGGCGGCCGCTTGTACAAAAAATGACGACACCACCAACGATTCCGGCAATCTAGCCGGAACCACGACACCAAACGGTACCACTACCGACAATAATAACAGCCTCGGCACAACCCCCGGCAGCCTGCCTGACAACGGCGACGGACAAAACGGCACGGACACCAGCGCTTCGGGAACCGATGACATTGGTCTCAATGGCACGGATACCGACGGCACGAACACCAATGATAGGAATACCGGCGCAGCGGGCAATACTACCGTAGATTCGACCGACAACGATGACTCCGTACTGGATAACGTGGGCGATACGATCAACAACGCCGGAGACAGGGTCGGAAACGCGATGGACGACCTGACCGACGGAACTACCAAAGACACGACAACCGGAAGATAAACGTAGTCCGCGCAATCCACAACTGAATAAGTGCAGCGATGCATACAGGCCGGAAAGGCTGTCGCGGAAATCCTTTTTTCTGCGGCGGCCTTTCCTCTGCAAAAGGCAGGAACGCCGCTTTTCCTCGCAACGATCCTCCCTCCGCCAAAAAGCCCGGCTTCCCCGGCTGTATCAGGAACGAACCACATCGCCCATGTCATACATCCCGGCTTCCTGCCGCGCCAGGAATTTCGCGGCCTGTATGGCCCCTTTCCCGAAAATGGCTTTTGAATACGCCGTGTGGGAAAAAGTGACCACTTCGTCCGAGCCGGCAAAAATCACCTCATGCTCTCCTACGATGCTTCCGCCCCGTACCGTGCTGATACCGATCTCTTTCCGCCTTCTTTTTTCTCTTCTGACGCTTCTGTCATACACATATCCATATTCCTGGGAAAATTCCTGGTTGATAGCATCCGCCAGCGCCAGTGCCGTGCCGCTGGGGGAATCCAGCTTCTGGTTATGATGTTTTTCCACGATTTCCACATCAAAGCCGCCCGGCACCAGGACATGAGCCGCTTCTTTCAGGATTTTCAGCAGCAGATTGACGCCTAAGGACATGTTGGCGCTTTGCAGAACCGGGATCACCTGTGCCGCTTCCCGGATTTTTCCAAGCTGTTCCTGGCTGAAGCCCGTAGTACATAGGACACAGGGAAGCCTGTTCTCCACACAGTAGTCCAAGAGCCTGTCCGTTCCGGCGGCATTGGAGAAATCAATCAGGCAGTCCGCAGGGATCCGGCAGTCCCCGATATGCCGGAACACCGGATAAGGCGGCTGCCCGGCCTCCCGGAGGTCGATCCCCGCCACAATCTCTATTTCCGGATCCTGCGCCGCAAGCGCGCTGATCGTCTGTCCCATCTTTCCGGCGTATCCGTTCATTATCACTTGAATCATGTTACCCCCCTGGCCCGCTTGCGCGGACGTCTGTCCGTGTTTTATGGATCCGGCGGGGCGGTCTGTCCGCCGCCCTGCCGGAAGTTCTTTCCTTAGTGTACCCGCAGACCGGCTGTCCTACTCCCTGGCAAGAACCTTTGCGCCGCCGTCCGGTCACTTCCGGAGAATACCGTATTTCTCCATGGCTTTTTCCAGCCTTGCCGCGTTCCCGGCTTCCATCTCGGTCAGCGGCATACGCAGGAATCCGGCTTCCATACCCATCAGGTTCAACGCTTTCTTCACCGGGATGGGGTTCACTTCGCAGAACAGGGCGGCACACAGTTCCAACGCTTGCAGCTGCATATCCCGGGCGGCGGAAACGTCGCCGTCCAGGAATTTCCGGCACATCTCATGGGTCTGCTCCGGCGCGACGTTGGCAAGCACGGAGATCACCCCCAAGCCCCCCAGCGACATGATCGGGATGATCTGGTCGTCATTGCCGGAATAAAGATCCACGGCTCCGTCCGCCAGGGCCGCCAGTTTCGCGATCTGGCTGATGTTGCCGCTGGCTTCTTTCACGCCTACGATGTTTTCCACGTCCCTGCATAGGCGCACCACCGTTTCCGGCAGAAGGTTGCACCCGGTACGGGACGGCACATTGTACAGCAGGATCGGAAGCTTCACGCTGTCCGCCACTGCCTTGAAATGGCGGTACAGACCGTTCTGGGTCGCTTTGTTGTAATAAGGCGTGACCAGAAGCAGGGCATCCGCCCCGATCGTCTGCGCTTCCGTCGATAAGTAGATGGCTGTTTCCGTAGAGTTGGAGCCGGTTCCCGCGATCACCGGCCTCCTGCCCGCCACGATCCTGACGCAAAAGCGGACGACATCCAAATGTTCCTCGTGGCTCAAGGTAGACGCTTCTCCCGTAGTGCCGCACACGATAATGGCGTCTGTTTTGCCCGCCAGCTGAAACTCCAGCAGCCGGGCAAGACTTTCATAGTTGACCTCCCCGTCCTCCCTCATCGGAGTCACAATCGCCACACCTGCGCCTGTAAAAATTGACATACTTTCCTCCGTTCCGCTTATTCAGCAATCGTTGCTTGACAGTGCGGCCAAATTCCCCATATAACGGAAAACGCCGGCCGCATTTCCAGAATTCAATGGAAAGCGCCGACGTGGTCATCTCCTATCTTCCTTGATAGCACTCCATCTACTCCTAGATGACAGTCATAAGGTTCTTCACCCTATGCCCAAGATGGGAAGCGCGGGACTTCTCCTCTTTCGGCGTGTTTTCCTTTCCCTTCCCGTCCTCTGTGCCTGCCACATCCGGGAACCTACTCTTCAAACACGCAACCTCTATCTTCCTCATGGTATGAAAGATCTCAAAGTATGGCATTGATACAAAGCATGATTTTGGCCTGAACCCATCTTAACGCATTTCAAGACTTTTGTCAACCGCCGCGTTCAAATCCTTTGCCGCGTCTTCCCACGCCGGCGCCAGGCGGCGCTGTGTTCCGTCTATGCTACGCATTGGGCCGGCCGCGGCACTTCCCTTGCCGAAGGCTGTACGGCACCGCCTATTCCAGCGTTTTTACAGTCTCTATGCGAAATACTTCGTCTGCCGCCGCGCAGATGTCCTCCGTCAGACAGATCCCGGTCAGCATGATATGCGTATCTCCCCTGTTCTCTAAAAGACACCTGAATTCTTCCATCGTCAGGATCCCGTTTTCCAGCAGCCCCAGGATCTCGTCCAGAACCAGCAGATCGCATTCTCCGGTAGTCAGCACTTTTTTGGCAAAGCAGATCCCGTTTTTCAGGTTCTTGATTTCCTCGCGCTTTTTTCCTTCCGGAAGCTCGTCAAAGTTCTCATTGGATTTCTCAAAGCGGAAAATCTTGATCTCCGGCTCCATCCTGCGCAGGAACTGGTAGTCGCCTAGCCCTTTCCCTTTCAGGAACTGGATGACCACTACCGCTTTCCCCTCCGCAGCGGCTTTCACCGCCCTGCCGATGGCGGCGGAAGACTTGCCTTTTCCTTCGCCCGTATAGACAGATATGATCCCATTGCCGCTGGAATCCTCTTTGCTCCGGGGATCTCTCCCCGCCATGGATCTTTCCCCGCCTGTGGAACGCTTCTGCTCCATCTCCGTACCTCGCTCACATCACGAAAGCCGTTCGCCTTTTGGACGTGCCCATTTCCAGGATCGTACTTTTTGTTTTTTCAGCATAACATATCCGGAACGATTCCGCAACTTATAATACTTCCAGTTTGCTTACGGACACTTCAAAAGCCACCCGCCGCTCCGCGCTCTCGTCGCTTAGCTTCTTCATATATTCACGGCTCTGGATACGTCCCCAGACGTTGCACCGGTCTCCCACCTTGAAATTTCCGGCGAACCTGGCGTTCCTGCCCCAGCAGATACACGGTATGTAATCCGACTTCCCGTAAGGGCGGTTCACCGCCAGCAGGATGTCGGCAATTTCCCTCCCTAAAGGCGTCTTGCGGTAGATCGGCTCTTTGCACACATAGCCATCCAAAAAGATCTGATTGCTCTTTACGCTTTCTTCGATTTCATCCACAAATTCGATTTCTCTGGCAAAGACGGACAGCACCAGCCGGTTCTTGCGTTCTTCATGGCGGTTATAAGAACGGAACTGGCCGTTTACGCAGATGAACAGCCCTTTATAGCTGGCACTGACGTCTAACAGCCGCTCCGACACCATGACCGGAATAATATCGATGCTCTCGCTCAGCCTCTGTACCTTCACGTCCATCATGTAGAATCCTTCTCCGAAAATTTCATGGCTATACGAAAAATCATCTATGATTTCCCCCATAACCGTTACTTGGTTGTTCTCGATAACCTTATCCGTCATACTTAATTCTCCCTTCTTGTTCTTTTAAGAATCTTTTTTTAGATGTTCATTCGTCAACAGACTTTTCCCGTTATTGCTACACTTTCATAGCAAAGGATCGTTTCATGAAACCTCGACTTAAAGTGTATAATAAGTTGAAAAAACTTTCAACTGAAAGATCTTTCAATTGAAAAAGACTTTCAACCGCCCTGATTCGGGGAGCAAACCAAACTATCATGCACTACTATTTATACTCCTTTTTTCAACGAAAAAGAACTCTAAAACATCGCGCTTATCGACAGTTTTCTTGGTTTTTCCCATTTTTTCGTCGAAAGACGTAACAATTTACGAATAAAATCTCCAGATCAGAGCAGCTTACGCGCAGGAGACCATGAATTTTTATTGATTTCTAGGGCAAAGTGTGCTATCCTATCCGTAGCGGCAGGAAAGGAGCGACGGTTCATGGACAGCATCCATAGAGTTTCGCACAGAGCGAACAGCGGCGAGGATTTTTATCTGCTTCTCGGCGACTTCCTGGATGAGTTTTATAAAGCGGTTACGCCGGAAAGACTTGAAATGCTGCGCGAACCTCCGGAACGAATGGAAGCGCCGGAACTTGTGCCGTTCCTCGCGGCAACGGCGCATAAGCTCTCGAATGACTGCGGGTTTGCTCCGCCACGCTGGGTGTTCGACAGCCATTGTTATCTGCCGGGTGGAGAACCTCATTTCGGATGCGGCGCAAAGGGAAATCTGCGGCTGCTGTTTCTGTACAAGTCGCCGCCGGAGTTCAAACACCGTAACTTATTTGTTGACGAAAATGTGCTTGTACGCGTGTAGAAAGGGAAGATATGCTGACAAAAGAGCAGATACTGCGCTATTTAAGACAGGTCGCGGACGAGCTTGAAACGCGAGGGCTTCGCGGTGAAATCCTGCTTACCGGCGGTGCGGCCATGTGCCTTGTACACGAAGCGCGGGATATCACAAAAGACATTGACGCGCTGTACGAACCAAAAGAAACGATCAACCGTATTGCCCGAGATATTGCGGCGCGTGAGGGCTTACCCGAGGACTGGCTGAACGACAGTGTGAAAGGCTTCATCGAGCCGAACGCTCCGGCTGAAGATTTCGTATCGTTCGGCAGTCTGCGGGTTCAAACCGTATCCGCCGAATATCTGCTTGCGATGAAAATGATGTCGGCACGGTACGGAGAAAAGGACAGCGGGGATATTCTGTTCCTTTTCAACAAACTTGGCATAAAAACCGCCGAAGCCGCCACGGACGTACTGCTGAAATTTTATCCTGTAAATCGTATACTACCCAAAACACAGTACATCATTGAGGAAATGATAGAACAGAGGAAAGAGCGAACCGCGCCGACAGCCGAAACACCAAATCCGCCCTTACTTGACCAGGCGGAGGACGCAGGACGAATCGCCGCGGAGCGCAAGGATGCGGAACAATGTGTGCGCGGCATACCTGCGGATTCTACTCCGCCGGGCAAAAGGCACACCAGGTAACGGAACGGAGCCTGAAAGTGACTTTCCCGCCTTCCCCTGTCTGTTCCACCGTCGCCGCGACGGTTTCCAGCTGCCCGTTGCGGTCCAGAGTAAAGACTTTGAGTTCCCGCCCCGACAGTCCTTCGGGAACGGGCATGGTAACGGTCAGGCTCTGTTTGCCCAATGCGGCAATCGGCACCCCGCTCTTGCCGTCCAATAACGTAACATCGTAAACGACTGTATCGCCGGGCAGGGCCTTATGGAAGCTTCTCTCATAAGCCGCCGCCAGTCTGCCTGTATCCGCCGGAACGTCCAGACGCAGTTCATAACCGGAGGCTGCCCCGTCCCAAGCGGCAGTCTCCTCTCCGTCCGTCGCCCCGTCCAGAAACGCGCTCACGCCATCCACCGCTCCCGTCGCCACGATACTGCCCGGTTCCGGGCGGCTCTTCTGGATTTCCAGCGACTGTATCAGGCCGACGTCCGCCACTTCATAATTCCGTCCGTCCACCAGGACGGTTTCCGGAACCGAAAGGCCGGACAGCTCTTCCGGGGTGAGGTTCGTGTAACGGCAATGAAGCTTTCCGTCTTCGCCGATACTGCCGATCAGGCCTTGGAAGGGGGTGATCGCGCCGCCCAGCACGGTATCCGCCAGCTCTTCCCCGGTCACTTGCGGCTCCACCACCGCAAACAGCACGCCTTGCAAGGGCGCTTGGCGGAAATCCGCGTTCGACAGGCGCTGCGCCGTCGTTTCATAACTGATTTTCGGAAGCCGGGCGCTTTGGAAGACCGCTGTCCTTACGGAGGCTCCCGGCGCAGCCTCTCCGGAAGCCGCAAAAGCTCCCAGCCCGATTTGCTCCACCGTGTCCGCGAGCCGTATCGTATCCACCGGACAGCCGCCAAACGCTCTGTCCTTGACCTGCTCCAGCTGTGTGCCGCCTAAGATCCGCCTGAGGTTCCCGCAGTCCCAAAAAGCGCCTTCTCCCACGACCCGCAGGCTGTCCGGCAGTGTCACGGAAGTGATTTCTTCATGGCCGGCAAACACTTCCGCCGCGATCACCCGGATCCCCTCCGGAAGGACGACGTCGCTCTCCCGTCCCCGGTAGGCCACCAGGACGCCGCCCGAAATCAGGAAATCCGAATCCGCGCTTTCTAAAAAACGTTTTACCCACAGGGTATTCGCGAAGGCTTTCGGCTCCACGCTGCGGACGCTTTCCGGCAGGTTCACCGTTTCCAGGTCATCACAGTGATAAAAAGCGCCATACCCTATGGTCTGCACCCCGGAGGGAAGCGTGATCTGCCGCAGGGCGCTTCTGGCAAAAGAAAACCGGCCGATCTCTTCTATCCCGATCGGCAGATTGCTTATGGTTTTCTCGGTATCGCCGTAATAGGCTCCGTCCGCGAGGATCCTATGTTCGACCAGCCGGTACTTCGGAAGGTTTCCGCCATCCGCCCCTTGGACATCTCCGGTGTCCGCCTCCTGGGCGCCCGCGTCTGCCGGACTGCCCTGGGCCTGCCGGGAAGGATCCGATACTTCGGCATTCCTCACGGACAGACCGGTGTGATCCCAGAGAAGCACCGCCTGGTTTCCTACCACATGCGTGTCGCCCAGGACATTTCCGCCGCCGTCCGCAGAGGGATTTCCGGCTGCCGCTCCGATTTCCGAGCTGGGATTTGCGTCCGCCGCCTCTATGCTTCCGGCCAAGCCCGCCGCTGCCGTTTCACCGTTTCCGCTTCCCGCTCCCTCTATGCTTCCGGCCAAGTCCGCCGCTGCCGTTTCGCCGTTTCCCGCTCCCTCTGCGCTTCCGGCCAAGTCCGCCGCCCGGCCATTTCCGGCCTGGGCCTGCCGTTTCGCAAGCTCCTCCGCATACTGCGCGGCGTAAGAGCCGTCCTCGGCGTGGATGGTAAGCTGCCCGCAGCCGTCAAAGGCGGTTGCGTGGATAAAGGTCACGGAGGCTGGGATGGTAAGATCCGTCAGGCTGGCACAGCCCGCGAAAGCGCTGATCCCGATACTCTGAACGTTCGCCGGGATTTCCACGTTTTTGAGTCCTGTGGCATTGGCGAAAGCATAGTCGCCGATTTCCGTCAGCCCTTTCCCCAACTGCACGGTTTCCAGATTTTGGCATCCCCAAAAGGCATAGGATTCTATCGTGGTAACGGAATCCGGCAGGATCACTTTCCGCAGGAGGTTCCTGCCCTCAAAGGCGCTCTGTCCGACGGTACGTACAGACGCCGGAACGGCGACTGTTTCCGCGCCGCCGTCATATTTGACCAGGGTCGAGCCGTTCAGTTGGAAATCGGAAGCGGACGCCGCCGCCGTTTCCGGCAGCGCCGCCCGTGCCAGGAACAGCGCCGCCAGCAGGCCAGGCAGCAGGATCAGCTTTTTATATTTTTTCATACGCTTTTTCCTGTCTTCCCGCAGTCGCTGTTTGGAACACCTCTCGCTTCTGATCTTTTCGGATACCGCTCGATACCGTCCGTCATGCCGCCGCCGTTCCAGGCTTTCTTTTCCGCTTATCCTGTTTCAGGAAAAGCACCATGGAGACACAGGCCAGCCCGATGGAGAGGAACCATTTCGGATGGATCCCGTCTCCGGTCCTGGGGGTGTCGTCCGCCGCTCCTCCCGCCGCCAGATTGGTGGTATCCACATAGATCACATAGGGAGAAAAATGCTCCGCCGTAAAAGTAATGCACGGCACGCCGGAGATGGTGGTAAACTTCGGCGTCAGCTTATCCAGCCGCTCGTCGACCACGCCCGCCACCTTGTTGTTGCCCGCGTAAGGGATCAGCGAGTCCGGCAGGGGCAGGGTGATCCGGATGGACAGCCCGGTGGTGTCCGTGATACTGGTATTCCCGGTGGTATCGTACAGGGAAATATCCATGGGGAAATACTTGATGTTGGTCAGATCCCCGTATTCGTTCATCAGCGCCTTTACGATCTGCTCGGTGGAGCTTACGCTGTCGGTGATACGGATCACAAAATCATCCGACGAGCCGTTGACCACCGCGGAAACCACTCCGGTATTGGACAGGCCGTTCTTGTCGATCACGACGGTCGTACTGCCGCCGCTTCCCGTCTCGGGCTTCGTTACCGTTCCGGTGGAACCGCCGCCGGAAGCGCCGCCGCTCTGGCTGGAAGAGGTGCTGCCGCTCCCGGTGGAGGTGCTGGAGCTTCCCGTGTTAGAGCTTCCCGTATTGGAGCTTCCCGTGTTGCCCGTATAATGCGCCGTGACCGTCACCGCCGCTTCCGGCATGGTCAGCACGGTCGCCGTCACCCGTTTGCTCGCCAGAAAAGTGCTGGCCGGGTCTATGGACCACTGGTCAAAGCTCTGCCCGGCCGCCGGGTCGTTGGCAATGACGATGACCGACGCCCCCGCCACGTAGCTGCCGGAGCCGCTGCCGTTATGTACCGTCAGGGTATAGAACTTGGCGGTTCCGCCGCCGCTTCCGTCGCCGCCGTTTCCGTCGCCGCCATTCCCGTTTCCGCCGCTTCCATTGCCGCCGCTTCCCGAGTCATAGGTGGCGTAATAATCCGTACTTTTCGTGATCTTGCCGATGGTCGGCTTCCAGCCGGTAAAGGTATAGCCTTGCCGCGTCGGGTCTTTCGGCTCCACGGGAGTCTCCCCGTATCCCACCTTCTGGGTATAGAGGACTTTGTCGTCATAATCCAGAAAACGCGCCACGATCTCCGCTTTCTCATACTGGGCATAGAGGACCGTATCCGACCGGATGTTTTCAAAGGAGGGTCTCCATCCGGTAAACATATAGCCTTCCCTTTCCGGGTTCCCGGGCGGATCCGCGTTGTCGCCGGGCGCCACTTTCCTTTCGATCAGCAGCGTATCGTCCCAGTCCAGGAAAGTCACCGTATACATCGGGACGTCCGGCGTGTACTGCGCCACCACGTTCAGATCCTTGCCCACCTCGTGGTAGTCGGGTGCCCAGCCGCTGAACGTATGCCCCGCTTTGGCGGGGATCTCTTCCGGCTCCGGCGGAGTGGCGTCCCGCCCGGACTCCACCGGTTCCTCCTTGAGCAGAGTGGGGCCGTCGCCCCAGAAAGCCACCTCATAAACAACCGGCTCCGCTTTTTCCTCCGCCGTGATATTGTCGTACTGCGCGGCATAGACCGCCGCCGCACTCCCGGGCGCACAGAGGAACGTCATCTGCTTATAGTGGTCTTTCTCGTTGTTGATCACGGCGCCTTTTTTGGTATCGAACGCGTTCAGGTCAATCAGAGAGACACTGGACGGGATGGTGATCGTGCGCAGATTGCTGTAGCGGAAGGCATAAGCGTCTATGCTCCGGCAGGTAGTCGGCAGCGTCACCTCGTTCAGCTCGGAGGTACTTTCAAAAGCCGACCTCGGCACTTTGGGGATCGTGGTCAGGGACAGATCCACCGTACCCACCTCCCCGCAGTCCAGGAACGCTTCCTCCGCGATCTCCCGTATCCCGGCAAGCTCGTCGGCTTTGATTGCGCTGGCGCCTACCACGTCCCCCCGGCCTTCCAGGCATTCCACAAGCAGGCTCCGCTCCCCGTCCGTCAGCCCGTAAAGAATCCCCTTGTCGTAAGTAAAATACGACCCGCCCCCGAAATCCACCTCCGTCAGGCCGGTACAGCCCGCAAAGGGGCGAAGCCCCAGAGAGGACACGGTCGGGGAGATGGTCGCCGTCCGCAGATTGGTACAGTCCCGGAACGCATAGTCCCCGATGGCCGTCATATCTCCTTTGATGAAAATCGCCGTCAGGTTCGTGCAGTCCCGGAAGCTCTCCGCTTCGATCTCCCGGATGCCGTTGGTGGTAATGGTCTTCTCCACGCCCTTGTCCTCCGGTTCTTTCTCCCGGAACAGGCCGGCCTGTATCCCTTCAATACCCTCGGGCAGATCAATATTCAAAGCGGCATCCACGATCGCCTTTTCATCAGCGGTCAGCGTCGTCCCTGCTTGATACTTCTGCGCCGCGCTCTTTGCCGCTTCCGCATAGGCCTTCGTCATGTAGGGATAGTCCTCGACCGTAAGCTTGTCGAGGCTGGCAAAGGTCGGATAATCCGTCAGCTCGTTCCGGTCCGTGTCCGGATTGTACGATACTTCCAGATTTTCGGGCCAGCCGCTGTAATATCTGATATAGGAGTCATACTGCTCCCCGACATTGATGTTGTGAGCCGGATCCATCGCGTAGACAAAAGGCACGCTGTCATAGCCGATCGGCCCGGTAAAGGTCAGCGCCGGTTCCAGCGCCAGCTTAGAATCCGTGGGAACCGAAACTCCCGAATAATCCGGACAGTTCGATTGATGATACGCTACTTTCTGTGTCTGGAAAGCATTCTCGCCGATCTCCGTAAGGTTGACCGGCTCCTCGAAGATCACATCCCTCAGGTTGTGGGAACCTTGGAACGCGCTCGCCGCGATCTTCGTGATGGAAGAGGGGATGGTTATTTTTTCCAGAAAACAGTTGTTCTGGAAACTAGTCTCGCCGATCTCCGTGATCTGATAAGGGCCTATGGTTCCGGGGATCTCCACATTCGCGATCCCCTGTTCCAGCTCGCAGTAGGTCAGCTGGTTCTGGGAGTTGACGCGGTAAGTGGCTTTCTTGCCGCTGACCGTATCTGAGATCACGATCTCGTAGACGTCCTTCGCTCCGTTCAGGTCAAGATAATGGAACGCGATGGCGTTGGCGCTTGCCGTTCGATAGATGGCGGAAGCGGCCTGGCCCTCCAGATAAAAGGAGGACGGCACCGTGGCCTTAAAGTTGTCTAGAGTAAACTCATCATCTGACTTCAGATCCGCAGCGCTGTTCGGAAGGCTGACATACTCTAAAGAGGTGCAGCCCTGCACCAGAGAGAACGGCTCTGTCTGGCTATAGGTCGCCGGCAGCTTCAGGTACCGTAAGGAAGTACAGTTTCGGAAAACCGTCCGGCCCAGATCCGTTAAAGCCACGTTCGTATCGGAACTCATGCTGCTGCCGTCCAAAATGATTTCTTGCAAGGCAGAGCAGCCCTCAAAAGCGGAATCGCCGACTTTCTGAACCGCTATGAGCATGGTGAAAGCGGTCAGCGCCTGGCACTGATAGAACGCGTGATCCCCTATCATGGTCAGATTGGTATACGGCGGCAATTCGATGTTCTTCATGTTGATGCAGTTCGCAAAGGCATAGTTGCCGATGGTATTCAGGCCGTTCCCCAAGCTCACGCGAGCGTCCGGGTTATTCCCCAAGCCGGTGCAGCCGTAAAAGGCATAGTTGCCGATTCCTCTTAACGTTTGTCCGATGGTCAGATTGACCACGTTGCTCGCATTGGCAAAAATCCCTTGTTCCGGCAAAGTAATCGTACTGTTATTGTTGTCCGAGCTGATCTCCCAGGCCCCCCCCCCCTCCTTGGATGTGAGATACTGGTTCCCGATATAAGCCACGTCAGCCGCCTTGATCCACTGTACGCTGTCTGTCTGCGTCTGGGCAAACTTGTCGGCGTCCCCGGAGGTGACGGACAGAGGATCCCCATCCGGAACATAATAAAACTCATTCAGCGCCAGCTGCTGCCACTTGCTCCGGTCTGCAAAATAACACGGGTAATACCTGGGAACGGTTTTTTCTTCCTCTCCCACCCGCTCCTCTACCTTGTAGAACAGGAAGTTCCCGCTCTTTCCCACCGCCACATATCCCTCGTTCGACCCCAGGTTGTCGGAATACTTGGAATAAGCGTCCACCGTGTCCGGGATCACCAGGGAATTCCCCTCCAGGTAGCCCTTGTTGTATCCTAAGACGACCGCCACCTTGTTGCCGTATCCGTCAGGGGCGACATAAGCAAACTGGAACCTTCCGTCGCCGGTCGTATAGATCGGCTCAGACGGTTCGATCACAGGGATGCCGGTGTCCCGCGCCGTCACGGTGATCTCCGGCTCTTCCGTCGCCGCTTCCAGCTCGTTTACCGGGAGCGCCGCCACCACGATCGCGGACGCCAGAAACAGGGCGCCCAGCGTCCTGCGCGCCTGTTTTTTCAGCCTTCTTCCGGAACCCCGCTTTTTTTTGCCCGTGCTTCCCGTCCCCGCGCCTGCCTTGCCCATGCTCTCCGTCCTTGCGCTCGCCATGATTCTCGCTCCTTTATCCGCCACGGCAAAACCTCCCTCTGTCCGGTTGTCCAGTCCGGCTTTGGCCCTTTTTTCGTTTATTCCTCTTGCAGCTTCTTTGCCACCACCACGAACCTGCCGCCGTCCACATAATAATCGCAGGTGGAGAGGGTCAGCAGCTGGTCTCCGAACCGGACGCTCACGCCGGTATCATAAAATGACATTTCCGCCATTTCCTTCATATAAGAATCAAATTCCGTCTCACTGAGCGCGTCAATGAACTGGTAATACTTAAATGCCACGTCTTCCTCGCTGTAGATATGGGACCGGAAGACATACAGGATCTCATAGACTCCTTTTTCATAAATGGTGTCAAAGCGGATATAAGGGTGCTTCCGGTAATAGCTTTCCGAACTGTATAAGTCCAGCCTGCCGAACATCTGCCCGCTTTTCATGTTATGCCCGTACACGATGAAATTGTCGCTGGGCTTTATCACGTCACAGTCCTTATCCAGGAAGATGGAGCCGTTCTTGTCGTATTCCTGGTTCAGGTTATGATCCAGATAATATTCGTTATCCGTGGTCTGCATGACAGGATAATCTATATTTGTATCGTCAATTTTGAGCCATCCGATTAGCTTTTTATTCTTATTTAATAAGTTTTTATATTCCGCTAAGACTTCCGGCGCCTCTTTCTCGTCGGTATAGTGTATGATCGGCCCGCTCTCCCGTGACGCCGCCGGAGGCTGCGGCTTCTCCCGCAGGCCGCTTAGGTTCTCATAGCTGCGCAGGGTGCGGTACTCAAAATAGGAATATACGGCAAAATAGCCCAGACAGGCGGCAGCCGTGACGCCGCACAGGGACAGGAACAGCCTGCGGCGCCGCTCCCGCTTTTTCAGTTCCTGTCTGACAAGGGCGGAGTCCGGCTCCGGGGATCCGGCGTCCGCCGGAGAGGCCTTCCCGGCGGGCCGGGCCGGGGAGGAGCCGACGGACGAAACCGGGAGCGCTTTCCCCGCGGCTCTTTTCCCGGCAGACCGCGCCGGGGAGGAGGAAGCGAGCCGAGGCTCCTTCGCCGCGGGAGGGCGGGCAGCCTGGAGCGCTTCCTGTACTTCTTCCAGAAAATCCTGCCCCAGTACCGTATGGAACCGGAACGAACCTTTTTTCAGCGCGCCGCATAACTGCTCCACCTGTTTCCGGTCCGAAAAATCTACTTTGCGCCGGAGGGTATCAATCGCCTTTTTGTCTTTCATGGCCAGACGGTAATCGCTTTCCGTCCGGAACTGTCTGCCATCTATGATATACACTTTCTGTGCCATTTTCTTTTCAGCTCCTATATCCACACTCTTATTTTACTCCATATGGAGAGGAATGCAAGTTTTTTCTTTTTCGCCAGGATCACCATTTTCAGGATCCGGTTCCGATTCCGGAAAGCCGGCAACCAGGCTTTCATATTTTTTTGTAATTATGTCATATTTCTCTTTACAAAAAAATATGCTTATGATATTCTTACATCATCAAACAATTTTAGGAGGTACAGTTATGGCACGCGGAAGAAAGAAGTATACTTTGGAAGAACAGTATGATCTGACCGTGAAACAGATCAGCGAAACGGAAAGTGTCCTGAAAGAATTCAAAGCGAAGAAAAAAGAACTGGAAGCCCAGCTGAAAGAAAAGCAGCTGTCCGAATTAAGCAGTCTGATCGAGTCCACTGGGCTGTCCATTGAGGAAATCAAAGGACTGATCAAAAAAGAAGAAACGGAATAAACCGAACAGGAGGCAGTCCCTTCACCGGACTGTCTCCTGTTCGGTTTGCTTCCTCCTGATTGGTTTTGGGGTTCCGCAACGCCAGGCGACGTATCGCTTGGCTGCTCTACCTTCCAGTCGGCAAGCGACAATCGTATTTTCTCCATCACTTTGTTTTTCCTGGTTGCCAAGCGGCTTCCACCGCTTGAAGTATGGTCTTGCCGCCGGCGGCTGCGCCGCTTACCGCAGCCATCTCTAGCGTCTGGCCTGCGATAACCTCGTTTACGAGAGCCTCTGCTCTGCCGCCGAGCCGGGTTTGGTGTACCGGTATGGCGAGACGCTCTATCCACCGCACTTGGTCGGTTGGGTCGGGTGAGATTCGGCGAATATACTTGTTACGCTCTACATCTTCGCGGCGAAGGTCTGCAATGGTCTGAGCAGCGTCCACTATGACAGGACGCAGGCAAAAAGCCAGTCCTGCCAAGTTAGTATTCTTCTTCACAATGTTTGCCCTTTCCAAGCGATTACCGCACAACCAAGCGCGGCAAGATATGGTGCGTTTTCTGGAATGCACACCGCCCTGTTCAAAACCTTTGCGGCAAACGGCTCAAACCCTCGAATTTGGCTCAAACCGCCAGACAGAACGAGGGTTCCGCTCTCATCAATTTTGTTCAACAAAGCGAATGCTTGCGTGAGTATCTGCCGCACGGCGGCTTGTATAATGGCGGCAGGTTCTGTTCCGAAAGCGAGTAACTCAACGATTTCACTTTGTGCAAATACAGCACAAAGATTGGAAAGGTTGATTTCATCCGCCCCATAAGCGGAATCGAGGGCAACTTTTTCAAACCTTGTATCGAGAATGTTCAAGACAGAAGCGAAAAAAAGACCCGACCCCGCCGCACACTTGTCATTCACAAAAAACTCGCGGAGCTTTCCGTCTTTCTGCCTGATGATCTTCGTGTCCTGTCCGCCAATGTCAAGAGCTACCGGAATATCTGGGCAAACCTTATCAAGACCCACCGACAAGGCAGACAGTTCCGTTACGCTCTTAAGGGACTCTATATTTCGCTTGCCGTAACCGCAGGAAACCACGCGGCAGGCAGAGTAATTCGCTCTCAGATTCATGAGCTTGTCGGCGAAATACTCCTTTTGGCGCACAGGCGTACGCTCACTCCAAAGACGGAGAATAACACCATCATCGCTCAAGACACAATATTTCGTATAGGTAGAACCTATGTCTATACCAATATTTGTCATATGCTCTCCAAGAGCCGCTCAATCTGCCGTTTTGCTTTGCCGAGGTCGATAAATTCGCGGTCAATCATATCCATCTCGATTTCCGCTTGGGGCAAGCCGACACTTCGAGCGGAAACAAAGTCGCATTTGCAACTTTTATTGTGAAGCGTTATCATCCCAACCGCACCTGATTTGCGGATGGTCTCCGTTAGCCGAGCTTGTTTTGATTTCTGCGTAAGGTTCAGAAAGGTGTATGCGTAGGCATGATAAAGCCTCTCAAACGGTTCTTTTCCCGAATAATCCAGGCTCCACCAAGTGATGTAGTTAGACCCGCAAATACGTACCTTTTCCAAAATCTCGGATAAGTACCGTTCGGAGTGATACCACAGCGGATAACCGAGCCAGAATAATCCGGGCTTCGAGAAGTCAGCAGGGGTAAACTCCGCAAGTTCTTGTCCTTGCAGTTCATACAATTCTGCTGTTTCAGGTTTGCAGCGTGAGTGTATTAAGAACGATATGCCGTCAAACAGGAGTTTCGGCGGAATATCGTGCGCAGGGAATAACTCAACGATTTTATTCCAAGCCGCAACGCTGCGTTCGCTGTGATCAAGCAGTTCTGATAACCGCGCGGAATCAAGCATATTTCCGCTGAGTTTCTCCATCCGGGCAATGAGTTCCTTGTGCTGGGCGGTTACATACTCCAAAGCAGCATTGCCGGCAGCGCCCTCGCCCGGATAATCCAGCACAATCAATGGTACATGAAACTTGTAAGCCAGTGTATTCCACCAGTTCGGCAAAGTATTACATTGGTTGTTGGTCGCGATCAGCACATCGGGCTTTGGCGGCATTCCGCGAGGGGCTTCCTGCAAACGGATACTGCCCTCAAAGCAACAGGAATACGAGCAGCAGTCAAGGCATAACGCCCCCTTATGACTCTCGGCAAGCAAGGTCTGCTCTTTACCGCTTGCAGCGATTACCGCGGCATAGCTTTCCGGATAGAAGTACCGTATCTCTAACGCCTCTAAAATTTCTACTGGCGTGAACGCCGTTACCCAAGCGACTTTATGTTCTGGAAGCCTGCCCTTTGCATACTTCGAGAAGTCTTTGTAGTAATCTTTCATTAACTTTGCTTGAAGCTGCCCTGCTGAAAGCGCCAATTTTTTTGCCTCCTCTCATAGGATGTCGCGGAAGGCTTCCAGGGAGAAGTCACTCCGTTTACGATCGGTACTATTCGCCTGCACCAGCCGCAGGGCAGGTATGCCGTTCTCGTCTAACATCTGCTGATAACTTAAGAATAGGTAGTCATACGGCTCACAGAATTTTTGTGTTACGAAAATAACACCCTTTACATTTTTCCGCTTCATTTCATCCAAGTCAGAGCGCAGTATCTCTGAGAAGTTATCCTGCGTTGGTGATAGTCGGTTATTCAGGAGGCTCTCTGCTATATTACGGAATATGTCACCGCTCGTATTGACCGGCGGAGCAGAGAACAGGCGTTTAGAATTCGTGATGTTATCGCCGACAACCCTCAGCCCTGCATTTTCAATCGCCGCCGCAAGATCTACATTTGCCAAAAACGAGCCGACCAAAAAGACCCCGATTCCGTCGCTTTTACGGTTCGATACGCTCTGCGGAGGGGTTTGTTCAGCAAGCGGTTGTTTTAGCATGAAGTGAATGGAACGGAGATAATCGGCGTAGGAGCATTCCGCAATATGTTCATATAAGGCTGAAATTTTACGGTTGCGCTTGTTCACCAATGCTATACGCTCTGAAACATCACGAATGGTAATGCCGTAATATCGTTCTACGGCAGACTTGAAGCTGTAAATGCTCTTAGCAAAAAAGTCTGCCGCATAGCTATCTTGTCGTGCGGGAATATACAACGGATACACAAACTTCCTGCCTTCCGAAAGATAGTCCGGGAGTACACGGCAGCTATCACAACTGTGCGGGAAAGCCGCCCCGTCAATTTCGTCGTCTTCCAATACTTGAGAGATAAAATCGGCGGCGTAACCACAGTAATGCGAAATACGCTGTCCACCGCTGTACTGCGTGAACCTAACCGTATCAACAATCTGCTCGGGAATGAAACCCGACATTGTTAGTATTCTCAACTCTGAATCCTCCTGTATATCCATTCCGCACTTGCGTATTTGGCAGCTAATTGTGCAATTTCCTTCTCGTCCGGCAGATTGACGAGTTGCTCTGTGCCGTACAGCTCAAGCATTTTGCTGCGGACGGATTCAACGGAAATAGATGGCAGCACTTCCGACAGATTCAAGACCCGCGAACTTACGCTCGCCACGGCGTTACGCTGTAGTTTGCTCTCAGCGGGAGTAAGATACCGCGTCATACGCCGAATGTCACAACCCACTAAGATCGTGCCGTGTTGGTAGGACACTCTGCCGTTATCGTAATGAGCGTTTCCGCTGAATTTTCTGCCGTTTATCGTCAAATCGTTACGGCCATTAAAATCAGCTTGCAGCCCCAAACTCGTCAGGGTGCGGAGAACTACGTCGTAGCATGTCTGCTTATCAAATACAGCATTGTCGGCGATCAGCGTATAATTCAAATTACCTAAATCGTGATAGACCGCCCCGCCGCCTGACAGTCTCCGAGCAATTCTGCCGCCATCGGTCATAAACTCGTCAGCTCTGCACTCAACGTAAGCATCTTGATTATGCCCGACTACGATGGTATTGTCGTTCTGCCAAAGATAAAGCAGATAATCACCCGGAACAGCAGCTCCGAGGAGGAGTTCCTCCAACGCAAGATTACGGTACGGGTCTGTACCGTCGGCGACATAGTAAGTCATTTCAGTTTCCCCCGCAGGTTATCCAGCGCGTTAGACACACCTTCGGCAAAACTCGGATGCGGGCGAATGTTCGCCGCAAGAGTTTCTATCGTCATCTTACGGCTAATGGCAAGGGACAATTCTCCAATCATATCGCTTGCGCGTTCGCACATTAACTGTGCCCCGATAAGAATATGGCTCTTGTTTTCAGCGATCAATTTAATGAATCCGCGTTCATTCGTTGCAATGAGTGTACGAGCGTTAGCGGTCATCGTATATTTCCCGACTGCCACGACCATTCCCCGTTTTTTTGCCTCTGATTCGGTGAAACCTACGGTAGCAGCCTCCGGCGAAATGTAGATGCAACTTACAGCTTCCGGGAATGGCGTTACAGGAAGCCCCGCTATATGGTCTACAGCTCGTTCTCCCGAGACGGCGGCAATATGAGCAAGCTGTGAACTTCCGGATGTTACGTCACCTGCCGCAAAGATGCCTCTGACATTTGTTTCGCCGTATTCGTTCACAACGATGCCGCTGTCAACGCGTATTTCTAAGCCATTGCCAAACAGATTTTGCGTATTTGGCACTCTGCCTGTTGCTGACAGCGTTATTTCCGATTGGAAGTCTAAAAAGTCGTCGCAATTCGGGATTATCTTTATGCCGCGACGTCTGAAACTCTGGGTGATACTTTGTGAGATTTCTCTATCCCACCGGTGCAGCAGCTTATCCGAACGCAAGCACATTGTGACATTCGTGCCGAGGGCGTTGAAAACATCTGCAAACTCGACGGCAATAACGCCTCCGCCAATGATTGTCAGTGACTGAGGAACCTGTTCCATTTCAAGCAGTTCGTCGCTTGTGATCGCTCCGTTCAGGATGGGCGGAAAAGGTCTCGCGCCGGTGGCGATCAGAATATTTTTTGCCGTTATGTCCTGCTCATCCACTCGCACTAAGCCCTCGCCGCAAAGGTAGGCATTTCCATACACAACGTCAACTTTACCTTGTCCAAGTAATTGGTCAATGCCAGTTCGCAGTTGTCCGATGATTTCCTTCTTGCGCGATTGAGCAGCAGCAAGGTTAAATTTCACATTGTCCGACGTGATCCCGTAACGCCGCAAATCCTTTGTTTGCTTGAACAATGCGGCAGCATGGGCGAGAAATTTTGTAGGTATGCAGCCGCGATGGAGACAGGTTCCGCCTAACTGGTCACGCTCGACCAGAACGGTGCGCAATCCTACCGCGCCCGCCCTCAATCCGGCAGAATACCCCGCAACCCCGCCGCCAATAATGGCCAAATCATAAATCATAACGTTTTAATGTACTCGAAATACGCTGCCTCATCCATTAAGCCACCATCCCTCACAGTAATTTTTACGGTTATAAGCCAGCAATCATACGGCGAGCCGTTGATTACATCCGGCGTGTCAAGCAAATTGTGATGAACGGCTATGACTTCCCCTGAAACAGGTGAAATTAAGTCGGAAACTGTTTTCACGCTTTCAATATCGCCGAAGCGTTCTCCCATCACTACCGATTCGCCGACTTCGGGAAGGTTGAGGAACATAATCCCTCCCAGCCGGCTTTGGGCAAAGTCAGACACTCCCAAACGAACTCCGTCGTCGCTATCCGACAGCCAGATATGAAATTTTGAAAAGTACACTACTTGGTCGCCCTCCCCACAATCATGTCTGCCACCGCCCCACGGCTGACGCATGAAAAAATGATGATTCGTCCTGTGTTATGATACCATGACTGCTCCGCAGTCATGGCAAGGGCATGGCCATTCGGCCTATATCCTATCCTGCGGATATGATACATGGATCTATCCGGCGCCCCCGCCGCTTTTTGTCCCGCGGCTTTCAGCATATCATTTTTGCCCCGGGTGGGCCTTTTTTATGTTTGGGCAATTCATTTTACAGCTTACCGTCTTGAGGACTCCGCTTAAGAGAAATAAACCGTGGCTTCTGAAACAGCTCGTAGGGGAATCGAACCCCTGTTTCCGCCGTGAGAGGGCGGCGTCTTAACCGCTTGACCAACGAGCCTCATGCGCGTCCGCGCCTATCTATGCGGACTCCTTGTCGCGGATTTCTTCAGGACTTGTCTAGTTTAATACATTCCCGCAGGAATTGCAAGCATTTTTTAGGGGTTTCCAAAAACTTACAAAAACGGCCGACCGGAAATACGCAGCGGGGTACCGCGCGGCAGGAAGAACCAGGCGGGGCCTTATCCCGCCCCCACAAAGTCGAACAGGCTCAGCTGGTTGCTCTCCGGCAGCTCTCCGAGCAGCTTCAGTTCTTCCATGAGGTCTACCAAGGGCTTGGACACTTTTGCCCTCTGCCGGAAATCATCCTTGGATAAGAAAGCGCCCTCCCGCACCGCTTCCACGATGGAGTCCGCCGCCTTTTCCCCCAGGCCGTCTATGCTGTTTAAGGAAGGCATGAGCCGCTTTTCGTCTACGATCCGGAAGTTCTTGGAATGGGCGGCGTAAAGGTCGATGGGAACGAAGCCGAAACCTCTGGCATACATTTCCTGCACGATCTTCATATCCCCGTAGGCTTCCTTTTCTTTGTTGGTCAAGGAATCCCAGCGTCTTTTATAATCCGCCATCAGCGTCTCCAGATACTCCTGCCCTTGACACATCAGCTCATAAGAAAACGCCTTGGCCCGGATGCTGAAATACGCCGCGTAATAGGCAAGCGGATAATAGACCTTATAATAGGCGATCCGCCACGCCATCATGACGTAGGCCGCCGCGTGGGCTTTCGGGAACATGTACTTGATCTTCCGGCACGACCAGAGGTACCAGTCCGGCACGTTCTTTTCCCTCATCGCCGCTTCCCATTCCTCACGCAGGCCTTTTCCTTTCCGGACGCTCTCCATGACGGTGAAAGCCAGGCTGCTTTCCACGCCCATCTGGATCAGGTAGGTCATGATGTCGTCACGGGTGCAGATGGCGGTGGAAATCGTGGCCTTCCCCTCTTCGATCAGGGTCTTGGCGTTCCCGAGCCAGACGTCCGTGCCGTGCGACAGGCCGGAGATCCGCACCAGATCGGAAAAACTGCTTGGCTTGGTGTCGAGCAGCATCTGGATCACGAACTCCGTGCCAAATTCCGGCACGCCCAAGGAGCCTAAGGCACAGCCGCCGATCTGCTCCGGGGTCACGCCCAGAGCCTGTGTGCCGCGAAACAGCGACATGACCTTAGGGTCGTCCAGCGGAATACCGCTGGGGTCTGTTCCGGTCAGATCCTGCAGCATACGGATCATGGTCGGATCATCGTGTCCAAGGATGTCCAGTTTCAGCAGGTTATGGTCGATGGAGTGGTAGTCAAAATGGGTCGTGATGATGTCCGTCGTCAGGTCGTTGGCGGGGCGCTGCACCGGGGTAAAGGAATGGATGTCCTGCCCGATCGGCAGAACCACGATTCCCCCCGGGTGCTGCCCCGTGCTTCGCCGGATCCCGGTACATCCGGCGGTCAGGCGGCTGATCTCGCTGGCGCGCTTGTGTATCCCCCGTTCCTCGTAATAATTTTTGACATAGCCAAAAGCGGTCTTGTCCGCCAGCGTGGCAATCGTTCCGGCGCGGAAGGTCTGCCCGGCGCCGAAGATCACCTCCGTATATTTATGCGCCTTGGCCTGATATTCC
The DNA here is from genome assembly GCA_031275405.1 of Clostridium sp. Lineage (GTDB taxonomy): Bacteria > Bacillota > Clostridia > Lachnospirales > Lachnospiraceae > JAISOV01. Next base: position 30,269 of record JAISOV010000051.1, on the reverse strand, counting down.
CCGGAAAAATTCAGGTCGATGTCCGGCTCCTTGTCGCCTTTGAAGCCCAGGAAAGTCTCAAAAGGAATGTCGAACCCGTCTTTTTCCATCTTAGCGCCGCATTCGGGGCAAGGCTGATCCGGCATGTCGATGCCCGCCCGCCCGGCATAGGCACGGACTTCCTCGGAAGCAAAGTCCGAATAGCGGCAGCTGGGGCAGCGGTAGTGGGGGCTTAGGGGGTTCACCTCGGTGATCCCTGCCAGGGTTGCCACGAAAGAGCTTCCCACGCTCCCGCGCGAGCCTACCAGATAGCCGGAATTAATGGATTCCCGAACTAATTTCCGCGCAATAATATACATAACCGCAAAGTCGTTGCGGATGATGGAGTTGAGTTCTTTCTCCAGACGCTTCCCTACCGTCTCCGGCAGGACTTCCCCGTAAATCTCATGGGCTTTGGCGTAGCAGATGTCCGTGAGCTGCTTGTCGCTGTCTTGGATCACGGGCGGACACCTGTCCGGGCGAACCGGGGCGATGGCCTCTATCATGTCGGCAATCCGGTTCGTATTGGTGATCACCACTTCCTCCGCTTTTTGGGTTCCAAGATAAGAAAATTCCTCCAGCATCTCTTCGGTGGTGTGGAGGTACAGGGGCGCCTGCCTGTCCGCGTCCGTAAAGCCTTTCCCCGCCATGATGATCCGGCGGTACACTTCGTCCTCCGGATTCAGAAAATGGACGTCGCAGGTGGCCGCCACGGGCTTGCGGAGCCGTTCCCCCAGCTCCACGATCCGACGGTTGATCTCCTGAATGTCCTGCTTGCCGCGAATGTCGGGCAGTTTGTCCGAAGCAATCATAAATTCGTTGTTTCCGGTCGGCTGGATTTCCAGATAGTCGTAAAAATCCGCCAGCCGCTCCAGGCGCTCCTGCGGCTGCCCTTCCAGAAACGCCTGATACAGTTCTCCCGCCTCGCAGGCGCTTCCCAGGATCAGCCCCTCCCGGTACCGGATCAGCTCGCTCTTGGGGATCCTCGGGCGCTTATGGTAGTAGGTCAGGTGCGACAGGGAAATCAGGCGGTACAGGTTCACGCGGCCCAAGTCGTTTTTGGCCAGGAGGATCGCGTGGTAGGAGCGCAGTTTTTTCAGCCTCGCGATACGCTGCGGAGAGACCTCCCATCCGTCTTGCGGGCCTTGGGCGGCGTCCTCTCCGCGTTCCTGAGGCGGCTCGTCCTCCAGATCGTCCACCAGGTAGGCTTCCACCCCGTAGAGGATCTTGAAGAAATCCTGTCTGTCCGGGCTTTCTTTTCCTTCCTCTTGACACCTGGCCTTTTCGGCTTTCCACAGCTCCTCCCACACATGGTTGGCGTCCGTGAAACTCTGCACCACCCCGTGATCCGTGATCGCGATCGCCTGATGCCCCCAGCGGTAGGCGCACCGTATGATGTCCTTTGCTTCCGACACCCCGTCCATGTCGCTCATCTTCGTGTGGCAGTGCAGCTCCACCCTCTTTTTGGGGGCGCTGTCCATGCGTTTCGCGGTGAAATCCGGTATTTTTTTGATCCCGGCAACCGCGCTTACGATGATTTCATGGTCAAAATGATCCATCGTGCTGTTGCCCTTGATTTTCAGGAAGCTTCCTTTCTCGATCTTGGGCGCAAGCTCGTCCGCCTGTGCGCTTTGGGCAAAGATCTTGACCGTTATAGTGTCCGTCAGATCCGTGACGTCAAAAACCAAGAGGGCCTTCCCGTTTTTTAGCTCGCGCCTGTCGGTTTTCAGCACTTTCCCCCGAATGACGACCTCGCCCATGGCGCCGATCACGTCCTCGATGGGGATCGCTTCCCCTTCAAAATCCCGTCCGTAGACCACCGCCGGATTGTCCGGGCTTTTCCCTCCGCGCCGAAACCCGCCGTTTTTCGGAGAGCCTGCGGAAGCCGCTCCGGATTTCGGCTCCGGGTCGGGCCGACGCTCCGCTCCGAACCTTGGCTCCGAACCGGGCCGGCGCTCCGCGTCCCCGCTCTCTTCCCCGGCGGCCTTGCGCTGCCGCGCTTCCCGGTACTGGATCCTGACCTCCACGGGAAAACGGCAGCGCTCTACCAGTATTTTTTCCAGGACACGGATGAAATCCTGCTCTTTGCTCCTGACCGGCAGCTGGTCTTCCACCGTGAGCAGTACCTCGCCGGACGCAGGATAAGACACCTGTGCCGTCCGGAAAGCGTTATGCTCGATCGGGCTGTAGGCTTTGAGCTCCTGTAAAATACTGCTCCGGTAGCTTTCCATCAGCCTCTGGAGGCTGTAGTCTCCGGACAGTTCAAAATGCTCGTATATCTTCACTTTCAGAGCCGCCCTGGGGAACAGCTGCCTTTGGATCTCCCGCTCCGCAGACCAGATCTTCTCCTTGGGGATCAGCAGGGGGCTGTACAGGTACACGCGCAGGAAATCCCTCTGTTTGGTCACGGCCACTCTTTCAATGCCGGTCTGCTCCAGGAGCCTGTGCAGGGCGACTTCACATTTTAAGGTAGGGAACACTTCAAAAAAAGGCTTTCGCATGGTCTTCTCGCTTTCTACGGCGGTCACATTTCTTGGACGAGCCGGTCCATTTCTTCTTTGAACGCGTCCAGAAGCTCCCCTTCCGGTACTTTGCGCAGGATACGGCCTTTTTGGATCAGCAGTCCTTCTTCTCGACCGCCCGCGATTCCGATGTCCGCTTCCCTGGCTTCTCCCGGCCCGTTGACCGCGCAGCCCATGACCGCCACCTTGAGATCCCGCTCCGTCCACAGATCTGCCGGATAGCTTTCTATCAGGGCTTCCACCCGGCCCACAAGGGCAATCAGGTCGATCTGCGTCCTGCCGCAGGTGGGACAGGACACCACTTCGATCCCGCCTTTGCGAAGCCCCAAGGTGCGCAGGAGCAGTTTCGCCGTCCTGACTTCCTGTACCGGTTCCCCCGTCAGGGATACGCGGATGGTATCCCCAAACCCTTGGTACAGGAGAATACCCAGCCCCGCCGCCGATTTAATGTTTCCGCTCCACAGAGTACCCGCTTCCGTGATTCCCACATGCAGGGGGTAGTCCGTCCGCTCCGCTAACATTTCATGGGCTTTGACGCACATCAGCACGTCGGAGGACTTTACGCTGACGACCAGCCTGTCATAACCCAGCTCTTCTATGACGTGTACCTTGCCCAAGACGCTTTCCACAAGTCCAGAGGCCGTCACGCCTCCATGCTTTTCCAGTATATGTTTTTCCAAGGAGCCGCCGTTGGCCCCGACACGGATGGGGATACCGCGCTCTCTTGCCGCCGCCACCACCGCCCGCACCTTCTCGGAGGTTCCGATATTGCCGGGATTGATCCGGATCTTGTCCGCGCCGTTTTCTATGGAAGCGATGGCCAGTCTGTAGTCGAAGTGGATGTCCGCGACGAGCGGAATGTGGATCTGTTTTTTGATCTTCCGCAGGGCCGCCGCCGCTTCCATGTCCGGCACCGTACAGCGGACGATCTCGCAGCCCGCCTCCTCCAAGGCAAGGATCTGGGCGGTCGTCGCCGCCGTGTCCTGGGTCCTGGTGTTGGTCATGGACTGGATCAGAACCGGCTTCCCTCCGCCGATGAGCCGGTTCCCTATGGAAATGACTTTGGTATGCTCCCTATGTGCCATGTTTCGGCTCCTTTTTCCTTTTTTTTCCTCAGATCCACCTCGGTAACGGCTTTGCGGAGCCGCAGCACCGAAGACGGCGGCACGGACAGCTCGTCCACGCCCATCCGCAGGAACCGCTCGGTGAAAGAGACGTCCGCCGCCAGTTCGCCGCAGATTCCGACCCAGATATGGCGCCTGTGCGCGTTGTCGGTCACGAACTGAATCAGCCTGAGAACCGCTTCATGGCGCTGGTCGCAGAACTGCTCCACTTCCGGATTCTGGCGATCAACAGCCAGGGTATACTGTGTCAGGTCATTGGTGCCGATACTGAAAAAATCGACTTCCGGCGCAAGGAGGTCACTGATCACGGCGGCGGCGGGAGTCTCGATCATGATCCCGATTTCGGCTTCCGGGTCGAAAGGAAGCCCTTCCGCTTCCAGCTCGGCGCGGACTTCCCGCGCGGCTTCCTTGGCTTTTCGGACCTCCCAGAGCGAGGAGATCATCGGGAACATAAGCGCCGCCTTCCCGTAAGCCGAAGCCCGGTAAAGGGCGCGGAGCTGGGTCCTGAAAAGCTCTCGCCGCGTCAGGCAGAGCCGGATGCCGCGCATTCCCAAGGCAGGGTTTTCTTCTTTCGCCAGCCGGAAGTAGCCGATCTGCTTGTCGGCGCCGATGTCCAGCGTCCGGAAGACCACGCGTTTGCCGGCCATGGCCTGCGCCACCGTCCGGTACGCGTGAAAAAGCGTTTCTTCGGTCGGGTAGCCATCGCTTTCCAGATAAAGGAATTCACTTCGGAAAAGGCCGATCCCCCCGGCATCATTCTGCCGGACAAGCCCCAGTTCCGACGGGCTTCCAATATTAGCGCAAACCAGTATTTCCGTTCCGTCCAGCGTGATATTGGGCTTCCCTTGATACTGCTCCAGCAATTCTTTCCGGTATTCTTCCTCACATTTCTTCGCCATCAGCCGCTCGAGGGTCGCGTCGTCGGGCCGCACGTAGACTTCGCCCGCCGAACCGTCCACGACGCAGAAGCTCCCGTCCAGGCTCTCGTCCAGGCTCCCCGTCCCGACGACCGCCGGAATGCCCATCGTCCGCGCCAGAATCGCCGTATGGGAATTGGCGGAACCTCTGGCGGTGACAAAAGCAAGGATCTTCGACTGATCCAGCTGGATCGTTTCGCTCGGCGACAGATCGTCCGCCGCGACCACCACCGGCTCCGCGCCGGCAAGTCCCTCCGCGCTTTCTCCGGTCAGGCACCGCGTCAGCCGATCCGAGACGTCGCGGACATCGGCGGCGCGTTCTCTCATATAAAGATCGTCCGTTTCCGAAAACATCCGCGAAAAATGATCGGATGTGACCGCCACCGCATATTCGGCGTTCCGTCTTTCTCTCTGGATGAGATTCCGGATGGAAGCGCAGTAAGCTTCATCCTCGACCATCATCCGGTGGACTTCAAAAAGCGCGGCTCCCTGCTCGCCCACCCGGGAAAGCGCTTTCCGGTAAAGCTCGCCCAGCTGCAGCAGGGCTTTTTCCTTCGCCGCGCCGAACCGCTCCAGCTCTGCGGCGGTGTCGCCGACATGATAAGGCTTGATCTGCCCGCGGTTTTTCTTCACGAAGCAGAGCGCCCCGGCGGCGATGCCGCCGCCGGCTCCTTTTCCGAATATCTTTTCCATCATTCCTTCGCTTGGCAAACGCCTCCGTTTTGGCTATCGCCCGGCCCCTAGGGCCTCGAACTTCACTTCTCCGCGCAGCTGATCGACCAGCTGTCTGGACGGCGGCTTGGTTCCCACCGTCGTGACCGCGCCCGCCGAAGCCGCCATAGCCAGTGCCGCCGCTTCCTCCCAGGCTTCCCCTCTGTCCGTGGCGTAGGCAAACGCGCCGACCAGGCAGTCGCCCGCGCCGACCGGCGAACGCGCTTCCACGTCCAGCCCGGGCGCATAGAAAGCTTCCCGCCCGCTGACAAACAATGCGCCGTCTCTGCCCATGGAGAGAGCGAGCTTAGGGATGCCCTTTTCCGCCAGGCGACGGCACAGTTCCCGGGAAACGTCCAGCGGAAGCTCTCCACGGATTCCAAAATATTCCGCCAGTTCCCGGAGATTCGGCTTGATGAAGTCGGGTTTTTCCGCCAAGGCCGCACGGAACGCTTCTCCGTCCGCGTCCAAGAAAGCCCGTCCGCCCTTCCGATGAATCCCGTGAATCAGCCTGGCGTAGAAATCCGTTCCGACCCCTCCGCAGAGGCTGCCCGACAGGACGAACACGGCGCCCGGCTTGGCCAGTGCGGCAAGCTTCCGTGTCAGCAGCCGCGCTTCCGTGTCCGTCACCTGTATGCCCGGCTCGTTCAGCTCGGTCAGCCGCGCTCCGCAGTCGAGGATTTTCAGGTTTGTCCGCGTGACGGCGCCTACTTTCACGAAATCGGAGGAAATTCCCCGCTCCGCCAGGATCCGGATCAGCTCCTTGCCGCTGCCTCCCCCCACGAAACCCGTCGCCAAGGAGAACCCGCCCAGCGCGGCGATCATCTTCGATACGTTGACGCCTTTTCCGCCCGCGTCCAACACGAGACTGCGCAGGCGGTTCAGCTCGCCGGGACACAGTCTTCCCAGTTCGGCGGTCTTGTCGAGAGCCGGATTGGCGGTAACTGTCACGATCATTTGGCTTCCCCCAGGAGCGCGCAGATCCCATCGGCGCCTCCTTTTTCCACGACGGCGTTTCCCGGCAGCATTCCGATCCCTCCCGTCCGCTTTGGCGGACATCCGGGCCGGTCACAGGGCGGGCGCAGCCCATATCTGCCGTATGAGCTACGTTCCCATTGGCGGGTACGGCTCCATTGGTACCCCTCTCCGGCCTTTCTTCCAAGATCGCCTCAGATCCCCCGAAATCTCTCCTAAATAAAAAGATACCATATTTTTTTCGGTTTGTAAAACCGCTTTTTCCAAAAAGCTTCGCGCTCTGCAAACTGCAAGTTAAAATGCCCTATTCCAACAGCAGCGATCTCTTTTACGAGTGAGGGGAAAGCGGAAAGCTATGGGAAGCAGAGGGGAAAGCGGATTTCAGGAAATAGCCTTTGCCTGCCTGCAGAGCCTGCCCGGCCATGCACAGGCGCATGAGGATGAGCATCGTTTCCTGATGGGTACGGGACGCGGGAAGCCTGGCGCGGATCTGCTCTACGGACTGGGGATAGAAATCAAGACAGTCCAGAACGGATTTTTCCAGGTCGTTTTCCGGCTTCCATGGTTTTCCTTCCCCATTTTCCGGGTTCCGCGCTTCTTCTCCGCCATTTCCCCGGGGCGGCGCTTTCCGGTCGCCTTGGGGGGAGAAGCCTGCTCCGGCTGCCCCTTTTTCATAGAAAACGCCCTGCCTTGCCGCCGCGTTTACCCGCACCGCCTTCCGCGGGAACAGGGTCTTCATTTCGTCCAGAAAATCCTGCGGCGACAGGAACACTCCCGCGCCTTGCCGCAGGAGTCTGTTGCAGCCGTCGCTCAAGCGGTCGGTCAGCCTTCCCGGCGCCGCGTAGACTTCCCTGCCCTGCTCGAGCGCCATGTCCACCGTGATCAAGGTGCCGCTTTTCCGTCTCGCTTCAATGACCACCAGCGCGTCCGCCAGGCCGCTGACGATACGGTTGCGCGGAGGAAAATGGTTCGGCTTGGGAAGCGTTCCCGGCGGATAAGCGGACAGGACGCCGCCTCTTTGGATCAGTTCCCGGTAGATCGCCTTGTTCCTTGCCGGATAGCAGACGTCCACCCCGCAGCCCAGTACCCCGTAAGAAACGCCGCCGGCTTTCAGCGCCGCTTCCTGCGCGATTCCGTCGATCCCCCGCGCCATGCCGCTGATCACACAGACTCCGTATTCCCCCAGGGCTTTCCCGAATTCCATCGCCACATATCTGCCGTATTCGGAGCATTCCCTCGCGCCGACGACCGCCACCGACAGGAGCGCTTCCTCCGGCAGCGCACCCAGATAAAAAAGCCCGTAAGGCGCGGCCGGAATCTCCCGCAGCCGCCTGGGATACTCGTGGGAATCCCAGTCCACGAAGCGGATTCCCTGTTCCCGCAGGTTCGCGTACCGCGCTTCCACTTCCCATTTTTCCGTAAAAGACAGGAGGTTCGCCGTATCTTTTGCCCCGAGGATCGAAGCATATTCTTTTTCCGTTCCGGCATAGGCTGCCCGAGGCGATGAGAATTTTTCCAGAATCAAGGCCGCCTTGCGGTTCCCTATGCCGGGTACGCTGTTGAGCCAATAGGCATAGGCTTTCCGTTCTTCTTCAGGAACGTCGCCTGCCCGGCTCTTGCTTCTCTCCGCGTGATTTTGGCGCTTTTCCACAGCGTCCGCGTGACTTTTTCGGTCGTTCCCGCTGTTTTCTATGTCGGCCGCACTGTTTCCGATCTTGTCCGCACCGTTTGGTACGGCGCCTGCGACGCTTCCATAGCTGTCTTCCATTTCCCGCTCCTTTCATTTTCTTCCGAGCCGGTTTTCCGCCGTCCGGTAGTAGAGCGCTTCCGTCAGCTGCTCCGCCCGGATTTCTTCCTCTCCCGCCAAGTCCGCGATAGTGCGGGCGACTTTCAGGATCTTATGGTAAGCCCTCGCGCTCAGGCCCATGCCCTCATAGGCCCGTTCCATCAGCTTCTGCTCCGCCGGGTTCAGGCGGCAGTATTTCTCCATGTCCGCCGCCCGGATCTCCGAATTGAAATGGTATGCCGAACCTTGGAACCGCTGTTCCTGCGCATACCTTGCCCGAAGCACCCGTTCCCGGATCTGTCCGCTGGATTCCTCCTCGCCCCCTTTCAGCTGTGTCATCTTCACGGGCAGGATCTCCGTACAAAGATCGATCCTGTCCAGGATCGGGCCGGACACTTTCCCCAGATAGCGCTTCACCTCCGTTTCTTTGCAGACACAGCGGTTCTTGTCCGGAAAATAGCCGCAGGCGCAGGGGTTCATGGCGCAGATCAGCATGAAATGGGCCGGATAGCTGACGTTCCCGTGCAGCCGCGCAATCTGCACCTGATGGTCTTCCAAAGGCTGGCGCATACTGTCCAGGACGCTGCGCTCAAATTCCGGCAGTTCGTCCAGGAACAGGACGCCCCTGTGCGATAAAGAAATCATCCCCGGCTGCGGGATCGTGCTTCCGCCCACCAAGGCCGCCTGCGTGATGTTGTGGTGCGGACTCTGGAACGGGCGTTTCGTAAGCAAGGACTGGGATTCTTTCAGCCTCCCCGCCACGCTGTAGATCGCGGAAACTTCCAGGCTTTCTTCCATCGAAATGGGCGGCAGGATGCCCGCGATCCTTTTTGCGATCATGCTTTTCCCGGCTCCCGGCGGCCCGCTCATCAAGAGGTTGTGGAAGCCCGCCGCCGCGATCTCCGCCGCCCGTTTCGCCGCCTCCTGTCCGCGCACTTCCCTGAAATCCTCTTCCTCCCGCGCTTCGCGGCAGAACAGAGCCTGCAGATCCACTTTTACCGCCGGAAGGATTTCTTCCCGCCCGCTCCCTTTGGCCTGTAAGAACCGCAGGATCTGCTCAATATGGTGCGCCCCCCGGACGTCCACTCCCGGAATCGCCGCCCCCTCCAGAACGTTCTTTTTCGGAACAATACAGGTCTTCACCCCTTTGGAGGCCGCTTCCCGTACAATCGGCAGCACGCCTTTTACCGGCTTGATTTCCCCGTCCAGACCCAGTTCTCCCAGAAACAGAGTCCGTGCCGCGGCTTCCTCACCGAAATATCCGAGGGACTCCAGCATCCCTACCGCGACCGGCAGATCGAAACCGGTTCCCTCCTTGCGCACGTCCGCCGGAGAAAGGTTTACCGTGATTTTCATCGGACGAAGCTCGAAGCCGGTATTGCGCAGAGCCACCTGTACTCTCTCCCGCGCTTCCCTGACCTCGCCGCTCAGATAGCCCACCATATGGAAACCCGGCAAACCGGTGGCGACGTCTACCTCCACCTCCGCCAGATACGCGCTCATGCCTTGCACGGCACCTGAAATAATGGTACTGAACACCGGAACCTCCTTTTTGCGCCGCTGTCCTCACCGTTTACAGGAATGCGCGAAAAAGACGGCGGGATTCCCGAATGAAACAGCGGCGGCTGTTTTGGCTGCCTGATGGATACGAAGTGATTTGACCGGCTCACTGTCTGACCGGCTTACTGTCTGACCGGCTCACTGTCTGACCGGCTTACTGTCTGACCGGCTTACTGTCTGACCGGCTTACTGTTTTGTCGCTTTGGCGCCTTTCCGGAAATCAGGCCGGAAGAACGGAAAGGGTCTGTGTCGCTGTAGCACTGTATAAACTATATAAAAGGAAACGATGAAATCTGAAAAGATCAGACGAGAACTGGCGCTTTGTGAGACTTTGGATTTTGAAGTTCAGACTTTGGATTTTGAATCTCAGACTTTGGATATGAGGCTTTCGGCTCCGGGCTTCCGACTTTCAGGCTTTCTACCGGTATGGAAAGGTCAAAGTGTTCCGGCAGGGCACGGAACCGCCCTTTCCGGATCACTCAAAAACCCCGTCAGCCACCCGCCAAAACCACAGCCGGATTTTCCCGGGCTTTCCGCCTGGCAGGCTTCCTGTTTCACAGACTTCCCGTCTCATAAAACACATACTGGTCCCTGCCCTGCTTCTCCGCCTGATCAAGCGCCTGATCCGCGCTTTGTTCTAATTCCCGGAAGGTCTTTCCGTCCCGGGGGAAAAGGGCGGCGCCCATGCTGATGGTACATTCGTCCCGCATTTTCTCCCGGAACACGCCAAAAAGCTGTTCGACCTGCCTACGCGCCGTTTCCTCGGAGTCTATATTTTTTAAGAAGATCATAAATTCATCGCCGCCCGCCCTGGCGCCCACGTCGCCGCTGCGGAGGCTGCCGCTGACGACCTCCGCGAATTTGCCCGACGTCCTGTTACCAAAAAGATACCCGCTGCTGTCATTCCCCTGTCTGAAAGGCTCCACGTCCACCAGCAGGCATACCCCCACCTGGTCGCCGGGTTCCTTCAAGAACCGCTCGATCAGCCCCTTGGCGGTGGCGCGGTTATAAAGATTGGCGGGCGTATCCCTGGAAGCCAGGCTCTCCAGCCTCAGCAGCTCCACTTTCTGCTCGTGGATGTTCACCAGTTTACCGATGACGCCTTTGATCCTTGGCACGATGTCCTCCGACCACATGGAACGCAGGGTGATCTCATACCAGGCGGTTCCTCCCGTCGGCAGGTTCAGCTCATACTGCGTCCGGATGATGGGATGTACTGCCGTCGTCTTTTTCACCTTCTCATACAGCCGCCGGATCTCTCTTTGCGTCAGGATCTTCACCTCCCCGAGATTCTGCGTGAATTTTTCCACCGTCAGCGGCAGATCCAGCTCTTCGATCCCTTTTCCCGAAAAGGTGACGGTATCCGCGGCCACCTCATAATCTATGATGATTTCATTGAACAGATCCGCCAAGAAGCGGTATTCCGTATGCTCCTCCTCCATGAGGGCGCCCGCCATCCCTGCCAGGATCCCGTTTTCCTCGAATACTTCATTGGCGATCTGGTACTGATCAAACAGCCTATCCTGCCGGATGCTGCTTTCTTGGATCCTTTCCTGCAGGCCGTCGCCCACTTCCCGCAGCGCGTCCAGAAGATCCGGATTGAACTGGCCGCACTCGCCGTCATAGATCATCTGTAAGGCTTTTTCATGGGAATATGCCGGTTTGTATACACGGACGCTGGTCAGCGCGTCATACACGTCCGCCAGCGATACCACCTGGGCGCAGATCGGGATTTCATCCCCTCTCAGGCCGTCCGGATAACCTTTCCCATCCCAGCGCTCATGGTGCCAGCGGCAGATCTGCCTGGCATAGTCAAAAAGCACGCTATGTTCCACCAGATCCCTCATTTTATCCAGCATTTCCTCACCCCGGACGGAATGGGTCTTCATGACCTCGAATTCTTCTTTGGTCAGCCTTGCGGGCTTATTCAGGATCTCTTCCGGGATCGCGATCTTCCCGATGTCATGCAGGGAAGCCGCGTTGGAAATATTGGCGATGGCCACATAGTCCAGGTTGTATTTGGGACACTTCTCCAGGATACATTCCAGCAGGATCTCCGTGATGATACGGATCTGGAGGACATGGTTGCTGGATTCTCCGTTACGGAATTCCACGATGGCGCTCAGCGCCATGATCATGTTGGCGTTGTTCTTCTCCTTTTCCTCCACCTGCTCCGCCACAAGCTGCATCAGGGTCGTGGTTCTGCGGTGCAGGAAGATGGTGTTCTCCACCCGTTTCCTCACTATGTAGGCATTGAAAGGGCGGTTGATATAATCGGCGGCTCCCAACGTGTAGCTTTTTTCCACCGCTTCCTGGGAATCGTCGTTGGAAATAATGACGACCGGAATCAGCGGCAGCAGCTGCGCCTGGCGCATCTGTTCCAAAACCCCGAACCCGTCCAGACGGGGCATACGGATATCCAGCAGGAGACAGGCTATATCCATTGCCTTAGTTTCCATGGCCTCCATGGCTTCTAAGCCGTCCGCCGCCTCTATGATCCGGTAAGAATCCTCCAGTATATCCGATAGCAGCATCCGGTTCATCCCCTGGTCGTCCGCGATAAGTATTAAAGGTTTTTCTTTGTTCATTATCTTTTCCGTCTCCCTGATACTGCGTGCCGCTCTTGAGCAGTTCCCTGTACGCCGCTCTGTTACGATTCTTCCAGATCCACTTCCTCCAGTAAGGACATGATTTTCTGATATTCCTGTGACGTCGCTTCAAAAAGCTCCGGTATCCGCTGTGTATCCTCATGCCGGACGCTGTCAACCAGATCCTGGAAGCCCGTCAGGAGACTGTTCAGACCCAGATTGCTGGCCACGCCTTTCAGGCTGTGCGCCGCCCACTCTACATTGTAATCATCCTGTTCGGCCACAGCTTTAGACAGTTTCTGATATTCCTTGTTCTCTTTGAATTTCCGGAGGTATTTCTTCAGATACTTCTCCGGAAGCCCCAGCCGGTTGACGACCGTCTTTATATCAACTCCGATTTCGCTGTAAAATGTTGTTAGATCCATCCCGCTTCTCCTATCCCGCGCCATTGCCATGGCTCATTTTATAGCTTACAAGAAGCAAGAGCCGCGCCTTGTAAGTAAACGCGACGCAAAGAACGCGCCCTATGTATTTTATTATAGCGCAGATACGGGTATTTGGCAAGAACGCAAATAGAGGAAAAAATCAAAATTTTATAAAGTGCCGCCTAAGCGCCGTTTCCCCCAAAATGCAGAACCACGCTTGCGGCGGGCCGCGCAAGCGGCAGCTCCCTTGCCGCCGCAGCGCGTCTGACCTGTCGCCGACCTGCCGTCAAGCGGCAGCTCCTTTGCCGCCGCAGCGCGTCTCCACCCGGAGTTTTTGGGTTGACAGGGAATTCCGGAGGAATTTCCCATGCAATAAAAAAAGGGACGGCTCCGCGTCCGCCCCTCAATCCGGGCACTCGAAGCAGCCTTTCAGCTTCTTCAATGCCTTTTTTTCAATCCTGCTGACATATTCGGCTGTTCTGGTAGGGCCAAAAGCCGAGTGCCGCGAAAGCTTTTTCAAGGGTATCCGGTCTGCGGGAGATTTTCCATCTACAGGCCAAACCGGGAAGGCTCGTATCTCCGGAGACGAAGCCTCCCGGATCGCTCATCCGCGGGTTTGCCGTTCCGATCGCCCCTGTCAGGGCAGTCCCCGCGCGTTTTTTCCCGCCATGGCGGCGCGGCGGACGCGCCTTTTCCGCTAACCTTTTTCATAATACCGCTCCAGAAGCTCCCGCCGAACGCTATTCAGCACCTCTGTAATGCTGTCTGATATGGAAAAAAATTCATATTCTTTGAGTGCTGAAAAATCATAGCTTTTATAATCACTGACAAGTGTTTTTGTATCCTGACTTCCTATGCGGATGTAGCCAAAATATTCGGAATGCAGAATGTAAACCGGAACTTTTGTGTGGGAACTCAAAGGAGACTTGTCCATAAAGATCAAATATTCCCTATCTGTGTTCATCAGATTAAGCGTATTCAGAAACTCAATCCTTCCGTCTACCGCACAAAAGCCAAAATATTGATAGACAAAACTGGTTTCCCCGACGGCGGCAATGTCCTTTCCTTTCCTTACTTCCTTGATCACCAATTCCTGACCCAGGCTCCCCTCAGTCTGATGTATGTTCCCGGTAGGGGAAACCACCGCAATCACCGTTGCGGCATCCACACCGTATTTGTCGCTTTCCGTCCCAAAACTGGAAGCCGTCATTCCTTTTTCATCATTTATATGACCGCCCCAGGCATAATTCAAAATTACCGTGCCGGCTTGGATCTTGTCTATGCTTGTAAGATCAGCAATACCGCAATCCGGCGTGTTTCGCTGAAATGCAACCCCTGCGGCAACAGCAACAGCCAGTAACATAAGAGCGAGCAGTTTATCAAAAGAAATCTTTGTCCTTCTCAGCATTTTTTACCCTTTCTCCCATCTATCCGCCTTAGAGGGCATACAGATCAGGAAGGCGGAAAGCCTCTTTCCACCTGAAAACAGTGGCCGTCTTCCATGCCGTAAACTTCGGTACACAACGCTGAAATATCCTGGCTGATATGGCTGGCCAGCAGAATGACCGCCCCCCGTTCCGCTTCTTCGGAGATGATCCGACGGATCACAATACTTCCTTCTTGATCAATTGCATTGGTGGGTTCGTCCAAAAAAAGGAAAGCGGGATGTTCCATAACCGCTTGCGCGATGATCAAACGCTGCTTCATGCCTAATGAATATTTTTTGATCGGAAGCCGGTTATCTGGGGCAAGGCCGACCCTGCGCATAGCCTCGGCCATCTCTCTTGGGGATATCAAATGGTTCAGCGAACCTAGACAAAGCAAATTGTCCATGCCTGTCAGATCAGGCCACATAGCGCAGTTTTCTATGATCATACCTATTCTGAGAGAGCCATGCCTTTTATGGATGTTTTCCCCGTCCAATAAAACAGTTCCCTGTGTTGGCCTGATCAGTCCGCTCAAAGTACGGAACAGCATTGTTTTTCCCGAGCCATTTTGTCCGACGAAGCCATAGATATTGCCGCCTTTCAGCTCCAAAGAAATATGATGCAGTAATGTTTGATTGCCGACTTTTTTTGAGATACTCTCCGCAGATAAACTGTGTTGCATCCTTTACTACCTCCCTTTCAGAAAATATCCATATGTTCCATATGGAAAATCGTACCCAACGAAACAAGAATCAGGTAAAATAAACCGACAAGTATTTTCAGGAATCCAAGCTTGGGAGTACTTAACACAATAACAGAAAAGCACAAAGGATTAAATAAGATCATCGCGGTATGATCATATCCTAATATTGCAATCAGTTCCAAAAGAATCACCGCAACAAAAACAGAAAAAATTGCAATCGCTGCTCCATGCCCAATGGACACCCAGTTTACCAACAAACAGATCGTTACCAGCAACGGCAGAATCATACCAAGTAAGGTAACAAGGGTCTGTATGGTGAAAGGATCCAAGCTCCATGCTTTTACGCGCCTGATTCCTATCAAAAATTTTAACAGTAACAGGAAACCAGTATAGACAAATGAAAGCCCGCAAAGAGCCAAGATTTTTCTGACGCTCCATCGTCTCCGGTTGTTTACGCGAGTAAAAATGATCATACTGTTGGAGCCAAAATAATCGGAAAGAGAATTCCCAAAAAGCAGGGCAAAAAGAAACAGGATCCCGATACTCTTTACCGATAAAACAAGTGTCTGCACATCTCCCGCACGAAGTCGCCCAAAAATACTGTACCATAACACATCAGAAAGCGGCTGGGCTTCCCGTGTGGATAAAAAGATCTCGGAAACAGACAGCAGGATCACATAAGGTACGATCCATAAAGTTTTTTTGATCATCCATAAAGTCTGACCTTTCACTGTATGCTCCTCAAATCTTCTTTCAGCGCATAGATAACTGAGCAAACGAGTACAGCAGCCATCACCACAAGAACCACCAACAGAAAGGACGGCGCCCTTCCTTTTGAAACAGACGGCACAACATAGTCCAGGATATTGAAATTGCGATAGCGGCTTCCATTCTCTATTGCGTCAGACAGGCTCCATGCGTCGTATACTTGTAACAGCTGCATCACAAGAAAAACCGGGACAAACAAAGCGATTTTATGTTTCTTCCACCAGAAAGAGAACCCCAGAACCAAAGCGCCAAGCAAGCCGGAAAACAGAGAAAAGAAAAATAAATACAACAGGTTATACAGAAACGGACTGTATAAGTACAATTTTAAAAAAGGCAGCTCCGTATCAGAAGTTGTGTACAGAAGATTGGTTCCAAGCAGCTGCCGGTAAAAATTCCCCATCTGATATTCGCCAAACCAGGTGTTGTGATTATGGGGTAAAAAAAGATTGCAAAGCAGCAGGTTCAGAAGGAACGGTATCGCTATGACCATCGACGTTCCCAGAAAACTTGCCAATAGCTTGGAAAGATAATAAGCTTGCCTGGAGGAGCGGGAAAGATAGACCGGAAGGAGCCGATTTTGATAATCATCAAGATAGGACGTCGAAAAAGGAAGTACGATCAAAAACGGATATACCATAGAAAAGAAGAACCAGAGCCTATGTAACTGGGAATAACCCACCGACTGGTTCGCGTCTTTGATGACGGAAATATCCATACCCCAAAATTCCATCAGGACATAAACAAAACTGAAACAAGAGTACACAAGCACGGCCAGGATGGAAAATCGATACTCCTTCCTCCCCAGCATGATTTTCATTTGGACTTTTGTAGATGATAAAAGCAAAACCGCCTCCTCCTTTCCTCAGATCCACAAAAAACAGATTTCACTGGCAGGACAAAACAAACGATTGGTGCAGTAGTTTCGTTTGACGTAATGAACGGTTACAGGCACCAAAGTGCCAAATATATGACTTATCGGAAGCTGCAAAGCAACTTTCGATAAAAGGTGCTGCTCTTGCGCCGTCATTCGCTTACAAGAAGCAGAAACTGCTTCTTGTAAGCTGTTTTAGTGTACGTTCCAGTAGCCTGAGATCTTGCAGTCAAGCCAAGGGGTATGGCCTTGGCAATAAAGACCGACGGAAGACCCCTGGGACTGGGAAGCGGCCGGAATTGCCACTTCATACCAAGAACCCTTTGTAACTAATTTAGAAGTACCGTTACCCGTCGCCTTTGCGTAAACCTGGGAGTAAGAACTCGACTCATTGCCATCGGCATCATACATTTTTGTAACTTTGATTTCTCCGACGGAACCCGCCTTATCTTTCGTAGCCGAACCAATATAAGACCAGGAATTGCTGTCAACCGACTTTTTCACGCTACTGAAATCATATTCGGCAGCGAAGCAGACGCTCGGCATTACGAAAACAAGGGCAAGTACCAAACTCATGGACAGAAAATGCTTCATTACTTTCATTGAAATTTCCCCTTTCTGTGAACTGCTACACCAATTTTTAGATAAGAATATTTTAAAGTAAAGTAAATGTCAATAGGTAAATGCAACTTTTTTGTGTTTTTCGGTCTTTTGATGACCTTTCTGTCGTGTGACATTCGCCCAAACTCAACGCTGAAACGAAGGGACTTCGATGAAACAGGATCGCAAGAACGCCGCCGAACATAAAAACTCATCCGACAGCAGAAAATCCGCAATATGCATGGTTTTGATTCCCTCATGATTGCCGCCCTCGAACTTGTCCGTGCGAAGCACATACTTAGGGCAGTTATCACGAATGTCCAGAAACCTTCCGCTACGTATTCCATGGCGAAGTGATCTTTGTGTCCTCAAAAGACAGCCAACCTTCCCGCCGCTCTTTTACAAAGCCGGATTACTTTCCCGTTCTGATCGCCCCTGTCAGGGCAGTCCCCGCGCGTTTTTTCCCGCCATGGCGGCGCGGCCGCGTACACGGTACTTCTTCTTCCGGCTCTGCGCGGCTTCAAACTCCTCCCTGGAAAGGATCGCTTCGTGGGCGTCCGGCACGACGATCCAGTCCTCTTCCGGCACCGCGAGTCCTTTCCTGCTCCCGACGGCCAAGGGCGTGACTTTTCCATATATGGCCTCTCCCGTGTAGCGCCTGTCCGACAGGATATGCGCCACCGTACCCGCCGTCCAGGCGGCGGTTTCGCCGCGCGGCTTCCCCGGGAAGTTTTCCCCCCTTTTCCGGCGTACCATCAAGGGGGACGGAACGGCCTCCCGGTTCAGAAGCCCGGCGATCTCGGTCTGCGCCATGCCGTCCGCATAGAAGCGGAAGATCCGGCGCACGACGGGCGCGCACTCCGGATCGGCGACAAGCCGGTTCCGCTCCCGCGCGGCTTTCCGGTACCCGAAAGGGGCAAACGCCGCTACGAATTTCCCCTGCCGCGCCTTTTCCCTGAGCGCGCTTTTGACTTTTATGGAAAGGTCTCTGCTGTAGGCTTCATAGATCAGGTTCCGGAAGCCCACCTCCACCGACCCGGCGGCGGTATCACGGAAGCTGTCGAACTGGTCGTTGACGGAAAGGAAGCGGACGCCGAGAAGCGGGAAGACCTGTTCCAGATAATTGCCGACTTCTAAATAATTGCGTCCGAACCGCGAAAAATCTTTGACGACGATACAGGATATTGCCGCGTCCTGCGCCATCCGCAGCAGGGAGCGGATCCCGGGGCGGTCAAAGTCGGTTCCGCTGTATCCGTCGTCCGTCACCTCTATGACCGGGTGGCCGGACAGGTCTTCATGCCCTTTCACAAACTCCCTCAGAAGCAGACGCTGGCCGGCAATGCTGCCGCTCTCCCGCGCCGCTCCGGGTATTCCCGGTATGCCGTCCTCGTCGGAAACCCGAAGGTACAGGGCTGTTACGGGCTGTTTCCGCATGATCTTCGCCTCCTTGTCACTTGTCGAGTATACGCCCAAACCCCGGACGGTAAGTATAATGAACAGTGATCCGGTCATGGAAAACGACGATTTTTTGAATGAGCCGGGCGCATAAGCCCTGCGGCGGCGAACCCGCGTCCTGTAGCCGCAGGACGTCTTCGATCCATCCTGTGTCCGGGGCGGCAATCCCTTGGAACCCTCTTTGATCGTTCCGCAATTCCCTTATTTCTTCCGCCGCCAGAAGGAACTGCGCTTTCAGGGATTCCGACACTGCCAGAAGCAGCTGCGCTTCCACGATACTGGAAGCCGCGCAGCCCGCAGCGCCGGCATACTTCCGGCGGCAGCCATAACGGTGCCGGATCAGCCTGCCTTCCTGATCATAATAGCCGCCGTCTCTGCTCATCCTGCTTTGGCAGATTCCGCAGTATACCAGTCCTTTCAGGATGTTTTCCGTCCGCTTGCGGTTCTTTTTACGTCTCTCCGACGCGGACTGCCTCCCCGCTTCTATCAGACGGCGGACTTCCTCGAAAATTCCCTTGTCCACGATGGCTTCATGTGTATTTTCCAGATAGTTCCATTCCTTTTTGGAAAGGACACGCTTTCCGGCGCCTTTATAATAGGCAGTCTCCGACTTCCTCTCGATCAGGCAGCCGCAGTAAACCGGATTTTCCAGAATACCGAGGACGGACGAAGCCGACCATAAGGCGTCCCGCTCTCCGTTCGTTCCCCGCAGGAGACCCAGCTCGTATAACCGGCGGTGCGGCGACGGGATCCCTCTGTCATTTAACTGCCTCGCGATCCGGCCGACTCCCGCCCCCCGCATACGCAGGGAGAAGATCTCCCTTACGACCGGGGCGGTTCCTTCCTCCGCCGACAGCCGATAGGGATCCTCCGCTGATTTCTGATAGCCATAGGGAGCGGCTTTTCCCAAAAACAGCCCTTGCTTCTTTTTTACCTCCAAAAGGGTACAGATCTTTCGGGAGATGTCTTTTGCGTAAAAATGGTGGCAGACGTTTTTCAGCGAAAGGATGAGGGCTTCGTTGACTGTCGCGTCCAGGCTGTCATACTGGTCTTGGACGGAGAGGAAGCGCACTCCCAGACGAGGCAGAACCGTTTCCAGATAGTTTCCGGTTTCAATATAATTCCTGCCGAAGCGGGAGAGGTCTTTGACCACGATACAGTTGATTCTTCCGGCTCTTGCCTCTTCCATCATCCTGGCAAAGCCTGGCCTGTCAAAATCGGTCCCGGTTTCGCCGTTGTCGGCATAAACCGCACGGAGGGCAAAGCAGGGCTTGTCTGCAAGGTACCTGCGCAGCAGGGCCTCCTGGTTTTCTATGGAATTACCGGAATCCTTGTCTGCGTTCCACACGGACAGACGGACATAAATGGCGGTGCGGTACACTGTTTCGGCAGGTTCGCTGCGGATGACAGGCTCGCCATATCTGCTTGTTCTTGCCATGCCGCCTCCTCCTTTCTATGGGAACGGCCTCCTATTCCTTTGCTATCGACCCATTCCCCCGCAAAACACCTTCTGATCATCTTATGAACGGATCGATTTGTCCTATTCTCATAAGAAACAAGCGCGTTTTCCAAAAAGATCAAAGCGCAGTAGCCTTATTTCAATCTTATGGAAACGATACAAGATGAGAAAGGACGCTCAATACCGAGAACATGATCAGACCACGAATCGTATCCTCCACGATGGCGCCAAGTCTGCTTCGTTGCTTGCGGAACCTGTCAAACAGAGTGATAAGGGCATAATACGCATCGCTCTTTACCATCGGAAGAACTACAGTTCTCCGTAAGTAAGACAGCACATGTATTATATTCCATTTTTCTCCCACCTTTTCCGAAAAAGAAATACCAGTCCGACGATCAGGCCAAATAAGACAGCGGAATATAGGACATGATTCCCGATCGCCAGATACTCTTTGTTTCCTGTTCGCAGATACTCCCACAGATTCAGGAACACTGGATTAGAAGCATCATAATATGCCAATACGTGCAGACTGCGAACCCCTGTAGAAAGAACGATCGAAACCAGCCAGAAGCACAGATTAGCAAGAAAAGCAACCATTAGACTGGGAAACAGAAAGCCCCAAAAGGCAGTGAGCAACAGCTCATATAGCAGGACAAATTCAAAATGTGCAAGCATAACAAAGGTATCAGAAAAATCGCCATATATCATCCCGACAGCAACGGTACCGACCATGGTAGGAAGACTCAACGCCAAAAAAACGACTCCCCATTTTGTCAGGTAATAGCGCAGCCACTGATACTCCATTAATTTATAAAACAAGATATTCTTTTCCCTGTAATCAGAACTGATCGCATAGATCATCAGAACAGAGAACATCAACATGCCAAACTGTGTATAAACAGTATAGATGCTGAAATAAAGTTCCTTTCCGGAGGGATGCTCGATCTGATCTATACTGACAAGCAAAACATATCCCAAAACGAAACAGATCAACACGACGAGGGCGCAGAAGAAAAAATATCCGCTTCTTATGCTTCGTTTAACTTCCATCGTCCAGCCCTCCCCTCACATAAGCGTTTATGATTTCCTCTTTCGTCGCGATCTGTATGATGTTTCTGTGATGCAGATAATAGTAGTTCCCCGGCAGATACTCAATATCGGATAAATTATGTGTAATATTCAGGAAAGTGATGTCGTTTTCACTGATGTATCCGCGCAAAAACTCATACAGATCTAACGAGCTTCTTTGATCCAGCGCGCTGGTGAACTCATCCAGAAGAATGACTTTGGGACTGCCCGACAGGAAGGACAGCAGTTTGATCTTCTGTTTCTGCCCATCGCTCATTTTTCGGATCGGCAAGGACTGAGACGCTTCATGGAGTTTCAGCAGCTTGTACAGTTCCAAGACTCTGCTTTCCTCAAATCTTTTCAATAAAAGCTTTACCACATCCGGCAAGTGGAAAGCAGAGGGAATATTGCTGCCGCTGCCCAGCAGAACCGTCTCTTCCTTGCCGACAATCCGCCCTTTGCTTTTCAGCATACCCGCGCAAGACTTTGCGAAGCATGATTTGCCGCTGCCGTTACTGCCCAGCAGATGGTTCATGACATTTTTTTCAAAAGATATATTCAGGCCTTCGATCAGCCAGGTATGGCCGACTTTCAGGCTATAATCTATAAATTCCAAGTTGACCCCTTCCCCTTTGCGATACAAGACAAAGGGCAGAAACCGCAGCATCCGCCCTTTATCCCGCATCTTTTGTAAAACGATAGACCGTGCAGCTTATGATTTGCCGCCAACGATAACGCTCTTAGAAGAACCGACAACAAAATACCAGAGACTCTTAATACGCTCCAGTTTGAGGGAATCCAGCTTTTTGTCCATCTCCGCCTGCTTCTTCGGATTCGTCTCTTGGTACTGATTGATTTTCGTCATGTTGCCTACTTCCTTCACACAATGATATACGATGGTAATGCAGTCCTTTTACAGATTGTCTGTATTTTAGCACAAGAATATTTTGGTGTCAATTGCAAAATTCAACAAAATTTTTCCCAAAAAAGGACGGTCATTTGTAGAATCTGTGATCGCCTTTTTGACAAGATCTCCGTCTCGCAAGCGTCAGCTTTCGGACTTTCCGTCCGCCGCCCTCCCCGCGGATCCCGCAAATAATGATAAGACGGCACATGAAAGATACCGCCTTACAATTTGTCTGTTATGCTTTTGTTCAGCTTGTTTTGACAGTAAAGTAAGCTTTGAACCGAATATACGGCGTAAAGTAGATTTTTTTACTGCTGCCGCTGCCGCTGATACCTTGATGTACGCCTACAAAATTATAGTCATTTCCCGTATTTTGCGTATAATAGGAACCTCCGCTATCGCCGCCAATAGAATCACCGCTAGTCAAACTGCATTGTGTCATTCCATTGATGGTATAGGTACCGTCATTTATAGTTACATCTTGTGCCTCTACCGTACCAGAGGCATAACCTCCTGCAAAGCCATATTTCATAACAAATGTTCCTTGAGCCAGATCATCTTTTGTAGCTTTCATGTCACGGGTATATGCGCTGGACGAGCCGTATAAATTTTATTCGTGAGCGTATCACTAGAAGTCATTCTTACTCCTGCCCAATCACCATTGCCGTTTTGTTGATACATAAGCAAAGCTACTTTACCAAACTCGCTATTGTTTCTGTAAAGAGTTTGATCTGTTCTCGATATTGCGAGATTGTGTCCAGCGGTAATAATACCGGCATAATTGTATGTACCATTTATAACCGTTCCGCATACTCCGATAGAACGTCCGGGACCGGAAGAAGAGCCGCGATTTATTTCCATGCCTCCATAGATTGACGTCTGTGTTTCAATGCGTTCACCCTTTTTAATGACAAACAAATCTTCGGAAAAAGGTAATGCCTTATCTGGATCCGCACCTCATTCTGCACTAAAAGATCGAGTGCTAAAAGTTCTTGCAAACCAACTTTGGACAGTTTCAACATGATCCATAACTTCAAATACAATCTTATTTGTATTAACTTCTGTATAATATGCCGTAACATCATAAATGCCATTTATAGCATCGAATACAGCGTTTTGAATAACATGCAGCTCATTTAATGAATGTTCGGCAGCTTCATATACAATACAACTGAAACTGCTAAATAGATTGTCATAATTTGCTGTAACATGACTGTCAAGTGATGTCAGCGCCACATGTAAGATGGAACCCTCAATCCACGCTCCCGCATAATCATCCGGGTAGATCGTCGCGCCGTCCTCTGCCACACCAAATGTTTCCGATAAAGCGGCATAGGCTTGCGTTGCTTCTCTCTGTATAGCAGCTTTCGCTTCATATTCCGCTATCACAGCGTCCGCTTCGGCAATTACAAGAACATCCCCTGCAACGTCAACCGGAATTTCTGTGGCATGAACAGGTTTCACACCACAGGTCATCGTGAAAATAGCTGCCGCAAGAACGGCAAAAGACCTACAGGACTTTTTCACGTAATTACCTTCCTTTCGTGTCAGATCAGCTCAAACTCCACACTGAAACTGAGCCGGACAGATGAATCTCCGGGCTTCTGTACTTCCTTGATCAGTAGATACCTGCCGGCTTCTAAGGATATGTTCCGGAAACTGCATGTCATAGTCAATGCCCCATCCGGCTGCACTGGGTACCCCTCCTCTGTGTAATGTAAACCGTCTGCCGGAGAAGGAATCCAGGCGCTTCCGTTCCAGACCAGTAACCGGAATCCAAGACCTGCCGTCAAGGGCGTGTCATGATGATTGTACAGCGTAACCGCTACTTCTCCGATATTTTTGGGATAACGTACCGTGTCCATCGTCATGTAAGAAACCGGAGCCTCATCGCCTATCCATGTCGTTCCGCCGGTAAGACTGATATGTGCCGTCTCTTCGTCCGATTGCTGTACGGAGATGATCGTCGGAAGAACCGGAGCGTTCCCATTCCAGACCCCGTTGCTGTCAAAACAGTAAACCAGATTGTCAATGAGCTGTTCCCCCGTCACACGTCTGCCCGATGGATCTACATAATACTTTGAACCATTTTCTTCAAGCCAGTGGCCATCCGTGCGATTCATGGGCCAGACTCCATGATCCGCTTTCTGGCTGCCGCCGCTGATACCGAAACCAGTCAGGAGCTGATACAAAAAAACGCCTACGCCGACTACAGCGGCAAAAAGAATGGAGGCCTTTATCGCAATTCTCTTTTTCATTTTCTCGCCCATATCTTACATTTTTTGTCTCATCAGCCTTTCTGGAGCATACTCTTTCCATGTTACAAAGCCAAACTTTCAAACTGAATACAAAAGGGTAACACAAGGCCACTCTTTTACAGGTTGTCTGTATTTTAGCGCAAGAATATTTTGGTGTCAATTTCAAAATCCAACAAAATTTTACCAAAAAAGGACGGTCATTTGTAGAATCTGTGATCGCCTTTTTGACAAGATCTCCGCCCGGCAAGCGTCAGCTTTCGGACTTTCCGTCCGCCGCCCTCCCCGCGGATCCCGCAAATTCATCCCGGAACCGGAAATGCAGCCGGATCCGCCGCTGATCCGTTACGGCAATCTGATCGATGAGCGCGACCAGAAGCGGGCGGTTCAGCCGCAGGACGCCCGGCTGCCGCCGAAACCCTTCCTCCCGGCTGCTTCCACACTCTTCCCTGCGGCTTCCTGCTTCTTCCTCCTGGCCACTCCCCGTTTTTGCCGCCCGGCCATCCCTCTCCGTGGCCGTCTGGCGACTCTCCGCTTCGACCGCCGGCCGATCCCTCTCTTCGACCGCCCGGCCATCCCTCTCTTGGATCGCCGTATGCAGAAGCGCGATCTGGAGACGGAGGATCTCTTTTACGCTGTTCGCAAGCCGGTCTTCGCTGATCCGGCTGCCGCCGCACCGCGCCCTGTCCGTTTTCTGCGTCCGGCATACGTAATAGGCATAGGTCTTCCCGTTCGACCGGACGGGTCTGCGGATCATGCTTCTGCCGCAGCAGCCGCACCGCAGGAGGCCGGAAAAAAGATAAAGTTCTCCCTGTCCGGGGGCTGTCCGGGTATCGGAAGCCATCAGGCGGGCCACCAGGGCAAAATCCTGTCCGGAAACGATCCCTTCATGGGTACCCTCGACCCGTATCCATTCCGACCGCGGACACGGGAATTTCTTCTTTACCTTATAATTCGGCGTGCTTTCTTTTCCCTGCACCATGGTTCCGGCATAGATTTCGTTATGCAGGATACGCGCAACCGTCTGGGCCGACCATTCCGCTGCCGGTTTTCGCTGAAAGGAAGTCGAAAACGCCCAGCCTGACATCCGTTTATATTCCAATGGGGATAAAATGCCCAGCGCGTTCAGCCGCTCCGCGATCCACCGGTTGTTATGCCCCTCGATCTTCCATCTGAAAATATCCCGCACCGTCATGGCGGCAGGCTCATCGATTTCCAGTCTCTGGTTCTGCGTCCGTGAACGGATGTAACCATAGGCCGGGAAAGCGCCGATGTAGTCGCCGCGCAGACACCGTACTTTCAGCTGGCTGCGGATTTTCATGGAGAGGTCGCGGCTGTAGGCATCATTCAGCAGATTCTTGAAAGGAAGGAGCAGCCCGTCCGCCTGACCCTGTTCCCGCGCACTGTCGAACCCGTCCACGACCGCGATGAAACGCACGCCGAGGAACGGGAAGATCTGTTCCAGATAGCGCCCGGTTTCGATGTAGTTCCTGCCGAAACGAGACAGGTCTTTTACCACCACGCAGTCAATGAGTCCTGCCTTGATGTCGGAAAACAAGGCTTTGACCGCCGGTCTGTCAAACGTGACCCCGCTGTACCCGTCGTCAACCCTTTCGGAGCGTACTTCGATCTCCGGTCTGGATCTTAAAAAAGAAGCGATCAGCGCCCTCTGGTTTGCCACGCTGTTGCTTTCCATTCCGCCGCCGTCGTCCTTGGACAGGCGGATATATACGGCGGCACGGTATCTTTTGTCCTGCGCTGGAAACTCCATACCACCCTCCGTCACAACATGCCCGGCTGCCGCCTGAGCCGGTCTGCCTCCCGCTCCGCCCGTGTCCTTTCCGCTTCCGGATCCTGCCTGAGCCAGTCCGCCGGCGTCGTCTCCACGCCCGGCTGCCGCCTGAGCCGGTCTGCCAGCGTCATCTCCGTGTCCGGGTATACCGACTGCACCACCATGTCGCCGCAGCGGAAAAGATACGGGTTCTTCACCTGTTTGAGGAAATCCTCGATTCGTTCTTCCCTGGGGAGCGTCATACGGATGTTCACAGACCGTAGGTCTGTCAGCAGATCTTTCTCCGCAGGGGATAGCGCCGGTAGATCTGTCTGCCTTGATTCCTCCTTCATCGGCATGGGAACCCGCCTTTGTCGATCCTCAACACCACTTTATGAAAACGGCGGATTGTCCTATGCCAGGAAAGGGGAACGACGGTCGCAGAAGGCCGCTTCGCTGCAGAACGGAACGAGCCGAACGGAATTTTAGAAAACAGTTGCTTTGCCGCTTCCGATCAGCTATCCTATACATGTGATACACGCATAGTCTTCGGCAGGAACAAAACACCCCGCTCTGCCGCGGAACGGCATGGCCTGAAATATTCTTTTGGGAATGAGCTGCCTGGAGGACCAAGGCGGAAAGAATCGCAGCCTTTTAACCGGAGATTTGTGTTACGCACAAAGTCTCCATACTTTGGAAGGAGGCTCGTTAGAAAGATATGAAAAGCGTATTTGTCTATGATTACCCCATCGGCGCGGTCGGGATTGCCGAAGAGAACGGTTCGATATGCCGCGTGTTTTTCGCCAAAGAAAAAACGCTGCCCGGTTTCTCCGGTTTCGAGACCGCCGAAACGCCGCTGATCCGGAAAACGGCCATGCAGCTGGCCGAATATTTTGGCGGCAGGCGTAAATATTTTGATCTGCCGCTGACGTTTTCTGGAACAGATTTCCAGAATTCTGTCTGGAACGCCCTGCGGGCGATCCCTTTCGGGAAAACGAGCAGTTATCAAGAGATCGCCGCGACAGTCGGCAGACCTAAGGCAAGCCGGGCGGTCGGAATGGCGAATCACCGCAACCCCCTCGTCATCATCGTTCCCTGCCACCGGGTGATCGGACAAAACGGCAGCCTGACCGGCTACGGCGGCGGACTTCCCGTCAAGGAGTATCTGCTGGAACTGGAAAGGCGGTGAATCCCGGAGGAATTTCCTATGGAACAAACAAAAAAGTGTCCCGGAGCCAGGCGGAAACCCGGCTCCGGGACACTGCGGCAAACTCACGGTATGACATCCCGCTGTTTCTCATGGTACGACATCCCGCCGTTTCATCCCGGTGTCTAATACAGGGAAGCGGCTTGTATCACGGAATAGTACGCCTGTTTCGGCTGATTGATCCCCGTAAAAAGGAGCGGCTGTCCGCTGGCCCTCCAGGAAACGCTGTCATACAGCCCCCAGAAAGTGATTCCGGAAATGTCGCCCCCGGCTTTCTTCTTCGTGATCAGCATCTCCATCAGGTCATCATAATAAGCCGCCTGGTCGGCAAGCGTATAGCCGCTCTGCTGGGCATTGAGCGTCACATCCACTTCCGTCAGCTGGATCTCCAGGCCGGCGTCCATGAAGGTCTGCACCGCCTGCCCCACATAGCTGGGCGAGGGCCAGTTCACGTCCAGATGGCTCTGCATCCCCACCCCGTCGCAATAGTCTGTTCCCGAATTGATGTAGGAAATCAGGCTGACAATATCGCTCGCTATCATATAAGTATTATAGTCATTGTAAAAAAGGCTTACGTTGCCGCGCACCCCATAAGAGGTGAGCATGTCGCTCGCGTACTGGAAAGCCTTCTTGATATAAGCGGGGGAATTGCCTTCGTTTCCGTAGATCTGAGTCCAATGGCAGGTTCCGTTATCGGTATTATGGAAATATTCGTTGGCAATATCCCAGGCATATACCACCTGTCCATAGGAGCCGGAATAGACGTGGGCAAGCACGTTTTTTACATAATATTCCACGCGTTTGTCCATGACGTCGGAGCTGACATAGGTGTTTCCGGAGTAACCGGTCCGGAAGAACCACGCGGGCGTCTGGTTATGCCAGATCAGCGTATGGAAACGCAGCCCCAGCCCGTTCGACGCGGCAATGCCCAGCACCGTGTCCAGGTTGCTGTAATGAATGGCCGGAACGTAGGTTTCCGTATAGCCGTTGGGAATGATGTACCCGTTCTGCTGTGCCTGGTTTACCGAAAGCAGCGTCGGCGAAGAACCAAGAAGCGCGTCGGGCTTCATTTCATTTTCCATCGTAATGCTGTTGTACTGGCTTTTTATGAAATCCAGGGTCGCGGAAGCCTGTAGCTGCGGCAGGGTCACGGCCACGCCGACTTTCCCGAAGATCGGGGAATAGGCGGATTTCAGCGTTTCCGCGGAGCCTGAGGAACCGGAATCCAGCGTAAAGGTGACGGAATAGACCGTCGCGGAATAATCGGCGGTATCCTGGGACATGACCCCGATAGCACCGATGGTCTGGCCGTCGCTTGGCACCAGGGTATAATTCTGCCTGGAACTGTAGCAGTTATACTTTACGAAAGCTTCCTTCCCTCCGGTATCGTAAAATTTGATCGCCGTGTTCCCCTCGTCGCTCTTGATGTCGATCTTGATGGACGTGCAGCCGACCATGCTGACCGTGTTGGGCAGGTTGTACTTGATCTCCTTGTACTGGCCCTGGAAATTCACCGTGAGCGCCCCGCCGCTCACGGAATAGGTCAGCCCGTAGGAAGACGCATAGGTCATCTGCTGAAAAGTATACGTGGTATCCGTCGCCGCGTTCACCTTCTGCCCCGCCGTCGGATTCATCAGGACGGCCATGACGAATGCCAGAAAAACTGTGGTCCACTTCTTTGCTGCTCTCTTCATCTTTTCCCCTTTCTGTGCGTAAAACGCATGCCGCGTTTACGCACGCTGCGTCTTATGCACGCTGCGTTTTACGCATTGTGCCGCGCGCCGCGCCTACGTACTATGCCTACGTACCGCGCCCTGCATACCGCGCCTGCGCACGGTCCGCCCAGGGCAAAACGCCTGCGGCGGAAGATACACGCTGGGTTCCGTTTTGCTTCCCCCTTTTTTGAAAAGACGGAACCTGTCTTTTTTAGAATACCACTTGTTTCCAGTATTGCAAGCCTTCTTTCGAGCTTTTTCGATATAGCAGATTCCAGGGCCTGATTTGGTCAAAAATGGATAAAATGGTAAACAATAAGCCGGCCGCGGCGGTTTTATCCCTATTATTACAGCCGAGTAGCTTCTTGAAATTCCTAAGCGGCTGCCGATTTCGCTCTGCGTAATATCCGGCTGGCCGCTTAGTCCAAAACGCATGATGATGATTTCTTTTTCTCGCTCCGTCAGACATTCTTCCAATAAAGAAAAGAGCTTTTTCAGGTTGCTCTCAAATTCCATGCGGTCCACAATATCTATCTGCTGCTGCTCTATGATGTCCACCAGGTGGATTTCATTCCCCTCTTTATCCTGCCCGATGGGTTCAAACAGCGATACTTCCCTGGACGTTTTCTTCTTGCTGCGCAGGAGCATCAGTAATTCGTTATCTATGCAGCGGCAGGCATAAGTGGCAAGTCTGCCTTTTCCGGCGTCAAAGGTGTTGATGGCCTTGATCAGCCCGATACATCCGATGGAAATGAGATCCTCCATATCCTCTTCCACGTTCTGATATTTCTTAGCAATATGCGCTACCAGCCGCATGTTCCGCTCGATCAGGATATTCCTTGCCTCCCTGGCTTCCTCTTCGTTCCCTTCTTGAAGCAGGCGGATATATCTGGCTTCCTCTCCCGAGGTTAAGGGCTTTTGAAAGGTTTTCAAAAATAACCTCCGTGGAATCTCTCTTAATCATAGTCTATGTAGGGATAAGTTTCCAAGTGCCTTTCCAGAAAAATCTGTTACCGCCCGGCAAAGCGGCTGATTACGTCCAGCAAAGGCAGCCGGCGGAAGCGGCTGAACAGTATCCAGCCGTTCTTGATCGGCGTCCGCCGAGCGGGAGTCTTCTGCGGAACCAGTTTTGGCCAC
The DNA here is from genome assembly GCA_031275405.1 of Clostridium sp. Taxonomy (GTDB): domain Bacteria; phylum Bacillota; class Clostridia; order Lachnospirales; family Lachnospiraceae; genus JAISOV01. The sequence continues at coordinate 300 of JAISOV010000051.1, read as the reverse complement.
ATGGATATATGTCCCGCCCGTCGTCCACCAAATAAGGATTTTTTCACGGCATATCCATCTTTCCTCCATAAATTGGGTACTTCCGTTGAGTAATTCCAAGCTTTCAGTACAATACTAGAAAAAGGAGGATATAGGGATGGCATGTGGGGAAATCCTGCTCGCTCTGCGGAAGAAGCATGGGTATACACAGAAGAAAGTCGCGGGCTGCCTGGGCATTTCCAAGTCCGCCCTTTCCAATTATGAGAAATCCATCCACCATCCGCCTTACGGCGTACTGGTGAAGCTCGGCGACCTGTACGG
>JAISOV010000058.1 GCA_031275405.1 Clostridium sp. | reverse complement strand
CAGACACATCGGCAAGATAGCAAGCAGTTTTGGAAGTAAACCCGAAGTCTTGCCGGATTTCACCCACCAGACATTTCCAAAATAAAGCAGTATGGAAATCACAAAGACAAATGGATTGGAAAATACGGCAGGATCCGAACTGCTCAGCAGGATCCTGTGCGCAAACAGTGCGGCAAATCCGGGAATTTCCGAAACTCCGTAATACCCATAAAAAGGGAGTCCCATGGTTGCCAGGGTGATAGTAAATAACGCGGACATAGCAATTTTCCTGATATGAGATTTCAGCATGGTTCCGCACCTTCCTTTCGGGAAGCCTCCCCCCGACTCACCGCGCCAGTTCCTCCCACACTGGGTACAGTTCCTCCAGCTCCTGCGCAAGGCGCTCCTGTGTCTCGCTCAATGTCTGTAGCTGCGCGGGATCGGTGGAGACTTCCGGCCTGCTCATTTCCTGATGAAGCGCCGCCAGCCGCCCTTCCAGCTCCGTGATCCGCTCTTCGCATTTTTTCAGGTCGTTTTCCTGTTTGCGCCTGCGGGCGGCGGCTTCCTTTCCCGCCCTCCAGTCCTGCTTCACTTGGGATTCCTCCGGCCGGGAGGGCGTTTCCGGGGTCTTGCCGGGCGAAAGGCTGTCTCTTTTTTCCAGATAATAATCATAATTGCCGAGATAATTCGTGAACCGTCCGGCGGACAGCTCCAGGATCCGGTGAGCGGTCTTGTTGATGAAATAACGGTCGTGGGAGACATAGAGCACGGTTCCCTCGTAGCGGTTCAGGGCGTCTTCCAGAATCTCCTTGGAAACAAGATCCAGATGGTTGGTCGGCTCGTCCAGGATCAGGAAGTTGGCGCTGCTTAACATGAGCTTTGCCAGAGATACCCGTCCGCGTTCCCCGCCGCTCAGGACACGGATCAGCTTGAAGACGTCGTCTCCCGAAAACAGGAAAGCGGCCAGGATATTGCGGATTTCCGTATTGGTCAGCGCCGGATATTCGTCCGAGATCTCTTCAAAGATGGTCTTTTCCGTATGCAGGACGTTGTGTTCCTGGTCATAGTAGCCGATCTCCACGTTTGCGCCCAGGGTGACGCTTCCGGTATCGCTTGGCAGAAGCCCGCCCACGATTTTGAGCAGGGTGGTCTTTCCGGCGCCGTTGGCGCCGATGATGGCGACATGCTCCCCCCGCCGAAGATCCAGCTCCGCGTCCTCGAACAAGGTCAGGCTGCCGAAGGCTTTGCTGAAATGCCGGATGGACAGGACGTCGCTTCCGCTGGGTTTCTTAGGAACCAGCCGGAGGCGCAGCCGTGCCTTGTCCTGCGCGGGCTTTTCCAGAACGTCGATTTTTTCCAGCATTTTGACCCGGCTTTCCGCCCGGCGGATGGATTTTTCCCGGTGAAAGGAACGGAGCCGTTCAATGACTTCCTCCTGATGGCGGATTTCTTTCTGCTGATTCTGGTAAGCGTGCCAGGCCGCGGCCCGCAGACGTTCTTTTTGCACCACATAATCCGAATAGTTCCCGGTAAAGGAAGCGGCTTTGGCCTGGTCGATCTCGATGACTTTGCGGGCGACGCGGTCCAGAAAATAGCGGTCATGGGAAACGACGACCACCGCGCCTTTGTAGCCGCGCAGATAGGCTTCCAGCCAGATGACGGCGTCCATGTCCAGATGGTTGGTCGGCTCGTCCAGGAGGATGAGATCCGGCTTTAAGAGCAGCAGCTTCCCTAACGCCACGCGGGTCTTCTGGCCGCCGGAAAGGATGGAAACGGCTTTCCCGAACTCATCCTCCCGGAAGCCCAGCCCTTTCAGGACGCCGGTCAGCTCGCTCCGGTAAGCGTAGCCCCCCTCCCGTTCAAAAGACAGAGCCAGAGTATCGTACTGTTTCATCAGCTCCGCAAGCGCGCCGCCTTCGGCGTGCTTCATCTGCGTCTCGCAGCCGCGCATACGTTCTTCCGTTTCAATAAGACCCCGCTTCACGGACAGAAGTTCCTCATAAATGGTGCGGGCCGTATCAACGGCGGCGTTCTGCGGCAGATAGCCGAAGGATCTGTCCTTTCCCAGGACGACCGTACCGGCGTCGGCGGCCAGTTCCCCCGCGATCACGCGCAGAAGCGTGGTCTTTCCCGCGCCGTTCACACCCACGATGGCGGCTTTTTCATGCTCCTCCAGATGGAAGGAAACGTTCTCCAGTACCCGGTTCTCCAGAAAGGAGACGCTTATATTTTGACAAGAAAGGATCATCTGTTTGTACCCCGTAAGTTTTGCCTGACCACAAGATATACAAGGGGCCGTGATTGCTCCGCAGTCCCGGCAAGGACATGGCCGTTCGGCTCATATCCTGCGGATAAGGATCTTTTACGGGAAGCAAGGACGGCTTCTGATCATCGAATGCGGCGCAAGAGCAGCGCCTAAGTCATCTTGTACTGATATTGTACAGGGAAGAAAGAATACCGTCAATCATTCGTTGACAGTATTTTGCGGTTCCGATATAATGAGGTTCATAGGTTCATCAGGCACGATTCATTTCGTTGGGAGGCGCTCATGGAAGAGAAAGATATTTCGCAGGCCGTTGTCGGTCGTCTGCCCAGGTATTTCCGCTATCTGGGGGAACTTAAGGATCACGGTGTGGAAAGAATATCCTCGCAGGAGCTCAGTACGCTGATGAACGTCACGGCTTCGCAGATCCGTCAGGATTTCAACAATTTCGGAGGATTCGGGCAGCAGGGTTACGGTTACAATGTCGCGCATCTTCATAGGGAAATCGGGAAGATCCTAGGCTTACATAAAACCCATCATTTCATCATCGTCGGCGCGGGCAACCTGGGCCGGGCCTTGGGAAACTACCAGAGTTTTGAAAAAAGGGGTTTTGTGTTCACCGGGATCTTTGATCAGGACGCGGCCCTGCTGGGCGTGAGCATCCGGGGCGTCGCGGTGCAGCCGATGGAAAACATGGGGCGGTTCATCCGCGAAAACGGCGTGGACATCGCGGTGCTGACGATTCCGAAAGCGGGGGCGCTGAAAGTGGCGGAGGAACTGGTGAGATACGGGATCAAGGCGATCTGGAACTTTGCCCATGTAGACCTGAACGTGCCGGAGGATATCCAGGTGGAAAATGTGCATTTATCGGACAGCCTGATGAAATTATCCTATAATCTCAACCGGTACCGGAAAGAAAAAGGGGAGGGCTGATCCTATGGAGCAGGAGGAACAAGAGAGCAGGCGGGAGGTTTTTCTGACTGCCCTGAAAGGGAAAAAAGTACCTATCCTTACCTTGGACAATCAATGGTACCGTCTTTTCGAGATACAGCACGGGAACGAGACGGTGACAGAGCTGGAAAAGCAGCTGAACGAGCTGCTGAAACGGCAAGGGAAGCTGAACACGGATTCCAAGACGCTGCGCAGGCAGAAGAAAAGGCTGATGGGAGAGATTGTCCCGATGGTGACGGAGCTGGAGCAGAATACCGCAGCGGCGGCGCAGCGGCAGCTAGAGGAAAAACTGGAAGAACACAAACGGCTCATTGAAGAATGTAATGAGAGGCTGGCGGAGTACCAGAATGAGTTATTGGATCTTCCCGCGCGGATACATGCCATAAATTTCAGCCTTATGCTTGCCACCATGGATTACTGCTATCAGGCCATGCAGGACAATACCAAAGAGATTCTGGAGATTGCCCGTTGGGTCGGTACGATCAGGGAAGAACTGAAAAAAAACCTGATCCATAAGCAGGAGATGGAGCGGCGCAACCACAATATCTACAGCTATATGCACGACCTGTTCGGCGCGGAGGTCATTGACCTTTTTGACATGCGGTACCATCCGGAAGAACAGCACCCTAAGAAGGCGGAAGCTCCTTGACCGCCTGAGCGGCCGCTTTTCAGGATCCTTCTGCTCAACAGCAGCGCAAAAGTTTGCTTCGCGGACTCTTTTCTTTGCTCTTTTCCGGTAACTGCCCAGCAGGCATATCCTGCGGGGGACATCCTCGGGGACGCCGCCGGAAGGCTTTCTGTATGGAACATGCTCAGCAGGCATATCCTGTGGGGGACATCCTCCGCCAGGCTGCCATGGAGCTGCCTTGCCTGAATAGGATCCGCTGTTCTGACCGGATCTGTTCAGCGGCTCTTGCGGAAAGTGTTCGGCAGTTTTGCCGGGCTGTAACCGTTTCCGGGTCTGATGGAGGATCCGCGGAAGGGGGTGTCTTATGGAGTATCTGGTGACGGCGCGGGAAATGAAGCGTTATGATGAGGAAACGGTCAGCAGGATCGGGATTCCGGCCCTTGTCCTGATGGAACGGGCGGCGCTGGAGACGGCGCGGGAAGTGGAGAGGCGTTGCCCGGCAAAGCAGGGCGGGAAAGATCCGGCTTCCGGGGTTTTGGTTCTGGCGGGCTGCGGCAACAATGGGGCGGACGCCCTGGCTCTCTCCAGGCTGCTTTGCGAAAGGGGCTATGCGGTGGAAGTCGTTCTGGCGGGGCAGGAGGAAAAAGCTTCCCCGGAATGGAAGATCCAGAGAGCCATCCTGGCGAATTATCCGGTACGGATAGGAAGAAAACCGCAAGGCAGGGAATATACTGTTCTGATAGACGGCCTGCTGGGAGTGGGGCTGAACCGGGAAGTCAGCGGAGAATTTGCCGAACGGATCCATTTTTTCAACGCCTGCAGAGGGCTGAAAATCGCCCTGGATCTGCCGAGCGGCGTCCATACGGATACCGGACGGGTCATGGGCTGCGCGGTCAGGGCGGATCTGACGGTGACGTTTGCCTTTGCCAAACGAGGGCTGTTTCTGTTCCCCGGACGGGAATACGCGGGGGAAGTCGTCCGGAAAGAGATCGGGATCGGAGAAAACAGCTTCTTCGGCAGACCTCCTGGAATGTTCCGCTATACGCAGGCTCCGGGAAGCCTTCTTCCCGCCCGTCCTGTTTCCGGCCACAAGGGCGTCTTCGGGAGGGTGCTGCTTGTGGCGGGGGCGGAAAACATGGCGGGGGCCGCCGTGCTTTCCGGAACCGGCGCCTACCGGACGGGGGCGGGCATGGTGAAGCTTCTTTCCGTGAGAGCCAACCGGGCCGTCCTCCAGAGCAGTCTGCCGGAGGCCCTGTTTGCGACGGCGGAAGAACTGGAAGAGAGCATGGACTGGGCGGATGTGATCGGAGTGGGTCCGGGGCTTGGGCGGAAGCCGGAGGCCTTGGAGATCTTGGGGAGGATCCTCCGGGAAAGCTTCCTTCCTCTGGTGATAGACGCGGACGGACTGAACCTGCTGGGAGAGAACCCCGGATTACAGGAAGAGCTTGCTTTGCAGGGGGAAAAGGGGCGCAAAGTGATCCTGACCCCTCACTTGGGGGAACTTTCCCGGCTGACGGGAATCAAGGCCGCGCAGCTCAAAGAAGATATGGCGGAATATGCCATGAACTTAGCCCGGCGCCTGCACTGCGTGGTAGTCGGCAAGGGCGCCGCGACCTTGGTGTGCAGGGAGGGGGAGCCGCTCTGCCTGAACACCGCCGGGAACAGCGGCATGGCGACCGCCGGGAGCGGCGACGTACTGACGGGCATCATCGCCGGACTGCTGGCGCAGGGGATGGGGGATTTCCCGGCGGCGTCCGTGGGCGTCTACCTGCACGCAAAGGCGGGGGAGGCGGCGGCGAAACGGCTGGGGGAATACGGGCTGATGGCGGGCGACCTTGCGCAGGGGATCGCCGCCGCTTTGCAGAAATGAGGAAGGGCCGGCAGTCACAAACAGATAGGAGCGGGGATGGACGTCAGAGAACAGGAGTATCAGAGAGTGTATGCCCAGGTGGATCTGGATGCGGTCGCGTGGAATTTCCGGGCGATGAAAGCCGGTCTGCCGCCGGAGACCCGCGTGATGGCGGTCGTCAAAGCCGACGGGTACGGACATGGAAGCATACCCGTCGCCCGCTGCCTGGAAAAACTGGATTCCTGCTGGGGCTTCGGCGTCGCCGTGCCGGAAGAAGCCTTTCTGCTTCGGGAAGCCGGGATCCGCAAGCCGCTGATGGTCCTGGGTTACGCCTTCCCCTGTCGTTATGCGAGGATGGCGGCGGAAGAGATCCGTTTCACCGCCTTTCGCCCGGATCAGGCGGGGGAGCTTGCTCTTGCCGCCGCCGCGCGCCGCGTGAAAGTCCATGTCAAAGTGGATACCGGGATGGGGCGGATCGGGATCGCGCCGGATGAAACAGGCCTGCGCTTCCTGCGTCTGCTCCGGGAGACGCCGGGCGTGGAAATCGAGGGGATCTTTACGCATTTTGCCAGAGCGGATGAGCCGGAGAGAGCCTTGGCGGAGGAACCTTTCGCCCGGTTCCTCCGTTTTGTACAGAAGGCGGAAAAAGAGCTTGGGTTCACGATCCCGATCAAGCATTGCTCCAACAGCGCCGGGATCCTCAGAATGCCGCAGGCCGGGCTGGACATGGCGCGGGCGGGGATCAGCCTGTACGGGCTGTATCCGTCCGGGGATACGCGGCTGTATCCGGCGGTGCTTCGCCCGGCGCTGTCCCTGCATAGCAGGATCGTCTACTGCAAGCAGCTGCGCGAGGGACAGAGCGTCAGCTACGGCGGCACGTTCACGGCGACGCGGGATCTGCGCGTCGCGACGGTTCCCGTGGGATACGGAGACGGCTATCCCAGGTCTCTGTCCGGCAAGGGGCAGGTTCTCATAGACGGGAAGCAGGCGCCCATCCTGGGGAGGGTGTGCATGGATCAGTTTCTGGTGGATGTAAGCCGGATCCCCGGGGCGCGGGAAGGAAGCCCCGTTACGCTTCTGGGAAAGGACGGGGAGCGGAGCATTCCGGCACAGGAACTGGCGGAGCTTTCCGGACGCTTCTTTTATGAGCTGCTCTGCGGTTTCGGGAAAAGGATCCCGAGGGTCTATCTGCAAGGCGGCGCGGTCAGCGGCACAAAAGATTATTTTTCATTGGATGGACAGGTGAATACCTTCCGATAAACTGGCAATACTATTTTTAGATTACCAGATTTAGAAAATGGAGGGAATTATGAGAAGAGGAGATATTTATTATGCGGATCTGCGTCCGGTGATCGGTTCGGAACAAGGAGGGATCCGTCCGGTGCTGATCATACAGAACGACGTGGGCAACAAGCACAGCCCTACGGTCATCTGCGCGGCTATCACTTCCAAAATGAATAAGGCGAAGCTGCCCACGCACATAGAGCTGAACGCGCACTGCTATGATATGGATAAGGATTCGGTCATCCTGCTGGAACAGCTTAGAACCATTGATAAAAAAAGGCTGAAAGATAAAGTCTGCCATTTGGACGGGGAGATTATGCAGAAAGTGAACAAGGCGCTGATGGTCAGTCTGGAGCTGGATACATAGTTCGCGGGAAACGAGGCTTGACGGCTGCCGCCGGACGGGTCTGCCTGGCCCGACCTGTCAGACAGTCACTCTTGACGGGAATATCTGGAGCTGGTAAAATGAAAGGCATCAAGAAGCCATGTAGGCGGGATGGAGGATGGAATGGGCGACGAGGAACCTGGCGCCAGTATTTTCCTGTTTTTGGCGCTGGTGCTGCTGGAAATGCTTTTTTACGGATTCTGGGCGGCGATCGGCACGTTAAACAGCAAGGAGATCATGAGAAAGACCATGGAAGATCAGGGGGACGAAAAGGTGTTCCCGCAGGAACGCAGGTCCCTGCGGCTGGCGAAGATCCTGAACAATCCCACGGAATATCTGCACACGCTTGAGCTTGCCGTCACGCTGATCCATCTGGCCATGGGCGCTTTCTGCTTTCCGGTATGGAGGGAGCATATCCGGTCGTTCCTTGTCTGGGCGCTGCGTCGGCTGGAGGCGGCGAAACCGCTGGGCGCCGAATCCCTGGCGGCGAAGGTGCCGGACGATGTTTTGACGTTTGCGGCGGCGGCAGCGGCGGGGATCTTCCTTTTGTACATATTGGTGACGTTCGGGATCCTCCTGCCGAGACGGCTTGCCCTCCGGGCGGCGCAGCGAGTCGCCTACGGGTGCCTGACGCCGGTACGGCTGCTGCTGATCCTGTGGCATCCTTTTAACAGGCTGGTCACGGCAAGCGCCGATCTGGTGATGGGGCTGTTCGGGGTGAAACGCGCGGACGAGGAAAACGACGTCACGGAAGAAATCATCCATATGGTCAACGAAGGGCATGAGCAGGGTCTGATCCAGGCAAGCGAAGCGGAGATGATTTCCAATATCTTTGATTTTGCGGACAAAGAAGCGCAGGATATTATGACGCCCAGAAACCAGATCGCCGGAGTGGACGGGGACTGGACCCTGGAAGAGACGCTGCGCTTCCTTCTGGCGGCGAAGAACAGCCGTTTTCCCGTCTATGAGGAAAGCATGGATCACATCATCGGGATCCTCCATCTCAAAGACGCCGTATTCTTCCAAGGCAGGGAGGACACGTCGAGGACTGCCATCAAAGCCATGGACGGCCTGCTGCGGGAGCCGTATTTTGTTCCCCGAACCAAGCACATCGACGAGCTGTTCAAGGAAATGCAGCGCAGGAAGCTGCAGATGGCGATTGTCATTGACGAATATGGGCAGATGGACGGCCTGGTGGCGATGGAAGACATTCTGGAAGAGATCGTGGGCAACATTCTGGACGAGTATGACGAAGACGTGGTTTATATCGAGGATAAAGGGAACGGGGAATACGTGGCGGAGGGGAAGATCCCTCTGGAAGAACTGGAGAAACGGCTGGGCATTCCCTTTGAGGAAGAGGACTTTGACACGCTTAACGGCTTCCTGATTTCCCGGATGGACAAGATCCCGGAGGAAAACGAGGAATTTGAGCTGGAGGCCTACGGCTGTTATTTCCGGATCCTGAAGGTGGAACATAAAATGATCCGGAGCGTGTGGATCAAGAAGCGCTCCTAAGGAAGAAAACGCTCCTTAGGAAACAGAACATTCCTTCCGGAACAAGACGTTCCTCTGAAAGAAAGCGTCCTTTGGGAACGCTGAAAAACTGAGCGAGAAATCAGGAAACATCCTGTTGGATAGGAGAAAGGAACGGTCACAGCGATGTCGGGACATTCAAAATTTGCGAACATCAAACACAGAAAAGAACGCAACGATGCCGCGAAAGGGAAAATTTTTACCATCCTCGGCAGGGAGATCGCCGTAGCGGTCAAGGAGGGCGGGCCGGATCCGGCGAATAATTTCAAGCTTGCCGGGGTCATTGCCAAGGCAAAGGCCAGCAATATGCCCAATGACACGATTGACAGGGGCATTAAGAAAGCCGTCGGCGACATCGGCAGCGTGAATTATGAATATATCACTTATGAGGGTTACGGGCCGGGAGGGATCGCGGTTATCGTGGACACGCTGACGGACAACAAGAACCGGACCGCGGCGAATGTCCGGAGCGCCTTTGCCAAGGGACAGGGCAATATCGGAACGCCCGGCTGCGTGTCTTTCCTGTTCGAGAAGCGCGGCCAGATCCTCATCGACCGGGAAAAGTGCGGCCTGGAGGGGGATGGGCTGATGATGGAAGCGCTGGACGCCGGAGCGGAGGATTTTCGAGAGGAAGAGGACAGCTATGAGATCCTGACGGAGCCGGACGCTCTGGAGACGGTGCGAAAAGCTCTGGAGGAAAAGGGGATCCCCGTGGCGGGCGCGGAGGTCACGAGGATCCCCCGGACGTATGCGGAACTGACGGACGAAGCGGCGGTCGGGAACCTCCAGAAGATTCTGGAGATTCTGGAGGAAGACGACGACGTGGAGTCCGTGTACCATAACTGGGGGTAAATAAAGCGGGAGGAGATTCTGCGGGTCTTCCTCTCGCAGTCTGACGGGAAAGGCGGTCACAGAGATGGCGGGAACAGCGGCAGGAGCGAAGGCTTCCGCTCCGGAACAGCTGGCAATCGTAGTACCTTGTTATAATGAGGAGGAAGTGCTGAGGATTGCCTCGAAAGCGTTGCGGGAAGTCTTGGAGGATCTGGCGGGCAAAAGGAAAATAGCGGCGGAAAGCTTTGTCCTGTTTGTGGACGACGGAAGCAGGGATCGTACCTGGGAGCTGATCGAAGAAGAACATGGACGGTATCCGGGACAGATCCGCGGCGTGAAGCTGGCGGGGAACGTGGGTCATCAGTTCGCCTTGACGGCGGGGCTGATGGCCGCGAAAGACATGAGCGACGTAACGGTTTCCATCGACGCGGATCTGCAGGACGATGTGACGGCCATCGAGGAGATGATCGATCGGTTCCACGCGGGGAACGATCTGGTGTACGGGGTGCGCCGGGAGCGCAAGAGCGACACCTTTTTCAAGCGCACCAGCGCGCAGGCTTTTTATAAGCTGCTGGGCGCCATGGGCGTGAAGACCGTATATAACCATGCGGATTTTCGTCTGATGTCGAAACGCGCGGTGGAGCAGCTTTCCGGATACCGGGAAACTAATTTGTTCCTGCGCGGTATCATGCCTTTGATCGGCTATTCTTCGGAAAAGGTCTATTATGACCGGAAAGAGAGGGTGGCGGGGGAGTCCAAATATCCTCTGAAAAAAATGCTGGCCCTGGCGTTCAACGGGATTTCCTCTTTCAGCGTGAAGCCCATCAGCCTGATCATGGGCATAGGCTTGGCCATCGTGCTGCTTAGCCTGCTGGCGTCGGTTTACGCCTTCTTTTCCTATTTTACCGGGAAGGTCGTGCCGGGCTGGACTTCCCTGATTCTTTCCATCTGGTTTTTCGGAGGGCTGCAGCTTCTGGCCATCGGCATGGTCGGGCAGTATATCGGCAAGATTTATATGGAAGTGAAGCGGAGACCGCGTTACAACATTGAAAAGGTGCTGACGGAGGAAGCGGACGGGAAGCGGCGGGAGCCATAGGATCCGTCCGGAGCGTGATCGGCGGGGAAACAAAGGATGAGCTTAAAAAAGAATGCGTTCCGTAATGGCTTATGGCTGCTCTATCTGCTGGCGGTGGGGCTTCTCTTCACCTATACCGGAATCGATACGGCGGACAGGCTGGGTCTGAAGAACCGGATCCTGGCGCTGGCGGCGACCGGGGGAACGGCTGCGGCTCTGTTCGGCCTGCTGTCCGGCCTGCGCCTGCTGATTTGCCGGAAGCCGGGGGCTGCTGCACAGATAACGGCACAGGATGGCGCAGAGACGCAAGAAAAGCGCTCCAAGGCGGCCTGGGAATGTCTGCTGGCAGCCGGCATACTGGCGGCTGGGTTCGCGCTGCGCCTGCTGTACTGGCAGTATGGGCAGGAGCGTTGGGAGGAAGTTTCGGGTTCCGGGGTTTTGTATTTTGAGACCGCTATGACGGGGGAGGATACGCCGCTTCCCCCGGTGGTCCACGGCGCGACTTACTTTTACCTGGGTCTGCTGCGGATGTTTTTCCGGGTCTTGGGAAACGGCCGGCCGGTCGGCGTCTGGTTACAGGTTTCGTTACAGCTGCTTGCCTGTCTGTTTTGGTATGTCAGTGTACGCAAAATGGCGGGAAGGATTTCCGCCGTCGTGTTATCGGGTTTTTTCCTGTTTTCTTATGAAAGCGTCCTGAAAGGCTTCCAGGCTTCCCCGGATATGCTGTATTTGGGTATTTACGGCTTAGGGCTTCTCTGTGTCGGCCTTTCCTGGGAGAGGGGCGGGGATCTTCCCCGCTTTTTGGTGTTTCTGCTAGGGATGGCGCCGGGTCTTGCCTGTTATCTGGACGTTACCGGGTTCACTCTGCTGCTGGCGTCCGTGGGGCTGGCCACCAGAAAGCGGCTGCGGGGGAGAGGAAAGCTGGTTCCGCTTCTCTTCTCGGCAGGAACGGCGCTGATGTTTTTTCTCTGCCTGCTGACGGATTCTTTCGTCAGCGCAAGGCCCCTGTCCGGGATCTGGAGAGCCTGGCGCGCGATTTATGCAAGCAAAGGGCGGGATGTGTCTTTTTGGCTGTCGGACGGCCCGGAGTATGCGGCGTCCGGCGGGACGGTGATCCCCCTTGTCATGCTTCTGCTGCTGGTGACGGGGATATTCAGCTACTGGTGGCGAAAGAAGGGGGAAAATCTCAGTCCTTGGATCATGATGGCCCTGGGTCTGGGCTGCCTGAAATTTTTCCGGATTCCCACGCGGTACATGGAGGGCGGCAGCCTGCTGTACTGCTTCGGCGCGGCCATGGCTGGACTGGCTGTGGCGGGGGTGTTCCATCCGCAAGCCGGGAGGCTTCCGGAAACGGCGGCCAGGCCTGCGGGCAGTCCGGCAGCCGAGTTGATCGAACCGCGGCGGTCGGGAAAGGCGGCGGGGAAAGTGGAGGAAAAGATGGAAGGAAAGGCGGAGGAAAAGACGGAAGCGATCCAATATATTGAAAATCCCTTGCCTGTGCCTAAGAAGCACGTGAAAAAGACGATGGACTATGCGTTTGAGCCGGAAAAAGATCAGCTCAAGTATGACCTTGCCATACCGGACTATGATGATTTCGACCTTTGATCTAAGGAAGCCCGATGGTTTTTCAAAGAAAGCCGGCCAGGGTCTGTGCATGAAAAAACAAGGATCGGGAATGATAAGAAGGACTGTCAGACAGTTCTTCTTTTTTGGAAGACAGAGCCATGACGGAAGGAAAGGAAAGCGAAAAATGGAAGACAAGGATTCCACAAAGGGAAAGAAATCCACGGAAAAGGGGAAAGACGAGCAGAAGCTCCGGGAAGAAGACCATCAGAGCGAGCAGATCGAGAAAATCGGCCAGCTGACTTTAGATAAAAATCCGGAGAAGCACAAGATCCATCTGCTTTCTATCATCGGCGAGATCGAGGGGCATGATAATCTGAGCGGGAATTCCAAGGCGACAAAATATGAACATATCCTTCCGCAGCTAGCCGCCATCGAGGACAGCGAGGAAATCCAAGGAGTCCTGGTGCTGCTCAATACCATGGGCGGCGACGTGGAAGCGGGGCTTGCCATTGCGGAAATGCTGGCTTCCCTAAGCAAACCTACTGTGTCGCTCGTACTGGGGGGCAGCCATTCTATCGGCGTACCCATCGCGGTCAGCACGGATTATTCCTACATCGTGCCTACCGGGACGATGGTCATCCATCCGGTACGCATGAACGGCATGGTGATAGGAGTTCCGCAGACGTTCGACTATTTCAAACAGATACAGAACCGCATTACGGGCTTCGTCTGCCATCACTGTAGGATTACCCAGACGCGGCTGGAGGAACTGATGATGGAAACCGGAGTGCTGACAAAAGATGTGGGAACGATCCTGGTGGGGGAGGAAGCCGTCGCCTGCGGGATCATCGATGAAGTGGGCGGTATCGACAAAGCCATACGGAAGCTGCATGAACTGATCGGAGGGGAAGAGGGCGGGGACGCTGCGGCGGGAAAGGATTAAGCTCCGCACGGCACCATTTCCCTGGAAAAACTTCCGGACAGCGAGACTTGAAATCCGCCGTAAAATCGCGTATAATGAATCTGGTTCGGATACTCGAATAGCAGGCGGGTGCGTGCGAAAACACAAAAGCGGGTAGGGAGATCTATGAGGGACGTTATCGGTCGGATTTTAGAGGGTGATTTTGGCTGTCGGACAGGTTCACTGGATTTTTCCTGTTCCAAATTAGAACTCAGCCTGAAAAAAGGGGAGAGCCGGGAGGGTTTTTTCGTGGCAGCTGCGGAGGGGCAGCCGATGTCCGGCTTCGTGACTTCCTCCGATCCCCGGATGGAGTGCCTGACGGCGCGGCTGAGCGGCTGCCGGGAAGAAATCGCCTACTGTTTCCATGGCGAGTATCTGACGGAGGGGGAAACCGTCAAAGGGGAGTTCCATATTGTCAGCAATCATGGAGAATACCTTCTCCCTTTTATGGTATCCGTGGAAGATATGGCCCTGAGTTCGTCGGCGGGGAATATCAAGAATCTGTTCCATTTTGCCAATCTGGCGAAAAGCAGCTGGACGGAAGCGGTACGCCTGTTCTACCACCCGGAGTTTGGGCGCGTCTTTGCCGGGAGCGATGCGCGGTATTACGAAAGCTACCGGGGGCTTCGCGCCTGTCCGGGCAACGAGTGGAACGTGGAGGAATTTCTGATTACCGTCCATAAGAAAGACCGGATAGAATACCGGGTAAAAGAAGAAGCCGTCACTTTGGATCAGCCTTACGGGGTGACGGAAGCCGTCCTGACGGTTGTCCGGACAGGCTGGGGCTATACCTCGCTTAAGGTGGCATGGGAGGGCGACTTCCTTTCCCTAGAAAAAGAGATCCTTACGGAGGACGATTTCCTCGGCCAGCACTGTAGGCTGCCGGTATACATTGACGGCGACCGCCTGAAAAGAGGAAAGAATTTCGGAGAGGTCGTCCTGACCTGTCCTTATCTGGAGCTGACCGGCACGGCTCTCCGCGTACCGGTGACAGTACATAGCGGACACAGTCCGCATAGCAGACAGGGATCTTCCGTGCCGACGGGGGGAGGCGGGTCGGTTCCGGCCTTTATCGGAAAGAGCTACCGGGAGGAAAAACAGCTTCTCCTACGGCTGACACGGTCTTATTTACAGCTGCGCCTGAAAAAAATCGGAACGGGCGTCTGGCTGAAGGAAGCGGACAAGCTGGTGGAACGTATGCGCGTGCTGGATGATCAAAGCGTGGCTCCCAGACTGTTCCAGGCACAGCTTCTGATTACTGCGGAGCGTTATAGCGAGGCAAAGTGGATCCTGGATCATGCGCGGAACATGACGGAAGACCCGGAAACCGATGCTTATTACCAATATCTGACCACCCTGCTCCAGAGGGAAGAAAGCTATGTGGAACAGGCGGCGCAGGATGTGGAGCGGATCTACCGTAAAGACCGCACCCGCTGGCGGCTGGCGTGGCTGCTTCTGTATCTGTCGAAAGAGTATCGGAGCGCGGCGAACAAATGGGAGTTCCTCCTGCGTCAGCTTTCCGGCGGCTGTACCAGCCCGCTCCTGTATCTGGAAGCCCTGTTGCTTTTCCAGAACTATCCTTCTTTTTTGCGTAAGCTGGGAGCCAATGAGCTGGCGATCCTTCATTTCGGGGTAAAATATACAAGCCTGTCGGCGGAAATCCTGGAGCAGCTGTTGTCGCTGGCGGGCAGGGGCAAGGAATATTCCGGGAAGCTGCTGCGCATCCTGGAAGCCTGTTACCCTCAGAACCGGGACGTCCGTATCCTGCAGGAGATCTGCTCCCTCCTGATCCGGGGGGGGAAAATCGGGCCCGCTTATTTTGCGTGGTACAGGCTCGGCGTGGAACAGGAACTGCGCATTACGAAGCTGTATGAATTTTATATGGAAAGCCTCGATATGGAAACCTCCCAGGAAATCCCGAAACCAGTGCTGATGTATTTTTCCTACCAGAATCCTCTGGACTGGGAACGCTCTGCCTTTTTATATGCTTATGTCATAAACCGCAGGACGGATTATCCGGACTTGTACCTGAGCTACCGGGAGCGGATGGAGCGTTTCACGCAGGAACAGATCCGCAAAGAGCGCATGAACCCTCATCTTGCCGTCGTCTATCGGGAAATGCTTGCCCCGTCTATGGTCAGTGAGCAGACGGCTCCGGCGTTATGTCGGCTCCTGTTTTCCAGACCGGTGCGGCCAGGCGGCACAGGGGTGCGCAGGCTGGTCGTCCTGGAGCCGGGACGCCTGACAGAGAGGGTCTATCCTGTTACGGCGCGGATCTTGTATGTTCCGGTCTATGACAGGGAAGCCGTCTTCCTGTTGGAGGACGGAGAGGGCAACCGGTATGCCGGGAGCGTGGACGATGTGCCGGAACAGCCGGAGTTCCCCCCGAAATATATCCGGCTCGCGGCGGCTTTCGTGCGGGACGATCTGGATTTTCATCTGTATGATTATCAAAACAGCCGGGATTCCGCAGAGTGGGGGCAGGATCATGTAGACAGGGCGATCTGGCTGATGAAGTCGCCGCTGGTATCGCCCGAGGTAAAACGGGAAGTCTGCATGAACGTACTGTCTTATCTGTATGCCAAAGATGAAATCCGCCTGTTAAGCGACTGTCTGGAGGACGTTCCCGTCCGGATCCTGACCGGGAAAGACAGGCAGGAAGTCCTGCGCTATATGATGGCCTGTGAAAAGTCCGAGAGCGTGTATGAATGGGTGTCGGTCTACGGGCCGGGCTGCGCGGACAGGCACACCCTGCTGCGCCTGTGCGGCCAAAGGCTCCGGCATACGGGCTATGAGGAGGATCCGGTTCTGACCGGAGCGGCCATGCAGGTGTTCCGCTTCGGGAAATACGACGAGTCCATCCTGCGGTATCTGGCACGCGTCTACCGGGGGAGGCTGCCGGAGCTGGAACATATCTGGAAGCGCGCCCGGTCTTTTGACGTGGAATGTTATGAACTGGCGGAGCGGATCCTGATACAGACGCTGTTTACGGTCTCCGCGCCGGGGGAGCAGACGGAAGTGTTCCGTTATTACTTATCCCAAGGGGCGAAGCCCCGGGTGGCGGAAGCTTTTTTATCTCAGTGCGCGTATGATTTTCTGGTAAAAGACATAGAGCCGGAACGGCTCGTCTTTGAGGAAATGCGGAGCCGCTGCCGCCGGGAACCGCTGAATCAGGTGTGCCGGCTGGCGTTCCTGAAATATTACGCCGGAAAGACTTATGACGACGACTTATCGGAGGTGCTGGCACAGTACTTGACGGAGATGGCGCGGGAGGGGATCCGCCTGAATTTTTTCCGGAAATTCCGGGAGTTTAAGGGTCTTCTGGGTTCCATGCGGGATAAGACGATCTTGGAATACCGGACTTCTCCGGACGCCAGGGCGGTGATCCATTACCTTTTCCTGCATGAGAACGGAACGGGGGAGAGTTACCGGACGCAGCCTATGGATCGGGTGCTGGGCGGCCTGTACCGGAAAGAGTTTATCCTGTTTTTCGGCGAGAGCCTGCTTTATCACATCATGGAGGAGGACGGCGGGGAAGAGCGGCTGACGGAGAGCGGGCGCCTGGAGAAGAACGACGGCGGTGCCGACTGCGGCGGGAAGTTTGAACTGATCAACGACATCGTGATCAGCAGGACGCTTGCCGATGACGACACGCTGGACTGTCTGCTGGAAGAATTTTATTTCAAGGAATATGCCGGGGAGCGGCTGTTCCGGCTCCGGTGAAAAGAGATACAGCCAAGAGATCCATCGGGGAGCCAGGGGAGCGGCTTCGGTAAGAGAGAGGGAGTATGCGGAGCGGATGTTTCGGGAAGCGGCGGGGAGGGTGCGGCTGTGCTGGGATTTCATGGAAATCAGGTGGTCATAGGATATGATCTGGGCAACGTGCATTCCCAGATCAGTTACTGCTATGCGGAGGGCGAGCGTGGGAAGAACGGCAGCCGGATGACGGAAGAAGCGACGAACCTCTATGTCCCCACGGTTCTCTGCAAACGGAATCAGGCCAACCAGTGGTACTGTGGGCAGGAAGCTTTCCGCCGCGCGCAGGACGGGGAAGGGATCCTCATCGAAGACCTGCTCCATCTGGCGGAGGACGGGGAGCCAATCCGGATCGAAGAGGCGGCCTATGATCCGGTGGCGTTGCTGACGCTGTTCCTGAAGCGGAGCCTGATGACGGTCGCCGGGCCGGATCGGATCGCCGCCCTCATGCTTACCTGCCGCTGCTGGACGAGTCGGCAGAGGGAAGTGCTTTCCCAGGCTCTGGCGGGGCTGGGTCTGAAGACAGCCAGGGTTGCTTTCCAGAGTTACGGGGAAAGCTATTACTGCTATATGCTCCATCAGGAGAAGGAACTGTGGAAAAACACGAGCCTGCTTCTGGAATATGTGCAGGAGCGGGTGAAAGTATACAGCCTGAACCTGAACGAACGTACCAGACCCAAGGTCCTGCTCATCGAGGAGGAAGAGCAGCCTTTTTTCCCGAGGCGGCCCATGAGCGAGGGTCCGCCCATGAGCGAGAATCCGCCCATAGGCGAGAATCCGCCTAGGGAAAGCCCGCGAGACGCAGGCCTGTCAGAACAATGGGAGGAACAGCTTGACCGGGAATTTCTGGCGGTCGCAAGACGGCTCTGCGAGGGAAAGAAGATTTCTTCGGTATATCTGATCGGGGAGAATTATTCGGAAGACTGGATGAAAGAATCCTTGCGTTATCTGTGTAAGAGCAGCAGGGTGTTCCAAGGCAGCAATCTGTATAGCAAGGGCGCCTGTTACGCCATGCGGGAGCGGATGAATCCAAGCGGGCTGGAGAAAGAGTATGTGTTCCTTGGAACGGAAAAATTAAAGGCCAATGTCGGGATGAAAGTAAAAAAACAGGGAGAACCTTTTTATTATGCGCTGCTGGACGCCGGCTGCGACTGGCGGTCTGCGAAGAACACCTGTGAACTCTACCTGAGGGAGGAAAACGACGTGGAGCTGATGGTCACTCCGCTGAACGGGAAACCTGCCCGGCTGGCGCGGATCGTGCTGGAGGGCATCCAGCCTGTGACAAGGATCCGGCTGCGGCTGTCTATGAAGGGTGAGGACAGGCTGGGCGTAGAGGTGGAGGATTTAGGGTTCGGAGAGCTTTTGCCCTCGTCCGGCCATGAGTGGAAAGAAGAGCTGGGGCTGTATGAGGACTAGCGTCCGCTTTGTGAGAAAGGATCATCATACCTATGAATGTAAGCGTATGTGTGGGAACATATGCGGCGGTTCCCTATTGTCTGACCGGTTTTGATATACGGGTATACAGCATGGAGGAGCTTTGTTTTGCCTTAAAGGAAAACGCCTTCCTGCTGGATACCAAAATCATGTCCGATACCCTTTTGGCTTGGATCGGTACGGAATGCGGGCTGACGGATCTGTCCGGGGAACTGCACCCGCTGATCCACAAAAAAGGTTCGCTGAGCGCTTTCGTCGTGCGCATTCTGGAGTATGTCGGCTTTTATGACGGCGCCGTCGTGCGGCAGGTGGAGCAGACACTGAAAAGAGGGGCGGGGCTGAATCTTTATGAAAAGCGCAAATGCATGGCGGATCAGCTGATCCGGAAGAAGAAGTACGGGCTTGCGCTGGCTCAGTATGAGACGCTCCTGCGGGAATGGGAAAAAGAGACGGCGGGAACGGCTGCGGCTCTGGCGGAGGGGATCGCCGTGCCGTTTCGGGCGGAACTGATACACAATCAGGGCGTGGCTCTGGCGGGGCTGATGCTGTATGAGGAAGCGGCGGGGTGTTTTCTGCACGCTTATGAAGCCGACGGCAGCCAGGACAGCTATCTGTCTTATCTGGCGGCCAAGCGGATGGAAATGAAAGCCCAGGACTACATTGCCTTTGTCGCGGACAGGCAGGAGGATTTTTCGGCTTCCCTGCAGCTGGAGCAGACCATGAAGAACCTCCAGAGGGACTGGCGTGAAACGCCGGAGTTTCGCTGTCTAAGACAGCGGCAGGAATGGAAAGAAACCGGGGAAACCCAGAAGTACTATGAAGAAAATGAGCGTATCGTGCAGACGTTGAAAGATCAGTACCGCCGGAGCGTATGACCGGAACAGGAGTTTTGCATGAGGTTTTGGCAGAAGGTATTCGGGAAAAAAAAGCGTGTCATAAAAGAGGAGCCGGCCTGGGATGAGATCGACTATGCCAGGGCTAAGGTGGACTTTCAGGATGCCGGGCAGCGCCAGAGATATATCGCGGACTGTCTGGAGCAGATTACGGAAGCTTCCGGGGAACTGGACAAGCTGGCCGGGGAGTACCATCTGGTCACTTCCTACCTGACGGACACGGAAGAGGTGGACGCGCTTCCGGAGGAAGAGAGGGAAAGCATTCACCTGATTGCCCATAAGATACTGACTTTCCAGCAAGAAAAGACGGTTTACCGTGAAAAAAAAGATCGTATGCCGGACAGTGAATTCCAGCGAACCAGTCAGCAGGAAAGCGAGATGGAAGAGGGGATCCGCAGACTGAAAGAGACGGAAAGCTACCATACTTTGGTCAAGAAGGATATGCAGCGTCTGGACGGGGAACGCCACGCCTATGAATACCGGAGACAGGAGCTGGACAGCCTCCAGGCAAACTACAAAGGCCTGTCCGTGATCTTCCTGACGGCCCTGGCCGTCTGCCTGGGCCTGCTTGCGATGCTCCAGTTCGTGTTCGGGATGGACGCCTTTATCGGGTATCTGATCGCGGTCGTCGCGGTGGCGGCCGTCGTCGTGGTGCTGTGCCTGAAATACACAGAAGCCCAGCGGGAGCGGCTCCGGGTGGAAAACGCCGTGAACCGGCTGATCCGGCTGCAGAACAAGGTAAAGATCCGTTATGTGAACAACGTAAACCTCCTGGACTACCTTTATAGGAAATACAGTACGGACAGCGCCGCAAAGCTGGAAAAGCGCTGGCGGCAGTATCTGGGGGAAGTGGAGGAACGCAAGCAGTACGCGGAGGCGGAAGCGAAAGTCGTATATTACCAGAAACAGCTGGTGGAGCAGCTGAAGGACTGCCGTGTGAAGACGCCCATGCGCTGGATCCATCAAGTGAACGCGATCCTGGATAAACGGGAGATGGTGGAACTGCGCCACGAACTGATCCTGCGCAGACAGTCCTTGCGCAGACAGATGGACTATCATAAAGAGGTGGCGCAGAACGCCAAAAAAGAGATCACCGATATTGCGGCGCTTTATCCGCGTTTTTCGGACGAGATCCTCCAGATGGTGGATCGGTATGAGAAGAAATTCCAGTGAGGACTGTGGCGGGTATGTCGCTTGGCAGGAATCTCCTGGGGAACAAGGCGCGCATATGTGAGGCTGCGCGTTCCTTTGCGCAGAATTTATAAGAAGTTTATACTTTCGCCTTGTTTTTTTCACATCTTACTGTTATAGTTGAAATAGAACGAACAACAAATCAGAATGGCCGGGAGGGCAAAGTGGATGAACATTCAGAAATTTACACAGAAATCAGTGGAAGCCGTGAACAACTGTGAGAAGCTTGCCTATGAATACGGGAATCAGGAGATGGAGCAGGAACATCTGCTCTACAGCCTTTTGACGATAGAGGAGAGCCTGATCGGGAAGCTGATCGAAAAGATGGAGATTCAGGGGGAGCATTTCCGCCGCCGCGTGGAACAGGCGCTGGCGAAGCGCGTGAAGGTGCAGGGCGGCAGCGTCTTTATGGGGCAGTATCTGAACAAGGCGCTGGTCAGCGCGGAAGACGAAGCGAAGCAGCTCGGCGACGAGTACGTCTCCGTGGAACATCTGTTTTTGGCGATGCTGAAATACCCCAGTCCACAGATCCGGGAGATCTGGAAAGAATACGGGATCAACCGCGAACGCTTCTTAAAGGCGCTGTCCACCGTGCGCGGCAACCAGAGAGTGACCAGCGACAACCCGGAAGCCACCTATGACACCTTGGAAAAATACGGACAGGAACTGGTAGAGAAAGCGCGGAACCAGAAACTGGATCCCGTCATCGGACGCGACGGCGAGATCCGCAACGTGATCCGCATTTTATCCCGCAAGACGAAGAACAACCCGGTGCTGATCGGGGAGCCGGGCGTGGGGAAGACGGCGGTCGCGGAGGGGCTGGCGCAGAGGATCGTGCGCGGCGACGTGCCGCAGGGGCTGAAGGAGAAGAAGATCTTTGCCCTGGATATGGGGGCGCTGGTGGCGGGCGCCAAATACCGGGGGGAATTTGAGGAACGGCTGAAAGCGGTGCTGGAGGATGTCAAGAACAGCGACGGGCAGATCATCTTATTCATCGACGAACTGCACACCATCGTGGGAGCCGGGAAGACGGACGGAGCCTTGGACGCGGGCAACATGCTCAAGCCTCTGCTGGCCAGAGGGGAACTCCACTGTATCGGCGCCACGACCTTGGACGAGTACCGCAGGTACGTAGAAAAGGACGCGGCGCTGGAGCGGCGGTTCCAGCCGGTCATGGTGGAGGAGCCGACGGTCGAGGAAACGGTTTCCATTTTGCGGGGCCTGAAAGAGCGCTACGAGGTGTACCACGGCGTGAAGATCATGGACACTGCCCTGGTCAGCGCCGCCGTGCTGTCCGATCGCTACATTTCCGACCGTTTCCTGCCGGACAAGGCCATCGACCTGGTGGACGAGGCCTGCGCCCTGATTAAGACGGAACTGGACAGTATGCCCACGGAGCTGGACGAACTGCAGCGCAAGATCATGCAGATGGAGATCGAAGAAGCGGCCTTGAAAAAAGAAGACGACCGGATCAGCATGGAACGTCTGGAAGACCTGCAAAGGGATCTGGCGGATCAGCGGGAAGAATTTTACAGCCGCAAGGCGAAGTGGGACCAGGAAAAGGATTCCGTGGAAAGACTGTCGAAACTGCGCGAAGAAATAGACGAAGTACACAATCAGATTCAGATTGCCCAGAGAGAGGGGGATCTGGAAAAAGCCGCCGAACTTGCCTACGGGAGGCTGCCGGCCTTGAAGAAACGGCTGGAGCGGGAAGAGGAGCAGATCCACCAGTCCGATCTGTCTTTCGTCCATGAGCGGGTGTCGGAGGAAGAGATTGCCCGAATCGTTTCCCGCTGGACGGGGATCCCGGTCACGAAGCTGAACGAAAGCGAAAGAAACAAGACCCTCCACTTGGGCGAAGAGCTGCACAGACGGGTGGTGGGGCAGGAAGAGGGGGTCACGAAAGTGGCGGAAGCGATCCTGCGCTCCAAGGCGGGCATCAAGGATCCCGGAAAGCCCATCGGTTCTTTCCTGTTCCTAGGCCCTACGGGGGTAGGGAAGACGGAACTGGCGAAGTCCTTGGCGGCGAGCCTGTTTGACGACGCCGGGAACATGGTGCGCATTGATATGAGCGAATATATGGAAAAGTATTCCGTTTCCCGGCTCATCGGGGCGCCTCCCGGCTATGTGGGCTATGAAGAGGGGGGGCAGCTGACGGAAGCTGTCCGCCGGAAGCCTTACTGCGTGGTGCTGTTTGACGAAATCGAGAAAGCCCATCCGGAGGTGTTCAATGTGCTGCTGCAGGTTCTGGACGACGGGCGCATTACGGATTCCCAAGGGCGCACGGTGGATTTCAAGAACACCATCCTGATTATGACGTCGAACATCGGGGCGGGTTATCTGCTGGAAGGGATCAGCCCGGCGGGCGAGATCCGGCCGGAAGCGGAGACGGCGGTGATGAACGAGCTGCGCAGCCATTTCCGTCCGGAGTTCCTCAACCGGCTGGATGAAGTCATCCTTTTCAAGCCCCTGACGAAGGACGACATGATACACATCGTCCGTCTGGTGACGGCGGATCTAAACCGCAGACTACAGGACAAGGAGCTGACCCTGGAGCTGAGTGAAAAAGCCCTGGCCTATGTGGTGGACAACGCTTATGATCCGGTGTATGGCGCAAGGCCGCTGAAACGCTACCTCCAGAAGCACGTGGAAACCCTTGCCGCCAAACTGATCCTGGAAGACCGGGCGGATCGAGGGGACGTCATCTGGGTCAGCGTGGAGGACGGCGGGCTGAAAGCCGAGTGTCTGCGCCAAAGCCGCGGATAAGGCTCCGTCTGCCGGTTACGCAGGGGCGGCGGAACCGTAACGTGTGTCGCCGGCGTCACAGATAGGAAGCGCTGTGTTTTCGGTAAGCGGCGGGCGTCGTGCCCGTCGCTTTTTTGAAGTGGGAAATGAAGTGGTTCACGTTCTCATAGCCGACCTCATAGCTGATCTCATGTATTTTCATAGCGGTTCCCCGGAGCAGGGCCTGCGAGATGTGGACACGCGTCTCATGCAGATACTGGATGGGGGAGGTCTGATAATACTGCTTGAAATCCCGGCAGATCCGGTAGCGGTTCATCTGGAAAGCGGTTTCCAGGCTTCCGAGGGTGTGCGGCAGGGTATAGTGCTTCTCCAGTTCGTTGCGGATCTGTTTCAGGTAAGGGGGGACATGGTTCCTGGCGGGGGCGCAGTCTGACAGCAGCCCGGTCAGCAGATCGGTCAGCAGTTTGTGGCGGTACAGGCAGTCCATCTCCCCGGCGGCGTCCGTCAGGCTATGCAAACGGTACAGGGTACGGGGAGAAGCCGGGAGGGAACGGGGGCGGCGCACGGAAGCTTCCGTTTCCCTTATGCCGTCCGGTACCGAGGGCGGCGCGAGAAACCGTTCGGCATAATAGGGGGCGGGGGAGCCGCCGAAGTACAGGATCTCATATTCGGCGGCGGAACCGCATTCCAGACGGTGCGGGAGCCGGCAGTCAAAAAAAGAAAGACTGCCCGCCTCCAAAGGAGCCAGGACGAGACGGGAGGACGGGAACGTGCCGTACTGTACCGCCCCGGAACCCACGTGGAGCAGGCAGAAGGCAGGAAAAGACTGGAAAGAACAGTGGAAACCCGCCGGCAGCGTTCCCTGACAGCAGGCAATGCCATACAGCAGGTATCTGGCGGCATCGTGGTCCACCGGAAGATCCTGCGGCAGATAAGGAGCGGAAAGATCCTTGGGCGAGAGGGTGACATACAGTTCCTGAAACATGGCGGAGGTTCCTCTTTGATCCTGTTTTTGTCTTATGCCTTCTTTTTCCCGGACTTTGCTTTGCCTTGTATTTCCGGAACAGGAGGCGTCTCGTTTTTAGGGAAGTTTGTTTTCTTGTTGCTCTGCGTGCCGTGCGGATCTTTTGGATCAGGGCGGCGCATTCCTGCTTTTGCCATGCTGTTTACCTCGCTTGTCAATCGGTCAGCGGAGCCGTCAGTGACAATACCGATGGCGGTTTCCGTGGAGACCGGAACGATCCTATTACAAGAAGCAGGAACCGCTTCTTGTAATCGATTCGCGGCGCAAGGGCGGCGCCTTTTATCGGAAGCCGCTGCGCGGCTTCCGATAAGTTATACTATGGAAATGTCATGGATATGATCCTTAGTATGGCAAAAGCGCGGGTGATTATACAGGGCCTGTTTTGGCAGCGGCTACAAAAAAATTGTAAAAAATATTGTTGTTTTTCAAAAATCCGTTTGCTGAAAAATTTTTAGGTAAAATACAGCTTAAAAATAAGAGAACAACGGCATAGGCAGCAATTTCCATAGACCACTTTGCGGATTACGCTGCTTGATATTCATTATAATCCAGACAGATCAAAGAAGAAAGAGAAGAAACTGCTGAAAAAAGAACTGGAAAACTAGTGAAACAGACGAAAAACAGGAAGAAATCAAAAATCAAAGACAAACAGCATTTTCTATGGATGATTAAAAAATAATTTATGGTATCATACGCGTAGGCAATGAGCCAAGCGCCGCGAAGCGGCCTTGACAAGTACAGTCAGATTCTGATTGTTTACAAGCAGAATCTGACTGTATGAAGTCAAGCGGCTGCGGAGCAGCCATTTGGCGAACGCACGCGAACCATGAGTCCGCAGAGCGGATTCATGGTGTCCTATGCGTAGGCAATGAGCCAAGCGTGCGAAGTACACTTTGTGCCGCGAAGCGGCCCATTTTACATACGAAAGGATTCTCTTGACGATGCCGCACAGAAAATATTATGAAGAACTGGAAAAACAGGAACGGCTGATACAACGAGCCAACCGAGTGGACGAGACTTTTTATAACGGCGTTTACGACCGTTATGTATACCCGGTGCTGACGCGGGAACACGCGCCGCTGCACTGGCGTTACGACTTGGACGAGGAAACGAACCCTTATTTCATGGAGCGGCTGGGAATCAACGCGGTCATGAACTCCGGCGCGATCGAACTCGACGGGAAATTCTACCTGGTGGCAAGGGTGGAGGGGAACGACCGCAAATCCTTCTTCGCGGTGGCGGAAAGCGAGAGCGGAACCGAGGGCTTCCGTTTCTGGGATTATCCGGTACTGCTTCCGGACACCTGTCCGGAGGAGACGAACGTATACGACATGCGCCTGACGCGCCATGAGGACGGCTATCTTTACGGGGTGTTCTGCTCGGAACGCAAAGACCGGCAGATGACGGATCTGTCTGCGGCGGTGGCGGAAGCCGGGATCGTCCGCACGAAGGATCTCAAGACCTGGGAAAGGCTGGCCAACCTGCGAACCAGACGTTCTCCGCAGCAGAGGAATGTGGTGCTGCATCCGGAGTTTGTGGGAGGGAAATATGCTTTTTACACCAGACCCATGGACGACTTCATCGACACCGGTTCCGGAGCCGGTATCGGCTTCGGCCTGTGCGCGGACATTACCCGGGCGGTGATAGATGAGGAAATTATCACCAGTCTACGCAGATACCATACCGTCACCGAAGCGAAAAACGGCGCGGGGGCGGTACCCATCAAGACGGACAGGGGCTGGATCCACATTGCCCACGGTGTGCGCAATACCGCCGCGGGTCTGCGCTATGTCCTCTACGCGTTCGCCACGGCGCTGGACGACCCTGCCAGAGTGACGGCGGAACCCTCCGGCCTGCTCCTTGCCCCGAGGGAGGGGGAGCGGGTCGGCGATGTGTCCAACGTGGTGTTCACCAACGGCGCGATTGCCACCAAAGAAGGAAAGGTTTTCCTGTACTACGCTTCCGGCGACACCAGGCTGCATGTGGCGGTGACAAGCGTGGAAAAGCTTGCGGACTATGTGTTCCAGACGCCGCGGGATCCCTTGCGCAGCGCGGACTGCGTGGCGCAGCGGTACGAATTGATCCGGAAGAACCTGGAACTGCTTGCAAAGGAGAAATCATGAAAAACAACGGTGAAAGCCCGCGTCTGCCGCGGCAGGCACAAGAGAAGGCGATCTTTTTCCTGCACCCGATCCTGAAGGAACGGATCTGGGGCGGGAACCGTCTGGTGACGGAGTTTCCATATGGGAAGCCGGGCGGAAAGCTCCCTGCTTCCGGTATCGGGGAATGCTGGGCGGTCAGCGCCCACCAACACGGCGACTGCCTGGTGACACAGGACGGCGGCGCACAGCCAAGCGGCATGACGCTTTCCCAGCTTTACGCCCGCCGCCGGGAGCTGTTCGGGAACCTTGCCGCCCAGGACTTTCCCTTGCTGGTGAAAGTGATCGACGCGAGGGAGGATCTGAGCATTCAGGTTCATCCGGACGATGTTTACGCACGGGAAAACGAAGGTGGGAGCCTGGGCAAAACAGAGTGCTGGTATATTATGGACTGCCCGGAAGACGCTCGGCTGGTCATCGGCCACCACGCAAGAACCAGGCAGGAGTTACGGGAAATGATCGGGCAGGGGCGTTACGGGGAACTGATCCGGGAGATTCCGGTGCGCAAAGGCGACCTCATCCAGATCGCCCCCGGAACCGTACATGCCGTGAAGGCCGGCTTTTTGATCTTGGAAACCCAGCAGAGCAGCGACGTCACTTACCGGGTCTATGATTATGGAAGGCTGGAGGACGGAGCGCCAAGGAAGCTGCACGTTTGCCAGAGCATGGAGGTGATCCGTGTGCCGGACGACACCGGCGATCAGGCGGTGCGCCACTGCGCCGGACTTCCGGCCAACCGGAAAAATCTGTTGGTGGAATGCGATTATTATAAAGTATGGAAGCTGACGGTGGAGAGAGAAGCCGCTATCGTACAGGATGAGCCGTTCCTCATTCTCAGCGTCCTGGAGGGGAGCGGCGCGGTAGACGGCCGTCCGGTCGCGAAAGGGAGCCATCTCTTGCTTCCGTATGGGTACGGGGAAGTTTCCTTTGCGGGGGAGATGGAACTGATCCTGTCCACGGCGGCGGGGCAGGGTGTTCCCGCCGGACGCTGACGCCCCTTTCCGGTTACGGTTCCCCGAAAAGGCCGGAGCCGCCACGCGAATGAAATCGCCCGCAGGGAAGCATCATCGGCGCGCCGGAAACCGGGTCGGGAATCACGACCGACTCCAGCTCGAATATCTGTCGGACCACTTTCTCCGTCAGGATTTCCCGGGGAGTTCCGCTTGCCACGAGTTCGCCGTCTCGCATGGCGAACAGGAAGTCCGCGTACCTTGCGGCGAGGTTGACCTCGTGCAGAACCATGACAATCGTTGTGCCGCGTTTGCGGTTTTGTTCCGTCAGCAGGTCGAGGATCTCAATCTGATGCGCGATGTCCAGAAACGTCGTAGGCTCGTCGAGCAGCAAGATGTCCGTGCGCTGAGCGAGCGCCATCGCGATCCAGACGCGCTGGCGCTGACCGCCGGAGAGTTCGTCAACGTTTCGGTCGGCAAGCTCCGCGACGCCCATCGCGTCCATGGCTTCCGATACGGCTTCGTAGTCGGCTTTTGTCCAGCCTTGCAGGAAGTTGCGGTGCGGGAACCTCCCGCGGCCGACCAGTTCCGATACGGCTATGCCCTCCGGCGCGATCGGCGACTGCGGCAGCAGTCCCAAACGCCGCGCCAGTCTGCGCGTCGGGACTGCGTCGAGACGGACGTGATCAAGCGTGATCTCGCCCGAGACGGGCTTCAGCAGCCGCGCCATTGCTTTGAGCAGAGTGGACTTCCCGCACGCGTTTGCGCCGATGAGGACGCTGATGCGTCCTTCCGGCACCGTGAAATCCACGCCTTTGACGATGGGCGCGCCGCCGTAGCCGACCACCGCGTTGCGGACTGAAAAATGGTGTTTCGTCATCGGTCAGATAGAACCTCCTTTACGGTTAGAGCCAATCAGCAGGAAAATCAAATAAGGCGCGCCAAGGATTCCCGTGATAACGCCGACCGGGAACCGCGTTTCAAAAGCAAACTGCCCCAGCAGATCCGCGCCGAGTACCAGTGCCGCGCCCGTCAGCGCGGAGGGCAAAGCGCCCGCTCTGCCGGAGCCGGCCAGCCGCGCCGCGATAGGCCCGGACAGGAAGGCAACGAACGCAACCGGCCCCGTCACGGTTGCCGCGAACGCGGCAAGCCCTACCGCGCACAGTGTCAGCAGCAGCCGGGTTCGTCTGACCGGTACGCCGAGCGCGGTCGCGGCTTCCTCGCCAAGCTCCATGACCCTCAGGCGGTCTCCCAGCAGCGCCGCCGCCGGACCCAATACAGCCACGGCTATGGCGATAGGCGGCAGTTCCTTCATCCGGACGCCGTTCAGGCTGCCGCTCAGCCAGCGCAGCGCTGCCGGCACGTCATAATCAGACGCTTTCATCAGCAGATAGGACACGAACGCGTTGAGCATCGCGCCGATGCCGATGCCGATGAGAATCATGCGCCCGCCGCCGAACGAGCCGCCGCCGGACGTCAGGAAGATCAGCGCGGCTACGGCCAGCCCGGCGATTACGGCGGCGGCCGATACCGCCGGGCCGCTCCAGCGCAGTACCAATATGCAGAACACCGCCGCCGCTCCCGCGCCGGACGTCACGCCGATGACGTCCGGACTGGCGAGCGAGTTTCGGAGCATAGTCTGGAAGGACGTGCCTGATATTCCGAGCGCGATTCCCGTGAGTGTCCCGGCAAGCATTCGAGGCAGTCGCAGCGTATGGACGGCAAACGTCACGCCGCGTATTTCCTCACCGGACAACGCGCGGATCATGTCGCGGAACGGATAAATCGTCTTGCCCAGCACGAGCGACAGCACGGCAAGCGTTAAGACGAGCGCGCCAAGCGCGGCGCTTGCGGTTCTTCGCCGCAGTCTGCGTTTCCGTCTCCCGAGCCGGATTCTTTCCATGCTGTTCATAACGTCCGCACTTTCGACCGTAACACGATCACGATCAGCGTCGGCGCGCCGATAAACGCGGTGACCAGTCCCGCTTCGATCTCGCCCGGGCGTCCAAGCAGG
Source organism: Clostridium sp. (assembly GCA_031275405.1). GTDB lineage: Bacteria > Bacillota > Clostridia > Lachnospirales > Lachnospiraceae > JAISOV01. The sequence continues at coordinate 21,619 of JAISOV010000058.1, read as the reverse complement.
CGTCCCGCGACGTCGGCGGCAAGCAGTATGACGGCTCCGCCGAACGCCGACGCCGGCAGGATCCACCGCAGATCCGGCCCGGTCACAAGTCTTGCCGCGTGCGGGATCATCAGCCCGACAAAGCCGATCGGCCCGGCAATCGCGGTAGTCGCTCCGCACAGCAGGACTCCCGCCGCCGCTCCGATCAGCCGCGCGCGACCGGCATGTACGCCCAGTCCCGCCGCCACGTCGTCGCCGAGCGCGAGCGCGTTCAGCTGTCCGCTTGAGCATACCGCGATGACGGCTCCGATCGTGAGCAGCGGCGCGACGGCGGCGATTGCATCCCACGTCGCGCCGCCAATGCTGCCCGACTGCCAGAATCGGTACGCGTTCATCTGACTTGCCCTCGGCAATAGTACCGCGCTGATCAGCGACGACATCGCCGCGCTCGCCGCCGCTCCGGCAAGCGCAAGCTTGATCGGCGTCGCGCCGCCGCGTCCGAGCGAGCCGATCGCATAGACGAATACCGCGCTCGCCGCCGCCCCTGCGAGAGCGAAAATAAGATACTGTTTCAGCGTGTCGATGCCGAGAAACGCGATTCCTGACACCACCGCGAGAGCCGCACCGGTGTTCACGCCTAAGATACCGGGATCGGCAAGAGGATTGCGGGTCACTGCCTGCATGAGCGCTCCCGCCATTCCCAGCGCGGCTCCGGCGATACAGCCGAACACGGTTCGGGGGATACGCTCCCTTACGACGATTTCGCCGATGGAAAGCCCGTCCTTTTTGAATAAGCCGCCGTATATCTCGCCGAACCCGACCGCCCTTGCTCCGAAGGCGAGCGAGAGTACGGCGCATGTCGCCAGCGCCGCCGCGCAGATGGCGACTGTCGATACCCGGCGGCGTGTGAGTCTGCCGCGTGTCATTGGTCAGCCGCCTCCGCGATACGCGATAGGATTTCGTCAATGGACCACGGAATGGACAGAACACTGGCAGAGAACGCGGCGGAAAGCGGCCCTTCCGGAATCATGCAGTAGCCGCCTCGTTTCAGCGCGGGAATCGAACCGAGCAGGGGGTCGGCAAGAGTAAGCTCGATCGCATCGTCGCTTAGCGCGTATGCGACCAATATGTCAATATCCGACAGAATATCGACGTTCTCCGCACTGAGGCTCACATAGAACGAATCCGAGCTTTCGGCAATGGCTTGCAGACTTGCCGGAAACTCAAATCCAAGGTCGGTGAGAAACGCTCCCCTGGTATCCGTGGGCGTGTAGAACGAGATGGAGCTTAGGTCGGCGGGGTTTATATACGCGAACGCCGCGGTCTTTCCTTTCAGTTGAGGATATGCGGCCAGTTTTTCCTCGAGCAGCTTGTCTCGCTCCGCGACAAGCTGCTCGCCTTCGGCTTCCATGCCCATCGCTTTTGCGTTGATCAGGATCTGCTCACGCCACGAGACCTGCCACGCCTTTCCGGCGGGATACGGAATAGTCGGAGCGATTGCGCGGAGCGTTTCGTATTCCTCTTGGGACATACCCGATGAGGCGGCAAGAATCACGTCCGGCTCGCACTCGTTGATTGCCTCGAAATCGAATCCGTCCGTATCGTCGAATACGACGGTCGTTTCCGAGCCGCCGAGTTCTTCTAGGCGCTCTTTCGTCCACGGCAGCAGATTCCCGCCGTCGGTTACGCCCCAGTTTGCTTCGGATATTCCCACAGGTACGACGCCCAGCGCAAGCGGGACGTCGCCGTTTCCCCACGCGATTGCGACGACGCGCTCCGGCTTGCTTTCGATCACTGTTTCGCCGAAAGCGTGCGCAATCGTAATCGGGTATGCGCTTTCGGCTGCTGCGGAAGCCGCCGCAGACAGCGGACTTTCAGAGACTGTTTCCGCGTCCGCTGCTTTGCTGCCGCACGCGCTGATGGACAGCGCGATCAGACAGCAGACCAGCGGGAAGGATATGAATAGGTTCTTTTTCATGTTTATCACCATGCTCCTTTCCGAACTCCGGTGGAAAGAATGTAATTCTTTCCACTTTGTCCTTTCCAAAATATTACTTTCGTCTGCCGACTGTGGCGGGCGTATCAGTCGGGGTTTTCTCTGTCTCCTAGATTTGGCTTGCCGCGCCGTATCGTGCGCCGCCCTTTGGGAGGTTCTCTCCCTGATCTGACGGTGTGCGGCCACACGGGGAGTCGCCGCGCTTTGCGGCTTTCCTGTGGGCGGTTTTCACCGTCCTGTGAAAAATATCGGCTCATGAACCGCTCCTTTCGGGAATGAAAAATTGGATCTTGACAGATCAGCTGCTCTCTGCCATACTGGTTAGTGGGAACTAACTATATCACAGTCAGCATAACGAACCAATCATCCATTGTCAATAGCCTGTCGGCCGGTTTGTCCGTTCTGGGCGAAACGATGTCCGATTGAGGTTTTTTGGGAGGGAATCCATGAGCGACAGAGACAGTATTTTTACCGTGCGGAAATACATAGACACAAACTACGGCACGGCAGTGACGATTGCGGAGCTTGCGCGGCTTGCGTGCATGAGTCCGAGCAAGCTGAAATACAGCTTCAAGGCTCACTGCGGCAAGACGGTTTTCGCGTACCTGACCGAGACGCGGATGCGGAGCGCGGAGCGCCTGCTTTCCGGCACCGATTTATGTGTCGCCCACGTCGCGGAGCGCGTCGGCTATCAGAAAGCGGGCGCGTTCGCGGCGGCGTTCCGGAAATGTACGGGACGGCTGCCGAAAGAGGCCAGGCGATCAAGGCAGGCTGGCGGGAGGGGATTTTTATGAGCCAGTCGAAAAAAATCATCTCGCTGAAAAACGTGACCCGCGCATACGGCGTGGGCGGACGCGCGGTAAAAGCGGTGGACGGCGTGAGCTTTTCCATCTGTGAGGGGGAGTTCGTCGTCATCCTCGGCCCAAGCGGCGCGGGAAAGTCAACGCTCTTGAATCTGCTCGGAGGGATGGACTTCGCGACTTCTGGCGAGATTGTCGTAGACGGGAAAAACATCGTCGGATTATCCGACGGCAAACTGACCGAGTACCGTGCGGAACATGTCGGTTTTGTGTTTCAGTTCTATAATCTGATTCCAACGCTGACGGCGGCTGAGAATGTCGCGCTGACCAAAAAGCTCGTCAGGAACCCGATCGACGCAGGCGAGATCTTAGCGGCGGTGGGGCTGTCTGATCACGCGAACCAGTTTCCCGCGCAGCTCAGCGGCGGCGAGCAGCAGCGCGTATCCATCGCGCGTGCCGCCGCCAAGAACCCGACCATGCTGCTTTGCGATGAACCTACGGGTGCGCTGGACTCCGAAACCGGTGTAATCGTCCTGGAAATGCTCTGGCAGATGAGCCGTGAGCGCGGCAAAACGGTGATCATCGTGACGCATAACGCGGCGCTTGCGGATACCGCCGATAGGGTCATCCGTATGAAGAACGGAAAAATCACGGGAGTAACCGAAAATCCCGCGCCGAAATCGATGCGGGAGGTGAGCTGGTGATATGCTGATACGCAAAATGCTGCGCGACATAGGGCGGCACAAGATGCAGTTTACGTCGATTTTTCTGATGTCATTTCTGGCGCTGTTCATCTACGCGGGCGTCGGCGGCGAGTGGCGCGGACTGCAAAAGAGCGCGGATGATTTTTACGGCCACGCAAACCTCGCTGACGTCTGGGTTTACGGCGGCGGCTTTACGGCGGAGCAGGCGCGTGACGTTGGGCTGATTCCCGGCGTGACGTCAGCGGAACGCCGTCTTGCGCTCACTGCGACCGCCGATCTTGCGGACGCTCCGATGCTGGAATTATACTTTGCCGAGGACGGCAAAATCTCCGCGCCGTACATCGTGGACGGCGCGGCGTTTGATCTTGCGGACGCGGACGGTATCTGGCTTGCGAAGCGTTTCGCGGACGCGCGCGGCGTTCAAATCGGCGCTGCCATCCGCGTAAGCGTCCCCGGAATCACGCTCGAAAAGACCGTGCGGGGACTTGTATATTCTGCGGAACACGTCTATCTGTCCGGCTCGGAGTCGATGGCTCCGGACTTTGGGGCGTATGGCTACGCGTGGCTGCCGGGCGCGGCGTTCCCGCTGCCGGCGGAAGCGCCGTACAACGTACTGCTGATTCAGACAGACGGCGCGCGGAACCTCGAAGACGCCATCGGCGCCGCGCTCGGCGGCAGGTACAGCGTGTACCTTGAGCGGGCCGACCATCCGAGCGTTTCCATGTTTGCGAACGAAATCGCCCAGCATAAGATGATGGGCGACATTTTCCCGATCGTCTTCCTCGCGATTGCGCTCCTGACGATTCTGACGACGATGACACGGATCGTGACGAACCAGCGCGTTCAGATCGGAACGCTGAAAGCCCTCGGCTTCCAAAAATCCGCGGTCACGCGGCATTATGTCTGCTACGGGTTGTTTTTGGCGCTTTTCGGAGGCGTCGCCGGACTTCTGACAGGGCCGCTCGCGCTGCCGCCGCTGTTTTACCCTTCGATGTCGGATTTTTACACGCTGCCCGAGTGGAAGCCGACGTGGGCGGCGGCCTTTCTCTTGATGACCGCCGCGTTCGTTGCGCTCTGCGCCCTCGTTACGTGGCTTGCGGCGCGGCGGCTGCTCCATGACACGCCGGCGGAAACCCTGCGTCCTACTGCGCCGAAGTCTTTCCGGCATAGTCTGATCACGTGCGGAAAGCTCGGTTTCAACGCGCGGTGGAACCTCCGCGACGCCTCCCGTAACCGCGCCCGCTCGCTGATGGCGATCATCGGTGTGTTCGGCTGCGCCGCGCTGGTCGTCTGCGCGCTGGCAATGAACGACAGTATAAAAGATCTGAAGGTCTGGCAGTACGAAACCGTTGCGAAGTACGAGTCCAAGCTGCTCTTGAGCGAAAATCTCTCGCCAGAGCAAGTCAAAAGCGTTACCGCCGCAGTGAGCGGCGAGACAATCATGGAAGGCAGCGTCGAAATCCGGTATGACGGCGTGAAAAAGTCCGGCGCCCTGCTGGTCACGGACGCTGCGACGCTGATCCAGCCTACCGGCCTGGATAGGAAACCGACGGAACTTCCGGCGGATGGCGTTTCCATGACATGGAAACTCGCGGAAACGCTCGGCATAAAACAGGGCGATACCGTCAAGTGGCACATCTACGGTACGGAAAGCTGGACGGAAAGCCTTGTCGCGGAGATCTACCGCGAACCGGTCAATCAGGGCATTACGATGACGCGGGAACACCTGGAATCGCTGGGTTTGGGGTATCGGCCGACGGCGGTTCTCACAGCCGAGTCCGTGACGGCGGAGCTAAGCGGCGTGGATTCGGTTCTGTCCAAGTCTGACAGCGCGGCGGGCTGGGATGATCTGACCGAGACGATGTGGATCATGGTGTATCTGCTGATTGCCGCCGCCGCGGTTTTATCCGTGGTGGTACTGTATAACCTTGGCCTGCTGTCGTTTACGGAGATGGAGCGCGAGCTCGCCACCATGAAAGTGATGGGATTCCGAACCGGCCAGCTGCGTGGCTTGCTGCTCACGCAGAACTTGTGGTTTTCCGCCGTCGGCTTTCTGCTCGGCGTTCCGGGCGGACTGCGGCTCACGCGGATGATCGTGAGCTTTTCCGGCGATTCGTTCGATTTTCCGGTTAGGCTCCACGCTCTGACGCTGTTTGTTTCGTTTGTTTTTACGTTTGGGCTGTCGGTGTCTGTGAACTTATGGTTCACGCGCAAGATTCGCAGGCTGAACATGGTGGAGTCGCTCAAAGCGATGGAATAGCGGCAAAGCTGGAACCAGTGGGACGGATCCTGCTCCAATGAAAGGGCGGCTGAAACATTCAGCCGCCCTTTCATTGGAGCTTTGCGGATCTGCAAGGCAAGATCGGCAGAAACGGAAGCGGCGGCTTCTTGAATTCAGATAAAATGACGGACGATATATCCGTATTCAAATTATCTGACAATAAAAAGAAAAAAACATCTTTACAAACCGGCAATAAAGGTGTATAGTAATTTCTATCAGTGCAACGGGGCGCAGAAGGAAGCTTTTGTGTCCTTTTGTTATGGCTTCAAGCAGGCTGCGGAAGGATCTGTGCCGTTTGCGGCGGCATGTTTGGAAATTTGTGTGTCCGCCTAAGACGCTTTCCAGGACAAAGCGGGCAGATGGGAGAGACAATGTTTGATGTGAAGAACGAGCTTTTGGCCGCCCCCGGCGCCCTTTACCGGGCGGAATGGGAGCATGACAACTGCGGTATCGGCGCCTGCGTGGACATCCAGGGGAGGAAAAGCCGCGCCACGGTGGAGAATGCCCTGAAAATCGTCGAGAACCTGGAACACCGGGCGGGCAAGGACGCGGAGGGCAAGACCGGAGACGGCGTGGGGATCCTGACGCAGATCCCCCATGGCTTTTTTGCCGGAGTGACCAGGCACCTTGGGATCGAACTGGGGGCGGAGCGCGAATACGGCGTGGGGATGTTCTTTTTCCCACAGGAGGAGCTGCGCCGCAACCAGGCGAAAAAGATGTTCGAGATCATCACCGCCAAAGAGGGGCTGAGCTTCCTGGGCTGGAGGGAGGTTCCCACCTTCCCCAACGTACTGGGGCATAAGGCGGTGGAATGTATGCCGTATATCATGCAGGCGTTCGTACGCAAGCCCCCCGGCGTGGAAAAAGGCCTGGCGTTCGACCGCCGCCTGTACCTTGTCCGGCGGGTCTTTGAGCAGTCCACGGACGATACTTACGTGGTGTCTTTATCGAGCCGCACCATAGTATACAAAGGGATGTTCCTCGTGAGCCAGCTGCGGACGTTCTTTGCGGATCTGCAGTCCGAGGATTTTACTTCGGCGATCGCCATCATCCATTCCCGGTTTTCCACCAATACCAACCCAAGCTGGGAGAGGGCGCACCCCAACCGCTTCATCGTGCATAACGGCGAGATCAACACCATCCGGGGCAACGCGGATAAAATGCTGGCAAGGGAAGAGAACATGGAGTCCGAACACCTCAAAGGGCAGCTCCATAAAGTCCTGCCCGCCATCAACAAGACAGGCTCTGATTCGGCTATGCTGGACAATACTTTGGAGTTCCTGCTGATGAGCGGCATGGATCTGCCCCTGGCGGTCATGATCACCATCCCCGAGCCTTGGGCAAACGATAAGGCGATGTCGCAGACGAAGAAGGATTTTTATCAGTATTATGCCGCCATGATGGAACCGTGGGACGGCCCGGCGTCCATCCTCTTTACCGACGGCGACGTGATGGGGGCCGTCCTGGACCGCAACGGCCTGCGCCCGTCCAGGTACCTGATCACGGAGGACGACCAGCTGATTTTATCCTCCGAAGTAGGGGTGCTGGATCTGGATCCGGCAAAAATCAAGGTCAAAGAGCGGCTGCGCCCCGGGAAAATGCTTCTGGTGGATCTGGTGGCGGGCAAGGTGATCGAAGACCATCATCTGAAAGAGCAGTATTCCACCCGTCAGCCTTACGGGGAATGGCTGGATAACCATCTGGTCTTCCTGAAAGACCTGCGGATCCCCAACCGGAGGGTGCCGGAGCATACGCAGGAGGAACTCCACCGTATGCAGAAAGCGTTCGGCTATACTTATGATGAGTTAAAGACCAGTATCCTCCCGATGGCGAAGGCCGGGGCGGAGACCACGGCGGCTATGGGCGTGGACACGCCGCTTCCGGTGCTGAGCAGGACCCATCATCCGCTGTTCCATTCTTTTAAGCAGCTGTTCGCCCAGGTGACGAATCCTCCCATTGACGCTATCCGGGAAGAGATCGTGACCTCCACCACCGTGTACATCGGAACGGAGGGCAATCTTCTGGAGGAATCGCCTAAGAACTGCAACGTGCTGAAAGTGAACAATCCGATTCTGACCAATACGGACATCCTGAAAATCCGGAACATGACGGTGGACGGCTTTAAGGTAGAAGTCGTTCCGATCACTTTTTATAAGAATACCAGCCTGGAACGGGCGATTGACCGTCTTTTCGTGGAAGTGGATCGTGCTTACCGGGATGGGGTGAACGTGCTGATCCTCTCCGACCGGGGGGTAGACGAGAACCATGTGGCGATCCCCTCCCTGCTGGCGGTGTCCGCGCTGAACCAGTATCTGGTGCGCACGAAGAAACGGACGAGGGTGGCCCTGATCCTGGAATCCGGGGAGCCGAGGGAAGTCCACCATTTTGCCACCCTGCTGGGGTACGGCGCCTGCGCCGTCAACCCTTATCTGGCACAGGAAAGTATCCGGGAGCTGATCCAGAACAATATGCTGGATAAGGACTACTATGCGGCGGTGGACGATTATAACCACGCCGTCCTCCACGGGATCGTGAAGATCGCTTCCAAAATGGGGATCAGCACCCTCCAGTCCTACCAAGGCTCCCAGATTTTTGAAGCCGTGGGGATCGCGCCGGAAGTCATCGGCAGGTATTTCAGCAACACGGTCTGCCGTGTGGGCGGGATCACTTTGAAAGATATTGAAAAAGACGTGGATCATCTGCATTCTCTGGCGTTTGAGCCTCTGGGGCTGGGCAACGACCTGACCTTGGACAGTCCCGGACACCATAAGATGAGAAGCGGGGGGGAGGAACACCTTTATAACCCGGCGACTATCCACCTTTTGCAGGAAGCCTCCAGGCGGGGGGACTACGGGCTGTTCAAGCAGTATACCGCCCTGGTGGACAGCGAGGACAACATCCGGACGCTGAGAGGACTTCTGGATTTCCGGTACCCCAAAAAAGGGGTGTCCTTGGAGGAGGTGGAGAGCGAGGAATCCATCGTGACCCGGTTCAAGACCGGGGCCATGTCCTACGGCTCGATTTCCAAAGAAGCCCATGAAACCATGGCGGTGGCGATGAACCGGCTCCATGGGAAGAGCAATTCCGGCGAGGGCGGGGAGGAGCTGGAGCGGCTGGCCGTAGGGAACGACAGGCTCAACCGCTGTTCCGCCATCAAACAGGTGGCCAGCGGCAGATTCGGCGTGACCAGCCGATACCTGGTCAGCGCCAAGGAGATACAGATTAAAATGGCGCAGGGCGCGAAGCCCGGCGAGGGCGGGCATCTGCCCGGCGGCAAGGTGTACCCGTGGATTGCCAAGACCAGGCATTCCACGCCGGGGGTGTCCTTGATTTCCCCGCCTCCCCACCATGACATCTACTCCATCGAGGATCTGGCGCAGCTGATCTATGATTTGAAGAACGCCAACAAGGACGCCCGGATCTCCGTGAAGCTGGTGTCCGAAGCGGGGGTGGGAACGGTGGCGGCAGGGGTGGCAAAAGCGGGGGCGCAGGTCGTCCTCGTGTCCGGCTACGACGGCGGAACCGGGGCCGCGCCGCGAAGCTCCATCCACAACGCCGGGCTGCCTTGGGAACTGGGCGTGGCGGAGACCCACCAGACGCTGATCCGGAACGGCCTGCGCAATAAGGTGCGCATCGAGACCGACGGGAAGCTGATGAGCGGGCGGGATGTGGCCGTCGCGGCGATCCTGGGGGCGGAGGAATTCGGCTTTGCCACCGCGCCCCTGGTCACGATGGGCTGCGTCATGATGCGCGTCTGCAATCTGGACACCTGCCCGGTCGGCGTGGCGACCCAGAACCCCAAGCTGCGTAAGAACTTCAAAGGCAAGCCGGAGTACGTGGAGAATTTCATGCGCTTTATTGCCAGAGAACTCCGGGAATACATGGCGGCGCTGGGCGTGCGCCGCGTGGACGATCTGGTAGGCAGGACGAGTCTTTTGAAAAAAAGGGGAAATCTGACAAAACGTCAGGAGCAGGTGGACTTGAGCCTGATTTTAGAGAACCCTTACCAGAATCAGAAAGAAAAGGCGACGTTTGACCCTAAGCAGGTCTTTGATTTTGAGCTGGAGAAGACCGTAGACGAAAAAGTGCTTCTGAAACAGCTGTCAAAAGCCATCGACGCGCGGCAGGGACGGAGCGTGGAGGTGGACGTGTCCAACACGGACAGGGCGCTGGGTACCATCCTCGGAAGCGAGATCACCAAGCGCCTGGGCGACGACGTGGAGGAAGATACCTACCGCGTCCTGTGCAAAGGCGCGGGCGGGCAGTCTTTCGGGGCGTTCATCCCCAAAGGGCTGACCTTGGAGCTGGTCGGCGACAGCAACGACTATTTTGGAAAAGGCCTGTCCGGCGGCAAACTGGTGGTCTACCCGCCCAAAGCCAGCACGTTCAAGGCGGAAGAAAATGTCATCATCGGAAACGTGGCGCTGTACGGCGCGACCGGCGGCAAAGCGTTTATCAACGGGGTGGCGGGCGAGCGCTTCTGCGTGCGCAATTCCGGCGCGAATGCCGTGGTGGAAGGAGTCGGCGACCACGGCTGTGAATACATGACCGGGGGGCGCGTCATCGTCCTGGGGCGAACCGGCAAGAACTTTGCCGCCGGGATGAGCGGCGGGATCGCTTATGTGCTGGACGAAAGCAACGACCTGTATACCCGCCTGAATAAGGAGATGGTGTCCTCCTATGAGCTGGCCTCCAAATATGACGTGCTGGAGGTCAAGGAAATGCTCAAGGAGCATGTGGCTCTGACCAATTCCGCCAAAGGGAAAGCGGTGCTGGAACATTTCGGGGAGTATCTTCCCAAGTTCAAGAAGATCATCCCCCACGATTACGAGCGCGTCCTCAAAACCATCGGCCATATGGAGGAGAAAGGGCTGAGCGCGGAACAGGCCCAGATCGAAGCGTTCTATGCCAACGCGAAGCAGGGTCAGGAGTAGAGAGCGGGCAAAACGGTTGCGGGGCAACCGTCAGGCGAGCGCCCGCGAACCATGATTTGCGAAGCAAATTGTGGTATCCTATCCGCAGGATAGGATAGAGGCCGAATGGCCATGCCCTTGCCATGACTGCGGAGCAGTCCTGGTATCGTCTTGTTTGATAAGGAGGTCGTGATGGGAAAGCCGACAGGTTTTATGGATTATAAAAGGAAGACCAGCGCGGAAACGGCGCCTGGCGAACGGATACAGAACTTCAATGAGTTCCACGAACATCTGCCCAGGGAAGAACAGCAGCTGCAAGGCGCACGGTGCATGGAGTGCGGGGTGCCTTTCTGCCAGTCCGGCACGATGCTTGCCGGGATGGCGAGCGGCTGCCCCCTGCACAACCTCGTGCCGGAATGGAATGATCTGGTATACAGCGGCAACTGGGAGCAGGCCTACAACCGCCTGAAAAAGACCAACAACTTTCCGGAGTTTACCTCCCGGGTCTGCCCGGCGCTGTGCGAAGCCGCCTGCACCTGCGGCCTGTACGGGGAGCCGGTCGCCACGAAGGAAAACGAGTACGCAGTCATCGAGAATGCTTATCTGTCCGGGCTGGCGGCGGTCAACCCGCCCAAGGTACGCACGGGGAAACGGGTGGCGGTGGTAGGGAGCGGCCCTTCCGGGCTGGCGGCGGCGGATCAGCTGAACCGTCGGGGGCATTCGGTGACGGTCTTTGAACGTTCCGACCGGATCGGCGGCCTGCTGATGTACGGCATTCCCAATATGAAACTGGAAAAGGCGGTCATCGAGCGCAAAAAGAAGATCATGGAGGAAGAGGGGATCACATTCGTCGTAAACACGGATGTCGGCAAGGACGTCAAAGCGGAGAAACTGCTCCGCGATTTCGACAGGGTGATCCTGGCCTGCGGCGCGTCCAACCCGAGGGATCTGAACGTACCCGGCAGGGATGCGAAGGGAATCTGTTTCGCGGTAGACTTTCTGAAAGCCAATACCAAGAGCCTGTTAGACGGCGCGGCGCAGGAGGGGGGAGTCCCGGCGGCCGCTCAAGGATCAGATCCGGCAGCCGCGCAATACCCTGCACAGGACGTAAACGGCACCGTCCATGGCTCAGGTCTGGCGCTTCGCCCGTATCCCGCGCGGAGCGGGAGCGGCGCGGCAAAAGATAAACATGTGGTCATCATCGGCGGCGGCGACACGGGGAATGACTGCGTGGGAACCGCTATCCGGCACGGCTGTCAATCCGTGACCCAGATCGAGATGCTGCCCGAAGCCCCGAAAGTCCGGTCGAAAGACAATCCTTGGCCTCAATGGCCAAGGATCTCCAAGACGGATTATGGCCAGGAGGAAGCCATTGCGGTCTTCGGCCATGACCCTAGGATCTATGAAGCGACTGTGAAGGAATTCGTGAAAGACGAGGGCGGGAATCTGAAAGCCGTGAAGATCGTGAAGCTGTCCTGGGAAAAGAACCCGGAGAACGGCCGGATGGCGATGAAAGAGGTTCCCGGCAGCGAACAGCTTCTCGACGCGGATCTGGTACTGATTGCGGCGGGTTTTCTGGGAAGCCAGAAATACGTCACGGACGCTTTTTCAGTGGAACTGGACGAACGCACCAACGTGAAGACGGCTTCCGGTTCCTGCCGGACGAACGTGGACAAGGTATTCGTGACGGGCGACATGCGCCGGGGGCAGTCGCTGGTGGTCTGGGCGATCCGCGAGGGGCGGGAGACCGCGTATGAGGTGGATCAGAGCTTGCTGGGGTACTCGAATCTGATGGTGCAGTGAGCGGGACAGACGCGGAAGGTAAGCCCGTGATCGGCAGTCTTACCTTCCGCGGCGCGTCCCAAGGCCGCGGCGCGTCCCAAGGCCGTGCCGCGTCCCAAGGCCGTGCCGCGTCCCAAGGCCGTGCCGCGTCCCAAGGCCGCGCTGCGTCCCAAGGCCGCGCTGCGTCCCAAGGCCGCGCTGCGTCCCAAGGCCGCGCTGCGTCCTTAGGAAGTTTCTTTCACACTTCATAAATCCAGCCTTCCGGCGCTTCGATCCTTCCCATCTGGATGCCGGTCAGCGTATCGTACAGCTTTTGGGTGATTTCCCCCATGGCGCTCATGCCGCTGGGCAGACAGATTTCCTTCCCATGGTCTACGATCTTTCCCACCGGGGAGATGACCGCCGCCGTTCCGCAGAGTCCGCACTCCATGAAGTCCGCCAGTTCCTCCAGGCGAACCTCGCGTTCTTCTGTCTCCAGGCCCAGATATTCCTGGGCGACATACACCAGGGAGCGGCGGGTGATGGACGGCAGGATGGTATCCGATTTGGGCGTCACCACTTTCCGCTCCTTGGTAACGAAGAGGAAATTCGCGCCCCCGGTTTCCTCGACTTTGGTTCTGGTCGCCGAATCGAGGTACACATTTTCGTTGAATCCCGCTTTGTATGCCGTTACCAGGGAATGAAGGCTCATGGCATAATTCAGCCCCGCTTTCACGTGTCCGGTTCCCCGTGGCGCAGCCCGGTCAAAATCACTGACGCACAAGGTCAGGGGCTTCACCCCTCCCTTGAAATACGGGCCGACCGGAGTGGCAAAGACCCGGAACTGGAACTCGTCCGCAGGCTTCACGCCGATGACCGGGCTGCTCCCGAACAGATAGGGGCGCAGATACAAGGTCGCCCCGCTTCCGTAGGGCGGCACATAATCCGCGTTGGCCAGGACTGTCTGGCGGATGGCGGAGAGAAAGCGCTCTTGGGGAAAGACCGGCATCTCCAGACGCAGAGCAGAGGCTTCCATACGCTGCGCGTTCTGATCCGGCCGGAACGTGACGATCCGCCCGTCTTCGGTGGTATACGCCTTTAGCCCGTCGAAGATGGTCTGGGCATACTGGAGGACGCCGGCGCTTTCGCTGATGGCTACAGTGGCGTCTTCGGTCAGTTTTCCCTCGTCCCAGGCTCCGTTCTGAAAATGGGATACATACCTCGCCCGCGTCCGCATATAGCGGAAGTCTAAGCTGCCCCAGTCGATGTCCTGCTTCTCCTGCGGCGGGCCGCCCTTTTCCGCTGACCACCTCTTTCCGTTTCCCGCAGAATCCTTCTCGTCCATAGAAAAATCCTTTCCATCCATAGAAAGCACCCGTACCCGCCTCTTGGATCTTGTGGTTTTATTTTTCCTAATTATGAGCCTTTCTGGAAGGAAAGTCAAGCTGAAAAGTCATGAAAGTTTGGTTTGTATTCCTTATCAGTGAAGTGTAGAATTAAGGATATAGGAAAAAAGGAAGGCAAACGTACTATTAGATGGCCTGCCAACGGAAGGGGCTGTCGCGGCGGCAAGGTGGAATCATCATCTGCCGTGAAATTTTTTTTGAAAATCTTTCAAAAAAGCCTTGTATTTTAGAAAAGGATGTGTTATATATAAACATTATAGCAATGAACAAGTCAGTAAGACAACGGCATTTATCAAATGATCAGGATGGTCAGTCAGCTGCTGACTGGCAGACAATGATCGGGAGGCGGACAGCTATGATGAAACAAATGATAAAAAGCAACACTAAATTTTTATTGTTCACAGTAACTGTTGTAATCATGAATGCTTTGCTTGTGATGAGTGTCCCTATTTACATCAACGAACAATTAAAGTCCTCTCCTGTTTTTGAAATTTATCATATGATGATTCTCTTTGCCGTAATATCTATCACATTTTTATGTCAGCTTGTACTTACATATATAAGGGAAAGCTATGCCGTGAAATTCAATCAGAATAATTCCCTGCTTTTTTATGAAATGATGTATCAGATGAAGTATGAAGCACTGATAGAAAAACAGCCTGCTTATCTGATTGACAGAATATCCATGCTGGTAAACTCGCTATATTTATTTTTTGTAACGAGCTTTACTACCATTTCAAGCAGTATCATATTAGCCGTATTTTCCGTCATTGTTGCGGTATCTGTTCATCCTGTCATTGGCGTTGTGCTTACCGTAAATATTCCAATCAATCTATTTGGATACCGTGCATTAAATAAAAAATTGGAAACGAAGTGTGAAAAAATGCAAAACGACACAGCCGCTGGCTATAAAGAAATAATTGGGATTTATAAAAATGTTGATTTTGTGAAAAAGCAGGGTGATTTTAACCGTATCCGGAAAGTAATAGATCTTCCGATGTTCAGAATATTCAACAGCACAGCAGATGTCAACAAGTTTGCCCAAACATCAAGCGCGTTCCTCCGTTATGTGAATAACTTAATACAGAACATTGTAATTGTCTTCGTCAGTATACAAGCGATGAACCATAATGATTACGCTTCCTTGGTTATGGTGAGCATCGTATTGCCGTTATACTTTTCCTCCTTAAACAGTTTAGTGTCAACCAATTTGGAAATAAGCGGATTGAAAACTAATATGGATTTTGTTAAAAACGAGCTTAAGCTGAATCGCGAATCTACGAATGGGAAAGATATTACATCCATTCATCATATTAGGATGGATATAGATGGGATAATAGTGGGTGGGCAGAAATTAAATATTGCAGCCCATGACACATTTTCAAAAGGGGATGTGGTATTAGTTAAGGGAAAATCGGGAATAGGAAAATCAATTTTAATGAAAAGTTTATTGCGGTTTTATGACAGTGCTTCGATTTACATGGACAATATAAACCTGTCACAGATAAATCCAATCTCACTGCGCAAAAGAATTACGTTCGTTCCTCAAGACGCTCCTATTTACTCAATGTCCCTGAAAGACAATATGGAATTGAGCCACGAAACGAATGACGGATCTTTAGACGCATTGAGACAAAAAATCATGGAACCTGTGCTGATCCATAAAAAGCCCGAAACAATCATTCTTGAAAACGGAGCAAATCTTTCCGGCGGGGAAAAACAAAGAATATCATTATGCCGCGAGATGTCACAGATGACTGATATATTGATCCTTGACGAATCGACAAGCAGTATTGACCATGAAAATTCTCAAGCTATATTGGGGGAGATTGTTAAGAGTAACAGAGACAAAATAATATTTATCATAACCCATGATGAGGGATTAAATCTCGAACACACGAAAGAATTGATATTGTCGCGCTAACATATGGTTCTGCGACAATATTTCTCAATATTCAGTTTAGTTACAAGGAAAGGAGGTGAAAAAATGCAGGAAAATATTAAAGTGCTCCCTACTGAATTATTAGAACAGATGGAGGCATGCGCCTGTGCATGCGGTTCTAAAGTGGGACATGGCAGCGGTGCGATGATTTCGTAAAGAAATCCCCAATAACATCGAAAGGAGGTGAAAAAAATGACCGATAACATAAAATTGCTTCCAATAGAATTACTCGAAGAAATGGAAGCGTGTGCCTGCGCTTGCGGTTCAAGCGTAGGTAGTGGCAAAGGGGCTATGCTAAGCTTAAGCTAAGTAGACTTCTCAACTTGGTTATGGTGGTTTATGGAACCATCACAACCAAGTTGAGAACCTTGTTGAGGAGCTAAAATGAAAGTTTCGGATGATATTAAATTTATTTCTAAAAATGGAAAACATTTGATATATAATTATGAACTCAATAAAGCTATTTTTGTAAATAGCGCGACGCTTAATGCAATAAAGACGAATAATAAGCTGCATTACGCAGAACTTACTGATTGTGATTTTCTATCGCAAGAGGACATTTCAAATTTGGTTCATCACGGGGTGATTATCGATTCATTAGCCGAATATGACCTATTAAAATATAGTCATAAACTTGAAAATCGTAATCCCGAAGTCAAAATTCTTGCGGCTTATTTTCATGTGACTCAAATGTGCAATCTGAGTTGCAGCTATTGCTATAACAAAGAGAACTTGATAAAAAAAGAAGTTCTAACGAGCCGTGAAACAGAGCTAGTTCTTGACAAATTGAAAGAAGTGGGTACAGGAAAACTAATCCTTACTGGCGGTGAACCTTTATTAAGGAGTGACATTGAAACAATTGTTATCAACGCCAAAGCACGAGGATTTTCTGTAGAAATACTTACAAATGGAATGCTATTAAACAAGCATAGGAATTTATTTGAACTTGTTGATAGTATGATCGTCAGCTTAGATACTCTTGACCAAGCAACAAATCAGAGAATCGGTTTAGACATTCCCCATGTTTTGAATAATCTCAGGTCAATACCCATAGAAAATAGGCATAAGGTATTTGTTCGTTCTGTTATTTCGAAAAGCAATTCAGATGATTGGAAGAAAGTAAAACAAATTGTAAAGGACGAATTAAATATTGGATTTATTCCCACTATGTACATTCCGAATAGAATTGATGATATCAATAATGTTATTGAAAACATAGATTTTGAAACAGATTGTGATGCTATGAACTATAGCGGCAGCTTATGTGGTGCATGTTACAGAATCGTTGCAATTGACTCAAATGCTGATATATATCCTTGCCAATGTTTAATAAAAGCTAATCTGAAGCTTACAAACATTCTGAAAAAAGATTGGTTTACAGAACTGCAAAATTCTTTGATTACTAAAGAATTTATGCAATTAAATGTATTACGATATGCAAAATGTAGGGATTGTTCTCTTAAATATATTTGTGGAGGTGGTTGCCGAGCTATTGCACTGAACGTATATAAAAACATTAATGCACATATAGAATTTTTGTGTCCACATCAGGAAAAGATGGCAATTGAAAAATTAGAACATTTAATTGAAATGTATGGATGAAACGATGAACGAACTAAATTATATACAACACTTAAGAGATAAGTATTACTCCACATTAAACGAGAGCGAATTACTGAAATATTGCGTGTGGAATCATGGAGATCGATATTTTAATATAACGGAAGACAATTGGGTACATAATGTATTTTTTCTTGTAGGAATCACATACAAGGTGTCGAATGGGTTAATGATAGTGACCGGTAACAGTAGCAAAGATTATAGAGAAATAACTGTCGGCTCATTAATTATCAAAGTTAACGGTCTGGCGCCTTATCTTGGTTTATGCAAAAACACGAGCAAATATGATATTGATTTTATACAAAAAAGAACACACAAAATATCGAAAATCAGGATTTCTATGCCACGATTTGTAGACAATAGTTCCTCGAACTATTTAGTTCGAGGAAAAAATGACAGACAAAAGTTGCTTTTCCACATAACTGATTTCACCATGTTGCCTTCGGAACTAAACTCAGTATTTGGGGAACAAGGTGTCGTAGATATATATTTTGATCTTCGTGACAATTTTGGAGGTAAAATAAAGAATTTAATTGATTTTGCAAGTCGATTTATTCCGAAAGGAGAAACGCTGTTTTATCTTCAGAAAAAAGGGGAAATATTTAAAGTTGAGTCCAATAATACTAAGAATTTAAATGTAAATATTAATAAAATATACCTTTTTTTTAACGAGAATACTTATAGCTGTGCAGAATTATTTTCTGATATCCTACGCAAAAATTTTAAATGTTTAACAATCGGAAATTTCTCTGGTGGCAAAAGAAGTATGATCTCAACCGAAAAATATCAAAATCTTACTATTACAATACCAGAATATTTATTTAGTGTAACCTCGAATCATTTCTTTCCAAATACTGTGTTAACCCCTGATATATTTTGTTGCGATATAGTTATTAACAATTATTTGAGTTCGCATTTTCAAATCCCTGAAAATAACAAACAGACAGCATAAAATATCAGAGTATATTAAGTCATATTGATGAAGCATTAGAAATCTTCCTTCCCGACCGCGCTACCAAATCACGAAGCAAAAGGGGTGGCCTGCCGGGTCGATCATAGTCGTCCATTTTTCCGGGTCGTATTGGACGCCGGATCTGGCCGCCCCGCAGGAGATGGCGTGTCGCACGGCAAGTTCCATCTGTTCTTTGTTGCGTACCGCAAAATCCAAGTGTGCCATCTGCTGCTGCATACCAGGCTCGTCCGGCCAGATGGGAGGAAGATAATCCTCGTTTCTTTGAAAGGCGATTTTTACGCCGTTGGACGGAGAAACAATATCAATCCACTCATCGCTTTCTCCGTAATTTTTCTTCCAGCCGAGAAGCCGGATGTAAAAGTCTGACAAGGCGACAGCATCCTGACACTCCAATACAGCTGCGTCCAGCGCCATAGGCAGCAATCCTTTTGTATTCGCATCCATGACAACACTCCTTTCTTTCCGCATGGATCCGCAGATCCGTTTTCCTGCCTTTGGACACAGATTGCTAAACGGTCACAATGGTTTTCTTGGTATTTTGAGCTGACGCTTCCGATACTGCGGCCGCGCATGAAGCATAGCCGCAGCAAAAAAAGCAGGGCTTGGCAGACCGCTGACAGCGGAACAGGTTTCATCCGCCTGGAAGCAAGAAATCGTCCGGAAGCGGTCTGCATCACCGTACAGGAATTGCCTGCCGCCTGTCTTTCCTCTCATACCGCAGGAACCGGTACGCAATATCAAAATACGTCCTTTCGTCGCTTTCCTCACGGATCTCCCATTCATCCGCCTGATCCAGATCCGGGAAGAAGCAGTCCGCCTCATATGCATGGTCGATCTTGGTCACGTGTACCGTCCGGCACAGGGGCAGCAGCTGGCGGTACACGCTCCGGCCTCCGACGACGTAAACGTCCTCTTCCGGATGGGGTTTGAGCCGTTCCCGCAGTTCCTCCAAGGAATGCGCCACGAGGGCGTTCCGCACATGGTAATTCGGGCTACGGGAGAGGATCACGTTCGTCCGCCCCGGCAAGGGCAGCCCTTGGGGGAATGTGGCGAGCGTCCGGCGTCCCAGTACCACCACCTTTCCCAGGGTCTTTTCCCGGAAACACCGCTGGTCATAGGGGATCCGCACGAGCAGGTCTCCCCTTTGCCCGATCCCCCAGCGTCCGTCCGCCGCTACGATCATGTTCATGCCGTTTCCTCCGTTTCAGACGATGCCGAACAACATACATGTCCTATGCAGACTGTGCGGAAAGTCTGCCAGGCATCTTTTAGAATCTTAGATTGCGCTATGCTTCGACACCCTCTACTGTGTGTTCATCAAAGGGAAGCAGGTTTTTTGCGCAGCCTGCAGGGCCGCATGTTTCGCCGGATGTTCCTGCTGAGCTGCCGGACAGGAACAAAAGACTCTATTTTCCAAAAATTCCCCCTCATATCTTCAGCTTGTCGCATAGCGAATTGATCTGATCCGCCAGTTTTGCCATATCCTTATGGGGCATTCCGCTGTTTTTCTGGATCAGGGCAAGCAGCCTCTGGCCCGCCGCAAGCAGCCTTGCCTGTACCGCGCCCGGCACTCTGGAAGCCGGAAGGCCTGCCGGCTTCTTCAGCGGGATCGGCTCCGCCTCATACTCCAGCTGATTGGTCAGTAAATTGAACACGGTTCCGCTGTACGGGGCGTAGGCGTTTAATTGATGCTCCATCCGCAGGCATTCCGTAAAGGAAGTACACACGCTGTCCTCCCCGTGTACCACGAAGACGCGCTTAGGCTTTTCCCGGAATCCCTGGATCCATCCTAAAAGCCCGTCTTTGTCCGCGTGTCCGCTCAGCCCGGTCAGCTGCCGGATCTTGGCGCGTGCCAGGATCGTTTCCCCGAAGAGCTTTACCTCTAAAGGATGCTTGGCTCCGGCGCTGTCCGCCAGCATACGCCCCAAAGTTCCCGCCGACTGGTAGCCCACGAACAGGACGGTACATTCCGGACGCCAGAGGTTGTGTTTCAGGTGGTGGCGGATACGTCCCGCCTCGCACATCCCCGAGGCCGAGATGATGACCTTAGGCGCGTCGTCGAAATTGATCGCCTTGGATTCGTCGCTGGTGATGGACAGATGCAGGCCGGGGAAAGTGAGCGGGTTGATCCCCGCCGTCACAAGGCTCAAGGCTTCCTCGTCGAAGCAGCTCATTTCATTTTCCAGAAAAACATGGGTCGTCTCCACGGCCATGGGGCTGTCCACGTAGACCGGGAAATGTCTGTGTCCTTTCACCATTTCCTCCGCTTTGATCCGGCGCAGGAAATACAGGATCTCCTGCGTCCTGCCTACCGCGAAAGAGGGGATCACGACGTTGCCGCCCGCGTCAAGAGTCTCCTGTAGGACGGCCGCCAGCTCCGCCGCATAATCCGCCCGGCTCTGCGGATGGAGACGGTCGCCGTAAGTGGACTCCATCACCACATAGTCTGCGGCTTCCGTAGGGGAAGGGTCTTTGATGAGTGGCTGGTTCTTGTTTCCGATGTCGCCGGAAAACACGATCTTCTTCGTCCTGCCCTCTTGGGTCAGCCACACCTCGATGCTGGCGGAGCCGAGCAGATGTCCGATGTCCGTGAAGCGGATCCGCACTTCCTCGCAGACGGGAATCAGCTCGCCGTACCGGCACGGAACGATCCGTTTGATGACGCCGTCCGCGTCCTCCATGCGGAAAAGCGGTTCCACGGCCTGGGCTTCCCCGCTTCTTCTGGCTTTGCGCTCTTTCCATTCCGCTTCCATCATCTGAATATGGGCGCAGTCGCGCAGCATGATGCTGCACAGGTCAGCCGAAGCCGCCGTGGCGTACACCTTGCCCCGGAAACCTCTGGCATACAGCAGGGGCAGCAGCCCCGAATGATCCACATGGGCATGGGTAAGGAACACATAGTCGATCATGGCTTCCTCCACCGGCAGGGCGGCGTTGGCAAACAAGTTCACCCCCTGCTCCATCCCGTAGTCCACCAGAATATGCTTCCCGTTGATCTCCAGGCAGTGGCAGCTTCCGGTTACTTCATGGTCGCTTCCGATAAAAGTCAGTTTCATTTTTATAACCATGCTCCTTTCAAAGTCTGGAGACTTTGTGCGTAGCACAAAGCTTTATCCTCCTTGTCCGCCTTGGCGGACATCAATTCAGTATTTGAAAGCGATCTTCTTTCAAATTTATCCTCCTTGTCCGCCTTGGCGGACATCAAGTCAGTATTTGAAAGCGATCTTCTTTCAAATTTATCCTC
>JAISOV010000028.1 GCA_031275405.1 Clostridium sp. | reverse complement strand
GGACGGGCCTGCCCGTCCTGCCTGCCGCCTCCGCGCCTTATGCCCTTTCCATGCGGGGCGACTCCCGGCGGTCTTCCGCTCTCTGCGGCACCCTCTCCTTTGCTTCCTGCGCCGCTGCCCAATTCAGCCATTTTGTTGACGTCAACAAAATGGTCTGTTACCTCAAAGCCGCTGTTCCCGCAGGCCTCCTTGGCTTTAGCTAGAACGGCAGCTCCCCGCCGTCCGCGTCCGGGCTGTCCGTTGGGCCCTCCCGCGGCCCGGGGGGAGCGTTCCTGCTTTCCGCGAATTCCTGGTCCTCTACGGCGACCTCGGCGGTATGCACCTTGACGCCGTCCCGGTTGGTGTAGCTCCCGGTCTGGATCCGCCCGCAGACGCAGACCTTCATGCCTTTCCGGAAATATTTCTCCGCGAACTCGCCCCTTCCGGCGAAGGCTACGCAGGGGATGAAGTCCGCCGTCTGCTCCCCGCCGCCGTCCTTCGGCTGCCTGCGGCTTACCGCCAGCGTGTACCTGGCTACCGCTATGGGCGGATCCCCCTGGGAATACCTTGTCTCCGGGTCCCTGGTCAGGCGCCCGGTCAGGATGGCCCTGTTCATGCTTTGTCTCCTCTCTGCCCGCCTGTGCGCGGGCTGGCGCCGGGAAGCCCCCGGCGTTGCGGTTTCTTTGCGCTGGCTGCTCTGCAGCCCTGCTGCCTGGATGGGCCGCCGCGTTTACGTCTCTGCCATGGTCATGGCGCCACGGTGCTGAACAGGGCCGCGGCGGCTACGATCAGGCCTCCGCCGATGATCTGCCAGATGCCGGACTGCAGGGCGGGGCCGTTTTTGTCTTTCAGGCCGCCCGCCAGGATGACCACGCCCCAGACCAGCCAGAGGCCGCCGCCCAGGGTGGCGAACTTTGCCACCAGCTCCAGTACTTCTTCCAGTAGGTCCATGCTTTCCTCCTTCCCTCTCTCTTCCGTCCCCCCGGCGCCGTCTGCCGGGCCTGGGGCGGGGCCTTTCACGGGGATGCGCCCGGCTCCTCCGGCTGCGCTTCCTCTATGGCGGTGACGCTGCCGAGGAAGTCCTCCCCTTCCGCCCTCCGGACGGCGCTTCGGATGTCGAACAGCGGCGCGCCGCCGTCCGCCGTCTCCCGGAACCGCTTGTGCCTTGCGGCAGGGTATTTCCTCGACCGGAACGGCGGCAGCCCGGTGATCAGCACCAGGCATTCCCTCCTTTTCAGGCGCCCGATCTCGGACGGGTCGATCAGGTCCCGGCCCAGGATGGCCCTGTTCAGGCTGTAGCTGCCTGTCTGGCCCCTGCTCTCGCTGGTGTTCTGCGTGTCGACCGTCGTCTTCCCGATCATCTCGCTGACCTGTTTCGTCGTCTTGACGGACTTCCCCCCGAGGAAGACGAGGGTGTCGCAGCAGTCGATGACCGTCTCCGCGTGGTCCTTGTAGACCGTGGAGAGCTGCGTCAGGCTCTGCAGGATGATCATGCAGGAGATGTTCCGGCTGCGGACCGTCGAGATCAGCCTCTGGAAGTCCGGGATCTTGCCGCAGTTGGCGAACTCGTCCAGCAGGCACCTGACCTGGAACGGCAGGCTGCCTCCGTATTCGTTGTCCGCCTTTTCGCACAGCAGGTTGAACATCTGGTACATCACCATCGCCGACAGGAAGGAATAGGTGCTGTCCGTGTCGCTCATGATCAGGAAGAAGGCCGTCCTGCGGTCCCCCAGCTCGTCCAGCCGCAGCTCGTCGTACAGCATGGCTTCCCGCAGCTCGTCGATGTCGAACGGGGCAAGGCGCGCCGCGCAGGAGATCAGGATGCTTTTCAGCGTCTTGCCCGCCGCCGCCTTGAATTTCCTGTACTGCTTGGCGGCAAGGCAGTCCGGCTTTTCCCGTTCCAGGTCCTCGAACAGGATGTCTACCGCATTCTGGTAGTCCTCGTCCTCCTCTTTCGCCCGGCACATCTCCAGCATCTCGATCATCGTCGGGATGTTCTGGTCCTCCGGCGGGGCCTCCTGCCAGAGGTAGGCGATGAGGGCGGTGTACAGGAGCCTTTCGCAGTCCTTCCAGAACTTGTCCCCTGTCCCGGCCCCTTCTCCGCTGGTGTTCTCCATCAGCACGGACACCACCTTGAGGATGTCCTTTTCCTTGCGGATGTACGACAGGGGGTTGTAGTGCAGCGACTTCGAGAAGTCGATCGTGTTGAACGCCCTTACCTCGTAGCCGTTGCGGGTGAGCAGGTAGCCGGTCTCGGGCAGGATGGTCCCTTTCGGATAAGTTTGTCAAGGACAAAATATGTGAGTATCCTCATTCAAAACCTTACGGCGGTCACAGCATACGCTGCAACCGCCGCAGGCAAGGTAATAAGCCCTTACGACATATCGCCCCGGTTAATATCGTTGCGTATCAGCCGCATAACCTTATCAGTCAGCGTTTCTTTGCTTGTTTCGCTGAAATGGACATAAACCTCAAAAGTTGTCTTGCCGAGTTTTTGGGTCATCTGTGGAAACCTGTGTTCGCTCGTCAGATGGGCGGCGCTCATTGTATCAATCGTATTCATATAGTCATCCTTTCCGGCGCGTGACGCGCCTGTGGAACGATAGAAGCCGTTTTCGGGGGCAGGTAGTATAAAACCCTTACCACCCCTCAAAACGGGGTAAAGTTGCGGATAGAAAGCCCGTAATCAAAGGGTACTGAAAAAGTCCGTTTCTGACAAAGGGGCGGACTTTTTCATGTATAAATGGTATAATTATTCATAGGAACACGAACAGGAGGCGGATATAAATGCTGAGAGATAACAGTCAAATGAAACTGTCATTATCCCCATATCAAGGGCTGTATGACATTGTTGTTCCGCAGGATAATCTGCTTCGCAAAATCAAGGAAAACATAGGTTTCAGCTTTGTCAATCCAATGCCGCGCAAGCAGTATTGTGAAAAATTCGGCCGTCCGGCGGCAGAGCCGGAAATGACGTTCAAGCTGATGTTTTTGAAGAAAGTATACGGTCTGCCGGACGAGCGGCTGATTCACAGCGCGCAAACGGATATGGCGTACAAATATTTTCTGGACTTAGACCCCGGAGCCGGAATGATAGATCCCAGCCTGCTCACAGAATTCCGCAAAACCCGCATAACGGAAGACATATCGGAGGAAATGCTGCGCGAAACTATCTGCCAAGCAATCGGAAAAGGGTTGATCAAATCCGGCACAATCATCGTGGATTCCACCCACACAAATGCAAATGCCCGCCCCAAAACGGTTACGCAGGTTTTGCGGGACTTGAGCAGGCAACTGCGCCGTGAGATTTATCGGGAAATGCCGGAACGATCCGAAAAGTTCCCCGGCAAGCCCAGCGAGACCGCCGATTTGGCGGACGAAATCGACTATACATACCGGCTTCTTGAAAGCGTCGGCGAAAAGATATTACAAAGCGAAAAGGCGGGATTAATCGAATTTTATGGGCGCATAAAAGAACTTTTGGATACAGACCGCATCCGCGGAATACGCTCGAAAACCGATGAGGACGCACATTCCGGACACAAAACGGCAGCCAGCACGTTTTCCGGATTCAAGAGCCATTTGGCGATGACCGGGGAACGCCTTATCGCAGGGATTGAAGTGACCAACGGCGGTGTGCCGGACTGTAACCAGCTGCCCGTTTTGCTTGAAAAGGCTGCCCTAAACGGCGTTGAGGTTCAGGAAGCTGTCGGGGATATGGCGTATGTCAGCGAGGATCATCTTACTGTTTGCGAAGAAAAAGGCGTGACACTTTACGCGAGAACGAACCCTGCGGTCGCGGCAGCGGCGGCCACACCGCTTGATGAAGGCTTTGGTTTCAGCAAAGATGCGGGACTGCTTCAATGTCCGGCAGGTGAGTCGGCAATGCGGGCCGGGAAAAGGACGGCAGATAACGGCAATACCTATCTGAATTACTTCTTCAGCAAACGAAAGTGCAAGAACTGTCCGCTTTGCGGGCAATGCCGCATGGGGAAATCAAGAGGAAAATGCTGCAACATTACCCAGCCGAGCGAGAAAAACCGCCAGAGGCTTGAATTTGAAAACAGCGAACCGTTCCGGGAAAGAATGCGGATAAGGCATAGAATCGAAGAAAAGAACGGTGAGATGAAAGTGGCGCATGGTCTTGGCAGGGCCGATTCCGTGGGTCTTGCCGCCATGCGCTTACAAACCCATTTCACGGCATTTGTGGTCAATGTGAAGCGGTTAGTCAAGTTAATGGAGCTAAATCCGGACTGATATGGGCTGTTTTTTGTTTTTGACGAAAAGTGACGATTATTTCATTTGTTTTTGAAGATTCAAACGCATAAATATACCTTTTTTTGTATAAATGCGGAATTGTGTAAAAGCGAACACAAAACACCATGAACATGCTATAATCAAAACCAGATGCGGTTCTGTTCGGCTTCCGCCGTCTCATGCGATGGAAGCGTCCGCTGAACCGTCCATTGCAGAACTGGAACTTGTCCACAAAATGTACAGAACACAGCAGGAGGAAAATCATGTTAAGTTTTTACCTTGCCGTTCTCAATACGTCGGAAGAACGCGACAGGATTACATACCTATACGACAAGTATCATCAGCTTCTGCTAAAGTTCGCGGTGAAAATCCTTGGCGACAATGGTGCCGCCGAAGACGCAGTACACGACACATTCATCGCCGCGATTGAGAGCGACCGAAAAATATTGATGCAGGAAGAGGTAAATTTTCGCAACTGGAGCGTTACAGTAGTGAAGAGGAAATGTTTCGATATTCTCAGGAGACAGAAACGGCTTGGATACGCGGCGCAATTAGATATGGACGCTGTGTCCGAACTGACATCTGATGATGTGCCATTGGATATACAGATCGCAAACCGTGAGGATTACGAGAGGCTTGTGGACTGCATAGCCGAACTTGAGCCTCTTAACCGCCAGATTTTAGAGATGAAGTATATGCATGAACTGTCATTTGACGAGATCTGCGCTAAGTTAAATATGACTTTCCCGCAGGTCAACGGTCGGCTGACACGCACCCGCGAAAAAATCAAAAAAATGTTTGGCAAGAAAGAAGGCTGATCAAATTATGAAAGAACAGATTTTCAGAGACCCCCTCACAGAATCTATTTTCCGTCAAGCTGTGATTGACAACTTCGAGCGTGAGATTGCCGAAACAGGCAGACTGCCTGACATCAAGGTTTCAGAGCGGCAGAAGACAAGGATGGCGAAGCTGTTCGCGAAAGTAGGGCATCGTAAGCGGACAGCGGTTGTCAGGCTGTGGGTGAAGCGTTCCGCTGCGGTCGCGGCGTCTTTGTCCATTGTGCTTAGTGGCGCACTGCTGACAGTGCCGGGAGTGCGGGCGGAGGTAGGCGGCGCAATAGCCGGATGGTTTAGCGCGTTTACGCAGTTTGGTTCCGAAAATGGCGGCGGCGACAGCGTAAGCAGCCCGGACTGGCATCCCGCAGTCCTGCCAGAGGGATTCTACGAAGTAAGCCGGTCGCAGGTTAATGCAATCCTGTCCATCCGCTATGCAAATGCAACCGGCGATACGGTTGAGTTCAAGTGTGTCCCCAATACCGATTCCTTGTCCGTAAACAACGAGAACGTCGAATATGCGCAGATCCTGCATAGCGGTACGGTCTATTACACGTTCGCCGCAGTTCTGCCGGAGTATACAAGCGCGGTCGTCTGGGACTATGACGGATACATTTTTATGGTATCGGGGTACCTATCAACCGACCAGCTCCTTGAAATGGCTTGGTCAGTCAAAAAATAAAGGTTTCCTTGAAATTCTTCGGAAATTCTTCTTCCTAAAACGATATATAAACGGAGGGAGGAAAGATTGGTATTGAATGGTCGTTCCTCGAAAGTTAAGCCCCGCCTAGTGCGGGGGCTTAACGCTTATTTTGCCGTTCTCTGCTGACAACTGTGTGACGGCGATTTGAAACCGTGTTCTGCCTCACACCCTTGCCGAGCGCGTCCACTGTGGAGAATTGTTGCCTACATCTGTCCGTCTAGGCGGTTTCTGTCGATATACTGGCTGATTCTGATCCTCTACAGGCGGGGCCTGTGCGAAGCCAGCAGATCTGCAACTAAGTCAACGGTGAACCATAGGTTGCTGTTTTTGTCGAGCGTGACGCCTTGCAACGAGAAGTTTTCAAGTGCCGCCTCTTTGTCCTCCGCCTCCACTGCCTCGGCAAGACGGTGGACGAGATTCGGCACGATGTTATATGACCATAACGGCATGTTGCTATCCAGAAATTCAGTTCACTGTTTTTCCATCCCTTGCCCTGTTTCCGCCATGATTTTCTCCATGGTTAATACTGTCCTCTAGTTTATCCGCATCTGCGGTATTACAGGCTGCCATCCGCACTGATTGAATGCGGTACAGATAGCGTACTTACTTGCTACCGCTTCTGCCGCCTCTTGGATATGTATATTGGCATACTTACGCCATTGTGTCAATGCGCCGTTACAAAAATTAAAAGAAAACAATAGGTAAACTGTCTTGTTTTTTCGTCATTTTACACAAAAATATTTTTTCGCCAAATGAACCCTTTCCTGCGGTAAATTCTTCTTCCCGAAACGTTATATAAGCAGAGGGAGAAAATTCCTCAAATCTATATCACATAAGGAGGGCGAAGCTATGAAAATTCGCAGAAGATCCATCGCGGCGGCATTGTGCGTGTGCCTGGTGCTGTGGGCACACGCAGCCTATGCCTCCGTATCCGCGCCGGACCCACCCGGCGGCATCCAGCCACGCTGGACAACGCTGTCAAGCATCGCGCTATCCATGACCTACTCCGGTGGGCAGATACACTGGGGCGGGAGCATCTCCGGAAACTCCAGCGTAGTGAGTGTTAAGGCGATCTACACGCTTGAGAAGCAAAACTCAAACGGCGCATACTCGTTCGTGGGTGACTGGAGTTTTTCCGGCACTAACGCCTGGCTTGACAGCAGCGGCGACAAGACCGCACCATTAGGCACTTATCGGTTGACAGTGGCTGTAACAGCCACGACAAGGACTGGCACTGTGGAGAATACCAGTAACAGCCTGGTGAAGACGTTCTCATGAGCGCATCATGGGTAGGCGAAACTTTTGATTTCAGGGGGAAATCTCGTTTCCCCATCGGGTGGTTATGCTCCCCGCGAAGTTGGCAATGAGACACCGCAAAAAAGGAGGGATTTCATAATGAAAACACTATCTTTACGTAAAATATCAATCGGCATCTCGACATTGTTGTGTGCATTGGCACTGGGACTTACAAACGGGCAGTTCGCGTTTGCGGCAGAATCAGAGGCACCAATATCAGCGCCAGATTCGGAACTGGCTTATTTCGGAGAGAATACAAGCATTAAGAACTCTCTCATCGGACTTACAGATATACTCCGCACGATGAAACGCGATGGGGCCTCTGAAAGTGAAGTAAATGCTTACTATGAGCAGTATATGAACCAGCAGAGACGCCTTCGTTATGACTTGGATGGGTATATTAATGATCAGCTTAACAGTCAAGAACAGGATCTGTATGACGAGGATCCCGTGAATGCATTGCTGTGTATGGCGAATGGTGTATTCGCATTGGAATATGCAGAAGACTATTATTCAGCGAGTGTATTACACAACGGCAACGGCGATGCATTCAGGCATGTGCTGTGGAATTATGGCATGTATATTGATGTTGGATATAACTTTGCAAAAAGCTGGAGTGACGCTCACGAATATGGCTCAAACGGGCCGGCGCTTGAACGCCAAATGGATTTATATAACAATGCTGTGGGCTTAGAATTAGGCGAGGATAATCCTTCCACAATTCTACATAGCACATTTAAGAATAAGTCAAGACAGAAAGTCCGTGATGGGGAATGCAAAATTTTCTCGTCATCTGGCACAAGCTTAACCTGGTCGAATTCCGCCGGTGAACTGTAAGCTTCTTTTATGAGTCATGTATGCGATTGGCACAGATGTGCCAATCGCATACACACTAAAGTCGGAGGATTGATGGAATCATGAAAAAGCGTTTGATACTATTATTGACGATATTCTTAACCGTAATAATTGTTATGATATGTTCCGCTATATTACAGATTCCACGCGGAACCATACGCGTTAATAACAATACTGAATTTGCTTTAAGAGACCTTAGATTGGTTGATTTCTATGGCGAAGTGCTGCTGAGTCAAGAAAAATTATTACCGAACGAGTATATAGAATACAAAATGGAGCGCGAATGCAGTGTTGAAATGACTTTCTTGGATCATGCCAGTAATGAGCAAACCTTTATGATAGCAGGGTATGCATACCCACAGATGAAAGGTTTGAATCTTCAAATAACGTTCAAAAACGGAAATTATTCTTTCAGAAACCTGCAATAATCAGGCTGTTCAAAACACGCTGGTGCTGGGCCGCTTGCGGTGAAATGATTGGCTCATACTATAATAGTACCGCCGGCTGCGACCAGACCGATATTGTGAAAAAAATCAAAGGAAACACAAACGACCAAACCGGAAGCGATGGGAACGTCTGCCAGGCGGTTGAATATGCGTTAGGTGACAGTGTGGACTTTGAGACGGTCAGTAATGCGTTAAGTTTCAGCAGCGCACAGAACGAGATTGACGGCAGCGACCCATTTGTGGCTAAGCTGGTGGGTTCAAGCATGAGCCATGTTGTCGTTGTATCTGGCTATCAGACCGGTACAACAAATTATCTGTATGTGCTTGACCCAGACCCCGGCGTTAGCGGGCAGTATTTTAGCTACACACAAATGATTAATGGAGCGACCACTGATCTGGGAACTCGCCCGTATGGCACAACAATGCGAAGGAATTAGCCCTAGGCAGATGGAATAGGCAGATGGAAGGCGATGAAACTAATTTTGTAGGAGGTGGCCAGAATGAAAAAGATAGTGATGTTTATGTCGTCGTTGGCTATGGCTATGGTTTTTTCGGCAACTGCTTTTGCCGCCGGGTTTGCCGCCGATGCCGAATCCGAGTTGAGCGGTATTACAGACGAAATCGTTACCGCAGTCAATGAACTGTACGCAGACGAAATCGGCCGGGAGATCACCGCTGCCGATGTGGATTATGACAAAGCGTATAAAGTCTATGTGGATACCGACGTATTTAAGCTGGCAACGAACGACGCAGCTGAAATTGAACAGGCATTGCAAGCCGGAAACCATATCTATAAAGTTCCGATCACTACAGCTGGCGGGACTGTCGTTGTAAACGTACAAAAAGGACAGCCGCTTAGTGACAATGCCCAGTCTTTACTGACTGAACAGGAACAGCAAGAAGTCTTGTCAAAAGTGGGAGAATGGGTGGTATCGGTCGTGACGTTTTATGAAACGGGGGACACACGGTATGCCTATGATGTTTCCATCCAAAAAGAAATCAGCGAAATTCCCGAAGGCACGATGCTTGTTGGTAGCCTCCCTTATTTCCAAGACGTAGTGGGCCTTATCCCAAATGATAACGGCGAAGTCAAGAGTCTGATTCCTACTACTGCTTTGAAAAACGAGGCCGCTGTTCGTACTTACAGAAGTGCAAGCGCTTCTAACGTGTATGAGTACGAGCAGATAAAAGCGTATATTAATGCATTGCCGCTTGGCGATCCTGAAATGAACGCAGGGACCGGAGGGCTAACGTCTAATGACCCTGGACATTTATTCGCTGCCAGTACCGGCGCGATCCTGCTATGTGCTGCTGCCTTGTTTGCCATTTACAGAAAAACCAAAACTGCAAAATAACACTAATGGAGGTATGCCATGAAAAAACTGATTTGTTTACTATCGTCTTTTACCCTGCTTTTCGCGCTTGCACTGCCAGTTTATGCTGCCGTTGACGCTCAAGTAGCGCCACAAGACCGATCTTTTGAGATTAACCTGGACGATGTTCTGAGCAATGCACTGGCTTTTGATGCGGAAGTCAGCAATGGAGCCACTAAAATCCCCTTTCGGTTTGATGTTAATGACGAACTGGAGGCAGAGCTTGTCATTACCGTCCGCAATAGTCTTACACGGGCAAGTAGTAAAAGTTTCTCTATGGAAGGTTGGTTCCGGCTGAAATCAAATCAAGAAATAGTCACTGTTTACGGACTTGATGGCACTTTTGAATATAACGGCAGCCAAGCCGAACCTACTGGATACAGTTCTTATCACAATTCTTGCTATTCCGGCTGGACTGGAAGCAGTAGCGCAGGTGAGGAAACAAATGATGACGGCAGCGCAAGAATAATAGGAAACTTTACTGTCTACAAAAACGGCAAAGCGGACAATACAGCGTCCTGCTATGCTAAATGCACGAAAAACGGTTCTGTTTCTTTCGGCGGCAACTATGACGAAGCCAGTACACATTAATGAAGGAAGGTATGCTAATGAAAATGAAATTGCGAAATCTTATAGCTTCAATGTCGGCAGTGGTTATGCTTTTGTTAGTGGTGCCTGTGACATCTTTTGCAGCCATGAACCGCTCCCTGTCAAGTAGACAGAGGAAAAATTAAAAAGATGTTTACAAATTCAGATGTCTTTATGGGCATCTGAATTTGCTTATGCTGTCAAAAGCAAGTTACGGTATTCCAACGGAGCCAGTCCTCCAAGTTTTTCTTGATATCTGCTGCCGTTGTAAAACGCTATATACTGCTCAGCCGCAGCTTTTAGATTGTCATAACCATCAAAGCGATGGAGATAGTACCTCTCCGCCTTTAGGGTTCCCCAAAACGCTTCCATTGGCCCATTGTCAATACAGCGCCCGACTCTGGACATACTTTGCGTCATACCGGCAGTGTCAAGCTTTGCCTTGAAAACTTCGCTTGTATACTGAAAACCCCTGTCGCTATGGAATAACGGTTTTGCGTCAGGATATTTCGCAACAGCTGCGTCGAAGGTATCAAAGATGAGTTTGTTATTGCTGCTATGGCCAATAGCGTAGGCTACAACGATTTTGTCCTTTAAGTCGAGGACTGCGCTTAAGTACATCTTGCCGCTGTCGCCATATTTGAACTCTGTAACATCGGTGAGCCACTTTTCATTAAGCTTGTCCGCGTTGAAGTTCCGGTTCAAAATATTTTCCGCTGTAATCTCCGGCGTGGATTTGACATAATGTGGTCGTTTCCGACGAATTACTGATTTCAACCCGGTTGCATTCATAACCCTACGAACTCGTTTTTTGTTGCAATGAACCCCAAACCGACGTTTCAGGTTAAGCCGTATACGGCGGTACCCGAAAATCCCGTTGGATTCCTGATAGAGCTGGCATATACGCTCAATTAATGCGGCATCCTTGACTTCCTGCGCTGTTTGGCCGCGATGAAGCCAATTGTAGTAAGATGAACGGTTGAGGCTGATAATATCGCAAAGTGTGCTGATTGGGTAGCTTTTCTCTTTGTTCAAAGCCTGTGTTGCTAAATATTTGTTTTCCAGGCGCACCAAACTTAATCCGGATTTCGCCCCCCTTTCGAGCGCCTCCAATTTTTTTAACAGTTCATTCTCCATTCGAAGCCGCAGAATTTCAGCTTCCTTCAGTTTTAATTGAGCGCAAAGCTTTTCGGTTTCGCTCATAGCAGTTTCGTCTTTGCGCTTACCGCGACGGTCGGAAAGTCCATCCATGCCGTCCTTTTCGTATTTTCTTACCCATCCGTAAATCTGTTGGTAAGACGCGCCGTATTGCTCAGCTGTTTTGCCGTAGTCTTTATTGTTAGCTATACAATGACTGACAATCTCTATACGCTCCTCCAAAGTCGTCTTGCGGCCTTTTGTCATGCAGGTCGCACCTCCGCTGTTTGGGTGTTTAAAATCTCCATAACTATTATAACATTTAATCCATTGTTGCAACATAGATTTGTTGCTGATGTCGTATTTCATGCAAATATCGCGCAAAGATGCTGCTCCTGACAAATATCCTTCCGCTGCTTGACGTTTTAGTTCAGGTTCATATTTACGATTCTTGCCTGTACTACACAGCCCCGTTGCGCCTCGAATCTTGTAAAGTCGCACCCAATCATGTAATATTTTTTCGTTTATTTTGTATATTTGACATGCTTTTGGAACTCTGATTTCTCCTGCTAGATCTTTCTCTACTACCTTTATTTTTTCTTCTGCTGGCAGCAGTCCTTTGTGTGGCATGAAAATGCTCCCCTTTCCATAACAGTGTTTTTTTATTTTCACTGTCTACTTTAAGGGGAGCATATCACATTTTCCTGGCTTTTTAACGCTATGAATTATATCTTCCTAATGATTAGTTATGATCTTTCTAGAAACCATCCGTTGCTACGCAGAGGGGCTGTCTTCTGCTTGGGTGATCACACGGTATCCAGGAAATCAGCGCCCTTTCAAATTGCCGGTTGACATTTCTGCGAGAATTTGCTAGTATGATTCGGGAAGAGGCGCCTTCTTCCGCAGGTTTTACATGGTCCAAGCTTGGGCGGAAGACGGGCAGAAGGGAAAATACAGGTATGCGGAAAAAAGTCTTTCAGCTGTTGGTGGATAACACCGCCGGTGTCCTGAGCCGTATTTCCGGGCTGTTTTCCAGGAGAGGCTACAACATCGAGAGCATTACGGCGGGAGTGACGGCGGATCCCAGGTTCACCCGTATTACGATCATGGCGGAGGGGGACGACGTGATACTGGAGCAGATCGAGAAACAGGTGGCAAAGCTGGTGGACGTGCGGGATGTGAAAGAACTGAAGCCGGAAGAAAGCGTCTACCGGGAACTGGTCATGATCAAGGTGAAAGCGGCGGCGGCACAGAGAGCGGACGTGATCGCTCTGGCGGATGTGTTCCGGGCAAAGATCATTGACGTGGCAAATGAAAGCCTGATAATCGAGCTGACCGGAAACCAGTCCAAAATCGACGCCTTTATCAAGCTGCTGGACGGGTACGAGATCCCGGAGCTGGCAAGGACGGGGATCGCCGGACTGGGGCGGGGCATGGAGCGAGTAACTTACATTGACGACTGAATAGGTAGGAAAAAGGAAATCGGAGGAAAAAGAAATGGCGAAGATTTTTTATCAGGAGGACTGCAATCTTTCTTTATTGGAGGGGAAGACGATAGCGGTGATCGGCTACGGCAGCCAGGGACATGCCCACGCGCTGAACGCGAGGGAATCGGGCTGCCATGTCATCATCGGCCTGTACGAGGGTTCCAAGTCCTGGACGAAAGCACAGGCACAGGGATTTGACGTGTACACGGCGGCGGAAGCGGCAAGACGCGCGGATGTCGTCATGATCCTGATCAACGATGAAAAACAGGCGGCGCTGTACCGCAAAGAGATTGCTCCCAATCTGGAAGCCGGCAATATGCTGATGTTCGCCCACGGGTTCTCCATCCATTTCGGGCAGATTGCCCCTCCGGCAGAGGTGGATGTCACCATGATCGCACCCAAAGGCCCCGGCCATACCGTAAGAAGCGAGTATCAGGCGGGGAAAGGCGTTCCCTGCCTGGTGGCGGTTCATCAGGACGCGACCGGAAAAGCGCGGGATCTTGCGCTTGCCTACGCGCTGGCGATCGGCGGGGCAAGAGCCGGAGTACTGGAGACCACGTTTCGCACCGAGACGGAAACGGATCTGTTCGGAGAGCAGGCGGTTCTGTGCGGCGGCGTGTGCGCCTTGATGCAGGCGGGTTTTGAAACCCTTGTGGAAGAGGGCTATGATGAGAGAAACGCGTATTTTGAGTGTATCCACGAGATGAAGCTGATTGTAGACCTGATATACCAGAGCGGTTTTGAGGGGATGAGGTACTCCATCTCCAATACGGCGGAATACGGGGATTACATTACCGGGCCGAAGATCATCACGGAGGAAACCAAGGCTTCCATGAAGAAGATCCTGAAGGACATCCAGAGCGGCGCCTTTGCGAAGGACTTCCTCCTGGATATGTCCGAAGCGGGCGGACAGGCTCATTTCCGAGCCATGAGGAAACTGGCGGCGGAACATCCGGCGGAACAGGTGGGCAGGGAAATCCGCAGACTGTACAGCTGGAACAAGGAAGAGGACAAGCTGATCCGGAACTAAGTACCTCTAAAAACGAAGTTTTTAGAGGTACGCTGCTTCCCATTTTGTCCTATCAAATGGGAAGCTTCCCGAAAAAACGAAGTTTTTAGAGGTACGCTGCTTCCCATTTTGTCCTATCAAATGGGAAGCTTCCCGAAAAAACGTCCGTTTCAAAAAGCCGAAGAATTTCTTAAGAAATTCTTCGGCTTTTTTTGTATACGAAATTTATTTTTAGGAGCTATACTTTTGGCAGAAAGAAGAGGCAGAGTAAGTCTTACCGCAAGCGCAGGACGCAGAGCAGGTTTTGTGGAGGGAGAACCAGGTTCCCGCGCAGAAAGGAGGTTGCCTTTCCGGTTTTATTAGGGTATCATACGCGTAAGCAGCGAGCCAAGCGGCTACGGAGCAGCCTTGACAAGTGAAGCCGATCCGGATTGCTTGCAAGCAGGAATCGGCTTTACGAAGCCAAGCGGTTGCGAAGCAACCATTTGGCGAGCGCCCGCGAACCATGAGTCCGCGAAGAGGATTCATGGTGTCATACGCGTAAACAATGAGCCAAGTGTGCGAAGTACACTTTGTGCCGCGAAGCGGCCAAAACGGTTACAGGGCAACCGTTAGGCGAATGTACGCGAACCACGGTTTGCGAAGCAAATTGTGGTGTCACGAAGCTACAAAAAAATGGGGGGAAAGGGAAGATGGAAAACCGTCACATCTTACTGGTGGAGGATGATAAAGAAATCCGGGAGGGTGTTGAGATTTATCTGCGGAACCAAGGATACCGGGTATCCCAGGCGGCGAACGGCAAGGAAGGCCTTGCCATTGTACAGAAAGAAGAGATCCACCTTGCTATCGTGGATATTATGATGCCGGTCATGGACGGCGTGGCGCTGCTGATGAAACTGCGGGCGATGGACTATGAGTTCCCGGTGATCATGCTGTCGGCGAAGTCAGAGGAAGTGGATAAGATCATGGGGCTGAACATGGGGGCGGACGACTATGTGACCAAGCCGTTTACGCCGCTGGAACTATTAGCCAGGATCAACTCCCATCTGCGCCGTTACTCGAAATACCTCTGCGCGGTGCGGGACGGCGCCCCCAGCGGGCATACTTATGTGATCGGCGGCCTGGAGCTGAACGAGGACACAGTGGAAGTCAGTGTGGACGGGGAGCCGGTCAAACTGACCCCCATGGAATTTAAGATTGTGCAGCTGCTGATCAAAAATCCGGGAAAGGTTTTTTCCACGGAGGAAATTTATGAGCGCATCTGGAATGAAAAAGCGGTCAATACAGACACCATCATGGTACATGTCCGGAACATCCGGGAAAAAATCGAGATCGACCCGAAAAATCCCAAGTATCTGAAAGTGGTCTGGGGAGTCGGCTATAAGATGGAAAAGCAGAGATAAGGAGGGCTGGAAGTGGAAAACTTTCACCTTCCCTGGTTGGAAGACCCGCGAAAGGCACTTTCCAGGCTGCTGTTGGGCTGTTCTTACTGGATTTGGACGAAGCGGGCGGATAGGAGCGTATATGGATAGAGGAACACAACAGGCAGGAATGGCTCCGGACGGAGGCGAGGGCAATTTCGAGGAAAAAGGCAGGGAGAGTGTCTTGGCGGAGAACGAAGGAGAAGAAATCTTAGGAGAAAACAGCCAAGAGAGCGTCTTTGCAAAGGATGGAAAAGAGACTGCTCTCATGGCAAACAGCAGAGAACCCGTCTTAACGGGAACTGACGGCGGCGCCGGAAGCGGCGGGGAGAAACGCCGGAGCAAAAAGGGAGGACATTTCCAGGAGGAAAGCAAGCAGCCTCGCCGCCCGTTGGGATGGATCGGACTCGGTCTGGTGATCTCCGCTGCCGTTTCCCTGATTTTCGTGAAAGGCTACGACCTGATACAGTCCTACGGGGAAATGAGCTTGGATGTGCATACCGCCATCAACGGACTTTATCGGAATAATCTGCTTCTTTACGGCGATCTTTATGATCTGGAAAACGGGAGTCGTCATGACTACAGGGAGGTCTACCGCCTGGAAGAGAAGCTGTCCCCAGGCCAGAAATCGGCGGGACTTTCCATAGAGGATTTGGAAAGCCAGATCGGAAACTACTTTGACGATCTGGAGGGGCAGTTTCAGCAGCTGAACCGGATTTTTGACTATTTTGTCAAAAACAAAGCGACGGGCGTCACGCTGACGAATACCTTGGCGGATGAAAAGGGGCTTCCGGCAGAGAAGTATTACTTTCTCTTGACGTTTTCTTATGATGAGAACGGCAACGCTACCATAGGAAACGACGTAAAGGGAGAGGACAGCACAGACATCCGAAAAACGGCGATAGAGATCATACGGCACGCATTGATGATCTGGGCGGGATCGATTTGGGATGAGAACGGGAATTTCTATCAAGACCTGGAAATCAGTACCTCTGATTTTCAGATCCAGAACTGTGAAATCACGTATGGAATCAGCTATGACATGTGGAATCAGATCCAGTCCGGGGCGGAACAGTCTTCTTGGGTCAGAGCGGAGACTTCCGCTTCCATCTATCATAGCTTGTACAATGAGCCTGGATTTATTCTCCTGTTCCCGCTCTCAGTCTTCTTATTGGCGATCTTCCTGCCATCGGGAGCGTGGTTTCCCGTGCTGAACTGGGCGGACAGAGGGCAGCCGTGGAGGACATGGGGGATCTTCCGTCTGCCTTTGGAAATAGCGGTTCTGATAGGGCTGTTCCTGTGCGGGGTGACGCTGCGTCTCCAGTATGAGGTACCGTATCAGATCCGCCGTTTGCCGTCGGGCGCGAAAATCGGCATACTTGTCCTGCTCCTATGCCTCCTGATGTCGGTGTGGTGCCTGGGAATTTTGTTCAGAGGGGTACGCAGGGATGGTATCCGCAGATCCTTCCAAGAGAAAAGCCTGGTTTTTGCGTTTTTCCGGTTCCTGTGCGGAATCATCCGAAAAACGGGCCAGGCGCTGTCGCGTCTCGACCTGACCGGGAACGTCAAAAAGACGATTTGGAAACTTCTGTTCCTGAATGCCGTGATCCTGTCCGTCATCTGCTGTTTCTGGATAGGCGGGATGGTATTTGTCGCGGCGTATACCTGCGCGCTGTATTTCCTGCTGAAAAAGTACGTAGGGGATTTCCAGAGAAAATTCCGGCTGCTGCTGGACGTCATGCACGAAATTGCCCAAGGCAACCTGAATGGGACGATGACCGAGGATCTGGGGGTGTTCGAGCCGTTCAAGCCCCAGGTGGCTCTGATCCAAGGCGGCTTCCGGAAAGCGGTGGAGGAGGAAATGAAAAGCCAGCGCATGAAAACGGAGCTGATTACCAATGTTTCCCATGACTTGAAGACGCCGCTGACGGCGATCATCACCTACCTGGATCTGCTGAAAGAAGAATCCCTGGAGGAAGGGAAACGAAAAGAATATCTGGACATTCTGGAGAACAAGTCTTTCCGGCTGAAAATACTGATCGAAGATTTGTTTGAAGTGAGCCGGGCGGTCTCCAGGAACGTCAGCCTGAATATCGTAGATGTGGACATCATGAACTTAGTCAGACAGGTGGCGCTGGAGGCGTCGGATCAACTGGAAGCCGCAAGGCTGGACGTGCGGCTGAATCTGGTGCTTCCAGAGAGCAAACTGCTCCTGCCGCTGGATAGCCAGAAGACGTACCGCGTATATGAAAACCTTTTCGCGAATATCGCCAAATATGCCCTGCCCGGAACCAGAGTATATGTCGATGGCTTCCGTCGGCGGGATCAGGTGGTGATCATCTTGAAAAACATTGCGGCACAGGAAATCCAGGCCAGCCCCGAGGAACTGACGGAACGTTTCGTGAGAGGGGATGTCTCCCGCAATACGGAGGGGAGCGGCCTGGGACTGTCGATTGCCATGAGTTTCATGGAGGTGCAGGGCGGCAAGCTGCATATCGAAGTGGACGGGGATCTGTTCAAGGCGACCACCGTCTGGACACTGCCTCAGGAGAAAGCGGCGGCCTGCGGCGCGCCTTGATTCCGTCTGTGGCAGACCGTGTCATGACCGGTGGGAATCTGTTTCCATAAAACGGAGACAGATTCCCATCAGAAGTATGGGCTGGGCGCGTCGAACCGCCTGTCCTTGCGTGGGCGGCGTTTGGCGCGGAAACTTTTTGGAACGCCGCCCTATTTCTTCGTAGCGGCCATCCGCTTGCGGAGGGTAGGATCCAGAATTTTCTTCCGTATCCGCAGGCTTGCCGGAGTCACTTCCAGAAGCTCGTCCGTATCAATAAATTCCAGAGCCTGCTCCAGGCTTAAAATCTTGGGCGGCGTCAGGCGCAGCGCTTCGTCCGATCCGGAGGCCCTCGTATTGGTCAGCTGTTTTTTCTTGCAGACGTTGATTTCGATGTCCTCGCCCCTGCCGCTCTGCCCGACGATCATCCCGGCATACACTTTTTCCCCCGCGCCGATGAACAGAAGCCCCCGTTCCTGGGCGTTGTACAGGCCGTAGGCGATGGCCTCCCCCGCCTCGAACGCGATCAGGGAACCCTGTTTCCGGTACTGGATGTCGCCTTTGTAAGGCCCGTAACCGTCGAATACCGTGTTCAGGATCCCGTTTCCTTTGGTATCGGTCAGAAACTCCCCACGGTAGCCGATCAGCCCCCTTGCCGGGATGGAAAATTCCAGGCGCGTGTACAGACCGCCGGACATGGAACCCATATTCCGCAGTTCCCCCTTGCGCTGTCCAAGTTTTTCGATCACGGCTCCGGCGTGTTCGTTGGGTACGTCGATGTAGCAGAACTCCATCGGCTCCAGTTTCTTGCCCTGCTCGTCCTTTTGATACAGCACCTCGGCTTTGCTGACGGCGAATTCAAACCCCTCCCGGCGCATGTTTTCGATCAGCACGGACAGATGAAGCTCCCCCCGTCCGGATACCTTGAAGCAGTCGGGGGAATCCGTTTCCTCTACCCGCAACGACACGTCGGTGTTCAGCTCCCGGAACAGCCGTTCCCGTAAATGCCGGCTGGTGACATATTTTCCCTCGCGCCCTGCCAGAGGGGAATCGTTTACCATAAAATTCATGACGATGGTAGGTTCGCTGATTTTCTGGAAGGGCAGGGGCGCCACATGATCCGGGGAACATAACGTGTCGCCGATGTGGATGTCGCCCATGCCGGAAATTGCCACGATGGAGCCGATGGAAGCCTCTTTCACGTCCACCTTGGCGAGGCCGTCAAACTCATACAGCTTGCTTACCTTTACTTTGGTCTGTTTGTCGGGTTCATGGCGGTTGACGATCACCACCTCCTGATTGACGGAGATCTTTCCGTTATCTACCTTCCCGACGCCGATCCGCCCGACGTATTCATTGTAGTCGATCGTGCTGATGAGAACCTGCGTTCCGGCATCGGGATCGCCCTCCGGCGCAGGAATATATTCCAGAATGGCTTCAAACAGGGGAACCATGTCGTTTCCCGGCTGATCCGGCGACAGGGAAGCGGTTCCCGCCTTTGCCGAAGTGAATACGAAAGGGCAGTCTAAC
Source organism: Clostridium sp. (assembly GCA_031275405.1). Taxonomy (GTDB): domain Bacteria; phylum Bacillota; class Clostridia; order Lachnospirales; family Lachnospiraceae; genus JAISOV01. The sequence goes on along the minus strand of JAISOV010000028.1, from coordinate 34,474 downwards.
TGGGAATCGTCCGCGTCCAGTTCCAGGAACAGTTCCAGCACCTCTTCGATGACTTCCTCCGGACGCGCTTCCGGGCGGTCGATCTTGTTGATGCAGGCAATGACGGGAAGCTTCCATTCCAGAGCTTTGCGCAGCACGAATTTGGTCTGGGGCATGGCGCCCTCGAAAGCGTCTACCACGAGGACGACCCCGTTGACCATTTTCAGCACCCGCTCCACCTCGCCGCCGAAATCGGCGTGGCCGGGGGTGTCGATGATGTTGATCTTGGTGTTCTGATAAGTCACCGCCGTATTCTTAGAAAGGATGGTGATTCCCCGTTCCCGTTCAATATCGTTAGAATCCATGACCCGTTCCGCCACTTCCTGCCCCGCCCGGAATACGCCGCTCTGTTTCAGCAGCTCATCCACCAAAGTGGTCTTGCCGTGGTCTACGTGGGCAATGATGGCGATGTTTCTGATGTCTTCTCTTTTCTGTTTCATAAAACTCCCGTCCGTGTATGTTGGTACGTTTTTCAGTAGCATTTTTCAAACTGTTACAGTATAGCACTTCCTCCGTATGGACGCAAGAGGAAATGGAAGGGGAAGCCCGCAGTGACAGGGAGTGCTGTTACATAGTATTCTAAAAGCTGTTTGGCGGAAAGATCCCGCCGATAGGAGTCAGCTGTGGCAAGCAGGGCAAGCGGTACGGATCATGAAATCATCCAAGATATACTAGAAAATGGAAGGAAATTGTTCTTGCCAAACCTGCTTCCCTCATGCATAATTGTATTAAGAAAACAATACAGCGGTACAATCATATAAAAATGAGAACGTTACTGTTTAGCGGGGGCGGCAGAGCATGTTCGTTGGGAATATCTGGAATGGTCAAGTGTTCCTTCGCATTTCGTTGCGTTACCTGCTCAGGAACGCAGTCTGCTTCGCAGCTAAGAAGCAGCTCCTCTATCCCCGCCGCTTAGCTCTTTGCGTACTGGAAGCGGGGGAATGCTGATCCGCGTTCCAACAGGCTATCTGAATCGTGGTGTTTTCACAAGAAAAAGGAGGACGTATATGGCATGGGAATTAAATTCTGATCAGCCGATTTATGCGCAGTTGGCGGAAAGGATCCGTATGCAGATCATGTCCGGGCAATACCCGCCGGGGAGCAAGCTGCCAAGTGTCAGGGAACTTGCGACCGTGGCGGCGGTCAATCCCAATACCATGCAGAAAGCCTTTGCGGAACTCGAACGCAGCGGACTGATCCTGACTCAGAGGACGAACGGGCGCACGGTGACGGAGAAGCCGGAGATGATCCGGGAGATCAAGGAAAAAACGGCCGCAGGATATGCGGAACTCTTTTTCCGCAGGATGAAAGAGCTGGGTTACACGGAAAAAGAGAGCGTGGAGTTTCTGCGGAAAGAAGGATGACGGGGCGGAAGGAGAGAGGATGATGAACGACTTGTTAGAGCTTGTAAATCTGACCAAAACTTATCAGACAAGGAATGTGGCGATCAGCAATATGTCCCTGCGGCTTTCCGGCGGCAAGATCGTCGGGCTTCTGGGGCCGAACGGCAGCGGGAAGACGACGCTGATCAAGATGCTGAACGGACTTCTCGTGCCGACGCAGGGAAGCGTCCGTATCAACGGGCGGGCGCCGGGCGTGGAGACCAAAGCGCAGGTCGCCTATTTGCCGGACAAGACGTTCCTGAACAACAGCTGGCGCGTAAGCGAGCTGCTGGCGTACTATCATGATTTTTATCTGGATTTCAGGAAAGAAAAAGCTCTGGAAATGCTCACGAGCCTGAATATCAGACCTTCCGACCGGATGAAGACGCTCTCGAAAGGAACGAAGGAAAAAGTCCAGCTGATCCTGGTCATGAGCCGGGCGGCGCAGCTGTATATCCTGGATGAACCTATCGCGGGCGTGGATCCGGCGGCAAGGGATTATATCCTGCGCACGATCATCAGCAACTACAGTCCGGAAGCCACGGTGCTTCTGGCGACACATCTGATCGGGGATATTGAACAGGTTCTGGACGAAGTGATTTTCCTGCGCCAGGGTCAGCTGCTGCTGCACGATTCGGTGGACACGATCAGGAAGCAGCATGGGAAATCGGTGGATGCTTATTTCAGGGAGGTGTTTGCATGTTAGGGAAATTGATCAGGCATGAGTGGAAAGCGACTTATAAATTCTTTGCGGTGGTCGTGCTGTTTCTGGCTGCCATGACCGTCCTGGGCAGGGTTTCCCTGCGGACGATTTTCGGTTTTTCGGACTATGACGGCGAGTGGCTTTCGGCGGAGAGCAGGATCGCCCTTACGTCGCTTCTGCTTTATGTGGCCACGCTGATAGGCGTCACGATCGGTATGGGCATTTACCTCGGGCTGCGGTTTTACCAGTCCATGTACTCCGGAGAGGGCTATTTGACGCATACTTTGCCGGTTCATCCGCACAAGCTGCTGCTGAGCAAGCTTCTGGTGGGCGGAAGCTGGTATGCGCTCATGGCGCTGTTCGTCGGCATATCGGGGATCGTGCTGGTCTGCTCCCTTCCGTGGTACGGGAATCAGACGCTCTGGCTCTACCTGAAAAGCAACCCGGGAAGCTTGGACGAGATCCTGCGGGCGATCTATGGGAAGGACATGAACCTGGCCGGCATCGTCGCGCTCTCCGTCCTGCAGCTTGTTGTCTTGGGCTTTTCTGGAACGATGTCGCTGTATGGGGCGGTGACACTGGGACAGCTTTCTTCCAGACATAGGATCATGATGGCGGTGGTCTGCTATTTAGGCTTGAACCTGGCGACTTCTTTCCTGTCGTCTCTTCTGGTAATGCCCGCCTTGCTCCGCAGTTCGTTTTTTTTCGGAATCGCTTCGATGGCGTCCGCCAACAGCTACCATATGGCATTCTCGCTCGTCACGGCAGCCGTCCTATATGTGGTCAGCTATCTGATCATTACCAGGAAGCTGAATCTGGAATAGAGCAGGCGGCTCATGCTGGGTGGCGACTGATGTACATGATGTTCCAGCCGGCTGCTCTGGCTGGATGGGATCAGCAGCCCTTGCCGGGCAGCGGGAACCCACGTGGAAACCCACGTGGGTTCTTAAAAAACCTCTTGCCAGTTATCAGCAATCATGGTATAATTCATGAGTTATGAAAAAACACGTATGCCCATTCGGCAGTGGTGTTCCCGCCATTCGGGAATAGCTGCGGGAGGAGGCCTGTTCTTGACGCGGACACGGCAAACGGCATACGGAAGCAAACCAAACGGAGGTAGAAAAATGAGCGTTATTTCCATGAAACAGCTGTTGGAAGCAGGTGTCCACTTCGGACATCAGACCAGAAGGTGGAACCCTAAGATGGCTCCCTATATTTTTACGGAGCGGAACGGGATCCACATCATCGATCTGCAGAAGTCGGTGGGGAAAGTGGATGAGGCGTACAACGCCATCTCCGAGATTGTGGCGCAGGGCGGCATCATCTTGTTCGTAGGCACCAAGAAGCAGGCGCAGGACGCCATCAAAGCGGAAGCGGAGCGCTGCGGCATGTATTATGTAAAGGAAAGATGGCTGGGCGGTATGCTCACAAACTTTAAGACCATCCGTTCCCGGATCGAAAGACTCCGTGTCATTGAAACCATGTCTCAGGACGGCACTTTTGAAGTCCTGCCTAAAAAAGAGGTCTTAAAGATCCGGAAAGAATGGGAAAGGCTGGAAAAGAACCTTGGCGGAATCAAGACCATGCCCAGAGTTCCGGACGCTATTTTTGTAGTAGATCCGAAAAAGGAAAGAATCTGCGTACAGGAAGCGCACACCTTGGGGATCACCCTGATCGGTATCGGCGATACCAACTGCGACCCGGAAGAACTGGATTATATCATTCCGGGAAATGACGATGCGATCCGTGCGGTGAAGCTGATCGTGTCCAAAATGGCGGATGCCGTGGTGGAAGCCAACCAAGGCGAGGCCGCTTCAGAAGAAGAACAGCTGCAGGCGGCGGAAGAGCCGAGGGATAAGGCGGATGCCGGCATAGAAGAGATCGCGGCGGCGCAGTGACCGTTTTAGGGCGCTCGCAGCCAAGCGGGAGCTGCCGGATAAAAATTGCAGTTCCCATTCAGCGGTTCCTGCTGAATGTGGTCAGCGGTTCCTGCTGAATGTGGTCAGGGGTTCCTGCTGAATGTGGTCAGCCGGTTCCATGGAACCGTAACGAGCCGCATGGCAGATAAGACGATAGGAATTTAGGAAAGGATGGTCATAAAAATGGCAGATATTACAGCGGCTATGGTCAAGAACCTGCGCGAGATGACCGGCGCGGGTATGATGGATTGCAAAAAGGCACTGAATGAAACGAACGGGGATGTAGACGAAGCGGTCGAGTTCCTCAGAAAGAACGGACAGGCAAAGGCGGAAAAGAAGGCGGGCAGGATCGCGGCGGAAGGTATCTGCCGTATTGCCGCAGAGGGCGACACGGCGGCGGCAGTGGTGGAAGTCAATTCCGAGACGGACTTCGTGGCAAAGAACGAGGATTTCCAGAAATATGTGGAAGCGGTGGCGGTACAGGTACTCCATTCCGAGGCTTCCGACGTGGAATCTTTCTTGGCGGAAAGCTGGCAGGAGGATCCGACCAAGACGGTGAAAGAAGCTTTGGTGGAAAAAATTGCTGTCATCGGCGAGAACCTGAACATCCGGAGGTTTGAGAAAATAGAGGCGGCGGACGGCTTCGTAGCAACTTATCTCCACGGCGGCGGCAGGATCGGCGTTGTCGTGGAAGCGGCTTCCGACCTTGTGAACGATCGGCTGAAAGAAGCGCTGGTGAACATTGCCATGCAGATTGCGGCGCTTTCCCCCAGATACGTATCTGCGGACGAGATTTCCGAAGAGTACAAGGCCCACGAAAAGGAGATCATCAAGGCACAGATCGAAGCGGATCCTAAGATGGAGGGGAAACCGGCAAAAGTGGTCGAGGGAGCCGTGGCAGGGCGGCTGAGCAAGCAGCTGAAAGAAATCTGTCTGCTGGATCAGATCTATGTGAAAGCGGAAGACGGCAAACAGACCGTTGCCCAGTATGTCGCCCAGACCGCAAAGGAAACCGGGGCGAGGTTTGCCCTCAAGAGGTTCGTGCGTTTTGAGACGGGCGAGGGACTCGAAAAGAAACAAGATGACTTTGCGGCGGAAGTAGCGGCACAGGTCGGGAAATAAAAGGTACTGCGGCTGGGGGGGCATCGGCGCCGCCGGGATTAAAATGAAACTTCGTTTTAGGATAAGCTGTGAAAGCGGGAAAGAGCATATTGTTCCGCGGAATGATATGCTCTTTTGTGTTAGGGTAACGGCAAGGAAGGGGAGACAGGGGGGCGGTCATGCTGAACCAGTTTTCAAGGACACAGCTGCTCTTAGGGGAAGAAGCCATGGAACGGCTGAAAAACGCGAAAGTGGCGATCTTCGGAATCGGGGGAGTGGGCGGATACGTGGCGGAAGCCTTGGCAAGGAGCGGAGTGGGGGCTTTCGATCTGATTGACGACGACAAAATATGTCTGACCAACTGTAACCGGCAGATCATCGCGACCAGAAAGACCCTCGGGCAAGACAAGGTGGATGTCATGAAAGAAAGGATTCTGGACATTGATCCCCAGGCGCAGGTCGTCGCCCATAAATGTTTCTATCTGCCGGAAACAGCGGATGAGTTTGATTTTTCCGCCTATTCCTATGTGGTGGACGCGGTGGATACGGTGACGGCCAAGATCGAGCTGGTTCTGCGGGCGCAGAGTGCCGGAACGCCCATCATCAGCTGTATGGGAGCCGGGAACAAGCTGGATCCTACCAAACTGCAGGTGGCGGATATTTACACGACTTCTATGTGTCCTCTGGCAAAGGTCATGCGCAGGGAGCTGAAAAAGAGAGGGGTAAAAAAGCTGAAAGTGGTGTATTCTACGGAAAAGCCCGTCCGTCCGCTGCAGGATCTGTCCATCAGCTGCCGGAGCCACTGTATCTGCCCTGCCGGGGCGAAGCGTAAATGCACTCAAAGAAGGGATATTCCCGGAAGCGTGGCGTTCGTTCCGTCTGTGGCGGGACTGATCATCGCGGGAGAAGTCTTAAAAGATCTTGCGTTCCCCTGAACGGGGCAGGAACCACCCAGACGAAAAGGAGAGGAAAATGTACGAACAAGAAGTACCAAAGGCACAAGACAGTCGGAAATCAGAATCCGACAAATCGGACAAATCGGACAGCCGCAAATATGCCCACCGGAAGCCGGAGCAGGGCAGCCGGGAACCGCAGCCGCAGGAGGAAACAAGCGGTGTCTCCGCGCTCCCGGAAGCGAAAAAAACGCAAAACGGCAGACCGTACAAAAGAACCCTTATCATCGTGTTCCTTGTCGCCGTAGTCTTTCTGCTGTGCGCTTATCTTTACCATCTGGTGAACAACCGCAGTTTACAGGTCGTGGTGATGGTAGGCGACCTTACCGTTACGGACAAACAGAAGGCGGAAGGGGAATATTTCATCACCTTTCAAGCGGGCGCCTATAACCTAGTCCCCCCGGAGATGAACAGCAGAGGGTTCGTCGTGCGCACGACCGGGGAGATCTATGATATGCTGGTGCTGGACGTGCCTTATGAAGCGGCGAGCCTGGTCTTCCGGATCCCGCGGTCAGCGGCAAGAAAAGCGGGCTACGAAGAAGAACAGGCTAACGTGCAGGCTCTGTGGCAGGAAAATATCCTGTCAAATTATGCCACTGTCAAATCCGTGGTCTGGTCCGTCCAGTGACCGGCGGTCGGGGAAGCTTCCCGCTATATGCCAGAGCCGTCTAGGAAGCTTCCCTTTTTTCCCGCGTTTCTCTTAAATTCTTCTGCGCCGTGGACAGCATCAGCTTGATCCGGTTCAGCTGGTTCACTTCGCTTGCTCCGGGATCGTAGTCGATTGCCACGATATTGGACTGTGGATAGTGCCTGCGCAGCGCTTTGATGACCCCTTTTCCCACCACATGGTTCGGCAGGCAGCCGAAGGGCTGGGCGCATACGATATTCGGAACCCCGTCATGGATCAGTTCCACCATTTCCCCGGTCAGGAACCACCCCTCTCCGGTCTGGTTCCCGATCGATACGATGGGTTCGGCAAAGCCTGCGATTTCCCGTATGGGAGTAGGCGGCGTAAAGTGGCGGCTCTTGCGCAGCGCCTTTACGGATGCGCCCCGCAGGATATGCTCGATGACCCAGATCCCAAGAGCGGACAGGCGGGCGGCCCTCCGGCTGGTGCCTAGGTTCGCGGCTTTATAAACCTGATTGTAGAAGCAGTACAGCATAAAATCGATCAGATCCGGAACAACGGCTTCCGCTCCTTCCGCTTCCAGCAGTTCCACCAGATAGTTGTTCCCGGCGGGGGAGAATTTCACGAGAATCTCGCCCACGACCCCTACCTTCGGCTTGACGATGTCCAGCGTGGGGATCCGGTCAAAGTCGCGGATGATAGAGCGGCATAAGGAGGGGAACTTCCATAGGGCAAGGCGTTTCGCGGATACGAATTTCCGCACGGTTTCCAGCCACTTCCGGTGGAGCGCGTCCACGCTGCCGGGAACGGCTTCATAAGGGCGCATACGGTAGACGCAGCGCATGAAGAGATCGCCGAACTGTGCGCTGATCGCGGCGCGCAGGAGCAGATCAGGGTTCAGGCGAAAGCCCGGGTTGGTCTCGATGCCGCCGAGGTTCAGGGAAATCACGGGAATCTGCGGCATACCGGCCTTTTCCAAGGCACGGCGGATGAAGCCGATATAATTGGTGGCGCGGCAGCCGCCGCCGGTCTGAGACATGATGATGGCCGTCCGGTTCAGGTCGTACTTGCCGGACAGCAGGGCTTCCATGATCTGCCCCACCACGAGCAGGGACGGATAACAGGCGTCGTTGTTGACGTACTGTAAGCCGACGTCCACGGAATGTTTGTTGTCGTTTGTCAGCACCTCGAACTGGTAGCCGCAGGCACGGAAGGCCGGTTCCAGGATCTCGAAGTGGATAGGCGACATCTGGGGGCAGATGATCGTATACTCTTTCCGCATTTCTTCGGTAAACGGCACTTTGGTGATCGCGCAGGACGAGACCCGGCGTCCGGAGCCGGAAGCGGCCTCCTGTTCCTTTTCCTGCCGGACGCGGATGGCGGAAAGCAGGGAACGGATCCGGATCCGCGCCGCGCCGAGGTTGTTTACCTCGTCGATTTTCAGACAGGTATAAATCTTGCCGGAGCCGGAGAGGATGTCATTCACTTGGTCGGTGGTTACAGCGTCCAGACCGCAGCCGAACGAGTTCAGCTGCACCAGATCCAGACGGTCGGTCGTCCGGACATAGCTTGCCGCCGCGTACAGCCGGGAATGGTACATCCATTGGTCGGATACGATCAAGGGCCTTTCAGGGGCGGCGAGATGGGAGATGGAGTCCTCCGTCAGCACCGCAATATCATAAGAAGTAATCAGCTCCGGGATCCCATGATGGATTTCCGGGTCGATATGGTAAGGGCGGCCCGCCAGCACGATTCCGTGCTTTCCGGTCTCCTTTAAGTATTCCAGTACCTCTTCCCCTTTCTGGGAAATGTCTTTCCGGGCGTTTTGCATTTCTTCCCATCCCTTTTCACAGGCGGCTATGACCTCCGCCGGAGGAATCTGGGGAAATTCCCTGATCAGGACGGGGATCACCGTATCCAGACTGCGGAAAGAAAGGAACGGGTTCCGGAAAACAATCTTTTCCTGTTTCAGTTCCTCCATATTATTCTTGATGTTTTCGGAATAAGAAGTCACGATCGGACAATTATAATGATTATTGGCGCCCTCCACTTCCTCCCGCTCGTAAAACAGAGCCGGATAGAAGATGAACGTGATCCCCTGCTTCATCAGCCACGCCACATGGCCGTGGGCAAGCTTCGCCGGATAACATTCGGACTCGCTGGGGATGGATTCGATCCCCAGCTCATAGATCTGGTGCGTGGAAACGGGCGAAAGGACGACCCGGTAGCCTAAGAGGGTAAAAAAGGTATACCAGAAAGGATAGTTTTCGTACATATTCAATACCCTTGGGATCCCGACCGTTCCCCGAGACGCCTGACTCGCTTCCAAAGGGGCGTAACCGAACACCCTTTGCAGCTTGTATTCGTACAGGTTCGGCACATTGTGGGCGTTCTTCTGCCCGCCGATCCCCCGTTCACAGCGGTTGCCGGAAACATACTGGCGTCCGCCGGAGAAGCGGCTGATGGTCAGGCGGCAGTTGTTGGTACAGCCCTTGCATTTTGCCATACTGGTCTCGAACTGAAGCTCGCAGAGCTTCTCATAGGAGAGCATGGTAGTCGGGCGCCCTTCCAGGAAGCGTTCCCTGGCGATGAGGGCCGCCCCGAAAGCGCCCATGATCCCGGCGATGTCCGGACGGATGGCTTCACAGCCCGCTATTTTCTCAAAGCCGCGCAGCACGGCGTCATTATAGAACGTGCCGCCCTGCACCACGATGTTTCTGCCCAGTTCGGAGGCGTCGGAAACCTTGATGACCTTAAAAAGGGCGTTCTTGATGACGGAATAGGCCAGCCCGGCGGAAATATCCGCGACCTGCGCGCCCTCTTTCTGCGCCTGTTTCACCTTGGAGTTCATGAATACGGTGCAGCGGGTTCCCAGGTCGATGGGATGTTCGGCGAACAGCGCCACTTTCGCGAAATCCTGTACGCTGAAATTCAAGGACTTCGCAAAGGTTTCGATGAATGAGCCGCAGCCGGAGGAACAGGCCTCGTTCAGCTGTACGCTGTCCACGGTCTGGTTCCTGATCTTGATGCATTTCATGTCCTGTCCGCCGATGTCCAGGATGCAGTCCACCTGGGGGTTGAAGAAGGCCGCCGCCCGGTAGTGCGCGACGGTTTCCACTTCCCCGTCGTCCAAGAGGAACGCCGCTTTCATCAGGGCTTCCCCGTATCCGGTGGAACAGCTGCGGGCGATCTCCACCCCCTCCGGAAGCAGGGCATAGATTTCTTTTAACGCTTGGAAGGCGGTCTTCAAAGGACTGCCGTCATTGCTGCTGTAGAAGGAATAGAGCAGGGAACCGTCCTCCCCGGTAAGGGCGATCTTCGTCGTGGTGGAACCGGCGTCGATTCCAAGGAAGGCCCTGCCGCGGTAGGCGGACAGCTGCCCGGCTTTCACCCGGTGGCGGCTGTGGCGCTCCGTAAAGTCTTCATATTCCTCCTGAGAACCAAACAGAGGCTCCATGCGCTCCACTTCAAACTCCATCCGAATCTCCTGTGAAAGTTTCTGAACCATTTCTTCTAAAGAAACAGCGGCGGCTTCCCCGTCCCTACAGCTCAGGGCGGAGCCGATGGCGGCGAACAGATGGGAATTTTCCGTGGAAACGACATGCGCGTCGTCTAAACGCAGGGTGCGGATGAAAGCTTCCCGCAGCTGGGATAGAAAGTGGAGCGGGCCGCCTAAGAAAGCCACGTGTCCGCGTATGGGCTTTCCACACGCCAATCCGCTGATGGTCTGGTTGACGACCGCCTGAAAGATGGAAGCCGCCAAGTCCTCCTTGGTCGCCCCTTCGTTGATCAGCGGCTGGATGTCGGATTTGGCGAATACGCCGCACCGCGCTGCGATGGTATATAAGGATCGGTAATTTTTGGCATATTCGTTCAGTCCTTCCGCGTCCGTCTGGATCAGGGAAGCCATCTGGTCAATGAAAGACCCGGTGCCGCCCGCGCAGATCCCGTTCATACGCTGCTCTACGTTGCCGTCCTCGAAATAGATGATCTTGGCGTCCTCCCCGCCCAGTTCAATCGCCACGTCCGTTTCGGGAGCCAGTTCCCGTAAGGCTTCCGCCACGGCGATGACCTCCTGGTGGAACGGGATGTTTAAGTGGCTGGCCAGTGTCAGGCCGCCGGAACCCGTGATCATCGGGTACAGGCGGATATTCCCCAGCTGCCCGTAAGCCTTTCTAAGCAGGCCGGCCAGGGTCTCCCGGATGTTGGCGAAATGCCGTTCATAATCAGAAAACAGAACCGTATGCGGGGCTTCCACCACCGCGATCTTGACCGTGGTGGAGCCGATGTCGATGCCTAGACAGGTAATCTTTTCCGGTTCTTCCTGCAATCTATTATTCATAAGTACCCATATCCTTTCTGAATCTATGTGTCTATAGGGGGCCCCATACGCAAGGGCAGATGCCCTTGCAAAGCCGTTGCGAAGCCAGCCTTTCGCCAAGCCGCCGCGAAGCAGCCGTTTGGCGAGCATACGCGAACCATGGTTTGATTTACGGAGCTGCGGGATCTCTATGTGTCTATATGGTATTCCGTCTGCCGCTGAAAAGGAACGCTTCCAGTGGCTATTATACGACACAGCTTTCAAAATTGCAAGGAAGAAAGACTGGAAGCCAATAGGATGGAAAACGAAAACAAGCCAATTTATCTCATCATTTTACAAAAAATGCAGGAGATCTTGTAAAATTTAAGAAGGAATGGTATCCTATGTGTATGTGTAAGCAAAAGGGCTGCAAAACCAATACACGCCATGAGCTTACCAAAATCCAGAAAGATCTTGTAAAGTCCGGAGCAGTCATGCTATCATACGCGTAGACAATGGGTCAGAACGGTTGCATGATAAGGGCTTTGGTATTCTGCAAACGTCTGCTTGCATGAAGGCGGAAAGGAGGAACCATTATGATTCGAACTCCAGTTTCCTATACCGGAAACCAAGAACATGCCCCAGAAACATCTGTACAAACTGTCAACCTATTTTTTTAAGAAACGGAGGGAATATCATGAAACACAATATGCTCAAAAAGGTTACAGCTACTATTTTAGGTATTGGTATCGTATCGATGGGAGCAGCAGCTTTGGCCGGTACTTCCTATGAGCCTTACGATACTACGGTGGCTGCTTTTAATGGAAACGGTTATACAGGTTATCAGAAAAAAGCAACTACCGGCGCGAACGGTGCTTTAAGTTCGACCTCTGTCGGAGGGACTTATGTGGTCGACGCCAGAATGCAGGATGCGACAAGCGGCGTTCATGGGCCTTGGGTCAGAGACGTTAATGATTCCACTAGCTATGTTCTTTATAGCGATGCACAGCATTCTGCTACAGACAGTATGCGGGTTCAGTTTTCTAATGATCTTACTACTCCTGTTTCCGTGCAAGTGACAGGCAACTGGAAAAGTAATTAATCAAAGGAAAGCGGACATTCGCAATCTGCTGCGCTACATGCTTAGGAACGTGCGTCCCCTGATACCCGCCGCTTCGTCCTTTGCGTGTTTGAAGCGGGGAAATGTTTCTCTGCGTTCCAAATAAAAACAGGGGAGTTTCACCGCTGGGAGATATACCTGGCGGTAAAATCCTTTGCCGTGATGGAAGGATTGGACTGATGCATAAATTTGTTTTTTTAGAAATCAAAAAGATCTTGCTTTCCTGTACATTGACTGCGGTTTTCTTTGTGGCAGTTCTTTGTATCCTTGCATGGGTATCCAAGGGCAGCTATGTATTTTTCCGGAATATAGAGCTGTGGGAAGAATCCAATGAAGTGTTTAGTTTTATCTATGCCGCCTTGGCATCCGTACCGGTATGCTGGATACTCTATTATGAAAGAAAAGATCATTATATCATATATACCTTGCCTAGGATCTCAAAGAAAAAGTATCTTTTCACAAAGTGGCTGATAGCGGCGGCGGCCGGCGCACTGATTATTTTCCTCATTTCCTTTGGATGGTTACTGATCTCGCTTTACGTATTTGACTCAGTTGCCGCCATTCCAGATATGAATGACCGTGCGGAAACAGGCCATTTTGCCGGATACTGGTTTGTAAACCATCCGCTGCGGTACGGGCTGCTGCTGAGCATATGGAGAGCTTTTCTGGGGTTCCTCGCAGCCACTCTGGGGTATGTGCTTTCCTTGTATGAAAAAAATATTTTTATTGTATTGTCAGGGCCGTTCGTTTTTACATTGATAGATAGTTTTATCTTGGCAAGCCTTGCTATCCCGCAATATAATCTGTTTACTGCCTTTGAACCATCCAGTCTGGTACCAGGCTCTACATCACCGGTCACTTTCCTGGCAGGGATGTTGAGCTTCGTGTTTGCGGCAGCGGCACTTTATGTATTTTACCATGTGTTTCGGAAAGAGGATGTCTATCAGATCTAGAAAGGAATTTTATGAAAATCATGCCTATTGTCAAGAAAAGTACGAGAGAATTTTTTTCATGTAAGATCTGGCTGGTCGTGTTTGTTTTTTCCTGGCAGGCCGCTGTGCAGATGCAGCTTGGAAAAGGCACGCTTTCGTATTGGGAATTTGTTCTGGCTATGATGACGGATCATTATTATATATTTTATTTTATGGTACCGTTCCTTGTTATTTTTTTGTACCGGCAGCTGGATATGGAATCAGATTCCATCCTGATTCGTTCCCAAAAATTTTCTCGTTATTTTTTTCATACGGCTGTCTCCGTTTTGAATATTACAGTTCTTTATGTTGCGCTGCATTTATTCATAGCAGCTATCATTGGCAGCCGGCTGAAAAACTTTGCGGATGCCTTTTGGCTAAAAACTCAGCGGCATGAGGAACTGTATTTTTTCAGCGGTTATTTTGAAACGCCTGGTTTGGCTCTGATAGCCAGCGTCGCTTATATGATGTTAGGGCTGACTTTTATGAACATATTCATTATTTTTATGGATCACTTTTGGGGGAAACGAACTGCTGTCATTGCTCAGGCAGTTGCATATGTTTTGCTCATCGTAGGCTTGCATGGCGATATGGATGATAAATTCCCGTGGCTCTTTCCGAATCATTACCTGATCCTGCATCACGGCTTATCCAGATCCATAGTATCTTTTTTCTCTTATGTCATTGTGGAAATTACTGTATTAGTATTGATCTTTATCCTGTTTGATAAGTATTGGTGGAAAACATTCGCTTATAAAAAAATGGTACTTTTTGAAGGCATCAAACAGTGGTACATAAAGACACTTTTCCGAAAAAGAGAGTTTATCATCATATTAGGGATAACAGGGATTTCCGTCTTGTCCAAAATTGTATCCAGAGGGGGACTTACCATTCCTGATTTATTGCTGTCGCAGTTCTGGGGACATGGCATTGGATATTTCTTTATCATGGAGTTTCTGGATATGCTTGTCTTCAATGGTCTTCCTGTTTATTTGTTATGTATCTTTTACCAGAACTGCAAGGCCAATAGCAATTTAGCAGTCATCATCCGGTTAAAAAACAAGAAGATTTGGTTAGATGAAGTCATGCAGACCGCATTTCTTTTTTGTATGGCATACGTACTTCTCACTGTCTGCATGACCGTCTTACTTGGCCATGCTTTCCGTCTGGAACCGCAAGGCTATGATAATATGAAAGACATTTTCATGATGGGAGATCATCTGGAGCCTGGAATATGGATAGCTCTGCTTAAATTTATTGCGGCAAAGGTTGTTGAGCTGATATTCTTGTTTCTTGTGGTGATTTTATTGGACAGCTGGATTCGCAGCACCGCTCTTAGTTTTTTCATTCTATTGTCTGCACATGGATTGTGTATCTTGCCGCTGGAATACCTGGCATATAACCCAATTGGAATATCCTTTTTTGCCCGGCAGTATACGAGGATTGATGGGAACCAGATTGCTTATAGCATAGTCTTTGCTATTTTATTGCTGTCGGTGACGACAGGCTATCTGTTATTAAGGAATTGGAGAATAGAAAAATTATTGGAGGATAAAGGCTGAAAGAAGTTTTCAGCCTCCCCGACTTGTATGCCCGCTGTGACGGGCGGATGGGAGTATCAATGAAACTTGAATATGTCATGGAAGCAAAAAATGTCTCAAAAGGATTTCATGGGCGAATGATATTGGATCATGTGAGCCTTTGTGTGGAAAAAGGTACGACCATTGGGATTATCGGACAAAACGGAAGCGGGAAGTCCTTGCTGTTTAAGATCATGGTTGGTCTTGTGAGGCCTGATCAAGGAGAAGTTTCTGTTAGGGGGATGAAACTGGGAAGGAATTCTGATTTTCCGGAGAATGTAGGGATTTTAATTAATTCTCCGGGGTATATTGAGCTGTATACCGGATTAGAAAATCTGAAGTTTTTAGCGGCAATCAATCATCAAATCACGACAGAAGCGATCATCGCTACCATGAAACTGGTCGGCCTGAACCCGGATGATAAGACGAAGGTCAAAAATTATTCCATGGGAATGAAGCAGAAGCTCGGCATAGCGCAGGCAATCATGGAAAATCAGGACATCCTGATTCTGGATGAGCCGTTTAACGGCTTAGATTATCAAACAAGCAGTGATATGAAGGAGATCATAAAGAATCTGCAGGAGGAACAAAGAACGATTATGATTACCAGCCATCATTTCCAAGACATAGAGGAATTGTGCGGTGCGGTTTACCTGATTCATAATGCCCGTTTAGAGAGGCTTACAGATGACGGGAAGAAATTTTATTGGGACGCAGGAAAGCTAGCTTCCAAATGATTCCTGAATTTTTGGCACGGCAAGTTACTGGTAATCAGGTTATGGTACCATGACTGCTCCGCAGTCATGGCAAGGGCATGGCCATTCGGCCTATATCATATCCTGCGGATATGGTACCATACGCGTATATGAGCCAAGCGCCGCGAAGCGGCATTTGGCTCATATACGCGTACCATGAGTTCGTGAGGCGGATTCATGGTGCGCGTGCGCTCGCCAAGGAGTTTCATCGTGTCTGGAAGGCTCCTGCGCAGAAATGGGCGATCTCCCTTTTTGCGCAGGAGCCTGTTTGCCGGCGCAGGCTGTAAGGCGGAAGAGGAACCGATGACGGCCGGAAAACAGCGTCCGTTCGTAATCCGCCAGAAGCCGAGACCGGAAGCAAGGCTCCTGCTGCCCATGCGGATACAGCCGGAGCAGTCTAAATTTTATATAAAATCATATAAAATTTCAAACTGGTCGGTTTACTTATGCGGTCGGGGATGATAAAATAAATACACTGTATTCCCGCCCGGTCAGAGCGGCGCGGACGAAGCATCCAGTCTGGAGGAACGGAAACGATGAGCAATTTTGAAAAAAAATTTGGGAAATATGCTGTGAAGAATCTCTCTTTGGTACTGATCCTGTGCTATGCGGCGGGATTCCTGATCCAGAACGTGAATTCGGTGTTCCTGGAGTTCCTGACTCTGAACCCTTACCAGATCCTCCATGGGCAGATATGGCGTCTTGTCACCTGGGTACTGGTTCCTCCTTCCGGCAACAACCTTTTTACGATGCTGATCATGCTGCTGTTTTATTATTCCATCGGCACCTCTCTGGAACGCACCTGGGGGGTCTACCGCTACAACCTGTATCTGTTCACCGGGATGGTCTTCACCGTCGTCGGGAGCTTCGCGGCGACGGGGGCGGCCTACCTCTTCTTCGGGGAGACGGTAGGCGCCGCGCCGGTGGCGGCCCTCTATTTCAACGCGGCGGCAAAGGCGTTCAGCACCTATTATATCAATATGTCCATCTTCCTGGCGTATGCGGCTACTTTCCCGGAAGCCCAGGTTCTGTTGATGTTTATCATACCGATCAAGGTGAAGTGGCTGGGGATCGTATACGCGGGAATGCTGGTGCTGGAATTTTTCCAAGGAGTGGGGGAGCCTGTCCTGAACCTGTTCTACCGGACGGCCATCGCCGCTTCCCTGCTGAATTTCCTGCTTTTCTGGTTCCGCTCCAAGAACCGTATGCATCTATCGCCCAAGCAGATGAAGCGAAGGCAGCAGTTCAAGCAGGAGGTGCGCAGGAATCCCAAGATCACCAGACACAAATGCGCGGTCTGCGGCCAGTCGGAGGAAGACGACCCTACACTGGAGTTCCGCTTCTGCTCAAAATGTAACGGAAATTATGAATACTGCCAGCACCATCTGTTCACGCATGAACATGTTCAATAATGAACATGTTCAATAATGGGCATGTTCCATAACGGGCATGTTCCAGAGTGGATATATTTCTATTAGGAAGAAACGATCAGCCGCCCTGATCTGTATGCCCGCTAAGGCGGGCGGAGGGGAACAAAATGCGCAAGACCGTGTACGAAGACCATAAGTATGTTGTGCAGGATACGCACTGCCTGTATATCGGCGCGAAATACACGCTGGAGGAACTCCTGGAAAATGAGGATCTGCCTATCAAGTTCCGGCTGATCGCGGAGCGGTATCTGTACCGGGAAGAGGATAAGGATACCAGCCTGGAAAGCTACTTTTACTATCTGACGGACAAAACCCTCTTTTATAAAGTATTCAGGCAGCTGAAAGGAAAGCTTCAAGTAAGTATCCTGGAAGAGAAAAGCGGCTTCTTACGAAAAACTCAGAAGCAGTATGCGGCAAAACAGCTTCCGTTGGAAGAACTGATGAAATGGTCTCCCGCTGAAAAAGAAACCAGAGGAGTGGTGATCCAGGAAGTCGTCATCAGCAAACTGGCCATGATGGCATTTTAACAGTACGCCCACGAAAGCGGGCAGATAGGAGCAAAATGAAAGAAAATTTCCAGAATGGTACCCAAGGGGAATCCAGGACAGAACCGAAAACAGGATCCTTTCGAGATTTCCCTGAAAACCCGGCAAGCCTGTCAAGTTCCATAGAAACCCTGGCCTCTTATGAAATCATAGAGCGGCGCAGGCTCGGAGACCTGGCTTCGGAAGGCTGTCTGCTGCGGCATAAGAAGAGCGGGGCGAGAGTGGTCCTGCTGTCCAATCAGGACGAGAACAAGGTCTTTTATATCGGCTTCCGGACGCCGCCCAAGGATTCCACCGGGGTGGCGCACATTCTGGAACATTCCGTACTGTGCGGCTCAAGGGAGTTTCCGGTAAAAGATCCTTTTATCGAACTGGCGAAGGGTTCCTTGAATACCTTCCTAAATGCCATGACTTATCCGGACAAAACCGTCTATCCAGTATCAAGCTGTAATAACAAAGATTTCCAGAATCTGCTGCACGTTTATCTGGACGCGGTGTTTCATCCCAAGGCTGCCGAGAATCCCAACATCTTCCGGCAGGAGGGCTGGCATTATGAACTGTCAAACGAGACGGACGAATTGAAAATCAACGGCGTGGTCTATAATGAGATGAGAGGGGCGTTTTCTTCGCCGGACGATGTGCTGGAGCGCCAGATCCTGAACTCCCTTTATCCTGACGTCACTTACGGGAACGAATCCGGCGGAGATCCGGAAGTGATCCCGAGCCTGACCTATGAGCAGTTCTTGGATTTTTACCGTCGCTTCTACCATCCCTCCAACAGCTATCTTTATCTGTACGGCGACATGGACATGGCGGAGAAGCTCGCGTTTCTGGACGAGCGGTATCTGTCCGCTTTTGACGAGATCTCGGTGGATTCCCGGGTTGGAAGGCAGGAGCCGCCCCAGACCGGACGCCGTGTCGTCAAGGAATATCCCATCGGAGACGGGGAGAAAGAAAAAGAGAACGGCTATCTTTCGTGGAACCTGTCAATCGGCGACAGTCTGGACAAAGAGCTGTATGTGGCATTCCAGATCCTGGACTATGCCCTGTGTTCCGCACCTGGCGCGCCCGTCAAGAAAGCCCTGACGGACAGGGGGATCGGTAAGGAGATCTACAGCACTTATGAAAACGGGGTATACCAGCCTTATTTCAGCGTGGTCTCCAAAAACGTGGATACGGGAAAGGAAAAGGAGTTTCTGGACGTGGTGCAGGAAATCCTGCGCAAAGTCGCGGCGGAGGGCTTTGACCGGAAAGCGCTTCTGGCGGGGATCAGCTACTTTGAATTTAAGTACCGCGAAGCCGATTTCGGTTCCTACCCTAAGGGGCTGATATACGGACTGCAGATTCTGGACAGCTGGCTTTACGACGACCGCAGGCCCTTTCTCCATGTGGAAGCCAACGAAACTTTTGCTTTTCTGCGAAGCCAGGTGGAAAACGGCTATTTTGAAAAACTGCTGGAAACCTATCTGCTTTCCAACCAGCACTGTTCGGTGGTGGTACTGGAGCCGAAAAAGGGCCTGAGCACCCGGAAAGAGGAAGAATTAAAAGAAAAACTGGCGGCGCGGAAAGCGGCTATGGGTGCGGAGGAACTCCGCCGGATGATCGAGGACGGGGAAGCGCTGAAAACGTTTCAGGAAACGCCGGACAGCAGGGAGGATCTGGAAAAGATTCCTGTCTTAAAAAGAGAGGATCTGAAAAAAGAAGCGGCTTCCTTGCTCAACGAGGAACGCCGCATAGGGGATACGAAGGTATTGTTCCATGATATTTTTACCAACGGGATCGGTTATCTGCGGCTGATCTTCCGTCTGCGGGAGATTCCGGGGGAGTTCTTTGCGTATGTCGGCGTCCTGAAAGGGGTGTTGGGGCTGCTGAACACGGAGCATTATGAATATGGCGACCTGTTCCATGCCATCCATATCGCCACCGGCGGGATGTCGCCCGTGACCGGCTTATATTCCCGGGTGGAGGATCCGGCGGACTGCACCGCCACCTTGGAACTGAAAACCAAGGTGCTGTACGGCAACCTCGGCAAAGCGTTTGCGCTGCTGGAGGAAATCCTGTTTACCAGTGATTTTACTCACAAGAAACGTATTTATGAGATCCTCGCGGAAGGAAAATCCGCCATGCAGGCAGGGATGATGTCCTCCGGACACAGTATCGCGGTGGGCAGGGCGTTATCCTACGGGAGCGTGGCGGGGGCGCTGAGCGAGGAACTGACCGGCCATTCATTCTATCGGCTCCTCTCGTCTCTGGAAGAGCATTTTGAGGAAAAAGCGGAAGATCTTTGCGAGAAACTGGCACGGCTGGCGAAGATGGTTTTCCGGCCGGAAAACCTGATGGTGGACTTTACGGGAACGCAGGAGGGATACGCCTGCCTGGAGGAGCCTTTGCGGCGGCTTCGCGAAAAGCTTTACACCGAGGAAGTTCCCAAAGAGCGGTACGTACCCAAGTTGAGCTGTAAGAATGAGGGCTTCATGACCCCCGGAGAAGTGCAGTATGTCTGCCGGGCGGGGAATTTCCGCAGGAAAGGGCTTCCCTACCGGGGAGAACTGCGTGTCCTGAAAGTCATGCTAGGATATGCGTACCTTTGGAACAAGGTGCGTGTGAAAGGCGGCGCTTACGGCTGCATGTGCGGTTTCGGGAAATCCGGCGACAGTTACTTTGTGTCCTACCGAGATCCGAATCTGAAAGACACCATCACCGTCTATGAAGAAGCGACGGAAGCGGTTGCCGGGTTCCGGGCGGACGAGCGAACCATGACCCAGTATATCATCGGCGCGGTCAGCGAGCTGGACATGCCGATGAACCCGGCGGCAAAAGGGCTGTTTTCTTTGAGCGCCTATATGACCGGGATCACCCAGGACACGCTGCAGCAAGAGCGAGACGAGGTTCTGGCGGCTAAGGTACAGGACATCCGGGAGCTGGCGGCCTATATCCAAGGCTTCCTGCGGGACGGCTACCTGTGCGTCGTCGGGAACGCCCGGCGGATCCAGGAAGAACAAAAACTCTTCCGGACGACAGAGGATCTGCTCTGAACCGCCGGATCCAAGAAAAAGCTTCGATACGGAAAGATCTTCCACAAGCTAAGATCTGGTAAGAACCGGTAAGATCCGGCGTGGAATCCAGCATGAAGTATGATAGCTTATGGTAGCTTAAGAAAGGAAACTTCCTCATATGAAAGAATCTCCGGCATATAAATCCGGCTTCGTGACACTGATCGGCAGACCCAACGTAGGGAAATCCACCCTCATGAACCGGCTGATCGGGCAGAAAGTGGCAATCACCTCCGGCAAACCGCAGACCACCAGAGAACGTATCCGCGCTGTCCTCACCACCGAGGAAGCGCAGATCGTCTTTGTGGATACCCCGGGTATCCATAAGCCCAAGCACAGACTGGGCGACTACATGGTGCGTACATCCGAACAGACGCTGGGGGAAGTGGACGTCGTCCTCTGGCTGGTGGAGCCGACCACTTTCATCGGAGCCGGGGAGCGCCACATCCTCGAACAGCTCAGGCGAGTCCGCACTCCTGTCTTTCTGGTCATCAACAAGGTGGATCAAGTGAAACGGGAAGAAATCCTCAAAGTCATAGACGCTTACCGGAAGGAACTGGAGTTTCAGGAGATCGTGCCTTTGTCCGCTCTGAAAGGAAGCCATACGGACGTGCTGCTCAGGTGTATCGTGGACTATCTGCCGCAGGGACCTATGCTGTATGAGCCGGACACGCTGACCGACCAGCCCACGCGTCGGCTTACGGCGGAACTGATTCGGGAACAGGCGCTGGCGGCACTGGAGGAAGAGGTTCCCCATGGTATCGCCGTAACGGTGGAATCCATGAAGGAGCGGAAAGCCATCTACGACATCGAAGCGACGATTTTCTGTGAAAAATCGACCCACAAGGCGATCATCTTAGGGAAGGGCGGAGAGAAGATTAAGACCATCGGCACCAAGGCACGGATGGAGATCCAGGATCTTTTGAAAAAAAAGGTAAATCTGCGGCTGTGGGTCAAGGTTCGCAAGAACTGGCGCGACAAAGCGGCTTCCCTGCGCGAATTCGGATACGAAAGGAAAGATCTGGGATAGCGAATAGAAAAAAGAAAAAAGCGAACCCTAATAACAGATGTGAGCGATTCTATAAAAGGTACATAGCACCGGAACGAAGATGTACCTACGCGCACATTCTGGAACCTGAGAAGACTTATGAAGACAGACACAGGATATGAACGGGGTATACGATGAAATCATTGAATTACTGGCAGCAATTTTTAGGCAGCGGCAGGATAGACGACTATTTATCTTATATCCACAAAGAAAAGAAGAGAATAGACGCTTCAAAGCCGCAGGCGCAGCGTCTGGGAGTGAATCCTTATGCGGGAGTCCATATGTGTGACCGGAATGATTTTAAGGCAGACGCCTGTCGGGGAATGTGATCGCCGGATCTGCCTGCTGACGAAAGAAAGAGGGAAGATAGCCGCCTTTGCCAGAGGCGCAAGAAGGCCGACGGGGAAGCTGGCGGCGGCTACCAACCCTTTTTCCTTCGGCAGGTACTGGCTGGCGGAAGGGCGGGATTCCTATACCGTCTGCGAAGCGCAGATCCAGAGTTATTTTGAGGAGCTGCGGACAGATTACATAGGCGCCTGTTATGGGATGTACTTTGCGGAAGTGGCCGATTATTATACCAGAGAAAACAATGACGAAAGCCAGATGCTCAAGCTTCTTTATCAGTCCTTGCGGGCCGTCACCGCCCCCGCGCTGTCCAGGCGCTTGGTGAAATGCGTTTTTGAGTTGAAAGCCATCGCTGTAAACGGAGAGTTTTCCACAGATCCGGCTATGGCGCTGGGAATGGGGCAGGAGAAGGGACTGGAAGAATCCACCAGATATGCCCTGCATTATATAGCGGCCAGTACCGTCGAAAAGCTGTATACCTTCACCGTGAACGATACCGTCTTAGGACAGCTGGAGCAGATTTCCAAGGCGTATTGCCGCAGATGCATGGACCGGGACTTCAAAACTTTGGCGGTTCTGAAAACTCTAGCCGCAACAAAACTTACATAGCCCGCTATGCGCGTTTTCTGCTCATCGTCCTGACGGAAACCGCCCGCTCATCAGCACAAGTGATTCCGTAACCGTTCCTAAGCGATGGGCATAGGGGGATGCCGATCGCTGCGAAACAGCCTGCGTTCGTGAACGTGCGGCGCGGCGGAATGCGAATGTCCGCTTTACAAAGTCTTCCCGATTGGGTATACTACCTGTAAGGAAGCGAGCCAGACAGCCATGAAGCTCATCCCAATCACCAACCGTAGGGGAGAATCCATGAAGAAAAGAAAGCATACGGTAAGCAGCATAGCAGGCTGTATCGGTCTGTGCGCCTGGGCTTTAAGCGCCTGCGGGCAGGGGAATATTTCCGGAACGGCCGTCGGCTCCACTCTGGCGGTGTCGAAGGACGGGACGGTCACGTCCTATCTGGTGGCGGATTTCGACAAGGACTATTATGACATTTCCGAACTGCGCGATATGGTGCTGGAAGAAGTGCGGGAATACAACGAGCAAAAAGCGGCGAACGGGGAAAGTGCTAAGACCGTGCGCGTGGAGTCGGTGGAAAAAACGCCAGACGGAACCAATCAGGCGGTCGTGCGGCATGTCTTTGACAGCCCGCAGGCCTACCGGGATTTTACCGGGAACGAGCTTTATTACGGAACCATCGCCAGGGCCTATGAACAGGGCTATACGCTGGATGTTTCCATGGTGGACGTAAGGGATGCCGCCGTGATAGGGAAAGAGGAAATCGCCGCCCTGGGGAAGTGGTATCTCCTGATCGCGGAGGAAAAAATGGAGCTGCGCTGTCCGAAAAAAATACGGTATGTAAACGAGGGCGCCGTACTGAACGAGGACGGAACGGTCTCTCCCTCCGATGAGGAAGGGTATACTTATATTATTATGAAATAAAGGGAGCGGGCAGGCAGGAAACCGGACGGCGGCGGAACAGCCAAAACAGCGCAAAATACAGCCGGACGGCTGGAACGGGAGGGAAGCATGGAAAAGACAATGGAAAAAATCGTAGCGCTGGCAAAGGCAAGGGGCTTCGTATACCCCGGGTCTGAGATTTATGGCGGGCTGGCAAACACCTGGGATTTCGGCAACCTGGGCGTGGAGCTGAAAAATAACATCAAAAAGGCATGGTGGCAGAAGTTCGTGATGGAGAACCCGTATAACGTGGGCGTGGACTGCGCCATCCTCATGAATCCCCAGACGTGGGTGGCCAGCGGACATTTACAGGGCTTTGCCGACCCGCTGATGGACTGCAAGGAATGCCATGAACGTTTCCGTGCGGATAAGATCATAGAGGACGACTGCGCCGCAAAAGGGGTCGTGCTGGAGGGCGGGCTGGACGGCTGGAGCCAGGAACAGATGAAAGCTTTTATCGAGGAGCATCAGATTGCGTGTCCTTCCTGTGGGAAACATCATTTCACGGACATCCGCCAGTTCAACCTGATGTTCAAGACTTCCCAAGGGGTCACGGAGGACGCCAAAAACACCGTGTATCTGAGACCGGAAACAGCCCAGGGCATTTTTGTGAACTTTAAGAACGTGCAGAGGACTGCCCGGAAAAAAGTGCCTTTCGGCATTGCGCAGGCAGGAAAATCTTTCCGCAATGAGATCACCCCCGGCAACTTCATCTTCCGCACCCGGGAGTTCGAGCAGATGGAACTGGAATTTTTCTGCAAGCCGGACACCGACTTGGAGTGGTTCCAGTACTGGAGGAATTTCTGCATCCAGTGGATCAAGACTCTCGGCCTGAAAGAAGAAGAATTAAGGATTCGAGACCATTCGCCGGAAGAGCTGTCTTTTTACAGCAAAGCGACCACCGACATTGAGTTCCGCTTCCCGTTCGGCTGGGGGGAACTATGGGGGATCGCGGACAGGACGGATTATGACCTGACCCAGCACCAGACCGTGTCCGGTGAAGACCTGTCTTATTTTGACGATGAAAAGAAGGAAAAGTACCTTCCTTATGTGATCGAGCCATCCTTGGGCGTGGAGCGGGTACTGCTGGCGTTCCTCTGCTCCGCTTACGACGAAGAGGAACTGGAGGGAGGCGACCTGCGTACCGTCCTGCGTTTCCATCCGGCTCTGGCTCCGGTCAAGATCGGGATCCTGCCTTTGAGCAAGAAACTGGGCGCGGGCGCGGAAAAAATCTATGCCCGGCTGTCCAAGAAATACAGCTGCGAGTATGACGACAGAGGAAATATCGGGAAAAGATACCGCAGGCAGGACGAAATCGGTACGCCGTTCTGTATCACCTATGACTTTGCATCGGAAACGGACGGCTGCGTCACGGTACGTTTCCGGGATTCCATGGAGCAGGAGCGGGTAGCGATCGCGCAGCTGGAAGCATACTTGGAGGATCGGTTTGCTTTCTGAACGAAGCCTGCGCAGGTTCCTGCCGCCGCGCCGTCTGCTTTTTGGAAAAAACGAACTTTGGAGGAAACCGATGAAACCATATGGTGTGAACGAATTACGCCGGATGTTCCTGGCTTTCTTTGAAAGCAAAGGCCACCTGAAAATGAACAGCTTTTCTTTGGTGCCGCACAACGATAAGAGTCTTCTGATCATCAACTCGGGGATGGCGCCCCTGAAGCCTTATTTTACCGGGCAGGAGACGCCGCCTAGCCGCCGGGTGGCCACCTGTCAGAAATGCGTCCGGACGGGCGACATTGAGAATGTAGGTAAAACCGACAGGCATCTGACGTTTTTTGAGATGTTAGGCAACTTTTCCTTTGGGGATTATTTCAAAAAAGAAGCCATTGCTTGGAGCTGGGAATTTATGACAGATGTCATCGGCATGGATCCGGAACGGCTTTATCCCTCCGTTTATGATGAGGATGAGGAAGCTTTTCGGATCTGGTCGGAGGAAATCGGCGTTCCGCCGGAAAAGATCACCCGTTTTTCCCGGGATGAAAACGGAAACTGCGACAATTTCTGGGAGCATGGGGCTGGGCCTTGCGGACCCTGCTCGGAAATCTATTACGATAGGGGGAGCCGGTACGGCTGCGGGAAGCCGGACTGCAAGGTGGGCTGTGAGTGCGACCGTTTCGTGGAAGTATGGAACAACGTGTTCACGCAGTTTGAAAGCGACGGGAACGGGCATTATACGGAACTGGCGCAAAAGAACATTGACACCGGGATGGGCTTGGAACGGCTGGCGGTGTCGGTGCAGGACGTGGGTTCCGTCTTTGATATTGACACCATGAGAGCCATCCGCGACCGGATCTGCGAACTGGCGGAGGCGCGATACGGTGAAAACGCCAAACAGACCGTCTCCATCCGCTTGATCACGGATCATATCCGTTCCGCCACCTTTCTGGTCAGCGACGGGATCCTGCCGTCCAACGAGGGCAGAGGCTACGTCCTGCGCCGACTGATACGCCGGGCCGCACGGCACGCGAGACTGCTGGGAATCGGCGGCAGCGCGTCCGGCGGGCAAGGCATGTTGGAGGGGAAATTTTTAGCGCTTTTAAGCCGGACGGTGATCGCGGAATGCAGGGACGGCTACCCGGAACTGGAAGAAAAGAAGGAATTTATCCTGAACGTATTGACCCAGGAAGAGGAGAAATTTGAAAAGACCATCGACCAAGGCTTGAATATTTTGGGCGAGATGGAAGTCCGGATGAAGGAAAACGGGCTGACGCGGCTGTCCGGGGAAGACGCGTTCAAACTGTATGATACCTATGGCTTCCCGGTCGATCTGACCCAAGAGATCATGGAAGAAAAAGGATTTGCCGCGGATCTGGAGGGCTTCGATGTGTGTATGCGGGAACAGAGGGAGAAAGCCCGTAAGGCTCGCAAGACCACGAATTACATGGGCGCCGATGTGACGGTGTACGAAAGCCTTGATCCTAAGCTTTCGACGGAGTTCGTAGGTTATGAGCGTTTTGGCCATTCCTCTGAGGTGACGGCGCTGACCACGGGTACGGAAGTCGTACAGGCCCTGACGGACGGGGAAAGCGGTACCCTCGTCGTGAAGGAAACTCCCTTTTACGCGACCATGGGCGGACAGCACGGCGACATCGGCGTGATCCGTGCGGGCGGCGGCGTGTTCGAGGTGAGGGATACCATCAAACTGCCCGGCGGAAAAGTAGGGCATGTGGGAACCGTGACTGAGGGGATGATCAAGATCGGCGACGAGGTAAGCCTGTCCGTGGATCAGGGCCGCCGCGTTGCCGTCTGTAAAAACCACAGTGCCACCCACTTGCTGCACAAAGCCCTGCGCGAAGTGCTTGGGTCTCATGTGGAGCAGGCCGGTTCCGATGTGGACGAAGCCCGGCTGCGTTTTGATTTCAGCCATTTTGCCCCCATGACGCGGGAGCAGCTCCGGCGGACGGAGCAGATCGTCAATGAAAAAATCATAGAGAATCTCCCGGTAGAGACCAGGGTCATGAGTATGGACGAAGCCCGCAAGTCCGGCGCGACGGCTCTGTTTGGGGAAAAATACGGGGAAACGGTGCGGGTAGTCAGCATGGGGGACTTTTCCGCAGAACTCTGCGGCGGCACCCATGTGGCGCATACCGGAGCGATCTCTGCGTTCAAGATCCTGTCCGAGAGCGGCATCGCCGCCGGGATACGCCGGATAGAAGCCCTGACCGGGAATCAGGTGTTTGCATATTACCAGCAACTAGAAGAAACGCTGGAAGCGGCGGCGAGAACCATGAAAACGGTTCCGGCTTCCCTGCCGGAGAAATGCGGACAGGTCATGACACAGTTAAAAGCCCTTTCTTCCGAGAACGAATCCCTGAAGAGCAAGTCCGCCAAAGAATCCTTAGGAAATATCATGGATCGGGTGACGGAAATAAAAGGTGTCAAGCTGCTGGCCGCCCAAGTCTCCGGCGTGGATCTTAACGCGCTCAGGGAACTTGGGGATCAGCTGAAAGAGAAGCTGGGGCAGGGCGTCGTGGTGCTTCTGTCCGGTCAGGGAGAGAAAGTCAGCCTGCTGGCAATGGCCACGGATACGGCGGTAAGCAGGGGCGCCCATGCGGGGAACCTGATCAAACGGCTTGCTCCTTTGGTCGGCGGCGGCGGCGGCGGACGTTCCCATATGGCGCAGGCGGGAGGGAAGAACCCGGCTGGGATTGCCGCGGCGGCGGCGGAGATCCCGAAAGTCTTGGCGGAACAGCTTGCCTGAGCGGCCTGTGCAGGTATTTATATAGGAAAATCAGGATTCATTTTCCGGTAAAACCTTTGGAAATCAGAAAGTTACTGTCCGCCGCCAGCAGTTTCCTGGGAAGACAGTGCTGAAAAAGGCCGCAGAAAGGTCGAAAAAAGGTGAACCGAAAACTTTTAAAAAATGCTTGCATTTTTTAAAAGTATGTGTTACATTTATACAAAGGTTCGTGCAAGGGGTGAGTTATATCCGTTTCAGTATGAAATTAGTGGTTTGCCGTCAAAAAATGTCTTGCATCCGTTGAATGTGCATGATAGTATCATTTGGGTAGGAGGGAAGGTCGGTTAATAGATGCCGTACTACAAGAACGGTTATCGCAGATTGGTATTATTTGTGAAAGATGAGCGCAGAGTACCGACTTCCCGTAAAACACTGCAGATCGTTGTCGCTTGAAAATACGATTGTAATTGTTGTTGATGCATAGGTTGAAAGGATAGATTAAGATGCCTGTTGAAAATACCATAAGCATAGCTGATAAAGCTCATACATTATTACATTGTACTATTGAGATACTTACAAAGTGTAATTGGCGATGTGAACATTGCTATATACCGAAACACGATTCAGATGGATTATCTTTGGATGTTTTGAAAAAAATATTTAGAGAATTAAGAACTATGAAAACATTTGAATTGATATTAACTGGCGGAGAAATGTTCTTGCGGAATGACATCATGGACATATTGTCAGATGCGAGACAACTTGGCTTTAATTTACAGCTATTTACAAATCTATCTTTGCTATCAGAAAAGTCACGTGATTTTATTCCGCAAGCAAATATTGAAAAAATATCCTGTACTATTTTTTCACTTAATCCAGATGTTCATGATGCCATCACAAATTGTTAGGGTTCACTTAAGGCATCTATTGATAACATCCTGTATTTAAAAAGCAGAGATGTAAACATTGAAATAAAGAACATTATTATGAAACCAAATAAAGATTCGTATGAAAATATCATATCATTTTGTGACGAACATAAAATTCAGTACTTAGGAACAACAAACGTATTTCCAAAACATGGACATCATAAAGTTGCGGAATCTCTGCGACTAACATACGAGGAAAATGGCGACATACTTAAACGAATTGACCAATATCGTGGATTTCATACACCAAAAGTGATAACGCCAAATTCGTATGTTTGCAACTCCATCAAACATTCGCTGTATATAGATTCTTCTGGATGTGTATATCCGTGTAACATGTTACCTGTAGAACTTGGCAACATAAATCAAAGAACCATATCCGAGATTTGGTATACATCAGAGAAGTTGAGTAAAATAGCTCAACTTAAATGGTTGGATTTAAAAATATGTAATAGTTGCGAAAGCAAGTCATTTTGTTCCCGTTGTGCAGGGATAGCTCTTATCTGTAGCGGCGATCTGTGTTTTCCTGATCCAATTGAATGTGACAACGCACATTATAGGAACAGTGAGTATGCGAGTGTGATTTAAAATCAAATATAAGGCATAACTGAAAAACATATTCTTAATAAGGAGTGTTTATATATCTGAAAGGAGGTGTTGGTATGAAGAGCAATGAGCAAAAACGTCCATATGTGAAGCCATCTATCACAAAGTCTGCTCCTGTAGAAGTGAGAAACTCGAAGAGTGCAGCTTGCAGTGGATGTTCCACCCACAAAGCCCAAACTAAGTAGGTTGTATACTATCCGGGTGTAATATTTTACACCCGGATAGTATTCTAAATTTGAGGTGAAATTATGCTAAAACCAACACTTAAAATAGCGTGGCAGACCATGCCAGACAATAGTGGCGAAATATACATATATGTAATTCCCCAAAAAATATTTCTATTGCTGCAGGGAGTTGCGGTAGATATTTGGAATGGGGTAGTCTCTGGCTGCAGCAAGGAAAATATAATGGATGATATTGCTGCCAAGTACTCGGTAAGCACCGATGAAATTAGAGCGGATATGGATTATGTCATTGATGATTTGCTCGCGCACGAGGTGATTTATAATGAGCCATAAAGAGATTAGCATAGGCAAAATCGTTTCGCTTTCAGAGGAGTATCATAAATTATTTAGTGTTATGCTTGAAATACAATCCGGTTGCAATTGGCGATGCAAACATTGTTATGTTGATCATTATTCATATCGTTTGTCAACAGATGAAATATTTAAGCTCTTAATTTCATTACGAAAAATGGGCTGTTTTGAAATCACGCTTACTGGGGGAGAAGTGTTTTTTCGGAATGATATTTTTGAAATTATAAATCAAATTCGTGAATTAGGATTTAATTTGGTAATTTTCACCAATGCATCATTGCTTGATGCTAAGAAAATCGAGTTATTATCTTTATATAATGTAGATTTGCTATCTTGCACACTCTTCTCAACGAAATCAGATATACACGATTCCATTACCCAAGTAACTGGATCGCTTAATATCGTGTTGAATAATTTAGATCTTTTAAAAAAACAAGGGATACCAGTTCAGGTTAAATCCATAATAATGAAACCGAATTACGATTCATATGACGCTTTGAAAGAATATTGCGATGAAATGGGATTCAGGTTTAAACCAGACTTTGCTGTATATAGAAAATTAGATGGTGATGACAGGAATCAAGAATTAATTTTAGATGAAGAACAACTTGCAGTCATTATAAGGAATGCAGATATAGTAGTTGGCTATACTCCCGTATATGTTAATAGAGAATCTGATTTTGTTTGTAAGCAAACGCAGCACTCGTTATCAATTGACTGGCATGGTAATATTCATCCATGTAATAGACTGTCTTGTGTTTTGGGTAATATAAAAAACGATGATATTGAGACAGTTTGGAATAATTCGTATTTACTCAGGGATATTCAAAATAAACAATGGAAAGATTTGACAAAATGTTGTCAATGCAAAAAACTAACTTATTGTGTTAGATGTGCCGGAGGGGCACTCGAAGAAGCCGGTAATATGTTAGACGCCTCGAGTGTTGCGTGTAGAATTGCTAATGCTAGGGCGGTCGCATATAAAGAGAGCTTTATCAGCTAGACTATTGATAAACATATGGATTGATTTTTCATAAAAAACATGCTATCATCCTCTTACGTATTTCCATAGGAAAGGAGAGTTGTGATGAAACGTTATCTGCTGGCTATGAAATGGTTACTGATGGGTGATTTTGCTTTTCAGTTATTGGGTGATATGGCATTGGCTTTCCTGCCTATATCCAGCAAGGAACTTTTTGACAGACTGAATGGGGTAAGCGATTGGTCACTTGCTTCTATCACTGCGCTTTTTTGTTCGTGTGTTGCGGTGTACATATTGTCAAGCTATGCATCTATGTTGTTTGCCTGGAAACACAGCATTGGTCTTGAGACAGGAATTCGCAAAGATTATTTCAGATCATTGCTTAAGAGACCGTTTGGCAGATTCTTTGGTAAAGATATTGGGGAATATATTTCATTCCAATCCAATGATATTGGTGCGCTTAGTGAAGATTTTATGCCCCCTATGATTAACTTAACGAAATCCGTCCTTATGTTTTTTGTGTACGCTATCATATTGGTCGTATTGATAGACTGGCGGGTAGCTATGACTCTTTTGATCGCATCCATATTTTGTACGCTGCTGACACGCTTTACGTCAGAATCTCTAGGAAAATCAAGAAGACTATTTCTTGACAGTACCGCTAGGTATACGGCTATACTAAAAGACTTATTGTCTGGCAAAAAGAATGTATCACCGCGCACGGAATTAAATTTTCTAGATAAACATGACCATTATATAACAGAGGCGGCGAAAAACAGATATCAGTTTGGCAAGGAGAAATCCCTGTCGCTTGCGTTAAACGGTCTGTTTACCTACGCAATCAATATTTCCGCTTTTATTGTCATCGGAGCTTTATTATTGCAGAATAAAATCAGTACCGGTTCGGCAGTTGCCTCCTTGGCATATATTGAATGCTTTGTTTCCCCCTTAAAGGACATCTTATATGATCTGACTGCATTCCGATCTGTCAAGGAAACCATAAGGAAAGTAACAGAGGAATTAACCCAGAAGACTTCCTATATAAATGATATAAACAAATCAGATGATAAATCTACATTTTTAACAGTCCTAGCCTTAAATAATGTTTCTTACAGCAACGGGGATTTTCATTTTTTGTGTTCGTATCAATTTCATTTAGGAAAGAAGTATGCCATTATTGGGGGGAACGGTTCGGGTAAATCTACCTTACTTCATTTAGTGATGAAGAGGAATACGCAGACGTCAGGAAATATTACTCTTGACGGTACAGATATAAGGTTCATTGACATATCATACTTAATCGGGATATTAGACCAGGATGAACATATTTTTGCATCAGGCTTTACCGAGAATGTAACGGTATTTGGTTCATATGATTTTCAGCAAGCCAGGAATATGATACCACAGACATCGTTAAGAGATAAGGAGAGCGTAATTTGTTCGGAAAATCTACAGAACACAAGCGGCGGTGAACAGCGGCTTGTGGGCATTCTAAGGCTAATAGCCCAGAACACACCTATCATGTTGTTGGATGAACCATTTTCTTCATTGGACGAGAACACAACGAATGAGGTCATGCAAATCATTGCAAGTATCTTGGGCAAGACGGTTATTATGGTAACGCATAATTTATCTGAAAAATTTCTGAGGACGTTTGATGAAATTGTTCTTATGGATTCCGGATGCATTTCAATTTCCGGAACCTATGATGAAGTGAGCTTATCACCGGAATTTCAAAAATTAATTGTTAATAGCTCGTTGTAAAAAGCTATTATATAGGCTATTGGGAGGGATATGGTTGAATTATTGGACAATGGAGCAAGATTACTTGCCTATCCAAGATTGAGTAGAGAAGTGATATGCATTCGTCTGTATTTTTTGGGCGGGTCACGGATGGAAACCAGTTTTGAGAACGGCGTCTCACACTTTTGTGAACACCTTATGTTGAAATCGGTCAAGGGGAAGACAATACTGAAGCATCACGAAGAGATAGATTCCATAGGTGGTCAAATCAACGCCTATTCTGCAAGAGAATATATTTGCTTTTACGGCAAGTCTGCAGTTTGCCACATGAATCAATTGGTTCGGATCATGATGGATGTGCTTTTAAATAATGAATTTTCAGAGTCGTTGATACAAAATGAGCAAAACATCATTCAAGAAGAAATATCTTATTCCATGTCAGATTACGAAAGTTATTTAATGGAAGAAATACTAAACCATTCGATCATACAGTCTGGCTTGGAGAAGCCAGTATTAGGTACCATTGAAAGTCTGAAACATATGGACATGAAATTGTTGACCTCATTCAAAAAGAATTTTTTTATTTCAAATAGAATGATCATTGCGGTTGCAGGTGGATTTGATGATAAAGATCTTAATGATCTAAAAGTAGAATTTTCAAAGATACCTTCTGGTGAATATTACCTTAACAATCGTCAGTCTTTATTTATTCCCTGCACAAAAATATTACCACGTGATAGCAATCAGAATAGTTTTATGATCTTGTTCAACACTTATTTGGGAGACGACAAAGATAGGTCTAACATTGAATTTGTTGGAACCGCGCTGGGTTCGGGGTATTCATCGCGGCTTAACCGGGTTCTAAGAGAAGAAAAGTCATTGTGTTACTCGGCGTATAGTTTTATGATCGAATATTCTGATATTGGATTTTTAGGGATCAGCATATCATATAGTCATGAAAAAGAAATGCAAGTTTTATTATCACTTAAAGATATAATTACTTCATTGTCTCAATATGGACTCACAGAAAGTGAAAAGGTGAAAATCTCCAAACAAATAAGAGCCAATGAAATTATGGAGAACGATTCCTTGGAAGACTTCTTGGAACAAAAAGCTATTTCCTATATATGGAATAAGAATTCTAACAATCGTGAAATGTACGATACTACAGACTTGAGCCTTCTGCAAAAAACAGCATATTCCATTTTAAACTTTCAATGCTGTAGCTTTGGTGTAATCGGAACAGTACAAAATGCCGGATTTTATGATAAATTGTTCAGAAATTAGTTTTCTGGGAATCCATACCAAAACTATTTTGCTTGATATATCGGCAGTGAGATCCCTGGTCAATGGCAAGATCAAATGCGGCAAAGCTGTTCCATAAAGGTTTCGCCGCTTTCTCCACGATTTTGCACAATTCGTCCGCCAGCGCTTCCGCGGTATGCTCTTTTGGAACCATAGGCCACCGTCCTTTCCTTGGCGTTCTCTCACGCTCCATGATACGCCTTTTTCTGCTGCCTTTCTCTGCCGCATTTCATTTTATAAGAAACCTGAAAAAAAGGTACTGAAAAAAGTGTAAAAAGCTGTTGACAGCTCAATTGTTTTTTGATAGAATAACACTTACGCTGATTGGCTGAACCGTAATCAGTGTGTTTTGGAAAAGAAGATCCACGAAAAGCGCTCGTAGGGAGAGATATCGAAGTGGTCATAACGAGGCGGTATTGAAAACCGTTTGTCCGCAAGGGCGCGTGGGTTCGAATCCCACTCTCTCCGTTGGAGAGAAAAATATGATCTCTTCCCGGTAGCAGACGATCATCAGAGTGAAAATGATTCCGTTTATGTGGAGAAGTACCCAAGAGGCTGAAGGGACACCCCTGGAAAGGGTGCAGGTCGTTAGTAGCGGCGCGAGGGTTCAAATCCCTCCTTCTCCGTCGGTAACTTCTCGGAAGGTATCGTTTCACAGGATGTATCGTATCGCGGAACATGCCGCTTACCGGACGGACCTTGACAACCGAACAGCAACGCAGGCCTGAAAACCCGGCACGCGCCCGCGAGGGGCGCGTGCGGGAAGAAGAGCGCGCGGCAGGGATGGA
>JAISOV010000031.1 GCA_031275405.1 Clostridium sp. | reverse complement strand
GTTCCATGGAGGAAGGGCGTTCCATGGAGGAAGGGCGTTCCATGGAGGAAGGGCGTTCCATGGAGGAAGGGCGTTCCATGGAGGAAGGGCGTTCCATGGAGGAAGGACGTTCCATGGAGGAAGGACGTCCCACAGAAGAATATTTCATGGAGGTACCCGCGACATGAAGATGGAAGAAAAGCGTTCCATGGGAAAAGCCCCGTCCGCAAAAGGAGCGTCCTCCACGGAGGCCACGCTTCCGCAGGCTCGTTTAGAAAGGCTCCGCAAGAAATATGCTTCCAAGCGGGTGGAGACTGCGGGAAGACGGAGAGGTTTGGGCGGGCCGGGAGGGCCGCCGGGGAGGGGCGTGACGGGCGGCGGCAAGCCCCAGAACGTGAAAAAGACCTTGCGGCGGCTGTGGGCCTACTTGAGCGCGGATGCCCTCAAGCTGGCGGCGGTCTTTGTCTGCGTAGTCGCCGGAACGGCCGCGATGTTGGCGGCTTCGTATCTCCTTCGTCCTCTCATCAATCATCTGACGGACGGGAGTGGGGTCGCCGTCCTGCTGCGGGGGATCCTGACCATGGCCGGGGTATATGCGGTGGGGATCGCCGCGCAGTACCTGCAGCAGCGTATCATGATCGGGATTGCCCAAAAGGCGCTGATGCAGCTCCGCAACGATCTATTCCGTAAGATACAGAAGCTTCCGGTGCGCTTTTACGATACCAACAGCCACGGGGACATCATGAGCCGTTTCACCAATGACGTGGACGCGGTGGGCGAGATGATGAACAATACGGTGGTACAGATGATTTCCGGCCTGATCAGTCTGGTGGGAACGTTCGCGCTCATGGTCTATACCAATATCTGGCTGACGCTTGTGACCGTGGCCATGGTTCCGGTGACGATGCTGGCGGGACAGATGGTCGCCGGGAGCAGCCGGCGTTTTTATAAGGCGCAGCAGGAGGCGCTGGGAACGCTGAACGGGTTCATCGAGGAAACCGTGACCGGGCAGAAAGTCATTAAGGTGTTCTGCCATGAGGCGGTGGCAGAGGAAGAATTTGGATTCCTGAACCATGAGCTTAGGGATAAGCAGATCAAGGCGCAGTTTTTCGGAGGGCTTATGGGTCCCGTCATGGGGAACATCGGTCAGATCAGCTATTCCTTGACGGTGATTGTCGGCGGGATCCTGTGCGTGGCAAGGGGCTTCGACTTAGGAGGGCTGACGGTCTTTACCGGGTATTCCCGGCAGTTTTCCAGGCCGATCAACGAGCTGTCCATGCAGGTGAATACCGTTTTTTCGGCCTTGGCGGGAGCGGAGCGCGTTTTTGATGTGATGGATCAGGAGCCGGAACCGGAGGATCCGCCGTCCGCCTGTCGGCTTCGCGACTTAGAAGGCACGCAGAGGCATAGACCGGGGGAGGTGACGCTGAATCACGTGACCTTCGGTTACGCTCCGGAGACAGTCATCCTGAAAGACGTTTCCCTTTATGCGAAGCCGGGGCAGAAGATTGCGTTCGTGGGTTCCACCGGAGCGGGAAAGACCACGATTGCCAATCTGATCACCCGTTTTTACGACATTGACGAGGGAACGATCACGGTGAACGGGGTAGACATCCGCAGTCTGCGCCGGAAGGAACTGCGGCGCAGTGTTGCCATGGTGCTACAGGATACCCATTTATTTACAGGAACGGTACTGGAAAATATCCGTTACGGACGGCTGGAAGCCACGGATCAGGAAGTGGAACAGGCGGCGAGGACGGCGGGGGCGCATTCGTTTATCCTACGGCTGGAGCATGGATACGATACGATGATCGAGGGCGACGGCGCGAACCTGAGCCAGGGGCAGAGACAGCTGCTGAACATTGCGCGGGCGGCAATCTCTAAGGCGCCTATCCTGATTCTGGATGAAGCGACCAGTTCCGTGGATACCAGGACGGAAAAGAACATTGAACGGGGGATGGACCGGCTGATGGCTACGCGCACGACCTTGGTGATCGCTCACAGGCTGTCCACCGTGCGCAATGCCAACGCCATCATCGTGCTGGAAAACGGAGAAGTGATCGAACGGGGAGATCACGAGGAACTGCTCGCCAGGAAAGGGCGGTACTATAACCTGCATACAGGACTGGCGCAGCTGGAGTAGAGCCTGTTGCGGACGTGCCGGAGGGAAGTCCGGCTTGTTCCAAGGGACAGCCGGTGCGGCGGGAACAAGGGCTGTTGCGGATATGACGGAGGATGGGGCGAGGAATTGCTTTGAGCAGCCGGGCATCCGTTTCCGTCCGCTTGGGACGTGTGAAGAGCGGGAATCAGCCTGGGACGGAAGCTTTGAAGGGGGAGCAAGGAACAAGCAGAGCTGATAGGTGGTAAATTTTGAAAGGATGGCTATGGCTATGCAACTGACAGCGCAGAAGAAAGCGGCTCCTTTTCTGGTGGAGCCATCGGCGTATGAGGGCGTGCGCCGGATCGCGGAAAAAGTCACGGGCGACGTGGAAAAGGTAAGCGGCGTCCGCCCGAAGATCATTGGCGCTTGGGACGTGGAAAAGGCGGGAGACGTCCGCCCGGAGGCACTGGACTCCTGTGGCGTTGGGAAGCCGCGGAGATTCCGGGAAGTGGTGCTGTGCGCCACCCTAGGGAAAAGCCCCCTCCTGGATCGCCTCGCGGCGGAGGGAAAATTTGATCCCGCCCCGCTTGCGGGCAAGCGGGAAGTCTATGGGATCCGTCTCGTCAAGAAGCCTTGGGAGGGGGCGGAGGAAGCGCTGGTGATCTGCGGAAGCGACAAGCGCGGCACAATCTACGGCTTGTTCGCCCTGTCGGAATACATCGGCGTGTCCGCGCTGTGCTATTGGGGCGACGTGGAGCCGCTCAGGCGTGACGAGATCACGGTTCGCCGAAACATCGAAACCGTTTCCAAGGAACCGAGCGTAAAATACCGAGGCTTCTTTATCAACGACGAATGGCCTTGCTTCGGAAGCTGGACGTTTTCCCATTTCGGCGGTTTCAACGCGCGGATGTACGACCATGTGTTTGAGCTGCTGCTGCGCCTGAAAGGGAACTATCTCTGGCCCGCGATGTGGAGGTCTTCCTTCCCCTTGGACGGGCCGGGCAGCCTGAACGAGGAACTGGCGGATCTGTACGGCGTGGTCATCGGCTTTTCCCACCATGAGCCATGCCTGCGCGCCAGTGAGGAATGGGATCTGGTCAGGGGCAAGGAATCCGTTTATGGAAATGAGTGGAATTTTTTGACCAATCGGGAAGGGCTGACCAGATATTGGGCGGACGCGCTGAAAAGAAGCGGTAAATATGAACATCTGATCACGATCGGAATGCGTGGGGAGCATGACAGCTCCGTTTTGGACGCGACCCTGGAGCGGAACATCCATCTGCTGAAAGACGTGATCACGGTACAGCGGAAGCTGATCCGGGAGCATGTAAGCCCGGATCCGGCAAAAACCCCGCAGCTTCTGGCACTCTATAAGGAAGTGGAGTCTTTTTTTTACGGGGATGAAACCGTCGCCGGACTGAAAGACTGGGAAGAGCTGACACAGGTCATTCTTATGCTCTGCGAGGATAATTTCGGCTTTCTGCGCACTCTGCCCACGGAGGAACTTCGGGAGCAGATGGCGAAACGGGGCTGCGGCTTCGGAATGTATTACCATTTTGACTATCACGGGAGTCCGGTTTCCTATGAATGGCTACCCTCCACGCCGTTTTCCAAAACATGGGAGCAGATGTGCATGGCATATGATTATGGGATCCGGGAGGTGTGGATCGTCAACGTAGGAGATCTGAAAGGCAATGAAGTGGCACTGGAATATTTCCTGACGCTGGCTTATGATTTTGATACCTGGGGGAGCAGTGCGCCCAACAGCTGGGAAGCATACACCGCCCGGTGGCTGCGCCGGAATTTTCCGGGCGTGGAAGAAGGAATCCGCGAACAGATAGGGCAGGTGCTGACGCAGTT
Organism: Clostridium sp.; assembly: GCA_031275405.1. Classification (GTDB taxonomy): domain Bacteria; phylum Bacillota; class Clostridia; order Lachnospirales; family Lachnospiraceae; genus JAISOV01. The sequence goes on along the minus strand of JAISOV010000031.1, from coordinate 17,922 downwards.
TGTGGATATGAACGGCATGAGAAGGCCGGAGGCCCTGCATTCGGGGGTCTATCATCCATGCCATTATCTGGAAACTGACAGAATGCTCCATTGGGCGCGGCGGATAGAGCAGACCAATGAAGCGGTGTACCGGAAACTGGGGGAGGAACGGTACGCGGAGGCGGCAAAGGCATACTACAGCATGATCTATTATCCTGCCAAAGCCAGTGTCAATCTGCTCCGAATGCATCTTTTGGCAGGGAAGAACGCGCATTACGCCATGCAGGGGAAGACCGTCGCCAATGAGTTCGCCCAAAAGACGGCGGATTGTATCCGTGAGGACAGGCGGCTGATGGAAGAATTCGCCTCTTTCCGGGAAGGGAAATGGAAAGGGATGGAACTGGAACAGCACATCGGCTTCGTGACCTGGAATGAAGACAACTGCCGTTATCCGCTGCGTATGCTGGTGGAGCCGTCCTATAAGCCGAGGATGACGGTATCCCGTAAGGATAGGGAGGAAATCGCGGTAAAAAGATACGGCAGACCCATGGCCATTCTGGTGGACGACTTTTTATACGAAGGGAAGGAAGAGGTCTGTCTGGAGATCGCCAATGACGGGATCGGGGAGCTTACCTATGAAATCACCGGCGGCGCGGACTGGCTCGGCGTTTTCCCGCGAAAAGGCACGGTACGGCTACAGCAGGAAGTCAGCCTCCGCTGCGACCGGGCCAGGCTGGGAGAGGAAACGCGGACTGCCCGTCTGCTGATCCGCGACACGGAAACCGCGGTAGCCGTAGAGATACAGGCGAAGGCCGCAGCAGCCACGGCGCCGGCGGAAGCGGTAGCGGCACAAGCCGCGGTCGGCGGCTTCGAGCCGATGACGTTCCTGCCGGAACGCGGGATCGTGACGATAGAAGCCAGCCATTATGCGCGGAGCCGTCCGACGAGCCGGGGCGGCTTCTTAGAACTGAGAGGCTACGGAAGAAGCGGACAGGGGATGAAAGTCTTCCCGACCACGGAAAGCTTTACCGAGGACGAGGAGGTTCCGACCCTGGTCTACCGCTTTCTTGCCGAAGCGCCGGGACAGTATCAGGTGGAAATCTGGACGGCGCCCACGAACTCCGTACACAACAGGAGGGCGCTGCGCGTTCTGCTGGGCGCGCCGGACGGCAGCCGCCAGACGGTGGAAATCCTGCCGTCTGATTTCAGAGCCGGGGACGGGAGCGATGCCAGATGGAGCCTGGGAGTGCTGAACCAGATACGCGTTACGAAAACAGCCGTGGCCTGCGTGGCGGGAGTGCAGGAACTGTCCGTCGGCGCGCTGGAGGCCGGGCTGGTGCTGGAACGCGTGCTGATCTATCCGCCGGGGCGCGGGCCGCTGCCGTCTTATCTGGGTCCGGAGGAAAGCAGATTTTGTTTCGTCAGAGCCGACCAACCAGAGTAGAACAGAACAATCAAATTGCTTGACGAATCTCGCTTGTCAGGCAGGAAAGCAAAAAGGAGGGAAGTTCCTATGCTACGGGACCGTACACTTGCGCACAGGAAAAACACAGTGCTGATCAGGCTCGTTGACCGGCAAGGGAAACCGGCGGCGGGAAGGCGGATCCGCGTGGAGCAGACGCGCCATTCTTTTCTGTTCGGCTGCGGCGCGTTCGACGCGGTGCCGGTCGCCAATCCGGGAACGGCGGACGGGAACACGCGGGCCTTTTTGCAGGAACGGATGGAAAAATGGCGGAAGCTGTTCAATTACGGAACCCTCCCTTTTTACTGGGGGCGGTTTGAGCCGGAAAAAGGCAGGCCCAGGACGGAGGAACTCCGGAATGCCGCCCGGTGGCTCCGCGACAGGAACGTCACGGTGAAAGGACATCCCCTCTGCTGGCATACGGGAACGGCGCCTTGGCTTCTGGAGCTGTCCGACGAGGAAATCCTGGAAGCGCAGCTTGAGCGGATCGAACGGGAAGTCACGGCGTTCCGGGGACTGGTCGATCTGTGGGATGTGGTCAATGAAGTGGTCATCATGCCTGTTTTTGATAAATATGACAATGGGATCATCAGGATCTGTAAGCGGCTGGGGAGGGTGGAGCTGGTCAAGTCCATGTTCGGGCGGGCAAGGGAATGCAATCCCCGCGCCACCTTGCTGCTGAACGATTTTAACGTCAGCACGAATTATGAGATCCTGATAGAAGGCTGTCTGGCGGCGGGCGTGAAGATAGACGCCATCGGGATCCAGTCCCATCAGCACCAAGGCTTCTGGGGAACCGAAAAGCTTCGGGAGGTGCTGGAGCGGTTTGAGCATTTCGGGCTGCCCATCCATTTTACGGAAAACACCTTTGTGTCCGGCGCCCTCATGCCGCCGGAGATTGCGGATCTGAATGATTTCCAGGTTTCGGACTGGCCGTCCACGCCGGAGGGTGAAGAACGGCAGAGGCGCGACGTCGCGGAGCTGTATACGACTCTGTTTGAACATCCGCTGGTGGAAGCGATTACCACCTGGGATTTCCATGACGGCGCTTGGCTGGGAGCGCCGGGCGGGCTGGTCAGAAAGGACAATTCGGAAAAACCCGCTTATGAATGGCTGGATCAGAAGATCAACCGGGACTGGAGGACGGAGACCGAAGCCGTGACGGATTCGGACGGGAACGTACAGCTCACCGGATTCCTGGGAGGATACCGGATACTGGCAGGAGAGGAAACAGGAGAGCTGTGGCTCGGCCGGGATACAAGGCGGGCGGAAGTCGCCGTTTCCTGAAAAACTGCCGTCCGGCAGGCCCGAAAACCATATACTGAAATTTTATTTTGCGAAAGAATCCTGCAAGAGGATCCTGTAAAATTATTTTGTAAAATGATCTTGTAAAAAAGGAAATCCCAAAAAACACTTCCTTCTCTTCTTTTTTTGTGGTAAAATACGCATAAGCAAAAAAGTTGCGGGGCAGCCTTTCGTCAAGCGGCTGCGGAGCAGGCAGGATTTCACCCTATGCGGTCTCAAGCGAAGATACGGGATCAGGAGTCCGCGAAACGGATTCCTGGTAAAATATTTACAGAAATGGGCTTTCTTTGCCTTTGCAAGAGATCCGGAAAGCGAGAAACCATGATTTTATGAGCGAAAAAGTATTCTCCGATATAGAACAGGACACGGGAACGAAGAATTTCATTGAGACTATCATCGACAAAGATCTGGCGGAAGGAGTGTACGACCATGTGCATACGCGCTTCCCGCCGGAGCCGAACGGCTACCTCCATATCGGCCACGCGAAAAGCATCCTGCTGAATTACGGGCTGGCGCGGAAGTACGGCGGAAAATTCAACCTGCGGTATGACGACACCAATCCAACCAAGGAAAAAGCGGAATTTGTGGAATCCATCAAAAACGACATCGCGTGGCTGGGGGCGGACTGGGAAGACCGGCTTTTCTTTGCTTCCGACTATTTTGACCATATGTACGAGGGGGCGGTGAAGCTGATCCGCAAAGGCAAGGCCTATGTGTCGGACTTGAGCGCGCAGCGGATTCGGGAATACCGGGGTACGCTTACGGAACCGGGGAGAGAGGATCCTTACAGCGCCCGGACGGTGGAGGAGAACCTGAAACTGTTCGAGGAAATGAGGAACGGGGTCTACGGAGACGGGGAAAAAGTGCTTCGCGCCCGTATCGACATGAAGTCGCCCAACATCAACCTGCGTGATCCGGTGATCTACCGCGTCGCCCATATCGCGCACCAGAATACCAAAGACCGCTGGTGCATTTACCCCATGTACGACTACGCCCATCCGGTGGAGGATGCCATCGAGGGGATCACGCATTCGATCTGTACCCTGGAGTTTGAAGACCACAGGCCCTTGTATGACTGGGTGGTGCGGGAACTGGAGTACCCCGATCCGCCGAAGCAGATTGAATTTGCCAAAATGTACCTGACAAATGTGGTGACGGGGAAGCGGTATATCAAGAAGCTGGTGGAAGACGGCACGGTGGACGGCTGGGACGACCCCAGGCTCGTGTCGATCGCCGCGTTGAGAAGGCGCGGCTTCACGCCCGCATCCATCCGGAGGTTCGTGGAGCTGTGCGGAGTGTCCAAAAGCCAGTCCTCGGCGGACTATGCTATGCTGGAATACTGTATCCGCGAGGATTTGAAGACCAAAAGCCCCCGGCTGATGGCGGTGCTGGATCCGGTGAAGCTGGTCATCGACAATTATCCGCAGGGCCGGGAAGAGCTTCTGGAGGTTCCGAATAATCTGGAGAACGAAGCGTTAGGAAGCAGGCAGGTGCCTTTCGGGAGGGAACTGTATATCGAGCGCGAGGATTTCATGGAGGCGGCGCCTAAGAAATATTTCCGCCTGTTCCCCGGGAACGAAGTGCGGCTGATGAACGCTTATTTTGTGACCTGTACCGGCTGCGTCAAGGACGCCGGCGGGAAAGTGACGGAAGTACACTGTACTTATGACCCGCAGACAAAATCCGGCGGCGGCGTCGCCCGGAAAGTCAAAGGCACGATCCACTGGGTGTCGGCGGCGCGTTCCCTGACGGCGCAGGTGCGTCTTTATCAAAATATCGTGGACGAGGAAAAAGGGCCTTATGATCAGGAGGGGAACCTGAACCTGAATCCCGATTCCCTGACCGTTTTGAAAGAATGCCGCTTGGAGCCGGGTTTCACGGGCGCGAAAGCATATGACCGCTTCCAGTTCGTGCGGCAGGGCTTCTTCTGTGTGGACGCAAGGGATTCCAGGCCGGAAGCGCTGGTCTTTCACCGCATAGTATCCTTGAAAAGTTCGTTTGTGTTGCCGAAACCATAGGAAGGGTGATCAGGGAATGGCAGGATTATTATCCGGGCTAGCCAGTCTAGGCCTGGAACATTTGGAGGGCGTAGACATCTTCGGCCCGTCGGAGGAAGAGAGGAAAGCGGCGGACGCGATGGCCGCCGCCGGGCTGGAAGCGTCTTTTCTTTATGACAGGACGTTTGAATGCCCGGTGTGCGGGAACAAGTTCACGTCCAAGACCGTCAAGACCGGAAAGGCGAAGCTGCTGGGTACGGACATGGATCTGCGGCCGGTCTATGAGGGGATCGATATGAGGAAATATGACGTTCCTCTCTGCGGCCTCTGCGCTTATGCCGCCTTGAACCAGTATTTCGGGGGTGTGTCGGCTGCCCAGGCGAAGCGGGTCAAGGATCACATCAGCCAGAACGTGACGCTGAAAAAGTACGGCGGGGAAACGTATACTTATGAAGAAGCGCTGGAGCGGTATAAGCTCGCGCTTGCCTGCGCGGTGGTAAAAGGTACGAGAGCAAGCGAAAAAGCGTACATCTGCCTGAAAAGCGCGTGGCTGGTCCGCGGATCTTACGAGAGCCTGGACGAGACCGCCCCCGATTCCCCCCAGAAACTGGCGGCGCTCAAGGAGCAAGAGGACGAATATCTGAAGTCCGCTTATGAGGGGTTCGTGGAAGCGAGGAAGAAAGAGCCGTTTCCCATGTGCGGAATGGATACGGATACGGTGGATTACCTGATCGCCGTTCTGGCCGCCAGATTCAAGAAGTTCGATGTGGCGGGGCGGCTGCTTGGCGCGATCATCACCGCGCCGGAAGCCAATAAGCGCATAAAGGACAGGGCCAGGGATCTGAAGAACGCCATCCTGGAAGAACTGAAAAAAGAGAAGAGATAGGGAAGCATGACACGTCGGAACTGGAGTTTTGTGGGAAAGGATGGCCATAGCCATGCAAGACATGACGATCCGTCTGCGTGAAAAGGATAAGAAGCCCCTGTATGAGCAGATTTATGAACATATCAGGAACGAGATCAGAGAGGGAAGACTTCCGGAGGGGGAGAAGCTTCCCTCTACCCGTTCTTTGGCGGGCTATCTGCAAGTGTCGCGGTGTACGGCGGAACAGGCGTACTTCCAGCTATTGAGCGAGGGGTACATAGAATCGAAGCCTTATAAAGGGTATTATGTATGCCGGGTGGAGGAGCTGTTCCGGCTGGAAAAGAAAGCCCTGCGCCCTGCCGCCTGGGCTGTCTCCGGGGTTCCGGCTGTCTCGGGGGATCCCCGCTTTTTCTATGACTTCCATCCGAACGGCATGGACATGAACGCCTTCCCCTATAGCGTGTGGAAGAAAATCGTAAAAAACATCCTGAATGGCAGCGATACCGAGCTGTTTTCCCAAGGCCATCCCCAAGGCGACCTGGAACTGCGGGCGACGATCAGCCGTTACCTCCATGCTTCCCGTGGGGTGAACTGCGATCCGGAGCAGATCCTCGTGGGAGCCGGGAATGACTATCTGCTGCTGCTTCTGGGGAAGATGCTGGGGCATGGCGTGCGGGTCGCCATGGAAAACCCCACGTATAAGAAGGCATACCAGATCTTCCGTTCTTTCGGGTATCCGGTCACGGCGGTGGAGATGGATGAAAACGGAATGCGGGTATCCCGGCTGGAAGAAGCGTTCCGGGGAGAGGAAGCCATACAGGCGGTCTATGTCATGCCTTCCCGGCAGTATCCTACCGGGATCGTCATGCCCATGGGCAGAAGGGGGGAAATCCTGCGGTGGGCGGAGGGCGCCGGCAACCGCTATCTGATAGAAGATGATTATGACAGCGAATTTCGCTACCACGGCAAGCCGATTCCCTCCCTGCAGGCCCTGGACCGGCAAGGCAAAGTCATTTTCATGGGGACTTTTTCCAAAGCCATTGCCCCCGCCATCCGCGTGGGTTATATGGTGCTGCCGGAGAAGCTGCTGCGCAAATACCGGGAAGAATACTCTTTTTATTCCGCCACCGTCTCCCGCATTGACCAGAAGATCCTGAATGAGTTCATCCGGGACGGGTATTTTGAAAGGCAGCTGAATAAAATGCGCAGGACCTACCGGGAAAAGCATGATGAGCTGCTGGGGCGGCTGGCTGTTTTTCGGGACAGCTTCGTATTGTCCGGGGAGAATGCCGGGCTGCATCTTCTGCTGACTGGGAAAGAGAGGCGGACGGAGGAAGAACTGATCCGGAGCGCGGCGCGGAACTGTGTAAAAGTGTATGGAATATCGGAAAGCCTGATTTCCGGACAGAAGGAACCGCAGAACACGATCCTTCTGGGATACGGAAGTCTCAGTCTGGAACAGATCGGCGAGGGGGTGGAAAGGCTGAAAAAAGCGTGGCTGTAGGGAAATTCTGGAAGAAGAACGGAAAGCGGAATCAGGGAAGGTTTTCCATGGAACAGGAAAAACGTATCCCAGGAAACGCTTTCGGATTTCCCAGGATACGAAAACCGACCGGACTTAGGTCTCGATGATCAGGGTGTCTTCGCTTCCGGCATCTTCCTCATCGAAAAATTCCTCGACCGTTTCTTCCGCGGAATCCTCCACCTGTTCTTTCAAAGGGGTGAACTTTTCAGCGGGCGAAGCTTCCCCGTTCTCCCGGTTGAGGGGGACGTAAGTACGGGAAGCGGTATCCAGGTCGTCCTCCAGGTCGTCGATGAAATCATCGAAATCCTCGTCCTCATCGGACACAGCCGTTGCAGCTTCCTTTTTCTTCATGAAATAGTATACGGCAGCAATCACAGTACCGATTGCGACGGCAAATAACAGCAGTTTACCAATTTTTTTTGCCATTCGGTTACTCCTTTCCCAAAGATGTGCTGCTTCTATCATAATACTATTTTGCTTCAATGAAAAGAGAATATGTATAAATTCCTGATAAATTTTTGTGTAACCGATATGACGTACCGGTTCCGGTATGATACGGAAAGGCTGGAGGATACGGATGAACGCCAAATTTTTTGACTTAAACAAAGAGAAACAGGATCGGATGATGAACGCCGCGCTGAAAGTGTTCGCCCTCCACGGCTACCGCCACGCCAGTACGGACGACATCGTGAGGGAAGCGGGTATCAGCAAGGGGCTGCTGTTCCATTATTTCGGGACCAAGCTGGGCGCGTATGCCTTTGTCTATGACTACAGCGTGCGTTTCCTGGCACTGGAGCTGCGGGCGTGTGTGAAGCCGCAGGAAAAAGACCTGTTTGAACTGGTGAAGCAGGTGGAACAGGCGAAAATGCAGGCCATGAAAGGCTATCCGTACATGCAGCAGTTCCTTGACCGTTCCATGACGGAGGATGTCGGCGAAGCCCTGCTTGCCGTTGAGGAAAAAAGGAATCTCCTGGGGGAGGTGTACGGGAAAATCTATGCGCAGACGGACAGGACGCTTCTTCCGCCCGGCGCAGACGTCGGGAAGCTTCAAAAAATCCTGTGTTTCACGGTGAAAGGCCTGCTGGCGGAATGTTTTCAGGAAGCCTCGTTTCAGCCGGAGATGTTCTACCGGGAGGCCGCGGAGTATCTGGATCTGATCAAACGGATGATTACCGTTTGGCAGGAAGATCCCGCGAAGCCATAAGCGGCCCTGTGCCATATCGGGTCATGCGCGTTCTTCTGCGCGGAACTGCCATTCGGAAGCCCTTGCGGAATTGCCCGGCAGCCTTTTCGGAATCCTCACGACGGACGGCGCGCTCTTGACAGCTCCGTGCGATCGTGCTATAACGATAGGGAACCATGGAAAGGAGAGGGAAGCATGGACGTCCGGAGGAAGCGAGAGTCGTGTGACGGATCTTCGGCGGCTGTGCGGGAATTTTCTTGAGAAAGGATAACATAACGATCACTATGAGCATAACTTTGGAACAGGCGAAAGAGAAACTGGGACAATATGGGCAGGAGCATGTGCTGCGGTATTACGAACAGCTGCCGGAGGATCAGAAGCGGGCGCTTCTGGAGCAGGTCGAAAGGGCGGATCTGTCGATTCTTAGGAACGTCGGCCACAGGCCCGCAAGGCCCGGCTTTGCCGAACCGGCGCAAAGAGGGATCATTACTCCTTTGGAAGTGATGACGCTTTCCGAAATCGAAGAAAACCGGGAAGCCTTGGAACGCGAAGGGCTGGAAACGATCCGGCAGGGCGCGGTGGGGGCCGTCCTGCTGGCCGGGGGCATGGGGACCCGGCTCGGCTCGGAGGAACCTAAAGGAACCTATCCGATCGGAATCAGCCGTAACTTATCGATCTTCGAGTGTATCTTCCACAATCTTCTGGACGTGGTGCGCCGCGCCTCCGCCTGGATCCATCTGTTCGTCATGACCAGTGACAAAAATCATGAGGAGACGGTTCGTTTCCTGTCACAGCATGGATTTTTCGGGTATGACCGGGGGCATGTCCATTTTTTCAAGCAGGAGATGGCAGTCTCCACGGACTATGACGGGAAAATCTATATGGAAGAAAAATGGAAAATGGCGTCTTCCCCGAACGGCAACGGCGGCTGGTACCGTTCCCTGAAAAAAAGCGGGCTGGTGAAGCTGGTGGCGGCTGAGGGGATCGAGTGGTTCAACGTGTTCGCGGTAGATAACGTGCTGCAGCGGATCGCCGATCCGGTCTTTATCGGCGCGGTACTCCGGAAAGGCGCCGCCGTAGGCTCGAAAGTGGTGAGCAAGAACGCGCCGGATGAAAAAATCGGCGTGATGTGCCTGGAGGACGGGAAGCCCTCCATCATAGAGTATTATGAACTGACGGAGGAACTGATGAACGCGAAAGACGGACAGGGGGAGCCGGCCTACCGGTACGGCGTCATCCTGAACTATCTTTTCAGGAGGGCCGGGCTGGAAGAACTGGAGAAGTCCGAGCTGCCCCTGCACCTGGTGGAGAAGAAGATCCCGTATCTGGATGAAACCGGGGAGAAGGTACGGCCGGAGCGGGCGAACGGCTATAAATATGAAAACCTGGTTCTGGACATGATCCATCAGATGGACAGCTGCCTGCCTTTTGAGGTAGCGCGCGGCCGCGAGTTCGCGCCCGTCAAGAACCTCACCGGGGCGGACTCCGTGGATACGGCAAGGGCGCTGCTGCTGGAAAACGGGATTACGCTCTGATCAAACACCTCCCTTTTCGGGAGAACTTAGAAAGGATGAGCGGAAATATGGCAATCTTAGTGACAGGCGGCGCGGGCTTCATCGGCAGCCATACCGTGGTGGAGCTGGCGGCGGCGGGCTACCGCGTGATAGTGCTGGACAATTTATCCAATTCCAGCCGGAAGGCTCTTGACCGGGTGGAGGAGATCACAGGGAGAAAAACCCCTTTTTACGAAGCGGACATCCGTGACAGGAAGGCGCTGGAAACGATTTTTGCCGAAGAACAGATCGGAGGGGTGATCCATTTCGCGGGCATGAAAGCGGTGGGCGAATCCGTACAGAAGCCGTGGGAATATTATGAAAACAATATCTCCGGGACGCTGACCCTTGTGGACGTCATGCGGCGGCGCGGCGTGAAGAACCTCATTTTTTCCTCCAGCGCCACCGTATACGGGAAGCCGGCGTTCGTTCCCATTACCGAAGACTGCCCGAAAGGGCAGTGTACGAACCCCTACGGCTGGACGAAATCCATGCTGGAACAGATCCTTTCGGACATCCAGAATGCCGACCGGGAGTGGAACGTGATCCTCCTGCGTTATTTTAATCCCGTCGGCGCGCACAGGAGCGGGCTGATCGGCGAAAATCCCAGCGGGATCCCCAACAATCTCATGCCTTACATCACCCAGGTGGCGGCGGGCAGGCGGAAAGAACTGGGCGTCTTCGGCAATGATTACGATACGCCGGACGGAACCGGCGTGCGCGATTACATCCATGTGGCGGATCTGGCGGCGGGCCACGTGAAAGCGGTCAAAAAACTGGAAGAGAACGCCGGGCTGGAAGTCTATAACTTAGGAACCGGCATAGGATACAGCGTACTGGACATCGTAAGGGCGTTTGAGGAAGCTTCCGGGGTGCGGATCCCTTATGCCATCCGGCCGCGGCGGGCGGGCGACATCGCCTCCTGTTATGCCGACCCCGCCAAAGCCAGAGAACAGCTGGGCTGGGAGGCCCGGTACGGGATCCGGGAAATGTGCGAGGATGCCTGGAGGTTTCAGAAAAACAACCCAGAAGGCTATTGAGCGGGAACGGCGCGGGAGGTACGCAGGCAGGAGCTTGTTTCCGCAGACGTCCGCGGGGCGGACAGAAGAGGTGTTGACATGATGACACAGCTGGATAAGCTGGAAGCAGAAGCAATTTATATCATCCGGGAGGTGGCCGCCGAGTGCGAGCGTCTGGTCATGCTCTATTCCATCGGAAAGGACAGTTCGGTCATGCTGCGGCTGGCGCTCAAGGCGTTTTACCCCGAGAGTCCGCCTTTCCCTTTCCTGCACATCGACACCGGATGGAAATTCCGCGAGATGATCGCGTTTCGCGACCGCATGGCGCGGGAACTGGGGCTGGAAATGCTGGTCTACCGCAACGAGGAGGCCGCCGCGCGGGGGATCAACCCCTTTGACCACGGCGCGGCCTATACGGATATGATGAAGACGCAGGCGCTGAAAGCGGCGCTGACCAGATACCAGTTCACGGCGGCGTTCGGCGGCGGACGCCGGGACGAGGAAAAATCCCGTGCCAAGGAGAGGATTTTTTCTTTCCGCAATGAACACCATGCCTGGGATCCTAAGAACCAGCGCCCGGAAATGTGGAAGCTTTATAACACTAAGCTTCATAAAGGCGAAAGTATCCGGGTGTTTCCGCTCTCAAACTGGACGGAAAAGGACGTCTGGCAGTACATCAAGCGGGAGAACATCGAGATCGTTCCCCTGTATTTCGCAAAAGAAAGGCCGGTGGTGGAGCGTGAGGGCAACCTCATCATGGCGGACGATGAGCGCCTGCGCCTGCTGCCTGGAGAGACGGTCGAAACCAGGAAAGTCCGCTTCCGCACCTTGGGCTGTTATCCTCTGACCGGAGCCTATGAGTCGGACGCCGACACCTTGGACGCCGTGATTGCGGAAACGCTGGCCGCGGTCACCTCCGAGCGCACCAGCCGGGTGATCGACAAGGAAGCCGAGGGCAGCATGGAACGGCGCAAGAGAGAAGGGTATTTTTAATGGGCGAGGCAAAGAACGGACTGCTGAAATTCATCACCTGCGGCAGCGTGGACGACGGGAAATCCACGCTGATCGGCCATATCCTGTACGACTCCAAGCTTCTGTACGCGGATCAGGAACAGGCGCTCGTCCTTGACAGCCGGGTGGGCAGCCGGGGCGGCGCGATCGATTACTCGCTGCTGTTAGACGGGCTGATGGCGGAGCGGGAGCAGGGTATTACGATAGACGTCGCCTACCGGTATTTTACTACCGAGGTACGCAGCTTCATCGTAGCCGATACGCCGGGGCATGAGGAATATACCCGCAACATGGCGGTGGGCGCTTCTTTTGCCGACCTGGCGGTGATCCTCGTGGACGCGTCCATGGGCGTACTGGTGCAGACCAGGCGGCATGCGCGGATCTGTGCCCTGATGGGCATTCCATACTTCGTCTTCGCGGTCAACAAGATGGATCTGGTCGGCTATCGCCGGGAGGTCTTTGAAAAAATCGCGGCGGACATTGCGGGGCTTCGCCGGGAGCTGGCTCTGGAAAGCGTCGCCGTCATACCGCTCTGCGCCACGGAGGGGGATAACGTGACGGTGAAGTCGGCCAATCTGCCTTGGTACGAGGGTCCGGCGCTCCTGCCTTATCTGGAGACGGTCGATATAGCCGCAGGGAGGGCAGACAGCACAAAGAGAGGCTTTTATATGCCGGTGCAGAGGGTCTGCCGTCCGGATCATACCTTCCGGGGCTTCCAGGGGCAGATCGAAGCGGGCGAAGTCGCGGTCGGGGAGGAGATCACCGTTCTGCCCAGCCGGGAAACCGCCTTCGTCAGAAGTATCTATGTGGGCGACAGACAGGCCCAACGCGCCTGCGCCGGTCAGCCCGTGACGGTTTCGCTGGATCGGGAGGTGGACGTCTCAAGGGGCTGCGTGCTGCTGCGCGGCACGGATCTGGCGGTGGCGAAAGCTTTTTCGGCGTCGTTTCTGTGGATGGACGACGAGCCGCTGGCGCCCGGCAGGGAGTACTGGGTCAAAATCGGTACGAAGCTGCTGCCCGGCGTAGTGAATGAGATCCGCTACAAAGTGGACGTAAACAGCGGCGAGCGGCTGACGGCGGAGACCCTGCGGAAAAATGAGATCGCCCTGTGCGCGGTCACGCTTGCTCAGCCGGCGGTACTGGACGTCTTCGGCGCGAACAAGACCCTCGGGGAGCTGATCCTGATCGACCGGGTCAGCTGTGCCACGGCAGCCTGCGGCGTCGTGGAGAAAATCCGCTCGGGCTATGACGGGCCGGTGTTCCAGGAGGGCGCGGTCACGCTGCCCGTGGGGCTGTTTGACACCTTTTACTACCATGCGGATACCAACTCCATCCTGCGCAACCGGCCGAAGAACGCAGTCTACCATGTGGGCGACGAGCTTCCCTTACGCGGCGACGGCTACCGCTATCCGCCGGATTTTGACGTGCTGGCGGACGGGCGGGTTGCGCGGATACGGAAAGGAACGTTCGCGGGCTTTGCAAGAAGCGGAGGACACGGCGGAAATACCGGATCGGCGAATGAAGGGCGCGGCGGAAGCGCCGGATCGGCAGACGGAAAGCGCGGCGAAACGGTGGTTCCCCTGCTGAACGCGCAGGGCTTCGGGCTATGCGCCGATAGGCTTCTGCCTTTTGAGACCTACCGCGCGGTGGCGATCTGGGAAGACCGGAGAAACGAAGACTGGGAGAACTCCTATGAAATCTGAATACGGCTGCGCGTGCTTTTTCAGGCGTCTGATCGGAACAGGCGCCTAGGCCACATACAGATACATAAACACGAAATGGCAGATACTTCCGAACATCACGAACAGATGGAATACCTCATGGGAACCGAAAAGCTTGTGTTTCCCGTTGAAAATCGGCAGTTTCAGCGCGTAAATCACTCCGCCGGCGGTGTAGAACACTCCGCCCGCCAGAAGCCATACGAACGCGGCGACCGGCAGCGCCTGTGACAGCTGCCCGAACAGAAAAAGGCAGACCCAGCCCATCGTAATGTAAATGACGGAGGAAACCCATTTCGGGCAGTGGATCCAAAGCCCTTTCAGCAGGATCCCGCAGGCTACGATCCCCCATACGGTGGCAAGCAGGAGATACCCCTGCCTGCCGCCCAGCACGATCAGGCAGACGGGCGTATAAGATCCGGCGATCAGCACGAAAATCATCATGTGGTCGATCTTGCGGAAAATCCGCAGGCTGCGTCCGCTCAGGTTGACGGAATGATAGGCGGTGCTGGCGCCGTACAGGAGAATCATGCTCCCCATGAAAATGGACATTGCCAGAAAATTCGGATCGGTGCCGGAAAGGATCCCGCCGGAAGTAAGCCCCGCTTTTACCAGCAGGGGGATGGCGGCGAAGACTGCCATGAGCATTCCGATAAAGTGGGTGATGGCGCTGCCTGGTTCTCTGAGCGTAATCTGCATCATGAAGTACCTCCTGTGAAAAAAAATAACTGCCGGCCCATAGGAAAAGACCTCTGTCCTTTGGGAGATAGGATAACCCGATCATAAGAGAACTATACAAGAAGTAGTATTCAAAACTACATCCTGTAAATGATGATACACCGCGGGATGGGATCAGTCAACCCTTTTTTTGCTTTTCCGCAAAGCTTCCAAGTCACAGATCTTCTTCCAGGATCTGGATCTCCAGATAGTCAAAAGAAATTTCCTCTATGAAATGATCCTGATAAAATCTTGCCTTCCTGTGCCGCTGAAACTCTGCGATCGTGGAATCCAGCCAGAGCGGCTTTCCCAGGTCGAAGCGGCGGCAGGTCTCCTCCAGCCCCCGCAGGATCTTATGGGTACGGGTGTCCTGGCTTTCGTCCGCGATGACAGTGTCCCGCAGCATATGGCCGTCCTTGCATATTTTTGCCCATAAACGGAACATGACGAGTCCTCCTTGGTGTTTGAGAGTCTGAACGCAGACCAGCCTTTCCCGCTTCCGGCACGCAAGGAGCGAAGCGGCGGGTATCGGGGGGCTGCCTCCTGGCGGCGGAGCAGTCTGCGTTCCTAAGCGGGCGGCGAAGCGGAATGCGGAGGAACGCTTTCCATACGGGATACCGTAATTTGCTGCGCAGATCGTGGTTCGCGCGCATTCGCCTGATGGCTGCCCTGCGGCCCGCTCGGACTACATACGGTGGGAGTCTGATTGCCTCGCGATCCCCATGGTATCATATCCGCAGGATATGATATAGGCCGAATGGCCATGCCCTTGCCATGACTGCGGAGCAGTCCTGGTATCATATCCGCAGGATATGATATAGGCCGAATGGCCATGCCCTTGCCATGACTGCGGAGCAGTCCTGGTATCATATTTGTCCAAGTCCGCTTCGCGGCATTTGTCCAAAGGTTGCTTCGCAGCCGTTTTGCTTACGTGTAGTATACCACAATCTTCTGAAAAAGTGGTCATATGGGAGAAAAAAATGCATATACAATATATATGATGTAGAGTGTGGGCCATGAAAGAAGGAGGAATGGAAAAGGCTTTGCGGCAGAAAGAAAAAATAACCAACCAATCTAAAAAAAGGATTAATAATTTGTGAAGAATATACATTTTTTTGATTTTTTATGTTATACTCAAGACAGTGTTATTGGAAACGGGAGTACCAAAGGAGCGGATATGGAATTAAAAGCGGACAGCAGAGACGACATTGACAGCTGGAAAGAAGTGAACCTGATTTATAATGCTGCGTTAAGGCAGATGGAAACCAAGATGGAGATCCTCAACGATGAGTTTCGGCATGTTCATCAGTACAATCCCATCGAACACATCAAATCCCGCATCAAGACGCCGGAAAGCATCGTGAAGAAGCTCAAGCGGCATGATTATGAATCCACGATCGAGAATATGGTAAAGTATGTGAACGATATTGCGGGTATCCGCATTATCTGTTCTTTTACGTCCGACCTTTACCGGATTGCCGATATGATCAAGGAACAGAGGGATATTAAGGTACTGGCGCTCAAGGATTATATTACCTATCCCAAGGCGAGCGGCTACCGAAGCTACCATATGATCATCACGGTTCCGGTGTACCTGTCGGACCGGATCGTGGACACCAAGGTAGAGGTTCAGATCAGGACTGTCGCCATGGATTTCTGGGCAAGCCTGGAACATAAGATCCACTATAAATTTGAGGGGGACGCGCCGGAGTATATCAAACGGGAACTGGTGGAATGCGCCGGGATGGTCGCGAACCTGGACGCCCGGATGCTTTCGCTCAACGAAGAGATCCTCGTGATCGGCCAGGACGCGGCCTCGGGAGGATAAGGGATTTCCTCCCGAGGACAAGAGATTCCGACAGACCTCCTATCTGATAGGAAGCTGCGGGAGAAAGACAGCCGCAAGGCTCTTTCTCCGCAGGCCTGTGAGATAGGGGGTTTTTACGTGGAAAGAAAACGGAAACCGCCGGAAGGAGGGCCTGGTACTGATTTTCTAAAATAGATTGACAAATAATTGTAAAATAGGATATACTTACCAATATAGGACAAGCGCGGGAAGGACGCGGCTGAACATAAAAAAGGATTGGCGAAAAGCCGGAAAGGAGAACGGTCATGGAAATGGGAGAAAACAAATTGGCTTGGAGAGATTGAGGATGAGAAGAACATCGGGGACATCAATCTGCCCGGCACACATGATTCGGCGGCGTTCAATGCCTGGACGCATACTCTTTACGCGTGCCATAAAACCAGCATCACCGGTCAGCTGGAAGGCGGCATACGGCTGCTGGACGTGCGGATCAAGGTGAAAGACTGGAGAAATTCACAAAGCATAGAAACTCTGCGAAATTCGCCGGCTTCGGGTTTCGTAACTTGTCACGGCGCGATCGGCATCTGGATGGGCGTGAATGAATATCAATCCCTTGAGTCGCTTTTCGGGGAAGTCCGGGATTTTCTATCTGCTCATCCTCAAGAAGCGGTTGTGATGAAACTACAGATTGACGACTGGAGTTCTTATCAGGGTCAAAAATCTAAAGTGAAGCAAGGCATCAGAAACCTGATCACAAGCTGCGGGCTGCCTTGCTATAACGCCGGCGATACGAATGGCGATAACGCCCCCGCTGATCTGCCCGTGCTGGGGCAGCTTCGCGGCAAAGTATTCCTTTTATCCAATGACGGCCATGCCCCGGGCGCTCCGGTTTCCTGGTCGATGCCTGATGATATTAACCAGATGGTTGAGTGTCCGGCAGCTGGCGGGAGGAATTTTCCGGTTTTGGTTCAGGACATTTACAAGAAGCTGCCCGTAACCGGCTCGTGTGATAAGAAACTGGAGCTTGTCACCCAAGCGTTTGGCTCGAAATGCGCCGGAGATGGAAGGGTGTTATTGAATTTTGCCAGCGCCACCTGGTATGGCGTCATGGGCGTTTATATCCAGAAAGAGCTGTTCGCTTATCTGTATCAAAACAGGCCCTCCAGTTTAGGCTGGCTGTTTTTGGATTACGAATCTGAGCCCTGCGCTACTGTGGGTGGCCAGGAGGTCTCTGTCGTGGATGCGGTGATTGATTCTAATTTTGGTTATCAGAAATATGGCCCCGGGATCTCATCCGGCAACATCACCCTTTTGGCAGGAAAAGGAGCGGGCGGGCAAGGGTAAAGGAAGAAACGGGCGGGCAGGAGCAAAAAAAGAAACGGGCGGGCAGGAGCAAAAAAGAAACGGGCGGGCAGGAGTAAAAAAAGAAACGGGCGGGAAAGGGTATGAGAAAAATCTTATGGTGAAACAAGTCTTGGATGTCCTGGCGGCTATTCTGCTGCTTTTAGGCTGCCGCGCCCTGTTCGGCTTCCCTGAGGGGGAGCCGGAGTATGCCCAGGTCTTCCAGAGGAAGCTGGACGCGGCCTGCCTGGCGGACGGGAAAAGCTCCGCCGTGGGGATGGCGGCCGTGGCGGCCTCCGGCCAGAGGGTAGTGGTCTTCCGGGTCATGGAGAAAGAGCCGCAGCCCGGGTACGCGCTGCCTGAGAAAGACTATGAGGTCCTGCTGCGGATCGTGGAGGCGGAAGCCGGAGGGGAGGACGCGGAAGGCAGGCTCCTGGTGG
>JAISOV010000047.1 GCA_031275405.1 Clostridium sp. | reverse complement strand
TTACAAAGAATCTCCTGGCGGCCTCCTGCTCTCCCGTGCCGTCTCCGGCCCAGTACCGTCGGCCGCCGGGGCCTTCACTGCCGTGTGCGGGATGGGTACGGGTGTGCCCCCCCGGCGCATCGCCGCCAGGATCCTTCTCTCCGGCACACGGGGGCCTCCCCCCCTGTGCCGCGGCCTCCACAGCCGGACAGCAACGCAGCCCCTACTTCCCCTTCCCTAGAAAGGAGGTGATCCAGCCGCACCTTCCGGTACGGCTACCTTGTTACGACTTCACCCCAGTCACCGGGCCTGCCTTAGGCGGCTCCCTCCTCGCGGTTGGGCCACCGGCTTCGGGCATCCCCGGCTCCCGTGGTGTGACGGGCGGTGTGTACAAGACCCGGGAACGTATTCACCGCGGCGTTCTGATCCGCGATTACTAGCGATTCCGGCTTCGTGCAGCCGGGTTGCAGGCTGCAGTCCGAACTGGGGCGCCTTTTCCGGGGTCCGCTCCGCGTCGCCGCCTCGCCTCCCTCTGTCCGCGCCATTGTAGCACGTGTGTGGCCCCGCCCATAAGGGGCATGATGATTTGACGTCGTCCCCGCCTTCCTCCGGGTTCTCCCCGGCAGTCCCCACAGGGTGCCCGGCTCTCCCGCTGGCTACTGTGGGCAGGGGTTGCGCTCGTTGCGGGACTTGACCCAACATCTCACGACACGAGCTGACGACAACCATGCACCACCTGTCTCCCCTGCCCTTCCGGGAGGGCCCCGCTGAGGGCCCGTCAGGGGGATGTCAAGGGCGGGTAAGGTTCTTCGCGTCGCTTCGGATTAAACCACATGCTCCACCGCTTGTGCGGGTCCCCGTCAATTCCTTTGAGTTTCATCCTTGCGGACGTACTCCCCAGGCGGATTACTTAGCGCGTTGGCTGCGGCACCGGGCCGCTCTGCGCGCCCCGGCGCCTGGTAATCATCGTTTACTGCGTGGACTACCAGGGTATCTAATCCTGTTCGCTCCCCACGCTTTCGAGCCTCAACGTCAGCCGCCGTCCAGCAGGCCGCCTTCGCCGCCGGTGTTCCTCCTGATATCTACGCATTTCACCGCTACACCAGGAATTCCGCCTGCCTCTCCGGCGCTCCAGCCCCGCAGTTTCCAGAGCAGTCCCGGGGCTGCGCCCCGGGCTTTCACTCCGGACTTGCGCGGCCGTCTACGCTCCCTTTACGCCCAGTCAATCCGGACAACGCTTGCCCCCTACGTATTACCGCGGCTGCTGGCACGTAGTTAGCCGGGGCTTCTTAGCCAGGTACCGTCCGGCCCCTGCGGGCCTCTTCTTCCCTGCCGATAGGGCTTTACGCGCCGAAACGCTCCTTCACCCACGCGGCGTCGCTGCATCAGGGTTCCCCCCATTGTGCAAGATCCCCCACTGCTGCCTCCCGTAGGAGTCTGGGCCGTGTCTCAGTCCCAGTGTGGCCGTCCGCCCTCTCAGGCCGGCTACTGATCGTCGCTTTGGTGGGCCGCTGCCCCGCCAACTGGCTGATCAGACGCGGACCCCTCCCGTGCCGGGGCGGCAGCGCCGCCCCTTTCCGCGCAGGGCCATGCGGCCCCGCGCGCCCATGCGGTATTAGCGCCCGTTTCCGGGCGTTGTCCCCCTGCACGGGGCAGGTTGTCCACGCGTTACTCACCCGTCCGCCACTGGGCGGCGCATCTCTGCCCCGCCCCGTCCGACTTGCATGTGTTAGGCACGCCGCCAGCGTTCGTCCTGAGCCAGGATCGAACTCTCATGTTCTGGCCTTCCGCTGCGGTCGCCCGCCCGGCTCCCCGGGCGCGCTCCTTCTGCCGCCCCCCGCAGGACGGGGGGCCGCGCGCGCGCCAGGCCGCTCCCTCCCTGCCGCGCGCTCTTCTTCTTCCCGCACGCGCCCCTCGCGGGCGCATGCCGGGTTTTCAGGCCTGCGTTGCTGTTCGGTTGTCAAGGTCCGCCTGCCGCTTCCTCAGCCGCAGCTCTGACATCTTACCATGCCCCCTGCCCTTTGTCAACAGGTTTTTCAAAATTTTTTTTACTTTTTTATTCTTGCGCCATATGTACTTTTCCGCCTTACCGATAAAGCTACATACTGTCACAAAAATGATCACATGATTCCGCCACTTGCCCGGATGCTGAACAGGGCGAAAAATACCTTTAGGGTACATCCTATATTAGAATACATTCTATGAAAACGCACTAGAAGATATTCCACGATAGAGCATATCCTGCCGGCAGTGAACGGAGAAAGAGGGATTTGAACCCTCGCGCCGCGTAAACGACCTACACCCTTAGCAGGGGCGCCTCTTCAGCCTCTTGAGTATTTCTCCTTAACCTGAATCCTAAGGCAAGTGTTATTATACCGAAGGCTATTTCATTTGTCAATCCGTATTTTGCTTATTTCTGAATCTTTTCCAAAACATTTTTTCTGACGCAATTCACTCTCCGCGAAGCTCCTCCGTAAGCTTGGGGCAAGGCTCTCGTATACCGCCACATCGGCTTCACGCATTTGCGGCACAGCCATCATGCCGTTTCCTGCTCCGCAATGGTTTCCTCAATTCGCCGTTTCACCAATGCCGCAATTTCCACTGTCTTCATACCCATATATTCCTTATAATACAGCGGCGGCAAATAAAACAGCTTAACCGTCACCGGCTTGACGGAACTTTCATCAAAAGGTTTGAAAGAATCTATTAATGCGCAAGGTACAATGGGGCATTTCGCCTTTACGGCACTTTTGAACGCCCCGCTCTTAAAATCCAATAGCTTATTTCCTTGCTTGCTTCTTGTTCCTTCCGGAAAAATCAAGAAGTTCCTTCCTTTTTTCACTTCTTCAGCCACCTGGTTGATGACCTGCATGGACTGACGGATGTCGCCCCTGTCGATCGGGATCGACCGCAGCGCCTTCAGCACCTGCTTGATGACGATCACATTGCTGACTTCTTTCTTGATGATAAAGGAAAACGGAGCGGAACAGGAATCTAAAAATACCAACCCGTCAAAAAGCCCCTGATGATTCGGGAAGAAGACAAAACCGTTTTCTTTCGGGATATTTTCCTCCCCATAGGCTTCCACTTTTATTCTGCCCACACGATTGACATCTTTCGTAATTTTTTTGATATAAGCGTAAGCATTCTCGACGCTGTAATTTTTCTGTCTTCCGCGCCTGCGGATTCCGCAAAGATACGCCGGAACTTTCAGAAAGAGTCTCAGCAATATGACAATTATACGGTTCACGAGTACTCCCATCTGCCCGCTTTGTCCTGTCAGGCGCCTTGAGCGGGCGTACAAACAAAGGATCCTTCTTGTTTTTATGCTCTTGCGCAGTATTGCTGCGCCGCCGTTTCATACAGGTCATGGCCGTTTCCGTCGATCACGACAATCACGGGAAAATCTTTTACTTCCAGCCTGTATATCGCCTCCGTGCCAAGGTCGCCATAGGCAAGCACTTCGGAAGAGAGAATGGACTTTGACAGCAAAGCCCCCGCCCCGCCCACGGCCGCAAAATAGACGGCTTTATTACGGACAATGGCTTCTTTCACTTCCTTGCTTCTCCTCCCTTTCCCGATCATGCCTTTCAGCCCCAGTTCCAATAATGCCGGAGTGTACCTGTCCATTCGTCCTGCGGTAGTCGGCCCGGCGGAACCGACCGCCTTTCCCTGCCTGGCGGGAGAAGGGCCCATATAATAGATCACGCTGTTCTTTATTTCCAAAGGCAGCGCAGCGCCTTTTTCCAAAGCTTCCTGCATCCGTTTATGTGCGGCGTCCCGCGCCGTATAAATGGTTCCCGTAAGATATACGCAATCGCCTGTCTGTAGGGACATTAAGTCTTCCTCGCGAAACGGTACCTGAATAAATCGTTCCATTCCTATGACCAGCCTTTCAAACTTCCAGACACGATTCTTGGAAGTACCTCGTCACCTGTCTGTTCACGTGGCAACCGGCGCAAGATCCACGTCATCACAAAGCCTCAAAGTACCTTCGTCACATGTCTGTTCACGTGGCAACAGATATTGACCGCAACCGGCAGACCCGCAATATGAGTAGGGTAAGTGTCAATGTTTACCGCCAAGGCCGTGGTCGTACCTCCTAAACCTCCGGGTCCGATTCCGGAAGCATTAATCTGCCGAAGCAGTTCCTCTTCCAGTTCGCGGACATAGGGGATCTGTGAACGCACGTGGACGGGCCTGGTGAGAGCGCGTTTTGCCATCAGCATACATTTTTCAAACGTTCCGCCGATTCCTACCCCTATTACCATAGGAGGACAGGCATTGGATCCTGCTTCTTTTACCGTGGCCAGAACCGCGTCTTTTACTCCATCTATCCCATCCGCAGGCTTTAGCATGAATACGCGGCTCATATTTTCACTGCCGAATCCCTTGGGCGCGACTGTAAGGGTGATCTGCTCTCCTGGCACAATGGTATAATGAACTACCGCCGGTGTGTTGTCTTGGGTGTTTTCGCGTACAATCGGGTCTTTCACCACTGATTTACGCAGATACCCCTCCTGATAGCCTTGCCGAACACCTTCTTGAATCGCGTCCTCCACAGAACCGCCCCGAAACTGAACTTCTTGCCCTACTTCCAAAAAGACAACGGTCATACCGGTATCTTGGCAGATCGGGATCGCGTCTTCTTCGGCTATTTTGAGGTTTTCCAAAAGCTGGTTCAGGATTTGTTTGCCCAAGGGAGCTTTTTCTGTGTTCGCCGCCTTTTGAAGCGCTTCTTTCATATCCTCAGACAGAAAATAGTTGGCTTCCATGCACATATCCTTAACACTTCGCGTGACTGTCTTTACCTCCATGATCCGCATAGCTGCTCCCACCTACCGTTTCCTTCCATTATTTAATCTTCTTCCATACGGAATCCAGTTCCGCCACCGCCAGGCTGTCAGGCTGTAGCCGAACGTCCTGTCCGTCATTCTGATACCTGGGAATCAAATGCATATGAAAATGAGGCACGGTCTGCCCTGCCGCTTCTCCGTTATTCTGCAGGATGTTGAACCCGTCACATTGCAGTTTTTCCTTCATCCTGACGATCATTCTTTTTGCCAGCACAACGGCTTCCGCCGCCATCTCATCCGACAGTTCATATAGAGTTTCCACATGTTCTTTCGGCAGGATCAAAGCGTGTCCTTTCGTAACCGGCGCCTGATCCATTATTACAAGGAAATCTTCATCCTCATATAACACCCTGGCCGGAAGCTCTCCTTTCGCGATTTTACAAAAAATACAGTCTGTCCTCTTCATTCCTCATCCACCATCCTTTCTCACAAAGCAAAGTTTTTGCCCAGGTTCGCGGCGGCAGCCACGCTTGACGCGGCGGAAAACGGGTTCACAGTCGTCAAAGCGCCGCCCGTTCCATCCGGTATCCGACCCTATTTGGCTTCCTCAAAGCGGAATATCTGGTCTAACGTCCTGAGAATCTTGAAATCCCCTTTCATCTTCATGGTGCCGGACATAAACGCCCTTTGGAACGTCATGCGCCCGTTGACGATTTCTTCTATGGAATTTCTGCTTAGATTCATCTCTACATCCGGAGCTTCCGGGCTTCCATAGAAGCACTCTAAGCTCGGCCCGTCTACTTTGATCCCTAACATTTTATTTTTATCCTCCATGATAATAGAATACGCTGCCCGAAATTCCGGCTGCGGACGGAAAGCTTGGCGAAATTCCGTCAGAAGCTCTTCTTCCCCGTCCGTTTCTCCTTTTCCCAGCATATCCCGGAACAGGCTCGCCAATTCTTGTATATCTTCTTTCTGTCTCCGCACATAACTATCGTCCGATACATATTGCGACAGCTGTTCGGTTTCCTGGGGGGTAAAGTCAACATTACGGGTCGTCAAGATCATTTTCTTGACGATCTGATTGCTTGCCGGGAAAGAAGGCGTTTTCTGCTTGATAACACGATACAGGTTCTCTGTCGCTTTCTCAATGATATGAGTATAAGCCTCCTCTATCTCCAAGGTCACTTCATCGGCTATATATCCGCAGATACCCTCGCAGGGAAGTCCTCCTAATATTTCCCATGCTATAGCAAGGTTCATTTTGCCCTCCCGTTCTCCATACGTAGTAGACATTACGACCGGACACATATAAATCTTCGCTATTTTTCCTTTATCGCCGTATAGCCAGCAGGCATCCAAAAACTGCTGCATATAGCCGCCGATTCCATACCATTCTATCGTAGTCGCCAGAATGACGCCATCGGCACTTTTTAAGGTCTGAGGCAACGTAAGAATATTATTTTTCTGTTCGTATAGGTTATACCTTTCCACATGGACACGAAGCTCTTCCAGAATTTCCTGCATCTTGTTCGCCACGTAAAGCGTAGGATCGTCTATCAGGCCTCTTCCGCCATAATAAATATTGATGTTCAAGATTGACACCTCTCATCTTTGATTGCGTTTTCTGCGTCCTGCAATGCACATAACCGTTCCTGCCAGGAAGCCCACAAGCAGACCGCCTATATGAGCCGCATTATCAATATTTTGCCCCGTCAACCCGCTGTACAAAGAGTAAAAAATCATGAAGCCAACTCTGGCGGGAGTCGCCCTCGGTATCGTATGTTTGGAAAACAATACCAAAGAAAGCAGAACTCCATCCAATCCGAATACCGCACCGCTTGCCCCGATAGAAGGAGCCGAATCATGGTTGAATATTTTTACCAGAAGCGACAGGCAGTTTGCGCCGATACCGGATAAAAAATAGAACAAGATGTATCGTATATGCCCTATCTCTTTTTCAATCATCGCTCCCATGAAAAACAGAATCAGCATATTATTGAAGATATGGCCGAAGTCTCCGTGCAGAAACATGGACGTTATGAGCCGCCCGTATTCCCTTTGCGCCACAACTCCGTATACACTCAGATCTCCTGCGTGATACAGCCGGTTGCCGCTAAGAGCGCATAATAGGTATACCATGACGTTAGCCGTTACCAGTACCATACTGATAAATGGGAAATTCCTATATTTTTCCATTACAGCTTTTTTGTATCCTCTCATTCTGCCCTTATGACTGGCTAACTATACTGTAACACCGAATCCCCCCTGCCGTCAATCCTTTCCTGCTTTCATATCTATGCGGCTTACCGGCCCAGCACGGCAAACCCTGCTGTTCAGCGCTCCCTGCCAAACAGTGAGCTGTGTCCTCCGAACCTTACTTCATCTCCTGGTTCCAACTTTTTCTTTTCATAGGGTCTCATGCGCAGGCCATTTTTGAAGGTACCATTTGTGGAATTCAGGTCTTCCAGATAGATTCCGTCATTCTCGCTCACGATTTTGGCATGTATTCTGCTGATAAACTTTTCCGTCAGACACAAATCTACTTCTTCCTGTTTCTTTCCGATCAGGAACGGCGTCTTGGTAATTTCTGTAACCGTACCATCTTTGTGATAGAGCCTAGGAGCCATCTTTGCTTTGTTTTCGATTTCCTCTTGCTCCTGCGTTTCTTCCAAATAGATTGTCCTGCCATAATTTTTGTTCTGATATGCATGTTCCTCACAGACCGCATATTCGCTGCTCATCATCTGCTGTACTTCCTGCCGAAAGGATTCCCGTTCCGCTTTTTGTCTGTTCCTGCGGTTTTCCAGCAGATTCCTGAATCCTTTTTTGGTCGCTTTTCCCGTTTCGGAGGTATCCCCGCCTTTTTCCTCCTGAAAAGCTTTCAGCTGTTTGTGAGCCTCCTCCAAGACTGCGGCTGATTCTTTCTTGCCAGAGACAAAGTCTCTGGCCGCTGCTTCCTCGGCCCGGCTTCGCACGATTTCTGGAATGTTTTTCGACAATTTCTCGGTTTCCAGCATTTTAGCATCCTCATAGATCTGTTCTTCCAAATAAATCGTTCCGAGCAGATCATATTGCTCATACATTTTATAAATATATTCCACCAAAGCATCATCTTCATAATCAATATGTTCCACCCAGTATTCTATCAGCTTAGAAAATCCACATTCTCCCTCATAATAAGGGATATAAAGAAAAAAGAAATCATTCTTGTCCAGATCCTGAAAGATCTGTTCCGGATACCACAATAAATTACGGTCGTCCATAAGAAAACGCCCCAATTCCAGATGTACCTGTTTCATGCTCCACAAGAAATCCTTCATCCAGCTTCGAGAAATCGTTCTGTCACCGTAAAGCTGAGCGACATTCTGCGTGGAAGAAATGTCATAATAAAGATAGGAGGAGCCATCCATATACCGCAGACTACAGGGCAGCAGACCTTTCAGCCCTCCCCGGCTCAGGATACAGTATTGATACCTATTTTCTTCCGGTTTTTGATCCAATAGGATTCTTTCGTAATTGCAATTAAGGATTCTGACAAATTCTGTCTTCAACATCTTACGCTCCTTTCCGATTCATGAGTTTCCTATAGGTACGAATAAAAAACATCGGCGATATTGTGTTGTTTTCGTATGCGGCTTCTGCGGCCCACCGTTCCCCTTGACGGATGTCCATAGGTGTTCCCGCCGCCTTCTCCCCTTGCCTGTCCTCCGGCAGCAGAAACGGCAGTAGCGGCTGAAATCTTCCCTCCGCGCTTACCAGGACTTTTTCATGCTGCAACTGTATCTTCATGGGCGATGGACGGAAGAGTACATATTTGTCTTGATAAATTCCATCGATTTCTTTTTGTATATCTTGCAGCATCTGTCCTTTGTCCGCTGTCTCTAAAAGCGTTCCTCTCAATGCCACCACTCCGGTATCCTGTTCCAGAAGGCATCTGTCATACTGATAGATCATGAGATTGATTAGAAAAAGGTAAACCCACAAGACCAGCGGCAGGATCAACGCCGCTTCCACTGTGAAATATCCCTTCACGGAAAAATGCCTACGAGACGCTATGCGCTTTTTCCGTGCGGAATACCCGGCTGGTGCTATACGCTTTTCTCGTAAAAAATATCTGCCTGGTACCATGTGCTTGTTCTGCATAAACCGCCCTCTGTCCGCCAGACGGACACTGGTTTCAGGATATTTCCTCTTTACCTGATTCGCCGGATGGCCGTTTTTCTGATCGGTTTACCGGGTGGCCGCCTTTCTTACCGGTTTATCGGATGGCTACTTTTTAATCTGCAGCAGGGCGACAGAGATTGCCAGAAACGGAACATAGGGAATGGTCTTCTTCCCCTTGCGAAACAGGAGCATTACAAGGCCTGTGCAGCCGGCTAGGAAGACACTGGTTAAAAATACGTTCATACAGTCCCGCTGGCCTAACAGAAGCCCGAGAATCAGCAGCAGCCAGCCATCTCCATAACCTATTTTCCTGCTGGCAAACGCCAGCAGCAGGACAAGCACTCCGGGAACCAGCGCCGCCGTATGTTCCGCTAAGGTACGCTGTTTGTCCAGTATAAAATAAACGGCACAGGATAAAGAGCAGATACTGCCGAAAAGCAACAGAGAAACTGGCATTTTCCTCTTTTGTATATCAAAAACGCTAAGAAGGATCAGAAAAAGAATCGTACCGCCGATAAGCCACATGTAACCTCCTTTCTGGGATGATCTTTCATTTTTGGGGATCTGTCCGCGGAAAAATCTGTCAGGCACCGCCGGATGAGACGCCACATCTTCCGCAAGGCCGGTATCCTGCCGCTTCCGTGCGTTTGATCCGGTAGATCGTTCGTTTCAGCCCGGAACATCCTATCAGATAATGGTAACGCTCTCCGTTTGTGGTAATGTACACTATATCGCCGCCGCCTTCTTTTTTACACAAATGGCATGCTGTATAATGACTTCCTGATGTATTGGTCATCCGGGCGACCTCCCCCAATGATATGCTCTGTATGGACAGCTTCAAATGGCTGCATTCTTTCGTTTCATGATAGACGCTTCCGGTTTCTGTGATATAAACATAGGTCTGATTCGTTTCCGGATCTGAAGCCGCCAAGACATCATAGCCTGTCCATGCGCGTCCATAATACTGATTTGCCATGCGAAAGGACGGAAACCCGATCACCGGAAACGGCAGCTCTGTTTGATAGGTCAGGACTAAATGAATGCATTCACCGGATTTTAAGAAAGAGGATTCCAGAAAATTCAAACCGTCTTCCCCGCCGGCTACAGGGGATTGTTTCAGATATTTCCTGCCTATATAACCCACCACTTCATCTTTAACATATAAATAGGAAAGTAAAATTCCCGCAAGGCGTTCCGACAAGGCAGGATCCTGCCTGATTTCTTCTCCGGAAGGTTTTCCTGTGATTTCTTCCAAGGCATAGCTGTATACCGACAGACGATTCCCTGTTTCCCATAGAGCCAGTTCCAGCTTACCATGTACGCGCAACATTTCTATGGCCGAAGATAGGTTCAGGAAGAAAAAGAGCAACAGCGGCAGTACGACCGCCGCTTCCACCGTCATGCTGGCCTGTAAAGCATGGTTCCGTTTTCGGAAGACGGATAGAGGTATCCTTTTTATGGAAATTTTATCCCTTGATGTTTTTGAAGAAATATCTGATAAACGGAAAGCTTTTTGATTTTGGGTAAAATGACGGCTGCTACAGTCGGGAACGTTTTTCATCGGAGAAAGCCTGGTTCTATGGCCGGTTGACTGATTCCTCACATTTGCTTTCCATAAAAAGGACACCGCTATCCGCCCTCCTTTCTGCTCTTTGTTTGTCTCTGTGCCGATCTTTTTTAGCCTAACATACGGTAGCCTTTCCCTCTGGTGATACTGTAAGAATAACCATAGCCGCTCTGTATGAATACCTCTGCTTCTACCTTGTCAATGCAGCCGTCTGCCCGAAACGAACTGTTGCCCGGCGTCTGACGAATATCCATTTCCACGACATCCAGAAAACGGAAAGTCCGTATCTCCTGATCGGCAAGCCCAAGCAGAATGCGCAGATAATCTCCATAGCTCAGGCCGGTTTCCGTACCGGGCGTTACTTTATCTTCCGCTTCCTGGAAAATACAGTCTATCTCATAGTGCCAGGTTTCACTGTTTTTGAGCAAAGGTATTTTGCCGCCCAAAAGCATGACTTTCATGTCATACAGGCTTTCCGCGTATGCCCAGCCAAGCAGGAGGGATACTTTGAGGATGGGGGCAATTTCCGGCACCAGCATGGCGGCGGCAAGCGCTGTGGCTAAGGCTTGTGCCTGTGCGCATTTGGCCTGATCAGAAAACAGATACGCCGCATTGGCGGCTTCCCGTATGGCGCTGATCCGGTATACAACGCTTTTCAGATTCTCTATATCGCTGTCCTTTCCGGCAACCAGATATTCAATCTGATACTTTAGCTGTCCTTTTTCCAGCTCTTTCCCATAATAACCGCAGTAACGCAACAGGTACTCTTGAAACAGCAGGAAATCCGCAGGATTGTCCGGAGCATTCTCGCTAAAGTTTCCATCATTCAAAATGCCTTGTTTGATACGTCCGGAAACAGTACCGGAAAGATCCGCTGTGCGGCGGGACAAAGCGGCTGTGTCCTCAAACACCAGTTCCAGAATTCCCGTCGAGCGCGTGCCATCCAACCGTTCCGTCGGATTTTGAATATCCACTCTTTTCCATTCTGTTTCCGAGATTTGTTTTTCCATGCCGTCATATCCTTGTATCGTGTGATCTATCTTTGCTTTTTCTTCTTGGATGTTCCGCTTGTCCAGTCCATATCCCTCCACTTTACCCAGCCACTGCTTCACTTCTTCCAGAAAGGAAATGCCAATGTCGTCTTTGACCGCTTCCACTGCCTGTCTGCGCAGTACGCTTCCTTTTTCATCCGTAGCCACCGAAATTTTTGTAATTTGCGTATCGGTCACTTCCATAGCCAGAAAATCCCGGTACCTGTATTCTGAAAGGAATATTTTTTCCATGCTTAAATTTCGTTCTATATATTCCTGTAAATGTTCTTCGGTATTGTAATAAGAGGGGGTGCCTGTCCCGTAAGAAGTGTCTATAAAAAATAGATTGTATTGATTTAAGAGTTCTCTGTGATATTCCGCCAGAATGCTGTTCAGGCCGATGTCCATGACACATTCCAGTTCCATCCGGATGGTACTGCGGCGTATTCCTTCTACGAGCGTCAGGCACAAGGACAGCATCACCATCATGGACAGGGCTATGTATACCGTCAGGTACCCCTGCTGCCAGCTGCCCAACATTTCAGGCTGACTTCCGTGCGGTTCCGCACGGACTGGAACCACGCGAAGCGGCTTGGCGCGGATCGGAGCCGCACGAATGGACTTCGCATAAGCTGGCTTCGTCCAGTCTGGATCCGCATGGACGGGGAGCCTATGCGTTCGCTTTGTATCAATGTACGGAAATTTTTTCACCGCCGCTAACCCTCTCCGAATCTTTGATTCGTTTACAAACATCCCTTTGTAAATTAGCCCTGTATGTTTATGGTGGAGATTGGAACTGTCATTGCACTCATTGCGAAGATTTCACTCCTGGCTGGAGTTTTCCCTTCTATGTGCATGGATGATGGAAACCCCGATTCCTATTGGAACCGGCTTAGGACACTTATTTCATACTTTATTTGTTTGGGATGTTATTTTAGAAAAAATAGACTCCACCAGTTCCGTGATCTGCGATTTGAAGATAATGACGATCCCGACCAGAACCACGATGATCAGAATGATTTCCACGGTTCCCATCCCTTCCTCTTCTTCCAGAAAATCCTTCCAGTTTTTTAACATGCTTCTTCTCCTTCCCATGGTCAGCTTTTTTACGAACAATACAAAGATATCCTGAAGTTATATCCCAACGGATGAAAACGCGGGTACGACAATCAGTATCATGACGACTGCCAACATGATCACCATCGGTATCAATAACTTAGTGGCCGCTTCCTCTCCGGCCTGTTTCCTTTGATGAATGCGTTCGCGCATAGACTCTTCCGCTTCCTCTTGCAGCCTTTGCAGCAGGGTGCTGTTACCCTTTTTCATATTCTGTGTCAGCAGCGTGCTGAACTTTACATATTCGGTAAGCCCGCTGCGTTTTCCAAAATGTTCATAGGCCTCTCCTTCCGGAATCCCTGTCTGGAGTTCGTGACAGGTATAAAGCATATTATCATACGCCGGATTCCTGATCTCATTTTGTTTTTTCCTCGCTTTGTCCTGTTTCCTCTCCGCCTTATTCTGTTTCCTCTCCGCTCTGCTCTGCGCTCTCTCCTGATTCTGTCTCTTCTCCGCTTTGTTCTGCTCTTTCTCCTGATTCTGTTCTTGCTCTGTCTGATAGGGAGCCGCGATTTTCTGGTAGGCGCCCCGTATCGTCATGCCAGCTCCCAGATAAAGAACCATTTTGTGGACGATGAACGGATAGGCTTCTTTCATCTTCTTTCTGCGCTCTTCCAGGCGGTTACTTAAATCCTTGTCCGAAAAGAAATAGACACACCCGGCAGCCAGAACCGCTAATCCCCATAGGAACATACTGTTGTTTTCCTGTTTTTCCGACCATATGATCGGCTGTCCTTGCCACCATAACGGCAGATTCCAAAATACTTGTGTCCGGCTGGCAGTTTCCGTTTCGGTAAGCAGACTTTCCAAACCTTTGGAGATCTGCTCCGCTTTCGTCCTAAGAACCGGAACCACCGTTACCGTCAGTTTATGAATCCATTCCTGCCCTTCATAGGTGACAACTGCCGTCAGAGTCACTTCCACGGCTTCTTCTACTTCCGTAACTTCTCCGCTACGCCCGATGATATCCGGACGGCTGCTGGTCCACTTCACCAGAAACGGAAAGTCCCGGGATTCTTCCGCCAGTACCAGATCCTGTGTCACTTGATCCGAAGCGAGGTTCTTCCCTAGAAAAGAACGGCACAGCTGAACCCAAAATTCTTCCTGCCGCTCCTTGGTTTCTTCCTGGGTATACTGTCTGACCGGAACCTCTATTTCCAGTTCTTTTTGGAAAAGATCGCCGATCCGCGCTTCCATGTTGACCGAGTATTCTCCGTCTTGATATTCATTGCGGTTCAGCACTCCGGCGTCTGACAGCTGTTTCGTTCTGTCCGCACGGATTTTCTCCGCTGTCGCGATTCCTGTTCCCGCCAGGAAAATCAGGAGCAGCAGTCCTATTTTTTTTACATAAAACTCGGTCTGAAGCCGCGAGACTTCTTCTCCCGGATATAACTCCCCTAGACACTTCTGGATCTGCCTGGACTGAAAAACCGGCATCTTCCCTATCAGCGCTTTTTTGTACAGCCAAAACGCCATGCGGTAAAAAGGAAGGAAGATTTTTTCTTTTTTTGTGAAGTTCTTTTCTCTTCTGTAGATTTTTTCTTTTCTAGACGCAAAACCCCAAACCAGATAAATACACGCCACCGCCGCCGCTGCCCAGTACACTTTTTACATCACCCCCTTTTCCCACCGCTTTCGCGGTATGTTCCCTTGTTCGTCCCGTAGCTTCCGTTTTGGGGTTTCCCGGATACTCTCGTCCTTGATTTCCCCGGATATTCCCGCCTTCGTGCTTTCCTGGATATTTCTGTCTTTGATCTCCCAAGATATTCTTATACGATTTCCCCCGCTTTCCTCAAAATTCTCTCCGCTAAGCAGTAGGCCGTTAGATAGAGAAACAAGCAGACTGTCATGATGGTGATTCCGGTGAAGTTATGATACAGATTGTCAAAATAGCCTGGATTTCCGAATCCCACGTAGATGAATATGCCAAACGGCATCAAGCTCATAACATTCTTTTCCAGTTTTCTGGCGGACAGCAGGACACGGATTTCTTCTTCCGCTTGGATTTTCTGCCCGATTGATTTTGCAAAGTGACGGATCATCTCAGAAATATTTCCTCCGCTGTGCTTTGCAATAGAAAAGACCTCGGCAAATTCCTGGATTTCCTTCGTATGGCTTCTCTTCCCAAAGTCCCAAAGCAATTCTTCCATCGTAAGATTCCATATCAGTCCTCGGCGTATGGTTTCCAGCTCTCGGCAGATGTCCGCCTTGCTCCCAAAAAGCAGCCGCATATCGGACAGGCTTTCCGAAAAGGCATTTTCCACCGCATACCCCGCCTGTAAAGAAGCCGCCACGGACAGGACGCATTCTTTGAACTGTAGCACCAGTTCTGCCCTACATCGGGAAAGTTTTTCTTCTTTTCGCTTTTTTAGGTATAATGCCCCGACCAGGCACAGGGGAAAGAACGCCGGAACGCTGCGGTAGAAGAAATGGGCAAGCCCCGCCGTCAGCAGCAACCCTCTGGCGATTTCCACTGCGGCCTCCTGCGGCTTCCAGAGACCGCTC
Organism: Clostridium sp.; assembly: GCA_031275405.1. GTDB lineage: Bacteria > Bacillota > Clostridia > Lachnospirales > Lachnospiraceae > JAISOV01. The sequence goes on along the minus strand of JAISOV010000047.1, from coordinate 86,284 downwards.
TGATAATCTTTCTTACTGTGACAGTCTTTTTGATTTGGATCATCTTTTTTAGATTCCCAGTCCGGCTGTTTTGAGCTTCGCCACATGAAGGAACTCTCCTTTCTTCTGTAAGCCTCCTAAGATCCGCCCTTGGCTGTCCTGCCCTCTTTCCTCAAAAACAAACAGGGAGTTGATACCGATCGTTCCATTTTCATATCCTGTCACTTCCATGATCTCCAGTACCTTTCTGGTCTTATCCCGAAGTCTTCCCAAGTGTACGATAAGGTCTATTCCGGAAGCAATCTGCTGCTTAATGGCGTTAAGAGGGATGTCCATCCCCATCAAAATCATGTTTTCCAGACGAAACAGCATATCCGCGCAGCTGTTGGCGTGGCCGGTAGACATGCTCCCATCATGTCCGGTGTTTAAGCACTGCATCATATCAATGGCTTCCGCCCCTCTGACCTCCCCCACAATGATCCTGTCCGGGCGCATACGGAGGGAGGAACGGATCAGATCCCGGATGGTGATTTCCTGGCAGCCCTCCACGTTGCCGTTGCGCGTTTCCAGCCTGACCAGATTTTCCAGCCCTTGCAGCTGCAATTCCGCGCTGTCCTCGATGGTGATCACCCGTTCTTCTTTTGGGATAAAGCCCGACAGCACGTTCAGAAACGTTGTTTTGCCGCTTCCGGTTCCGCCGCTGATGAAAATATTGTATTTCGCTTTTACCAGAATCTCGAGAAACTTCGCCGCTTCGGCAGAGAGCGATTGTTTTTTCAGCAGTTCTTCCATGGTGATCGGCTTATCCGGAAAACGTCTGATGGTGACAATCGGGCCGTTGAGCGCTGCCGGGTACATGACGATATTGACTCTGGCTCCGTTGCTTAATCTGGCGTCCACAATAGGAGAGGCTTCGTTGACGGCTCTGTTACAGCCCGCGACAATCTGCTGAATCACATTCTGTAGCTTTTCGGCCGACTCAAAGCTCATGTCCAGTCTTTGAAGGCGGCCTTCCCGTTCAATAAAAATACGATCCGTTCCGTTGATCATGATCTCCGTGACGGAAGCATCTTCTACAAAGATCTGGAGAATGTCCAGCCTCCTTAAAGAATGAAACAGCTCCTGCCGCAGTTTCCAGCGCAGCGCAATCGGATAGGTCTGCAGGAAGGAACCTTCTGCCACGTCACCTGTCTGGGCGGAATGTATTTCTTCCAAAAACACTTCATCGATCCGGTCAAGCACTTCTTCATCCGTCAAGTCCATCGTATAATCGATCCGTCTTACGATTTTATCTCTTAGTTCCTCTTTCAGCCTGTTATATTCTCTCAACCAGATACCCCTTCCTCTTAGGAAATCAGCGCGGCGGCTGATTTCCCGCTGCCGCTCGGTAAAAGCGCTCATACGCGGCTGTTTCCCATTTTTTCAGATAATCATACCTTTTTCCAGATCATCACGCCTTTTCCAGATCACCACGCCTTTTCCAGATCACCACGCCTTTTCCAGATCACCACGCCTTTTCCAGATCACCACGCCTTTTCCAGATCACCACGCCTTTTCCAGATCATCACGCCTTTTCCAGATCACTACGCCTTTTCCAGATCACTACGCCTTTTCCAGATCACCACATCTTCTATCACCCCCTTTACATAGGACGCCAGCTCTCCTTTGGTAAACTGCTCCATCTGCTCCGGCAGGCTGCGAAACAACGGCAGACTGTATGTATGGGTCTTATCCAGGACGTCCTCATATTCGTACAATGCCAGCACCTGTTCATACTGCGTCATTTTCCTCTGTGCCAGCTTGTCCGCCTTCGTAAGGGTAAATACTGTGCCGCACATGCGCAGGATGTCGAATAGGCCCTGTATATTTTCGCTTAAATCCAGAATGACGTATTCGTATTCTCCAAGCTCCGCAATTCTTTGTAGAAGATTTTTCCATTCTGTGCCGACGACGGAAATCAGGTTCTGCCCGGCCCTCATCGGCGGAATGTAGTCCAGCTCTCCGCAGCGGTGCAGCATGGTCTTCATCCACAGGCGGAATTTCTCTTTCTCCCCGTTCAGGAAATACATCAGATCCGCCAGATCCCGCGTCTGTATGTCCGGCACCAGTTCCGTGATCCCTGCGTAATGTTCAAAATTCAGATACAAGGTCTTGTATTCTTCCGCCAGCATCTGCCCCAGCGTAAGGGCAAAGGAAGTCTGTAGACATCTGCGTACCGGAGAGTACATACCGATCAGACGAAGATCCTTCCCGGCTTCCAGCTTCGGCAAGGCAGTTCCCTCCATTTCCAGATAGATGTTCAGAATTGCTTTGAAGACGTCTTCCGCCCGCTGATATTTATCTACGTTACACACTTCACGCCACCGCAGGACGCCGCTTTCATTTAAGAGGACAGTATGAAGTACTGAAAGTTTCCGCACTTCGTCCGTATAGGCGTTTTCCGCGACCAGCAGGACTTCTATCCCTTCCGGATCCACATCCTGCAAGAAGCTGGCCACGCTGGTATAAGTACGCAGCTTCCATGGCACTTCTTTCCGCTTTTTCAGGAACGCCGTCATCTGCTGGGCATATTCTATTTCCGTATCGCAGAATATTAAAATCCTGTTGTTCAAAAAACACCTCCTATGTCCGGCAGAATGCCGGATATGTGCAGCAGGATGCTGATCAATACAGGGCCGGAAAGGCAGACGCCGGTTTTTCCTTTTTCGTCCGTCGGGGGTATATAAAGCGTCCATTTGCCGGTTCTTGCCGTCTGTGCCAGGTAGGAGCCAAGATAGCGGAACCTTGCTCTGAGGTTTCGTATGGTTCGTAATTTCAGGATGGAAAAAATCCCTGCGAGCAGCAGTGAGGAAAAAAGAAAGGGAAGGACTGCTCTTCCGGGCAGGTATCCGGCGGTGACGGCAAATAATTTTACATCCCCCGCGCCTATGGTTCCTAATTGGAAGAGCGGATAGAGCAGCAGAAACAAGAAAAGGCAATGGCTGAAATATCCCCCGACTCCCGCATAGCCGCCGTTTCTCCAGCGGTATAGTATCCCTGCGGCAAACAGCAGGAGCAGCCATACGTTGGGGATTCGTTTCCGGGAGTAGTCCGATACGCAGACCGCCAATAAGAAAAGACTCAAAACCGCCACTGCGCCACCTCCTTTCGCGTGTTTCCTGTTTTCAAATCCAGCCATAATAGTCGTCTTAGCGGGGATTGCCTGATGAATTGCCAAATATGGATCGCTTCATGATAGAAATAGCCTTACAGGAAAATGACTTCACAGAAAAAACGAGAATGTTGACTTATCGATAGTCATGGTATCATATCCGTAGGATATGATACCGGCCGAATGGCCATGTCCTTGCCATGACTGCGGAGCAGTCATGGTATCATAGCAGCCAAGTTACCGAAAACCGATGATCGGTGCAAAATAAGAGTGTCGGCCAAAAGATAGACGAAAGCGGTATATTATGGCTTCCGATAAGCCATATGACAGGTACCAGCACATCCGCCGCACTATATCGCATACGACGGATCAGGAACTTAGGTACATCGGCACTCTCCTGTTTTTTCCATAAACACAGGCCTAATCGTTCTGACAAAGATCATACCGGCGGTGATTCCAGCCATACGCACAATGATGTCGTCAAGATCAAAAATACCTGTCGATAAAAAGTGCTGTGCGACTTCCATTACTGCGACACCCAGAAAACAGGATATCCACCGCTTATAGAAAGAACCGGCAGCAACGGAAGTCATACAGAATGCCCCCATAGGCCAGAAGAATAGAAAATTGTAAAAGTAATCTTTTAGACCCTGACCATTGGACAGTTTTTCTTCGGCATACAGAAATGGGATGAAATGGACTTTTAAGTGACCATTGGACTTCCATTCTTTGATTCTTTCCATTTCTTCAAGTAGGCCGTCAAACCCGGTCTGATCAAGTCCCACGACAACAAAAACCAATATCATGAAGAGATATAGGACAAACAGACTGCGTAATACATAACGACTCTTCATAAGATCTCCTTCCTATCACACACAGCACTTAGCATAAATGCTATAAGACGGAAACAAAGATTTTTCTTTTTCATCAATTTTTTCAACTTTGGTTGACATCCTTATTGTTTGATTTGCGTTACGCCGAACACATATTTCGTGTTCCAGGCGGCAGACCTTACTTGGCGGACGGAGGATCCGTCTCGCAGGAAAACGCCGTTCTACTTATGTCCATGCATTCATAGCATGAACGGATTTACACCCTCACCCGCACCACTCCCTTTCTACGTAGCAAAAAAGCATTTCGTAATTTTCTATGAAAATGTTTCATAGAAAATCACTTCACAGAAATCATAAACCAAAGCTCCTGCCGCTGCCGTATAAAAGTTACATGTCCTGCTCCGTTGCGTTTCTGGGAATAGTTAGAGTATAGCTCCGCATTTTCCTCTTGTCAACCATTTTTTTCACAAAAAATCATTTTTGTGAAATTCTTACAACATTTGATAAAAGCCAATCCCATAAAGCGCCGCAACCCCCGGAAATCCCAGAAAAGCGGCTGTCAAAACGGTTGCCGCGTTGAGTCCTATGTGGATATATATTCCTGCTTTTTCCAGTCCAAGATTTACAAAATAGATCGCGATGGTTCCTACGATGCCGCGAAGCAGCAGATTCAAAAGCCATTCCGACTTCCTGCGCAAGGCGCCGATCAGCAGCGCTACCGCACACGCCGCCACGATGAAGATGATTCCGATGTATTTTTCCATAGAGGTAAGCCCGTTCCTGTCCTTTGATACAATCTATGAAGCCTGTTTTCTAAATATTCCCATCAAACAGTGACCAAAACAGTATTATGGACTCCCCATTGCAAAAATACTTGGAATAATTTATGAATTGTGGGCTATACTGGTATCAAGATAAGAAAATGGCAGATGATATGTGATTGGTGCGCCCACTAAGACGGGCAGACAGGAGTAAGGTGGAAAGAATTGCATTCTTTCCACCAGAGATTTGTGCTACGCACAAAGTCTCCAGACTTTGGAAAGGAGCATGGTTATAAATATGAAGATATGCTATCACCGAAATTACGGAGAGACGGCCATCGGAGAAGACCTGGCGACGCCTACGCTTCGCGAGGATCTGAAAAGAACCCGCATAGCGCTCGAGATCGCCTACGCGGGCTTTGACAATGCGGTGGATGAGGATATGATAGACTGCTACATTTACGAGATCAACGCTCTGCAGAAACGTTACCGGCACTTGTCGCAGCTGCTCACGCTGGAAACGGAGAGGGTTCCGGCAAAGTCATATCCGGATTCCCCGATTCGCTCCTTGGTCAGCCATGTTTTCAGTTAAGGTATTCTTACCATAAGTCAGGCCTGCATATACGGCCTGGGTATTGCGCATGACCGGGGCGCTTTTGTCCTGTGCCGCGACCTGCGCGTAGGCTTCCTGGAGCCTGCGGAGGATCCGCTCGACTTCTTCCAAAGCCGCTTTATCGCCCAGCGCCTCGCTGTAGGCAAGCCGCTGTAGACAGTAGCGGTATAGCCGACACAGATTGGCGGCCACCTCGTACTCCAGATGCAGGGAAGACAGAAGCTCGTTCAGGCACCCTCTCGTCTTGCGGTTCGCTTCCCGGAAGGCGGCGCCGTCACCGAGACTGCGGGCTTCTTTCCCCTCCTGGAGATAGCAGAGCGCCATTTCATATAAAATGACGACGAGTCCGGTGGGATTCGCCTGCGCGATCCGCAAAGTGAACTCCTTTTTGCATTCTTGGGTCATGTCCGCCCACCTTTCTGAAATGGTCACGATCCAGCAGAAACAATCGACCCTATCCGGCAGAAGCAGCCGGATGGAAGTTTACGCACACAAGCTGTACCTGCCATGTTTCGCAAGAACAGCTGACGACATTTCGCAAAAAGGCCAAAGGGCGGCTTTGCGCACACTGTCCTTGTGATTTTGCGCAAAAGACCGACCAGATCCATGGTCACATCATTTCGCGGGGGCTGCCTGCCAGATAGCGATCTGAAATTCAAAATCAAACTGCCTGCCCCTTTTTTTATTGTAGGAGCTGCAGCACCTTAGAAGGGCTTTCGTTGGCCTGGGCAACCATAGAAGTACCCGCCTGCGTCAGCACTTGATAGGTGGTATACTTCGTCATCTCTTCCGCCATGTCCACGTCCATGAGTCTGGAATAAGCCGCCGTCATACTTTCCTGATAAGACTCCAGGCTTCCGGCTGTGGATTCCAGACGGTTCTGATAGGATCCCAGCTTGCTTCTGACATGGTTAATGAATTCCACCGCGCCGTCCACCTGGGAAATCCCCTTGGAAGCTTTTTCCTGTGTGCTGACATCCAGACTTTCCATACCCATATTCCGCAGGGAAACTGCCGGAATATCCGCTTCCAGAATCTGACCCTCGTTGGCGCCGATCTGCAGACGCATGGCGCCGATTCCGGTGACGTCCACCTCTACGGCGGTATAAGTCGTCGCGTCCGCGTTCGTCAGATCCAGTTTCATCTCAAAGCCGTCGCCGCCCCGGAGGGTCACGATCTGATCTTTGACACCAGAAATCTTCACATCGGATGGGAAGCCGCTCCCCAGGGAAATCCCGTTGGCCATGTCCACCGTCTTGTTTCCGGCAGACTTCCCGTCCGCATCTGTTTCCGTTTTCACGGTAAGGCTGTTTATGGTGTAGACCTTTTCCTGGACTTCATCGCTGTAATAGCTGACTTTCAGCGCTTTCTCATTGGTATAGCCTTTCCGCTCAAATTCTCCGTTCAGCAAAGATTTTCCGTTAAACTGTGTCTGCTTGGAAATAGCGGTGATTTCCTCTTTCAGCTGCTGGATTTCCTCTTGGATGATCTCCCGGTCGTCGTCGGTTACAGACCCGGTCGCCGCCTTTACGGTCAGCTCTTTCATCCGGCTGAGTATATCGGAAACCCCCGCCAAGGCCCCATCCGCCGTTTCCACCACCGAAACGCCGTCACTGGCGTTGCCCGCTGCGACAGACAGCCCCCTTAGCTGGGCGTTCATGCGTTTCCCCATAGCCAGTCCCGCCGGATTGTCCTTTGCGTGGTTGATCTTCAAGCCGGAAGACAGCCTTTCCATGGATTTGGAAAGCAGATCATCATTCGTTGACAGTGCGTTATTGGACAACATCGCGGATACATTATAATTGATTCTCATGAAATCCTGCTCCTATCCGTGCGCTCTGGCGCACATTCTGTACCGTCCGCAAGAAAGTTCCGGCGATCCGGTAAAGTTCCGCCCCGACAGGTTCCGCCGTGGCTGCGTCCGCCCTGCGTTGCGGCTCTCTTTCCCGCAAGCTGCCCTGTATAATTTGAACGGAAGCCACCTCCCATTCTTTTGACGCGTTTTCACAAAATATATCGGCGATTCTGGTCAGTTCCCCAACCGCCTCTTCGTGGTTTCCCGCTAAATATCCGCTCAGCTTGCCTCCGCTTAGCGTAAATCTCCCCTCGATCCGTCCGTCGTCGCCCGCCGCCTGTTCCCTCGCGCCCCGCCGCTGCGATGAGGTATCCGGCCATCCCCCGACAGTCCGCCGCTCCGACAAAACGCCTGGCTGCTCCCTTACGGCCTGCCCCGTTGCCGCGCCGCCTATCGAAATGCTGACGGTTCCCCGTTCCTGCGTGTCGCGACGCACGATCAGGCGCACCATGGTCAGTTCTTCGCCAAAGTACATCGGAAGATGGTATTCCTCCTGTCCTGCGAGGTTCCCCGCAAGGTGCAGCTGCTTATGGAGCAGCTGAAGCTCCCTCACGTCAAGAGAGGAGGTTTCCCGGAAAGTAGCTTCTTCCATTTCCTGTTCCATCTGCCCCAGCATCGCCTGATACGCCGACCGGAACGTTTCTCTTCCGACCGGTTCGTCCAGTTTTTCCCAGATATTCTCTGCCGCTGCCGCGCCGGTTTCGCCTGTGGAAGCGCTGTCCGCAGCGGAGGCCTGATTTTCAGCCGCTCCCGGCACTGCTGCCGCTTCTAGTATCCGCCGATGGGACAGTTTTTGAAATACATTTCCCTGGCGGGAAGAAAGTCCTTGGGCGGCGAGCAGATTTTCCGCCGTAGGCGGGATCTCTCCCCGGCTCAGCATGGAAATACATTCCTGCTCCGTTTCCGCCGCCTGGCGGATCTGGGCAAGCAGCTGACGGCGGCAGGCTTCCTGGCTTTCTTTGTTTTCTAACATCTGCGTCAGGACTTCCTTCCATTGCGCTCCGTATCCTTGGGTGATCTGTTCGGTGATGGAGACCCCTTTTTCCATCAGGTCGGAAAGAGCGCCCAAAGCGTCCGAAACCTCTATGTCCATGCCTTTGTGCTGCCTGCTCCTGACCGCCGACAGCAAGGAAGCGAAATTCATCCGCGCCTGTGCGCCCACTGCCGCGCCCACTGCCGCTTGATCGTCTTTCCCTACTTGGTAGAGCAGGCGGTAGACCCCGATGTACGCCGCGCGTTCCTCCGCCGTGATCCCTCCCTGCCGTTCCAGCCCGTACAGGAAACGGCTGTAATCCTGCGCCTGTGCGGAATATTCCTCCGGAAGCGAGGAAAAATAGGTGTCCAGCTCTTCTAAAGTATGGGTAAGGGGGTTCACGCCGTCGCGGATCATTTTGAGTATTGACGCTGGCGTCATTTTTTGCGTCACCTGTTTCACCAGGGTATCCGCTTCCCGTACCTTCTCAATGTTCTCGGCATTGATCTCCATGCGGTTATATCCCAGAATCCTCACGATTTTCCGGTTCTGCTCCGTACCGGGGAGAGCCAGTCCGGTCAAGATCTCATCTATGTTTCCAAAGGCTTTCCGAATACTGTCACCCATGTCGCTTCTTGGAACCGTCATCAGCGTCTCATAGGTTTCCTGCGCTTTGCGCAAGGCTCCTTGCAGAGCCGCCCCTTCCCGATGGAACTGCCCGAACGACCCGGCTTCCGCACGCACGGCCCATTTCCCCAGGATCTGTGCCGGAAAAGCCGGAATCTGCGCGACCATTTCGCAGGTTCTATGATAGAGGCGATATTTGGCGACCGCGCCGTTTGAATGCTCCAAAGTAAGCTGTTCCGAAAAAACCGCCGCCGGAAAATAGATCTTCGCCACTTCCTCTTCCGCCTGTCTCAAGGCTTCCAGAAAGTCTTCCATGGGAGCGGTATCAATGGAGAATCCGCTGCGCAGCAGCTTTACATTCACCTCCGCCGTCATGCGCAGACGGACTTCTTCCAGCTGTCTTCTGGCTTCTAGCTGCCGTATCTTCGTTTCCCCGAGAAGCTCTTTCCACGATCTTGCGGCTTTTTCATAGAAGTTCTCCGAAACCGCCAGCTTCCCGGAAAGCGGTTCTTCCCCCTCCAAAACCGCTGCCGTTGCCGCGCGGATCGCCTGTTCCTGAAAAACCGGAAATGGCACTGACGTCAGTTCCTGGTAGCTTTCCAGATTCTCCTTCGTGAAAGGCAGGGCATTTTCCACCAGCCACTTCCCGGCTTCTTTTGCCGCCGGAGTCGCTTCGAATCCGTAGCTTCGGATCGCTTTTTCGATCTGCCCTTCCAGTGCTTCCGAAAGCTCCGGCTCCGCTCCCTTCAGATAATAGCCGGCCACTTCCCCGGCATAGTAGGAATATGCCGCGTTCCCGTGTCCCGCAGATACCCCGCTGTTCTGCGCCAGGTAAAAATCCCGGATCCGCGGCTTCATCCGATTCTCTATCATATAGCGGTACTCCCTGTCGTCCGGGCTTTTCAGACCGGACGCCATCTGCACCGCCTGCACGGTCTTCTTCACATTGTCCGGCGTCAGAGGAAGATCCGCCTGCTGAAACCGCGCGGCGATCATTCTTGCCAGGCCCTCGCTGCCCACCGCTTTCCGCAAGGTTTCCATATCCACCTCGTCCGTATACCCGGCGACCTCTTCCCCGGAGCGGGCCAGTTCCACCTTGATCCGGTCTACAATCGTCACCGCTTCCTGCGGTTCCAGATTCTCAAACCGGAACCCGTCCTCTTCCAGCTTCGCAAAATCCTCCTGTGACATGGTATTCGACATCACTGTCATATAGTCCTGCAATACCTGCGCGTTTCTCGCCCCTATTTCATTTTGGAGTTCCTCTATGGATTTCCCAGCCGTTTTTCCGCCATGGCTGGCTCCTCCGCGATTGGCGCTCTGCTCTATGATTCCTCCATGGATGTCCTTTCCTCCATCATCCCGGAAAAAATCCACCTGAAAAGCGACGGCCTGCCCGTAAGCGGAATCCGCCCGCCTGCTGCTTCTGGATGGAGCTTCGGCTTTGAGGGAGGTATTTTTGTCACTGCCGTCAGTCAGACCTTGGTCAAACGTAATCTTCATGCCGTTTCTCTCCAGATAATAGGAACGCGTTCCCGGTAGGTTTACGAAAAGGTGAGCGCCGTCCTGCGGCACTCACCTTTTATATCGGCCTGTTTCTCCTGTTTCTTAACCCATTACACATCCGACGTTACCGCTCCGTATGGAAGCGGCTGGCGCATGTCCTAGAACGCAAACACCGCCGCCCCAAAAGGAGGCAGGTCGAAACAGACCGAATAATCCTGATAGTGGTAAGGCTGAGCCTCGGCCGCGATGACTGCCGGAATCTCGTTGCCGTTCCCGCCGAAGCGTTCCTCGTCGCTGTTGAGTACCAGGCAGTACTTCTTGCCCCCGGGTACGCCCACCCGGTATCCCTCGCGCAGGATAGGAGTCATGTTGAGTACGAACAGCAGGCCCGTTCCGGCGCTCCCCCTGCGCACAAAGGCATAGGTGCTGCGCTCCCCGTCGTCCGCGTTCATCCATTCAAACCCATCCCAGCTGTTGTCGATTTCATACAGACAAGGATGAGAACGGTACAGCTTCAAAAGGGCTTTCACATAATCGTGCAGCTCTCTGTGAGATTTCTCGCCCAGCAGGAACCAGTCGATTTCACGGGACTCGCTCCATTCCCTTTCCTGCCCGAAATCCTGCCCCATGAACAGCAGCTTCTTGCCGGAATGCCCAAACATATACGTGTAACCCACCCGCAGATTGGCAAATTTATCCTCTTTCTTGCCGGGCATTTTATTCAGCATGGAGCATTTCAAATGCACCACCTCGTCATGGGAAAGGGGCAGGATATAGTTCTCCGAAGCATTGTAGCTCATGGCAAAGGTCAGGGCATGGTGGAAGCCTTTGCGAAACAGCGGATCCAGTTTCATATATTCGCAGAAATCGTGCATCCAGCCCATGTTCCATTTCAAGGAAAATCCCAGCCCTTCCCCGCTCTGGATGTCGCTGGTCACATGAGGCCAGGCAGTGGATTCCTCCGCTATGGTGAGGAAGCCGGGATAGGTTCCGCGCACGACAGAGTTCAGATGGCGAAAGAAGGCGACCGCTTCCAGATTTTCCTTGCCCCCGTATGGGTTCGGCAGCCATTGTCCGTCATTTTTTCCATAATTCAGATACAGCATAGACGCCACAGCGTCCACACGGATCCCGTCCACATGGAATTCCCGCAGCCAGTACAGGACATTGGCGATCAGAAAATTCTGGACTTCCGTTTTTCCGTAATGGAAGATCTTCGTTCCCCAGTCCAGATGTTCCCCCCGCCTTGGGTCTGGATGTTCAAAAACACACTCCCCGTCAAACTCCGCCAGTCCATGGGCATCCTTGGCAAAATGAGCCGGAACCCAGTCCAGTATCACTCCGATCCCGGCTTGATGCAGCTGATCCACCAGATACATGAAGTCCTTGGGTGAGCCGTAGCGGGAGGTGGGCGCGTAATAGCCCGTCACCTGGTAGCCCCAGGAACCGTCAAACGGATATTCCGCAATCCCCATCAGTTCCACATGGGTGTACTTCATCTCTTGCAGGTAGTCCACGATACGCTTCGCAAATTCCCGGTAGCTGTAGAAGCCGTCCTGGCCGTGCGGGTGCTTCATGAACGAACCGATGTGGCATTCATAGACCGCCATCGGCTCCTTGTGGATGTCCTTGTCGTCACGGTTCTTCATCCATCTGCCGTCCGTCCAGGCAAAAGCGGACAGATCCGCGACGACGGAAGCCGTTCCCGGACGGTACTCCGCCTGATTGGCAAAAGGATCCGCTTTGTACAGCTTGCGTCCATCCGGGGCGGTAATCAGGAATTTATACAGGTTCCCTTCCTCCGCTCCCGGCACGAACAGCTTCCAGATCCCACCGGAACCCAGTTTTTTCATTTCATGGGAAGTTTCGTTCCAACCATTGAAAGTTCCGATAACATGAACTGTTCTTGCGTTGGGCGCCCAGACTCCGAAAAAAACACCTTGCACCCCGTCTTCTTCCGACAAGTGCGCCCCCAGCTTCCGGTAAATATCGTAATGCGTTCCCTGCGCAAACAGGTACTGATCCATTTCGGAAATAAATACCTTTGTCCTTGCCATTTTCTCATCCCCCTTTTCTTTGCCCAGCGTATCTTAGGAAATGTTGCGGAATCACTTGTGCCGATAAGCGAACGGTTTTCGTCAGAACAGGCGGCAAAAAAACGGGCATCATGGGCTATGTAAGCTTTTTTGCGGCAAAGTATCGGCGGAAACAGGCCGCTAAGAGGTGGGTTTGTTTCGGAACGGTTCCCGACACCGGAGCCGCGCTATCTTCTCCCCGGTATGAAGTCCTTTTCCCGCAAAATCACCATGTCTTCCTCATCATATCTTTTCGCCAACAGAATATCCACGAAGTGTCCGACGGTCTTCCGGTTCACCCGGGCGATGGCTTCATCCACGATTTCTTTGACTTCCATCACCGTCACCACATGTTCGCTGGTCTGCCGCTCTTCGATCAGGGTATGTAAGGCAAGGATCCCCATTTCATCTATGGAAAACTCGTTCTCCCTGGCATATTTTCTTCCGAATTTCACCAGAACGTCATTGCTTAACGCTTCCACGTCCATCCGTGCCGTAAAACAGGTTTCTAACTGCGGATATTCCTCCAGCAGTCTGTCTGCGGCTTTTTTCGTATCCTCCATTGCAACGATGATGCTTATGGATTCCTGCTCCAGGCTTTTCGCAAGACTCTCGGCTGTCTTCCGGTTCATCCCGGAAGCCTGCCGGATCATCAGCGCCCCGTTCTCAAAATGCTTCAAAATGGAGGAGACTTCCTGCTTATTCAAGGACGCTCCGGATACGGTCGCCACCTTTCCGGAAAAACTGCTGTCGTTCCTCTGCGCTTCCTGGATCATGTTCTTGGCAAGGGTCAGGGTATTCATCCCTTCCTCTCCGGTAACCAGGAGGTTTCCGGTATACGCCGCCATGCTGATATTGTCAATCGCCGTCACCAGCCGCTCCCTTGCCGACTTGCTCTGAATATAAGGCGCATACAGTTCTTTTTCTTCCTTCGTCAGGCTTCGCGGAAAAACTTCCCCCTGCTCCTCCTCTGCCGCTTTCGGATCTTCGCCGGAAACCGCTTCCAAACGCTCTTCTTCTGAACGCCCTTCGGACGGCAGGGCTTCTGCGCTTATCCTTTCCTCTATAGACTCTTCCGGCGATCGTTCCGCTCCGGCAGCGGCTTCTTGTCCTAGGCCGCCTGCGGTCGGCGCTTTCTCATATACAAAGTCTTCCTCCATGGATAGATCTTCCTCCACGGGCGGATTTCCCCGTATCTCATCCTTTATGGAGGCTTCAAATTCCGTGAACATAGCACCCGTCTGCCGCAGCACCCTCTGGCGTACCGCTTCCTTGCGCTTCTCTTCGTTGTCTCTCTTCATGCGCTCCCATTCGGCCAGAATGTCTTCAATGCCAAGCTGTCCGGTAATCTGCTTCTCCGCCCTTTGGGCTTCCGGAAGTACGATACGGAGCTGCCCGTCCGACTCCATCGAAAGAATATCCGCGATTTCCTCCGGCGGGCCGCTTTCCGGCTCCTGTGTATGTTCCTGTCTCAGCTGGTTCATGACAAGCTGTGCCGTATCCGGTTTCAGCTCCCGCATTTTTAGGGCAATCGGCTCGAACGGCCTGGTCTTTTCCGTGACGGTCCCGACTTCTCCCGTCTCCCCGAAAAACACTTCGGACACCGGAATTTCTTCCGCTTCCAGAAGATTCTCGTCCACTGCTTCCAGCTGCAGGCCATCCAGAGAATCCGTATCCGGCTTCTGCAAGCCAGCGCTTTCCTGCACGGCAGAGGTTGTCTCTTCCTTTCTCTGGATCTGGATTTCTTTGATTCCTGCCGCCAGCGCTTTCTGTATATTCATGGTATTATATGGATTCTCCACATCCATCGTCTTTACTTGGATGTCCGTGTCCATATCCGTGTCCCTGCCCGCATCCGTATCCATACGCCTGTCTAAGGCCATACGATTCGTAGCCGCCACGCTCCCGCTCATCTCTATGGCCGCACGCGCAGTCCTATCCCTGCCCGTATACCGATCTGTATCCCTATCGGTATGCGCGTCCTGATAGGAACCTGTCTCCCCGTCCGCAGACGCGTCCGCTCCCATGTCTGCGGCAACGGTCATACCTATGGCCGCTGCCGGCTCTGTTCCGAGACGACTGGTATATTTCTCCTGCTGTTCCGGCGACAAGGGCTGGTGCAGCATCTTCAATTCCATGGCCTTTATGACATATTTCCCCTCGCCGAACCATAGGATCAGTTCATCACATTCCTCCACGCAACGGGTGCCAAGTCCTACCCTGTGGTACAGGTAAGCCAGTTCATAGGCCCATTTTTCCCGATAATCCCGTTCTTTGAGTTCCTCCAGGACTTCAATCCGTTCTTCTAAATTTACCTCCTGCGCCTCGTACAGTTTATACTGTAACACATAGCGCCCGCTGTCCCTGGGGGCGATCTGCGAAAAAATCTTGTAGTATTCGATCGCCTGTACGAACTCCCCCAGCTTGATCGAAAGCTCACACAGGGAATACACAATCGTCCGCCCTCCCGGATGACGGTCATATGCCAGCTCCAGCAGTTCCTTGGCTTCTTCATAGCGGCGGTTGATCTTATATAAGTCGCTGATCCTGCATAACATCATGACGCTCTTCACCCGCCGCCAGTCTATCACGTCCGCGATCTCCACCGCCTGGGCATATTCCCCTTTATCAATCAGCGCCCCGATCTCTTCGGTTCTTACCTTGTACTCATACTTATCCAAAGTATCCCGCTCCCTTTAGCTTTTCATCCCGATACCATGAATCCGCTTCCCGGACTCATGGTTCGCGTGCATTGGCCTGACGGCTGCCCCGCAACCATTTTGGCCGCTTCGCGGCAACTTGACCCGCCGCCTGCGCATATACCATATCTGTATGATAAATTCAGTTTATCATACTACCTATAGAAATGTCAAAAGCTAACGTAAAAAAGCCGTACAAAAAAACCGCCAAAAAACTGTGTCAAACCTCACTGTCAGGTGCTACTTGTGTACAGAAAATATTCCGCCAAAGCGGCAAACTGTTCCAAGGTCAGAGCTTCTCCCCGTATCGCCGGGGGAAGCCCCGTTTCCGCAAGCGCCCGCGCAGCGGTTTCTTTCGTGATCCCCAGGGCGGCGGCATTGCTTAGGCCGTTCACCAGAGTTTTGCGGCGCTGTTGAAAAGAAGCCCTGATCAAGGCGAACAGAAATCGCTCCTCCCTGACCTTGACGGAAGGCTCCGGGTACGGCGCCAGCTGTACCACCGCGCTCCCCACGCCCGGTCTGGGGTGGAAGCAGTCGGGCGGCACTTTTGCCACCGTCCTGACCTCCGCGTAATACTGCGCCGCGAGAGACAACGAGCCGTAATCCTTGGTTCCCGGACCCGACTGCAGGCGCTTCGCCACTTCCTCCTGCACCATGACCGTAATGCTCTCCAACGCAAGCTTGCTCTCCAGCAGCTTCATCAGGATGGGTGTCGTGATGTAATAAGGCAGGTTCGCCACGACCTTGAGCGATCCGCCGCCACGGATCCGGCCCGTCAGTTCCCTGAGATCCAGTTTCAGGACGTCGTGATTCAGAACCGTTACATTCTGGCAGTCCGCCAACGTTTCCTCCAAAATCGGGATCAGTTCCTTGTCGATTTCCACAGCCACCACCTTCCCGGCGGCTTCCGCCAAAGCCCGGGTCAGCGTCCCGATCCCCGGGCCGATTTCAAGGACGCAGTCTTCCTCCGAAATCCGCGCGGCATGGAGGATCTTGGCCAGGACGCAAGGATCCGTCAGAAAATTCTGCCCCAGTTTTTTCCGGATATGGAACTGATGCTTCCGTAGGATCGCTATGGTATTGCGGGGGATGCCGGGATTCTCCATGGGCAGGCGCCTTTCTCTGTGAGCGGCCGCTCATCTGCGAACAACCGCTTTGTCTACCAGAAGCAAGGACGGCTTCTTGTAATCGATTCACGGCGCAAGACCGGCGCCTTTTCTCGGAAGCGCTCCGCAGTTTCCGATCAGTTCTATTACAAGAAGCAAGGACAGCTTCTTGTAATCCAATTGCGGCGCAAGACCGGCGCCTTTTCTTGGAAGCGGCTCCGCAGTTTCCGAGAAGTGCTAATACTGGAAGTCTTCTAGGAAATGGATACAGTCGTACAGCACCAGCACCTCTATGCCCCGTTCGGTCTGATACTGGTCGATCAGCGCGAAAAGGTCTCCGTGATAATACCGCAGATCCACCATATAGATATTTTCATAATGGGGCGCCAGCAGCGGCACGAAACAGTTCGCGTAGGAATCCTTGACCACGAACAGGGAAGCGGGCTTGATGTATCCGGTATCAATTTCTATGAGCGCATGGTTGTCATCCAGGAAATAGCCGTACTGATTTTTGCCGGAAAGGTACTTTTCCTCATACCAGGAATCGGCCGCCGTCTGCATATCATAAGTCAGCGTCACCGCACGTTTTTTTGTTTCCGGGAAAATCTGGATCTTTTCTCCCTTCATCGGGAGATTGATTTTCGAGTGCAGGGTGCCGAGGAACGTATCGGACACCGTTTCCAGCCCGGCGATCCGGTAGGGATAGGAAACTTTTCCCACTTTTTCTGCCCATGCCAGATAGCCGTAATAGGCTCCCAGCGTCGTCCAGTGGTGATCCGTGCGGTAATAGATCTCCTCCTCACGGTGTTCTCTTAAAATAGAAAACGTGTCGATCACCCGCTCTTCCCCGACGGCTTCCCTGACCTGTTCCAGCAGCTGCCCTTCCTGATAATAAGGCGCGTTGGCGGGAAGCTTGTCCGTCAGGATGTTGTCCGCCGTAGGCACGAGCATGACATTCGCGTCATAACGCTCCGTCAGCTTTTTCAGAAGCGCAAGCCGACCTTCCACTCTCTCCTGAGAAAGATCCTGCGCCAAATGCTGTTCGATGAGATAGCCCCTCTTCGCCAGGTATACCCCGTTTACGCTCTTTTTCTGCAGCACGATGTCACCCACGGTCTTGATCTGGATCCAGCGGTCGCGGCTGACGAACTGATCCGTGACATAAGATTCATACGCTTCCATGTAGGCGCCGCTCAAGACCTCTTCCTGATCCCATTTCGGTTTCGCTGCCAGCACACGGTTCTCATTTTCGGAAAAAAAGTGATCCGGCGTCAGGAAATCCGCGACGGTAAACGCGAGCCAGACGGCACATAAGAATCCTACGGTAAGATAGGTATTGAGATCCTTTTTCATCAACAGACCCTCCTTTCCCACAAAATTTCCGGACACGCCGATGACGGCAGAATGCCAGCCCAGCCGCACGGCAACACCCGGAGCGGTCAGCCGCCTTTTTGGGAGAACGCAGGCGGCAGCACATCAGCCCAGCCGCACGGCGGCCGAGCTTAAAACCGGAAATATAAAAACGGATTATAGGAAGCTTCCACCACATAAGCGATGGAAGCCAGCAACAGCAGCGCGGGGACGACCTTCTCCGCGAAACGGTAAACGGCGATCCCGTAACCGGTCCGGCTTTCCCGGAAGCTCTGGCACAGACGGAAAAACAGGGGCGTGGAGATCACCAGCGCCGCTGTGAGCAGAACCGCATATTCGCCCAGCAGATACAGGGCGTTCCCGTCGAGCAGCCCGACTCCGTTCCCGCCGAACATCGCCCAGAGGTAGGCCAGGATTCCCTCCCGGCTTTCCACGGCGAACAGCACCCAGCCGATCAGCACCACGAAAGCCGCATAAAGCCTTCCCAAAATCTTAGGCAGACGTTCGAGCACGTTTCCAAGGCCCATTTTTTCCAGAATCAAGAATAGGGCAAACCAAAGACCCCAGAGCAGGAAATTCCATCCCGCACCATGCCAGATACCCGTGAGAACCCACACCAGCAGGATGTTGCGTATCTGCTTCGCCAGACCCTTGCGGTTCCCCCCAAGGGGAATATAGACATTATCCCGAAACCACTGGCTCAAGGTGATGTGCCACCGCCGCCAGAACTCCGTGACCGAGCGGGAAACATAAGGATAGCGGAAATTTTCCGGGAAGCGGAAGCCTAAGCAGGCTCCCAGCCCGATGGCCATGTCGGAGTAACCGGAAAAGTCAAAATAGATCTGGAACGCGAACGCTACGGCTCCCAGCCATGCCGCAAGGACGCTCAGGCTCCCGAAGTCCATCCCATTTACGCTTTCCCACAGCGCGCCGATATTGTTGGCGATCAGCACCTTTTTCGCAAGCCCTATGATAAAACGCTTACAGCCGCGGCTGATGTCCTCCATGGTCGCCCTGTGGGCGCCAAGGTCGTCCTGCACGTCCGTATACTTCACGATAGGCCCGGCAATCAGCTGCGGAAACATCGTCACGAAAACCGCAAAATCCAGAAGATTTTTCTGGATTTTCGCCTGGCCCCGATAGACGTCGATGGTATAAGACATGGTCTGGAACGTATAGAAAGAGATCCCGATCGGCAGCGGCAGATTCCAGAGCGGAAGCTGGGCGTGGAACAGGGCGTTGAGGTTCCGGATCACAAAATCCGAATATTTGAAGAGACACAGGATCGCCAGGTTGATCGTCACGGAGGACGCCAGAAAACACCTTGCCGCGTTTTTCCTGCCGCGACGCCGGAAAAACCCGATCGCCCGCCCGTGGACATAATCGACCATGGTGGAGAACAGCATGAGCAGCACGTACACCGGCTCGCCCCACGCGTAGAAGACCAGGCTCGCCAGAAGGAGGACGAGGTTCTTCATCCTTTTGGGAGCCACAAAATAGCATACCACAAAAATCGGCAAAAATCGAAAGAGAAAAAAAACGCTGCTGAATACCATACTCCGGCTCCCTCTGCTGTGCTGCCCGGTCGTCTGGGCGTACCTGTTCCGCCGGGCCAGCCGGACGGGTACGGCCAGACGTACCTTCGATTCGCTTCTCTGTCAGGCGCGTCAGCCCTCTATGGCATTTTTCAGCGCCTCTATGGCAAGCTCGTTCTGCTCGGCGCACTTTTCCATGGCGGATTCCACATCCACGGTATCTTCCGGCGCGTCCGCCCCCAGCTGCACGAAGCACACATAAGCCCCGATGGCCTCCACGCGGGAAGCCTGGATTTTCCCGATATTCCTAGGATACTGGGTCGTGCTTTCCACTAACGACGCCCGGTAGGCGCTGAGCGCTTCTTCCGCTTCTTTTTCTTTCCCCGCTTTCGCCTTGACGATGACCAAAGTGTCCACGTTCACCGAAATAAGGGGCGCTTCCGCCATATAGTCGTCATACAGCTCCTCGGCGACCCCAAAGGTTCCCTCTACGACCTCCTTGCTCAAAGGCGCGTTCGGCCAGTATCTGTCGCCCAGCACCTCCACGACCGCCGCTTTCAGGGATTCCATTTCCTCGCTCCAGCCGCTCCCGGCTTCCGGATCCGTAAGCTCCGGGTTGGACTCTTCCGTGGCGGCCTCCCCGATCCCCTCTGAAGTTTCCGGAAGGCTTTCCTCAGTCTCCTGTGCGGTTTCCGGAGTATCCGCCGTGCTTTCGACGGCCTGCCCGCTTCCGCCGCCCGGCGTGTCTTCCCGCCCCTTGTTCCCGCAGGCCGACAGGGAAAAAGCCAGTACCGCCAAAATGCATAAAGAAGAGGAAAGTCTCCGTTTGTTTCCATTTTTCATAAAATCATTCCTCCGTTTTCCTGACGCGAAATGCCCCCCTGCCGCGTTTGTCTGTCCTTTGCTATTCTATACCTAATCCGGAATTTCTACAAGTGGAATATCAGGAAATTTCCTTCCCTTTGACGAAGCGGCAGAATTTTGAGGAAGTTTCTATTGACAACGGGGAAGCGGCATGACACAATAAGAACAGGCTTGAAAGACTGGTCTATGATTTTACAGCGGGAGCGAAAAAATTGGAATGTTTGCCTGTCTCCGATTTACATAAGGAATCCGAAACGCCGGTTCCGGGCAGGCCGGAGCCGTCCGCCGGGGAAAGCGCCCGGCAGTTTCTTTCTGCCGCTCAGCCGATCAGCGGTTACGTAAACCGCGAAGGCGAAACATTATTCGGGCGTGACGATACCATAGCAAAAATAGCCGATTATCTGAAATCGCGCCCGGGCGCAGTGGCCGAGGTACACGGACTTGCCGGGGCAGGCAAGTCCTGCGTATGCGCGAACGTACTGAAAAGTGTCGGCGGCATTACCGTAGACGCGCGGGCGTATCCCACGACCGCAGGCGTCCAGCTGGATATTCTAAGGCAGCTTGGCATATCCGGAAAGGATGTCACGCCCCAGGAATGCGAGGAACGTTTGTTGACCGAGGCGAAGCGCCGCCGATGTTACCTGAACATCGACCACGCGGAAACCCCCCTGCTCCGGGACGGCCAGGCTTTCCGCAAATGGCTGCCGTCTTTTGCGCGAAAGTCCGGCTGGGGCATTCTCTGCTCCACGCAGAAACCGACCGGCGTCCCCGACGTAAGGTCCTTCCGCCTCAACCCGCTGGAAGACGGCGCGGCCCTTGCGCTATTTCTCCATCACTGGCGCGGCGGCGAAAAGCTTACCGAAAGGGATCGGGAAACGGCACGCTATATCGCAGGGAAACAGCTTTCCAGGCTGCCGCTGGCTATCCTCATCGCGGCTTCCCCGGCACATCGGGACCGTTACGGTTCCTTGCCCGAGCTGCGCAGGGCGATAGAGACACATATGCCATTGGAATTTCCGGGCGACCCGGACAATCCTCATCGTTCTATCTCTGCGGCGCTGGGGCTTGCTCTTTCGGAAATCGCGGATTTCCCCGACGCGCTCCTGCTTTGGGCATTGATCGCCAGGTACCGGCATGAACTTTCCGACGAGCTGCTGAAACTGGCGTTGGAAGAGGATTTGCGCGCTTGCCAGGACGCCGGCGCCTTATTACAAAGATACGCTTTGCTGACGGGATATTGGATGGCGGAATCGGTGAAAGAAATCGTTGGCGGCGCTGAGGAAGTGTTTTGTAAAGAACTGCGGAAGGCGGCGCTTCACCGCCTGTGCCGCGCTCTGCGGAAAATGTTTGAGCAGGCCGGAGACGATCCGTCCGGCGACAGGCGGCATTGGCACGAGACCGCTCTGGAACACTTGCCGTCTGTCTTATCGTTGATAGAGGAAGCCGCAAAACAGACCGGTGACATTCCGATCGTGGCTCCGCTTCTGAACTCGGCAAGAAATTA
Organism: Clostridium sp.; assembly: GCA_031275405.1. Taxonomy (GTDB): domain Bacteria; phylum Bacillota; class Clostridia; order Lachnospirales; family Lachnospiraceae; genus JAISOV01. The sequence goes on along the minus strand of JAISOV010000047.1, from coordinate 64,832 downwards.
TTACCAATTTTATGCCAGTGAGTCGGTCCGCGTTTTGCGCCGTATCCTCCCTTGCTATGAAGAGACGGGGGGAAATCCCCTGTGGGCAGCGGACATCCTACAGCTCCTGGGCGATCTGGAACAGCAGCTGGGCGAAATGTCCGCCGCGCTGGAACGCTACGCGCAGGCCGAAGCCCTGTATCGCGCCCAAAAACAGGACTTGCAACTGGCAAACGTCCTGCGGTCCTTGGGCAACCTAGAAAGACGCCGGGGCGCGTTATCCGCCGCGATCGGCCATTATCACGGCGCCTACGAGCTGTACGGAAGCGAACAGGAGCCGGCGGGCAGAGCTTACGTTTGCGCGGAGCTGTGCAAAGCCTATGTCCTTGCGGGTGAGCGCAGGGCTGCCATGGAATGGATCGAACGGGCGGCGGGTATGCTGGAGACGATCCCCGAACGGATTCGTTCTTCTGTGGCGAACAGCGTCCAAGAGGCGCTGGGGGCGCTAAGGACCGGCATTGACCAGGAACTGCAAGGGGAACTGCAAAAGGCGCGGAACCTTGACGGATCCAAAGATCTCTGATGCGCGATTCTTACGGAAAAAGAGAAACCAGGGAAACGCCTCGGGACAGGCGGATCTAGCTAGGAGGCGGCGGTCTTGCGCCGCAGGAAAAGGAGGCACCAAATGATAAGACGTAGCCAAAACAACAGAATCTTCGCGGTCTGCTACCGAAGCGCCGCCTTTCTTTTATGCTTAGCCGGTATCCTGGACATCGTGGGTGTTTTCCGGGGGGAAGTCTCACTGGAATCTTTCTTATATTACACCACGGAGAGCAATCTCCTTGTCCTGTTCACACTGGGGCTGCTGCTGGCCAAGACAGCCGCCGACCTCGCGAAGAACGGAGCGGTCGGCAGGGCAAGCTATTTTGAAAGGTTCTCCGCGATTGTCTCGCTTGCCATCCTGGTGACATTCTTTGTGTTCTGGGGAATGCTCGCCCCGATTTACGAGGGCGGTCTTTTTACATACTCCAACCTACAGATACACGCTGTGACGCCGCTGATGATGGTGTTCGACCACTTCTTTTTCGGGGTACCGGGGAAAATGAAAAAACAGGATCCGCTGCTTTTTGCCATCTTTCCGTTCGGATATTTCTTACAGTCAACGGTCGCGGGGCTTCTGGGGATGACCTATTCCCACACGGGTTCTTCGGCCATAAAGCACTACCCTTACTTCTTCCTGGATTTTGAGATCTCAAAAGGCTGGGTCGCGCTGTACGTCGGCCTGCTGACGGTGTTCTTTCTTGGGCTGGCGTATCTGCTGCTGTGGCTGGACGGAAAGAGGGCCAAAAGGGCGGACAGGCGCCTTAGCCCCATCTGAACGCAGATCAGTCTTCCTTCGCTTCCGGCGCGCAGGGTACTGAGAGAAACGTGCTTCTGAGCGGCTTGTTTTCGCCACCGTCATGATCCCTAAGGCCCCAGAGTTCCCTTGGTAGTCCATGCGCCCTCCAGCTTCGGCTCCGGCAGGACCGCCAGCCGGAAAGCTTTCGCGAAAGCCTTGAAACTGCATTCCGCGATATGGTGGTTATTGAAGCCGCTGATCTGCTTGATGTGGAGGTTCATTTTCGCCGCATAGGACACGGCATAAAAGAAGTCGCGGATCATCTCCGTATCCATGTCTCCGATCTTCGGCACGGTATACTCCGCTTCAAAAGAAAGGTAAGGACGCCCCGACAGATCCACGGCGCACAGCACCAGGGCGTCATCCATCGGCAGGATCGCGCTGCCATAGCGCTGAATGCCCGATTTGTCTCCCAGCGCCTCTTGCATGGCGGTTCCCAGGACGATCCCCACATCCTCGATGGTGTGGTGGGTGTCCACCTCCAGATCCCCTCCGCACTGTATCCGCAGGTCAAACAGCCCATGGCGGGCGAAGCCTTGCAGCAGATGATCAAAAAAACCGATCCCTGTGCAGATCTCGCTTTTCCCCGCCCCGTCCGGGCAGAAAGTCAGCTCGATCCTCGTTTCTTTCGTGGCTCTTTTCACTGTGGCGTTTCTCGGCTCCATGGGTTTTCCTCTCTTTCGGGGTCGCTTGTATGCAGGGGCAGGGCGGCGCCATGCCTTTCACCCAACTCTATGACACGCACCGAAGCGGCGCGCTCCCGCTGTTTCATACGAACCAATGACCGCCTTTCGCCGCGCCCACGCGCTTTGCGAAGCCTGCGTCCTGGAGAGCTTTGATATTTTTTGAACGCCACGGGGCGTCATACCAACAGCTTCGGCGATTTTCTTAGCACGAATGGATGGTTTCTCAGACATCAGCTTGAGAATCTTTTGCCGAGATTCCGCAACTTTTTTTGCTTACGCATAGGATACCATGAATCCGCTTCGCGGCGCTTGGCTCATTGCTTACGCGTAGGATACCACAAAATGGCGTGAAAGGCAAGGTAAAATGCACAGAAAGCGTTGGTTTTACGCGGTACTCATGACTTCAAGAGGCTTCTTCCGCGCCGGCGATACCGATGAGGCTTGTGCCGTAACCGTTGGTACGTAATGGCTGTTTTATAGATCGCGAAGCGGTCACAGTCGTAAAAAGATTGTATGGCAGCGATGACATGCAGCATGGATTGCGCGTCAATGACAAGCACTTCATCATCACGAAGGATGGCCGCACCTTGTTTCATTTCCATGTTCACTCTGAATCAAGCTCCGTTTGCGGCGCGGACAATTCCCCGCATATACGCAAAAGCTCTTTACGCCCGCGCATGACGAAGCCTCCTAAAATGAGGATTGCACCGGTGACGATGAGCAGCCATTCAATTTTTACGCTGTCTCCAAGCGGGCCGAACAGCAGCATTCCCACAGGCATGGCAAGCCCGCTGAACATGGTCGTCACGCCGAACACCCGCCCCATCAGCTCCGGCGGGATTTTCGTCTGCATGAGCGTCATGCTGGTGGTATTGAACAGGGGGACGGTACATCCGCACAGGAGCATGATGCCAAGATAAACCCAAAAATTGGGAATCAGGCCGAATAAGACTGTGGTTACACCGAAGGCCAGCCACGCAAAGATCATGGTATCCGCCTTGTTTCTGAAGCCGCCCCAAACGGACATGACAATGCCACCCGCTGTCATGCCCACTGCAAAGAGGATTTCAATCGCCGCAAGCCGCCAAGCATCATCCCCGAAGGTGCGCGCCACTTGAAGCGGCGTGAGCATAGCGGCGGGAGACCCCAGCACCGAAAACAGCGCAAAGGCGATGAATAACGTTTTCAGCCAGGCCGTACCGCCGATATAGCGTAAACCCTCCGTCATTTCATGAAAATAGACCTTTACGCCAGTATTTCGCTCCTCGGCCTTTGGCGCGTGTGACAGTCTGACGCAAAAGAAGACGATGGCAATGCCGATAACGGCGGTGACAATATCAATCAGGAAGATATACTCAAGCGGCAGAAAAGTCAGAAGCGCTCCGCTTGCCATAGGCGCGGCAAACATGGTCAGAGACTGCGACGCGCTTTGCAGGCCGTTGAACCGCGCCAGCTGCTCCTTGGGCACAAGCTGCGGAATCAGCGCGTTCGCCGCCGGCTGCTGTATCCCTTGTCCCGCACTTCTTGCCAGCACCACCGCCAGCAAAATCCAAATGCTCTGAAAGCCGGAAAAGTATAGGAGAGCAACCGCAAGGGTAACAAGAGCAATCGCCCCGTCGGAAAGGTTCACAAGGTGTTTTCGGTTGTATCTGTCCGCCCACACTCCCGCAAACGGGGCGAGGAAAGCCATGGGCAGCAGCGCGGCACAGGTGAAGACGGCCATCATCAGGCCAGACTTTGTCTGTAGCGTAATATGCCAAGTGATGGCGTGCTGCACCAGCATAGAGCCGAACATAGACAAAAACTGCCCGGCGATCAGGAGTATCGCGTTGCGCCTCCAGGGGTTCATAACAGTTTCCCTCCTACTTGTTCGTCCTCATCATTGCCATATCGCAGCTGTGCAAAACGCCCTTCGACAACGCGAAGCAGATAGTGCCCGCCAATAGCTCCCACGCCGCCAACACAGTGAATCCGAACAGATACCCTGCCGCGCCGCCGACAAAAACGCCGACCACGACCGCTGCGGCCACGCCGGGCGCTATCGCCAGCACCACGGCCAGATAATAGATGAAGAGCAGCATTCCCGAACTCACATCCGCGCCTGTAAAACGCATGATCGCGTAGTTCACGCCGACCAGCAGATACGAGAAGAGCGTGTAGACTACAATACAGACCACAATGTACAAAATGTGCGTGTGCAAGATGAGTCCGGCGACGACGAACATCAGCACGTTTTCCATCAGCGTCCGCGCCAAAATCTCCATGTTGCTCCAGATGATCTTCCGGAAGGACGATTCGGGAATCATATAGATGTAGTGCGAATAAAGGTCTTTCAACCCGCGCCCCGTTCCGATCAGAAAGATCTGCGCCCACGGCAGGCTGTATAAAAGAATAGAAATATCGCCGAACAGCACCGCGAAAACAATCGCGCCCGCCGCTATCAGCACGGACGGCAGCGTCAGGAAACCGAAACGGTTTTCGCGAAAGCTCTCACGTGTGTGTTTGCCGAAAAGAGCCGCCGCTCCGCGCAGCGCAATCCCGGTTTTCGTTACCTTGACCTTTCTTTTCGAGACGTTCGCCGAATGGAGATTCCCTTCGGCAAGAGCGCGTTTTTTCTCATACGCCGTTTCGGTCGCCACTAGTACATCCTCATAATAGTCCGGGGTAAACAGCAGAAGATAGGCTACCATTCCGCACATCAGCAGCAGATTCGCGCCGAACCAGCAGAAGCCCTGGGCAATCTGCCCGGACAGAAACGCCGTCACGCCGCTTGCCGTCCAACCCGCGACAGGAACAAAACGTAAAAACGGTGAACCAATGACTGTTTCCATCGTCACAAGCGCGTGATTCGTGGTGAAATACTGAACCACCGCAAACGCAATCAGCGGAACGAAAAGCACCGCCGTCATGAGTTTTACAGCCAGCTTGCGGCGGGGCTTGCCGTTGGTCTTGCCGTATATGACGAGCGACGCGACGGTCAGAGTCATAATGCTCAGAATCGCACCGGCGAAGGTCAGCAGTACGCCGCCGTAGCTTACGCCGAAATTGGCGAGTGACGTAGCCTGAAACAGTATGAAAAAGCTCCCGAGAAATGCCGTCTTAGACATTTTGACGACACCGTATAGCAAAATGGCGCGAGGATTTACAGGCGAGCCAAACAGCAGATTCACGTCGTTCATTTCAAACAGCGTATCGCCGCCGGACAATCCCTGTAAGATAGCAAGGATGACAAACAGCGTGATATACAAAAACAAAATGCCGGTAAACCAAAATAGCGGAGCGATTGTGTCGGGCGACCTGCTTGCGCTCATAAAGAGCGACAGGACTACAGTACCTATCAGCAACGCAATTGTGATAAGCCAAAGCGCGAGCTTTCCGGGGCTTTTCAGTATGCCAAGTATGGTGTTTTTCAAACTCTTGCGAACAATATAAATAAGCGGACTCATTCCCCTTCTCCCTCCGTGATCGCAAAGTACATATCTTCCAGCGTCCTGCCTTCCGGAAGCTCGCCGCGCCGACAGACTGCGGCGACTTGGCCGTCCTTGAGGATATAGGTGGTGTCCCAGTTATCTTCCATGCTCTCAATCATATGCGTCGAGATCAGCAGGGCGCAGCCGCTTTGTTTCAGGTTGGCAATGACAGCCTTGATTTCCCTGATGCCGTGAGGATCAAGTCCCACAAGCGGCTCGTCAAGAATCACCGCCTTGGGATTGGGCAGCAGGGCGCAGCACACACTCACCTTTTGCTGCATGCCTTTGGACAGCTCCTTGCCGAGCTTGGCGGTTTTATCCCACAGATCAAACCGCCGCAAAAGCTCTTCCGCAAGCGAACCCCACCCTTGCAGACGATATGCTTTGGCAATAAACTCCAAATGCTCGTAAACGGTCAGCATAGGATACAGCACGGGCATTTCCGGCACATATCCGAGTATTCTTTTTGCGTCAGCGGAACGGTTATCAGACCCGCCCACGGTAATGCTTCCCTGATAGCGAAGCAGACCGCAGACCGATTTTATCAGGGTGGATTTGCCCGCGCCGTTAGGCCCGAGCAGGACGGTTAACTCACCGGGATTCACCGTGAGAGAAATATGATCGACGGCGAGAAGTTTTCCATAATATTTCGATACGTTTTGTACAGTAATCATAGGGGATTTCCGCTCCTTTTTCAGGTATCTAAATTCATTCACGCCGCTTGTTTCGGAAGCGAGTCACTTCGTCCGCATAAATTCGGCAAAGCCCAACCGCCGGTATAACCGAACGGCGGTTTCGTCGGCGTCCGCCGCTTCAAGTACATCACTTTGATATGGCATATCCTCCATAATATGCGAAATCAAAGCCGCCGCAATACCCTGTCCTCGATCTTCCGGCGCGGCGGCGACAAACTCAGCAGAACCCGTGTCCATCACCTTCATACTCCCGCGCCCGCTCCGTGCCGTCCATGACCCGCAGCCCGCCCTGCACCAGAGCAAGCAGCTCATCCTCGCCCGGATACACGGCGACGGGAGCGATCCAGCCCACTTTTGCCCGAATGGCGTCCACGACAGACACATTGTAGGCGATCCCTCCGGTCACAAGGATCTGATCCACTTTCCCGTTCAGCACACAGGCGACGGATCCGACGTCCTTGGCCACCTGCAGGATGAACGCCCGTTTCGCTTCCCCCGCCTTTTCATCGCCCTCCGCTTCCCGGCGCGCCACTTCGCGCATGTCGTTGGTTCCTAGGTAGGCGTTGAAGCCGCCGCCGCCGCAGATTTTGCGGTATACCTCTTTTTCCGTATAGCGGCCGGAAAAACAGAGCCTGATCAGCGCGCCGCTAGGCACCGCCCCCGCCCGCTCCGGGGAAAAAGCGCCGTCGCCGTCCAAGGCATTGAACACATCGACGACTCTCCCGTATTCATGGGCGCCCACCGATACCCCGCCGCCCATATGTACTACGATCAGCCGCAGCTCTTCATAGCGCTTCCCGTTCTCCTTTGCGTAGCGCTTTGCCACCGCCTTCTGATTCAGGGCATGGAAAATGCTGACACGCGGAAGCTCGGGAACGCCGGAATACCGCGCCGTCGGCATGAGTTCGTCCACGACCACCGGATCCACGATGTAGGACGGCACACCGACGCAATCCCCGATCTCCCTTGCCAGAATCCCGCCCAGGTTGGAAGCGTGCTGCCCCTGCGCCCCCGCCTCCAGATCATGAAGCAGAGCGTCCGTGACCGCATAGGTTCCGCCCGGAATCGGTTTGAGCATACCGCCCCTGCCCACTACCATGTCCAAAGACCGAAGGTCGAAATTCTTTTTTTCCAGCAGCTCCATGATCAGCCGCTTGCGGAAATCCTTCTGCGCCGGAATGGACTCGAAGCCGGCGATCTCCTCCGTGGAATGCCGCAGGGTCTCCTCAAACAGCAGGGTCTCCTCTTCAAACACACCGATCTTGGTGGAAGTGGAACCCGGATTGATAATCAGACTTTTCCGTGCCATATGTCTCATCCTCCTGATATTATGATGCCATGACTGCTCCGCAGTCATGGCAAGGGCATGGCCATTCGGCCTGTATCCTATCCTGCGGATAGGAGACCATGACTGCTCCGCAGTCATGGCAAGGGCTTGGCCATTCGGCCTGTATCCTATCCTGCGGATAGGAGATAATGAATCCGCTTCGCGACCGCTTGGCCCTCTGCGTGCCGGAAGCGGGAGAATGCCGGTCTGCATTCAGGTTCTTGCCGTTACCGCCGCCAGTGCCAGAGAGTTCACCTTGGTTTCAAAGGTATCGGAACGGCTGGTGAGGATCACCGGAACCTTTGTGCCGGTCATGATACAGCCGTTTTTCACTTTTACCAGATGCACAATGCTCTTGTACACCAGGTTCCCGGCGTGGATGTCCGGGAAAAGCAGGATGTCCGCATCGCCTTGGATCTTGCGGCCGGTCGCCCCCTTGTGCCTGGCGGCTTCCGGGTCAATGGCAAGATCCAGGGATAAAGGTCCGTCTATGATACAGCCGGGGATTTTTCCCTCTTCGTTCAGTCTGGTCAGTTCCACGGCGTCTACCGTGACCTGCATTTTCGGGTTCATCACTTCCACGGCGGCGAGAGGCGCCACTTTGGGCAGCGCCACGCCGCAGGCGTTCGCCACCGGGATGGTGTTTTCGATGATACGGATCTTATCTTCCAGGCTGGGGTAAGGCATGAACGCCACATCCGCCAGGAAAAGCAGACGATCTATGCCGGGGATCTCGAACACGCTCACATGGGAAAGGACGCCGCCGGTACGAAGCCCGGCTTCCTTATCCAAGACGCTTTTGAGGAAATTCTTCGTATCCATCAGACCCTTCATGTACATATCCGCTTTTCCGTCATGCGCCAGCTTCACGGCTTTTAAGGACGCCTGTATGACATCCGGCTCGTGGATGATTTCATAGTCGGACAGATTCATCCGGATGGCAGCCGCTATCTTACGGATCTCCCCCTCGTCTCCCACCAGGACGGCATCCGCTATCCCCAGTCGCTTGGCCTCCTTTACCGCTTCCAATACGGCTTCATCCTGCGCCGCCGCCACCGCCACTTTCTTGACGCCGCATTCCTTGACTTTTGACACGATATGATCAAAACCCTGTTTCATTTTTGCTGTCCTTCCTCCCGCGCTTGTGCTTTTCTTCCTAATAAAAAGTACTTGCTTCTCAAAAAATGCCGTTTCCCGGCTCGTTAAAATAATAACACGCTATTTCCAAAAAATCAATCAGGAACGCCGCAGTTTTTTCTCCAGGCTCCCGTTTGGCCGCTTTTCACATCCCCTCGATCGTGCGCATGGCCAGAATCGTCCTTTGAATCAGGTCGTCCAGCTCCCAGCCCAGCATTTCCGCGCCTTTCCGGATGACGTCACGGGAGCAGCCCGCCGCGAAACGCTTATCCTTGAATTTCTTCTTTACGGAGCTAAGCTCCAGATCCTGCACCGATTTCGAGGGACGCATGAGAGCCGCCGCGCCGATCAGTCCGGTCAGCTCATCGGTGGCGAAAAGGACTTTTTCCATGATATGGGTCGGCTCGTAAACGGTGTCCACGATCCCCCACCCGTGCGACATCGTGGCATGGATCACGCTTTCGTCCACGCCGTTTTCCTGTAACAGCTCCACGCCTTTTATGCAGTGCTGCTCTGGATACCGCTCAAAGTCGATGTCATGCAGAAGCCCGACCGCCTCCCAGAACTCCCGCCGCTGCGGGTCATATTCTTCCGCGAAGAAACGAAGCACCGCCGCGACGATCTTCGCGTGTTTCAGATGGAACTCCTCCTGGTTGTACTTTTCCAGGATTGCCTGCGCTTCGGCAGGCGTCGGTATCTTACTCATGTCCGCTTCTGTCCGCCTTTCTGTTGGTTTCTTCTAATGCCAGCGCCCCTAAACGGATGGCGCCCTTGATACCGGGATCCTCCCCGAGGGCGGGGGCGACGAGATAGTCTTCCATGTGTTCCAGAATGCTCCCGTGCCGCAGATATCCGTTGAGGAATGCCCGCGTCCGCGCCCGGATCCGTTCCAGCAGGCCCTCCTGGTGCATGACGCCGCCCCAGAGAATGATTTTTTCCGGGGAATAAGCCAGTATGTAATTGGCGACCGCCTGTGCCACATAGTAGGCTTCCAGCTCCCACACCTCGTCGCGGCCGGCCAGTTCCTGCCCCCTACTGCCCCAGCGGGCTTCGATGGCCGGGCCTGCCGCCAGCCCTTCCAGACAGTTCCGATGGAAAGAACATTTTCCGCCGTAGGTGTCCTGCGGATGGCGGGCAAGCAGCATATGTCCGGCTTCCGGATGCAGCAGTCCGTGCAGCAGCCTGCCGTTGCAGTAGACGCCCACCCCCACGCCGGTTCCCACTGTAACATAGATCGCCGGGTCGCAGCCCTTCGCAGCCCCCCAGGTCACTTCGCCCAGAACGGCGCCGTTCACATCAGTATCGAACCCCACCGGGATGTTCCACGCCCTCCGGAACGTACCCACTACATCGCAGTTTTCCCATCCCGGCTTCGGCGTGGTCGTAATATAGCCATAAGTCTTAGAGGCTCTGTTCAGATCCACCGGCCCGAAGCACCCGATCCCCAGGGCCTCAATCTCCCACTTCCCAAAATAATCCATAACATCCGCAAACGTCTCCCTCGGGCGGCGGGTCGGAAAGGACACCTTGTCCTTGAGGCTTCCGTCCTCGTTCCCGACCGCGCAGATCATTTTCGTTCCTCCCGCTTCGATTCCTCCGATGAGCATATCGATTCCCTCCTGTATCTTCCTATCGTCCGGCGTCAGAGCCAGGCCGCCAGCAGAACCAGCGCCGCTTCATGCAGGCCGTGGGCAAGGCCGACGGAAAGCAGGGAGCAGTCCTTTATTTTCCACCTACAGCCCCCATAGAGCAGACCCGCCGCGCCGCCGGACACCACGCTGGCCATGCTGAGCGTTGCCGGATAACGCAGGAGTCCGAACAGAACCGCCGACAGCAGCATAGGCAGCCAGGCCGCTGAGAACACATTTTTCGCCCTGCTGTAAAAATACCCCCGGAAGACGATCTCTTCCCCGAAACCCACGCACCAGAACGCAAAAAAAAGATAAAACAGCAGAACCGGCCACGAAAGAGACCGGTAACGGAGCAGATCATTTTTTCCGCCCTCCGACAGCAGAGACAGCGCCGTTCCGACACCGACCGTAGCTCCGGCTATCGCAAGCCCGATCAGCAGCTGTTTTCCCATCTTTTTGCGCGAGAATCCCAGATCCGTGTCTTTCCACCGCCCGGCAAAGAAAGTAACGCACGCCGCCCCCGTCATCCCGACACAGACCGCGACCATCAGGAACATCTGCGCCGCCGCGCTGTTGCCCAGGCGGATGATAGACGGAGAAAACATCACCAGTATCAGCTCTATAAAATATACGATTGCCATCTCCAACAGGATAAAGCCTTTCAGGTTCTTATCCGCCAACATGTTCCCTCTCCGTTCGTTTCGCTTCGCCCGCCGGAAACCGGCGCGGGTATCATAGCCTTCGCGGGTATTGTATCACACTGTAAAAAGAATTACAAATTTGTTTTCATGACAAGATACGCGAAAGCGGCAGAAATTGTCACTGCTCGTTCAGGGCTGTTCAGTATGATCCAGAAATTTCCAGCATTTTTTTATTTTTTTTTTTGAAAAAACACTTGACACTGCCGAAACGGGGTGTTATAATCCAGATGTATTCTAAATGAAAGTCATTGATCTCACATATTTTTGTAAGTCATTGCTACTTTGCTGATGGTTTACAAAAATATGTGATTTTATTGTCATACGTTTTAGAATCGCAAAAAGGCTTTTGCCAAAATAAAAGGAGGTACTCACACATGAACAGTGGTACAGTAAAATGGTTCAACGCACAGAAAGGCTATGGCTTCATCACCAACGAAGCAACCGGAGAGGAAGTATTCGTACATTTCTCAGCGATCAACGCTACTGGCTTCAAGTCCTTAGAAGAAGGCCAGAGAGTTGTTTTCGACACAGAAAGCGATCCTCAGAACAAAAGCAAGATCCGCGCTACGAACGTTTCCCTGGCATAACTTACGCAGGGATCCGTATGCGGAGGGCATTGCCCGTGCCGATTTCCGGCGGCCAGCTTGCAGGGCAAGCGGCAGCCCTTCCAGAAGCCGCGTGCGGCCTCTGGAAGGGTTATGATTGCGAAACGATCCGTATATCCTGTCCGCAGGATAGGATGCGCCGGATGGGTTATGCTCTTACCAGGATCGTTTCACGATTCTGGTGTCACGTGCAGCCGTCATGCGACGGTCGGTGATTATGGTCGGCACATCAAAAATACGGTCTTTTGTCCGGAAACTGGCAAACGACCGTATTTTTTATCAGTTTCCCACAAAAGATAAAGCAGCGCACACGTATGCGGCATGACTGCTGAGAGGGAGCAGCCTTTGCCGAATAGAACCAGCTGTCCTTGCCGGGTAATCACTATGCGACACATAGGAGACCGTCATGAATTTACTCAGCCTCTTCCTGATCGCCATCGGGTTATCTATGGATGCCTTTGCCGTGTCCGTTTGCAAAGGGCTTTCCTTGAAAAAAGCCGCTTTCCGCCACGCAGTTCTGACAGGGCTGTGGTTCGGCGGTTTCCAGGCCTTTATGCCTTTCTTGGGCTATCTTCTGGGTAGCCGTTTTGAACGCTATATCACTTCCATCGACCACTGGATCGCGTTCGTCCTGCTTTCCCTGATCGGCGGTTCCATGATCAAGGATGCGAAGCAACCGAAACAAGAAAAATTTTCCACATCCCCCATCCCCAAAGACGCCGCTTTCGATGCCTCCTTGTCTCCCAAGGCAATGTTTCCCCTGGCCATCGCCACCAGCATCGACGCCCTGGCCATCGGCGTGACCTTCGCGTTCCTGCAAGTGGATGTCCTGCCCGCTGTGGCTTTCATCGGCATTACCACCTTCCTCTTCTCCACGGCGGGGGTAAAAGTCGGCAATCTGTTCGGATTTCGCTACAAGGGGAAAGCCGAACTGGCGGGCGGCAGCCTGCTGATCGTTATGGGGATAAAAATTCTCCTGGAACATTTACGATAAAGCGAAACACAAGACCATGCCGCGCCACGGTCTCGTATATGCCCGGCAGCTATGTGTCCGCGCCGCTTCTTTCACGCAATTCTCTGGATCAGAATAGAAGCCCTGTTGATCGTCTGAACCTCTATGCCCATACCAGACAGATGGTTGGAGGTGGAAGATTTATTCCGTAATATCACCGTTTCTCCCGCACGAATATCCGTCAGGAACATACCCCCGACTTGCAGCCTCTCCGTGCTTCCCAATCCGTCTGAATACGTTCCAAAGAAAGAAAACGGATGGTCTGCTTCGGAGATCGCCACCGCATACGCGGCATTCAGCAATCCTATAGTCGGACGCAGAGTAAGGCTATAATCAATCCGGTAAATACCGGAGGTGTTGACCGTGATGACCGAGGTGTTCGGGGCAAAGAGGAAGTCGCCGGACTGATATGCCAGGAGAAAGACCACTTCCCCCTCCGGAGGAACATCCTGCGCTCCCCCATTGTAGACCGCATTGAAGAATGCCGGCACGGTACGCAGACACTGTGCCTGTAGAGCGCAGGGGGAGCCATTCACGCGCAGGTTCCCGCTCTGTTCCATGCTGCCCAGCGCGCCCTGCGTTCCCGGACTGCCTTGCTTGAGCAGGAAGCCTTGGGCGTCCACAGTGCCTTGAGGGCCTTGGTAATAGCCGCCCTGCGACCTGCCGTCATGATCAGAATTTCTCATGCTTCCTCCAAGAAAAAGATTGCTCTTATGGGAATTTTATGCCCCGGAAATTCTGATTATGCCTGTGATTCCTTTTTCTCAACAGACTCGGGAACGGCCGACGCATTTTCTTTTCCTTCTGGCGCGCTTTCCTTTTCTCCCGCCGCGCTTTCCTTTTCTCCCGCCGCGCTTTCCTTTTCTCCCGCCGCGCTTTCGCTTTCTCCCGTCGTGTTTTCCTTTTTTCCCGCCGCGCTTTCGCTTTCTCCCGTCGTGTTTTCCTTTTTTCCCGCCGCGCTTTCCACTTCTTCCTGGTGACGGAACAAAGCACAGCCGCCTTTGTGGAACAGGGCCTCTGAACCGCTGATCTCCCGTACTCTTTCAAAAAACGGCGACCGCAGCACCTCTTCCAAGGACTGTTCTTTCAGATTTTCTTCAGAATACGGCGAAAACGGACAAGGCTCCGCGCCGCCGCTGTAATTAATATGGAAAAATCCCCGGCCCGCCGCCAGGCAACCGCCCATGGCTTCTTCATCTCCCGGAAAAGACAGCAGAACCAGCCCTTTCTTCCTCCTCTTCCGGCGCTCCCTAAGCACCCAGTCCTGCAACCTGGCCTGTTCCTTCTGCGTCAGTGTCAGGTCTTCCGTTCCTTTTTCCACCGGAACATATTCCACATAGAACACCAGCCCGCAGCCCTTTTTCTGTAGTCCTTCCACAAAGGAAGCCGCCATCAGTTCTTCCACATTTTCCCTCGTCACAGTCACAGACACCCCATAAAGAATGCCGCGCTTTTTCAGTTCCCCTGCTGCCTGCCACACTTTCTCGGCCATTCCTTTGCCCCGGCGTTCGTCGGTCCTTTCGTCCTCCCCTTCCATGCTGATGACCGGGATCAGGTTCCGGTTCCGGTCAAAAAAGTCGAGATACTCTCCGGTCAGCAAAGTTCCGTTTGTAAAAACAGGGAAGATGATCCTGTCGCACCGCGCCGCCTTTTCGATGATCCGGCGCTGCAGCAGCGGCTCGCCGCCCGCCAGTAAAATAAAAGACACTCCAAGGTCGGCGGCCTGGGTGAAGACGCGTTCCCAGTCGGAAACCTCCATTACCATGCTTTGAGCGTCTCCGTGGGCATGGCAGCCCCCGTTCGCCCACGCGTAACAGCCCTCGCAGCGCAGATTGCAAGTAGAGGCGATACTGGCGATCAGAAAAGGCGGCACGTGCAGTCCTTCCTCTCTTTTCCGCTCCCTTATCTTTGCGTTTCTTCTGATATTGCCCGCCGCTTTCAGCAGGAAGGTCTGCCCTCTCCTGCTGCCTAGATAAAAACGGCCGGTCGCTTTTATGATATTCCTGATTCCTCCATTCAAAAATGCATTCAGTTCCATGTTGATGACCATTCCTTTCCAGCTTTTTCTGATTAAACGGAACGTTTTATCTGTGATACACCCGCCTTGCGGCTTCATCCACGAATTTTCAGGCACCGATAGCTCCGCATTGCCGTATAAGTGGAAAGCCGCCGGTAATCGCTGTCGTCCGTATGCGTCGCGATCAGGATCTGATCCATGCCGGGAACCGCCGAACCTCCCTCTCCCGTCGTGTCCGGAGCCTTTACTTCCACCACTAGCAGGGAGTGGTGAAACACCGCCCCGTCAAACGACAGCTGAACCACATCCCCGATCTGTACGTCCTTTAACGGAACCTCATCCGCTTTCGGCCCCGCTTCCTGATTGTCTGTCAGAAACTGATAAAAATATTGTACGGAAGTCCAGGCGGGCGCACGGTCATAGGACGAATGATAATACCAGCCGAAATTCTTCCGGTAATTCATCGGCAGCCCTCCCGCCAACAGACACTGGGAGATAAAGTTGGTGCAGTCCCCTCCCAGCCCCGAAAAATCCAGATACCGGGGATTACGGCCAAAAGCCCATTTATGGGCATATTCCACAGCCTTTCTCCTGTTATATTTCATCGGATACTCCTGCTGCCACGAAAGCGCTTGGCAGATCGCGGTTCTGCGCGTACACCCTGGTCGGCTTCGCTGCTTACGCGTAATATCTTACTATCAATTTATGTAAATCCCAGGCATTGGTTCCTCCTGAAAAAAGCCGGTGACAGGAACATCAGCCGTCTTTCTATGATACCATGAATCCGCTTCGCGGACTCATGGTTCGCGGGCGCTCGCCAAATGGTTGCTCCGCAGCCGCTCGGCTCGCTGCCTACGCGTATGATACCCTCATGAACCATGTCCTGCACTTCATATATCGTGAAATTGCCAAGTATCACGATGCTTACTTAGCGCAACGGATCAACAATGATTCGGTCTGTATCGGAAATGATCTGATGGCCATGGCGATCAACTCCTTTCTGCTGCCTCCATTTCGCTTTCTTCTATGGGAGATCCAGTGCGCGGCATCATCTTTTTCAGGATCTTCCTATTGACGTTAGTATCACCTTGCGTTACAATAAGAAAGAAAATAGGGAAATAACAACCCGCTTCCAGCTAACTGAAAACAGGTGAAAAAATGCCAGTAATAGCAAGGTTTTATGGATTGATTATCTAAGATGTATGTTCAGCAGAGCGAACATAACCCGCCGCATATTCATGCTGTTTATGGTGAATATATTGGTGCGATTGACATTCAGACATTAGAAATGCTTGAAGGGGATTTGCCGCCAAAAGCTTTGTCTTTGGTGCGCGAATGGATGGAACAGCATAAAGCGGACTTGCTTGAAATATGGAACACACAGAATTTCAAGCCGTTACCGCCGCTTGAATAGGGGTGAAAATTATGTTTTACAAAGTGCAAACAGTTCAACCATTGCCGGATGATTATTTGTCGGTTCATTTTCAAAATGGCGAATGCAAAAATACCCAGTACAGCCGCTATTTGATAAATGGGAATCGTTCAAGTCTCTGTCTTTGATGAAAGGCTTGTCTGAACAGGTCAAAGTTGATGTTGGCGGTTATGGCATCAGTTGGAATGATGAAATAGATTTATCTTGTGATGAATTGTATGATAATGGGGTGAAGATGTAAAATGGCAATTACAGAATCACAAAAAAAGCTGTACGCAAATACAATGAAAAAGCATATGACCGGATTGGATGAAAAGTTGACAAAGGTAAGAAAGCCGATTTACAACTCCATGCTGAAAAAAGGTGAAAGTCTGAACAGCTTTGTAAATAGGACTATTGATGAAACGTAAAGCAGGATTATGAATCATAAGTATTGAAAAACCTATCTGGTAGAATTATGCTACGTTTGACAAAAACGGAATAACCGACATTCCATATGATCAGTTTTGGAATGAAACGAGTGTTGACGATTCACTTTTTACAAAAGAGCTGATAGAAAGATACAAAAGAACAAACAGAAACGTCAGAGAGTTTTTGCGTTATGAGGTGGGTTATGATAGATAGGGAATCGCGGCCTGAAACTTATCATATAAGAAATTATCTCAGTCAGTACAGCAGGGCGTTTGTTTTTTATCTGTTCCTAAGAATCCTGTATACGGGCTTATTTTTAGCGATACCTTTTTATCTAAGCTATTGCATCGATAAGATTTTTTATGAAGCCCATCATAGTATTACTTTTTATGCGCTGTTTTTTGCAGCTATGGTTTTATCGGAATTCCTATTATTTTTTATCACGAATGAATATAATGTGAAGCTGTCTAATAAAATAACTTTTCAGATAGAATATGATACCATGAACCATGTCAAGCACTCGATATATCGTGAAATCGCTAAGTATCACGATGCTTACCTAGCGCAAAGGATCAATAATGATTCGGTCTGTATCGGAGATTATCTGATTGAGAAATTACCGGATTTTCTTACGAACGTTTTTACTATCGTGTCAGTTGCCGCCATACTGTTTCAAGTCCATATCATGTTAGGCGCTTTATCAGTCGGCCTTCTGAGTCTGTATAATCTTCTTTATTTTGCGGTCAGAAAATTGCTTTATCAATATAACTATGAAATGCTGGAAGCACAGAGCGGTTTCTTTTCTATGTTGAGCAGCCAGATTTTCAATGTGCGGCTGATAAAATTGAATTCCTGGTTTGAAGAGACTGATCGTGAATTTACAAAGGTAGTCACTCACTATTTTATGAAGTCAATGAACTATTTGCGGACTCATTTCGCTATCAGCAATATGGGCAATTTTATAAGCAGGGCAGGCTATGGTATCGGAATTTTTTGTCTGACTGTGCTGATTTCTCAGGATAAGATCAGCCTAGGTAAGATTGCCGTCATGATCGTATACATTCAGCTTCTGTTATCCACGGCTCAAAAACTGACCGAATTTGGTAAAGCGAGGGAAGCTTATCATGTTTCCAGAGACAGGATTCAGGACTTGTTCCATATTCCGCTCGACAAAAACGGAGCGGATGAAATCCGTGACATCGAAGCTATTACTGCGGAAGATGTTTCTGTAGGCTATGATGAAGGCTATGTGATCAGCGGCAAGAGCATCCGGTTTGAAAGGGGAAAGATTTATATTTTACGCGGTGAAAACGGGTCTGGTAAGTCAACCTTCGTAAACACGGTATTGGGGCTGCTCAAACCTGATATAGGCGAGATCCGGATCAATGGCATATCATTATGTAACGTAAATGTAGAGAAAATGCTGAAAGATCACGTTGCCTTCACCGAGCAGGAACCGTATCTATTGGACGGAACGATCTTGGACAATCTGTTTTATGGCAGTACAGACGCTAAACATCATGGGCAGTCAAAACTGCGGGATCATAAGTTATTGGAGTTCATAGCAGACAAGCCGGAAGGATATGGAACCGTCGTAAATACCAAGAACAACACTTTATCCGGAGGCGAAAAACAGAAGATCGCAATATGCAGATCGTTGCTGAAGGATGTCGATGTGATGATATTTGATGAACCTACCAGTGCTCTGGACGTGGAAAGTATTCAAACGTTCAAAAAGGAATTAGCCGGAAAGGCAGAAAATAAAATCGTAATCCTAATTACCCATGATGATAGATTATTTGATTTAGCCGATGAGATCATAGAATTTTAGGATACCATATTCTATCTGAAAGATTATTTTTTGAGACGGCTTCACATGATATTCTTTCATAAGATCTTACTTTCTTTCATGAATAGCACAAGACTACATAAAATAAAAATTGTCTAGTCAAACAGAATCTCATCTACCGTCACAAACCGATAGCCCTGGGCAGTCAGCTTGTCAACGATCTTCAGGGCCGCCGTCACGGTAGAGGGGTAATGATCATGCAGCAGAATCACATCGTTTTCCCGGACTTTCGCCATCACGCTCTGTACGATACACGACACGCTGGTGGAACACCAGTCCAGAGGATCCACGCTCCACAGCACCGGGAACATATTCAGGTCTTTTTCCACGGCCTTGTTCCAGCTGCCATAAGGCGGGCGGATATATAGGATTTCTTCCCCGGTCAGCTCTTTGAGCAGTTCGTTGGTCTTGAAGATCTCCTCTTTGAACGTTTCCAGATTGCCGCCGGTCAGCTGGGTATGGTAATAAGTGTGGTTCCCGATCAGATGTCCTTGCCGACTGATTTCCCGGATGATCTCCGGGTATCTCTCCGCATTGATTCCCGTCACAAAAAAGGTCGCCTTGACTCCCCGCTCGTCAAGTCCGTCTAGAAGCTGTTTCGTATAGATCGGGTGCGGCCCGTCGTCAAAAGTGATCGCGACTTTCTTCGTTTCCTCTTCCCATGCCTTCCCCGCCTGGGCATTCGTGGGAAATACGCCCCCCCGCTCAGAAAGGAATACAACAAAAAGCAGCAGACACATCCCGCATTCCACGAGAAGGATTGCTACTTTTCTATGCCGGAAGCTCCATGGAAAATATTTCTTCCACCGTCTGCGACAAACCGTCCGCTTTTCCATGCTTCTACTGACCCTCTCTGAAAAAAGCGGGATGTTTTGTCCGCAAAGGCAAGACTCCTGCCCTTTTTCAAAATATATGCGCCTGGAAAAAGCATTATGACCGCCGTCTGATCTGCGCATTCCAAGAATACTACGTTTCTGTCCGGCAGGAACAGACGAACAGAAACACATGCGCACAAGCTGCTATTCAGCAAAAACAGCCGAATAGCAGCTTGGCGCATTCCATGTTCGCAATTTTGTGCAAAACAGTACACAAAATTGACTTCGCGGGAGCTTCCTGCTGAACAACAGCGTTGATACCTTCCTCTGGCTTCGCTAAATACGTCTCCCCGGACAGCCCGCGCAGCCTACGCCATTGATACAGCCTGCCGCTGCGGGAAAAGGCTGTACGCTCTGTACGTTTAAGTCAAAAGGGCTTGTGACCAGGCAGACCGCCTGAGCGGCAATCCCTTCTCCCCTTCCAGAAAATCCTAGTCCTTCCTCGGTAGTGGCTTTCACGTTCACCTGCCCGGCTTCAATCTGCAAAGCCGCCGCGATGTTCTCCCGCATGGCGTCCACATAAGGGCGCAGCTTCGGAGCCTGGGCGATCACGACAGCATCCAGATTCTCGATCAGATAGCCGCTCTCTTCCAGTATTTCCCTCGTCTTTTCCAGCAGCTTCACGGAAAAAATCCCCTCGTATGCCGGATCCGTATCGGGAAAATGCTTCCCGATGTCGCCCATTGCCGCCGCGCCAAACAGAGCATCTATGATCGCGTGGATCAGCACATCCCCGTCAGAATGCCCCGACAGACCTTTTTCATAGGGGATCTTCACCCCGCCCAGAACCAGATCCCTTCCTTGCGTCAGCCGGTGTACGTCATATCCCGTTCCGATTCTCATCTTGCTCCTGTCTGCCGCTGGCATGGACGGCTTATCATTTCTTCTTCAGAGGAAACGGAATCGACCTGCGTCCTCTTTCTTCCCTGCCGCGTTCCTCATGGCTGAAAGGTCTCTTGGTTTCCCGGTCGTCGCGTCTGCGGCTTCCAAAACCATCCTCACGGCTTGAACCGGAATCCCGGCGGCCTCCCAGATCATCATTCCGGCGCGCGCTCCCAAGACCGTCCTCACGCCTTGCGCTTCTGTAGCCATCCTCACGGCGCGTACCCCCAAAGCCGTCCTCGCGGCGGCCCTCAAAACCGTCCTCGCGGCGGCTTCCGAAACCTCTGTCCTCGCGGCGGTCTCCAAAACCTCTGTCCTCGCGACGGTCTCCGAAACCTCTGTCCTCGCGGCGGTCTCCGAAACCTCTGTCCTCGCGGCGGCCCTCAAAACCGTCCTCGCGGCGGTCTCCGAAACCCCTGTCCTCGCGGCGGCTTCCGAAACCCCTGTCCTCACGGCGGCTTCCGAAACCCCTGTCCTCGCGACCCGAACGGGGATCCCGGCGACCGCTACGGCGGCTTCCGAAACCGTCGCCGCGTCCTCCCCGGCTGTCTCTTCCCCGTCCGAAACGTTTTGTTTCAAAATCATCGACTTCGATTTCTTCTCCCACGTTGCCCACATAATGCTTCAGCAGCGCCGCCGCCAGTTCCATCGCGTCACAGTCTTCCGCCTCTAGTTTGCGGGAAAGATATTTCTTCATCAGTTCCATGTCCGCATCCTGACGCAGTTCCCAGACCTGATCCAGCAGTTTTTCGGCTTTCGCCCTCATGACCTTGGAAGCGCCGGGCATTCTTTTTTCTTCGATCGTCGTACGGCAGAATCTCTCGATGTCGCGCACCCGGTATATTTCCCTGCCGCTGACAAAGGTGAAAGAACGGCCTGTCCTGCCCGCGCGGCCTGTCCTGCCGATACGGTGTACGTAATACTCTATATCCTGCGGAATATCATAGTTGATGACGGCTTCCACGTCATAGACGTCGATTCCCCTTGCCGCCACATCCGTGGCGATCAGGATATTGGTGACGCCGTTACGGAAGCGGTTCATCGCGGCGTCTCTCATGTGCTGAGACATATCGCCGTGCAGAGCCTCCGCGTGAAAACCCGCTTTTTTCAGGCTTTCCGCCAGTTCATCCACTTTCATCTTGGTGTTGCAGAAGATCAGGCACAGTTTAGGCTGATAATAATCCAGCAGTCGGATACAGGCCGCGTCCTTGTCTTTGTTCTTAATCCGGTAATACCGCTGGGATACCAGAGGAATCGTCAGCTCTTCCGGCGTCACCTTGATCATCTTGGCGTCTTTCTGGAATTTCCCTGTAATATTCAGAATGGGCCTAGGCATGGTCGCGGAAAAAAGAGCCGTCTGATGTTCCTGTGTGATCTCGCCTAAGATCAGTTCCATATCCTCCAGGAAGCCCATGTTCAGCATTTCATCCGCTTCATCCAGAACAACCATGCTGATGTCGTCAAGCTTTAAGGTGTGACGGCGCATATGATCCATCACGCGCCCGGGGGTTCCCACGACAATCTGCGCCCCTCTCAGTCCGCTGATCTGCCGACTGATCTCCTGCCCGCCATAGACGGGAAGGATCTTAATGCCCTCCATATACTTCGCGATATTGCGCAGTTCCGCCGACGCCTGTATAGCGAGTTCTCTGGTAGGACACAGGATGATCGCCTGTAACCTGCGCAGCTGCGGATCTACCATCTGGATCATCGGAATCCCGAAAGCCGCCGTTTTCCCTGTACCGGTCTGTGCCTGTCCAATGATGTCCCTGCCGTTCAGCAGAGCTGGGATCGCGCTTTCCTGGATCGGCGTCATTTTTTCAAAACCCATCTCCTGGATGGCGCGCAGCACCCTAGGATCCAGCAGTTCCTCCAGATCCAGTTCCCCGCCGTCGTCTGATTCTTGAATCTCCGGCCTTCTTCTCGCCTCGTCCGCTTCCTGGCTCTCCGGCCTTCTTCTCGCCTCGCCCGCTTCCTGGCTCTCCGGCCTTCTTCTCGTCTCGCCCGCTTCCTGGCTCTCCGGCCTTCTTCTCGTCTCGCCCGCTTCCTGGCTCTCCGGCCTTCTTCTCGTCTCGTCCGCTTCTTCGGCGTCCCCCCATCTTTCGGTTGCGCTTAGTTCGTCGGCAGTCTCCGGTTCTTCGGCGCCCTCCCATTCTTGGGATTCCTCCGGTTCTTCGACTTCTTCCGGTTCCGCAGTGTCACTCCACTGCGCGTTTCCATGCAGCTCCTTGCTGTCGTCCAGTTCCATGTTCTCGTTTTCTGTGAAATTACTCATTCGGTATGGCATCCTTTCTCATAAAGCGGGAGGCTTTGTCCAGTGTCAGCTATGCCGAAACTGTGTTCGGCTGACCGATCCATCCGTTCCTCTATCGGTCGTCTGACCAACTCCTTCGCTGACCCGCCGGTTCCGCAGACCACTTGATCTGCTTCTTGACCGCCTGACCTGCCCTCCGTCGGTCGGTTACAAAGTATCGGTTACAAAATGCGGTTTCCCGCCGCTTCTTCCTCGGTTCGCGTCTGACCGTCTCGCGTCTGGCCCGGCTCCCTGGCCGTATCCCTTTTTACACAAAGAAACACAGCCGCCCAAAAGCAGCCGAAAACATTTCTCTGAGCACACCCGTCATAGTTTCCCGGTACCATCCTGTCCAAACGATCACTTGCGGCGACACGTCGGTGTCTCCATGCGGAGCGGTGCATTGACACGCCCATGCCTGTCCATCGGCTGGTTCTTATACAGCAAGACGTTCCCGGTCAAGTCCCCAATCGGCAAGAAACCCTTAATGAAGCGCCTAATGGGCAGAAGTCCTACTCCATAAAAATAAGGAAATCATTCTGGTATGTAATGATTTCCCTAATCATTAAAGGTCACTTGCAAAAGCTTGGAAACCAAGGTCTTCGCGAGTAGCGAGAGGGGGACTTGAACCCTCGACACCACGGGTATGAACCGTGTGCTCTAGCCAGCTGAGCTATCTCGCCATCGAGCCAACCTTATAAGCACTTCTGCTTTTCCGCCGTCTGTGCCTATGCATAAAAGGTTGGAATGGGACCTATAGGGTTCGAACCTATGACCCTCTGTTTGTAAGACAGATGCTCTCCCAGCTGAGCTAAGATCCCATTTTTCGGTTACAGCTTCAACCGACTTCGCTAGTATACACTGTTGGAAAGAGTTTGTCAACATGATTTTTTTATTTTTTTACATGGTAATTTTTCCCTGTTTTATGGTCTGCGCTCTTACGCCTTACATCCTTTCCGGCGCGGAGAAGCCCAGCACGCCGATACAGGTCTCCAATATATCCTGTGTCAGCACCAGCAGAGCAATCATCCCGGCCTTTTTCTCCGGATCCTCTTCGCTCAGGATCTTGGTTTCATGGTAGAAATGGTTCAGCGTGTTTGCCAGTTCATACACGTAGGCGCATACTTTATGGGGCGCCAGTTCCTCGCAGGCGGCTTCCATCATGGCGCTGAACCGGGCAAGCAGAAGCATCAGCTGTTTCTGCGCCGGATTCCCGGCGGGGCGCAGACCGACTTTCGCCAGCTCTCCCCCCTGTTCCCTGAATCTTGTCAGAATGGACTTGATCCGCACGATGGTATATAGGACATAAGGCCCCGTATCCCCCTCGAAAGAAGTAAAGCGCTCGATGTCGAATACATAGTCCTTTGACGCCTGATTGGACAGATCGGCGTATTTCAGAGCGGCGATTCCCACGGTGTCCGCGATCTCCCAGGCTTCTTCTCCCGAGATGGCGCGGTTTTCACAGATCTTGCGGTACATTTCTTCTTTCGTTTCCCGGATCAGGTTTTCCAAGCGCATGACGCCGCCGTCCCTGGTCTTGAACGGCTTTCCGTCTCTGCCGTTCATGGTGCCGAAGCCGACGAACCGCAGCTTCGTCTGCGGCGTCACCAGTCCGGTCTTACGGGCGCAGCGGAAGACCTGTTCAAAATGCAGTTCCTGACGCTTGTCCGTCATATAGATGATTTCATCCGGGCAGTACAGGCTCATCCGCTCCGTCAGAGTCGCCAGATCCGTGGTCTGGTACAGGGACGCGCCGTCGGATTTCAGGATGATACAAGGAGGGATCTCTCTGGTATCGGAAGCTTCCGCCACGTCCACCACCAAGGCTCCGTGGCTTTCATAGGCATAGCCCTCTTCCTTCATGCGGCTCACCATGGCGGGAATCAGCTCATGGACATCGCTTTCCCCCTTCCATAAATCAAATTCCACATTTAAGCTGTCGTAATTACGTTTCAGATCTTCCTTTGACACCTCAAGAATATGCCGCCACAGGGCGCGGTATCCTCTCACTCCCTGCTGTAGCTTGAACGTGTCTTCCATCGCTCGGGCCTTGTAGTTGGCATCCTCCTTGGACTTCACGCTTGCGGCAGGGTAGATCCGCTCCAGTTCTTCTATCGTGAAGGGCGCCTCTTTCGGATACTCCCCCGTATACTCTTCGTCAAAATAAACCAAGTCCGGCTGCCGTTCCCGAACCTCGGTGATCACCAGGCCCATCTGCAGACCCCAGTCTCCCAGGTGTATGTCACCGATCACCTCATGCCCGGCATAGCGGAAAATGCGCTTGAGGCTCTCCCCGATGATGGCGGAACGGATATGCCCGATGTGCAGGGGCTTTGCCACGTTGGCGCCGCCGTAGTCCATGAGGACTTTTCGGGGCCGCGTAGGCCTGTCCAGACCAAAATGGGGATCTGCCCCCATTTCTCTCAGATAGGCGGCCAGGAAATCCTCGGACACTTTGATGTTCAGAAAGCCGGGCGCCACAGCCTCCACTTCTTCCCATATCCGGCTCTCCCGGCATTTCTGCGCCACCTCGCTCGCAATCGCGGCGGGGGCTTTCCGATACCGTTTCGCTCCCGCCATCGCGCCGTTGCACTGAAATTCGCACAGATCCGGGCGGTTGGACAGCATGACCTTGCCCAGCTGAGGCTCATAACCTGCCGCTTCAAAGGTTCCGCGCATTTCCCCCGACAAGATGTCCATGAACTTCTCCATTGGTTTCCTGTTCTTCCTTTCTGCGGTTTGCGGCGTTTGCGTTGTCTGAAAACACACAGCCGCAGTACGCCTGCCGATACAGCCCGTATTGCTTCGAGAGTTCTATAGAACGCTGATAGCCGCCTTTTTTCTTAAAGTCGCAAGGCAGCCACCGGACGCCGTATTCCAAGGAAAGCCGCTCCCCGATCTCGTTGATGCGGGCCGCGTTCTTGAGGGGACTGACAGTGAGCGTGGCACAGAAAAAATCAGAGCCGTTTTCCGCCGCCCTCCGGGCGGTTTCCCGAAGCCGCCATTCGTAGCAGCGCCAGCACCTTTCGCCGCCCTCCGGGCAAGTCTCCAATCCCCTGGACAGTTCCAGAAAGCGCTCCGGCTCATAGTGTCCTTCTATCAGGCCGATCCGGAAGCGAGCTGCCCGGGAGCCGTCCGTCCGCTCCATGTGCCGTCCCTGTTCTTCCCAGAAGCTTCTTCCACAGGTTTCCCTGCCCGCTCCGGAACTGCTTGTCCGCTCCGCCTGGTATTCTTCCAGAAAGCGTCTCTGCTCCGCAGCCCGCTTGCGGTATTCTCCTTCCGGATGGATGTTCGGGTTCCAGTAAAAAACGGTGATCCGGAAAAAACGGCTCAGCAGCTCCAGCACAGAACTGCTGCAAGGGGCGCAGCAGCTGTGCAGAAAGAGAGTGGAGGGAGCGGCGGCTCCGCCCTCTCCGCCTCCCGTCTGCGGAATCTGCATGGCATTCCGTATGTTTCCTTCTTTTCCGAGGATTTCTTCTAGTTCCTTATGATACTGCCTTTGGCTCACCGCAGGGCGGCCTCATAGCGTTTCTCCGCTTTCATCCAGTTGATCAGCTGGAACCAGCCTTCCACATATTCCGGGCGGCGGTTCTGGTATTGAAGATAATAAGCGTGTTCCCATACGTCCACCAGAAAAATCGGGGCATAGGCGCTCAGATCCGGCACATCCTGGTTGGAAGTCTGCTGTATGGTCAGCTTCCCGGCTCCATCCGCCACCAGCCATGCCCAGCCGGAGCCGAACTTCGACACCGCCGCCTGTTTCATCTGCTCTTTCCATTTGGCATAGGAACCGAAATCCCGGTTCAAGGCTTCCGCCAGTCTGCCGAACGGCTGCTGCCCGACCGGAGGCTTCATCGAATCGAAATAAAGCTCATGGTTGTATACTCCCCCGCCGTTGTTGCGGATGGAAGTCCTGATCGCCGCAGGAAGATCCTCCACATGGATGAGCAGCTCTTCCAGGCTCATTTTCTGAAGCTCCGGGTAATCCCCCAGCGTACTGTTGAGATTGTCCACGTAAGTCTTGTAATGCCGGTCGTGATGGAACTGTAGCGTTACCTCATCCAGTACCGGCAGCAGCCCGTCATACTCGTAAGGCAGCGGACGCATTACGAATGGATATACTTCGTCTTGCATAAGACCCCTTTCTGTCCGCTTTGCGGACGCAAAACCTTTTTTCATTTTCTTCCTGTCATCAAATGGCGGTGCGCAGAACGCGTCTTTTATTTGGAAGCCGCCCCGCAGCTTCCAATAAATTCTATGAAGTCCTATTATTATATACCTTTCTTTTCCCTCCTACAACTGTTTTTCCAGCCACTTTTGGAATCTAAAGCTTGCGCTTTCATCCGCCCGCTTCGATCAGGCCCTTCTTTTCAGGAGGAACAGCGGCAAATGTCTACCAGCGTCAGTTCCTTGTTTGCGTTCTCCAGACTGGTCAAAAGGGCGGCGGCGGTATCCATGGCGGTAATGCAGTGTACGCCCGTTTCAATGGCGGTGCGCCGGATCAGGAAACCGTCCCGGGATTTGTCGCGTCCCTGGGTCGGAGTATCGATGACCAGATCGATCCGGTGTCCCAGGATCAGATCCATGACGGTCGGGGATTCCTGGGAAATCTTGTTGACTTTGCGTGCTTTTACCCCGGCCTGGTTCAGCGCCGCCGCCGTGCTTCGGGTGGCGTAGATGGTATAACCCAGCTTTTCAAATCGCCTGCCGATCCGGACGGCGTCTTCCTTGTCAGCGTCTTTGACCGTGAGGATGATGTTTTTGTATCTGGGCAGATTCACTCCGGCTCCGAGGAAAGCTTTGTAAAGGGCTTCGTGGAAGCTTTTGGAAATCCCCAGACATTCCCCGGTAGACTTCATCTCCGGCCCCAGGCTGATTTCCGCCCCCCGGATCTTTTCAAAGGAAAACACCGGCATCTTGATGGCAAAATATTCACTCTCCGGCTGTAAGCCCGACCGACAGCCCAGTTCGGCAATCGATTTCCCTAAGATGACCTCCGTCGCCAGATCCACGATAGGGATCCCGGTTACTTTGCTGATATAAGGCACGGTTCGGGAGGCCCTGGGATTCACTTCTATCACATAGACTTCTTCCCCGATCACGATGAACTGGATGTTGATCAGCCCTTTCACGTGCAGGGCCTTGGCGAGCCGTCCAGTATAGTCCGCGATTTTCTCCTTCACCGCCGCCGGGATCGTCGGCGCCGGATACACGGAAATGCTGTCGCCGGAATGGACGCCTGTCCGTTCAATATGTTCCATGATGCCGGGAATCAGGATGTCCGTGCCGTCACAGACGGCGTCCACCTCCACTTCCTTGCCTTCCAGATATTTGTCCACCAGAATCGGATGATCCTGGGCAATGCGGTTGATAATCGCCATAAATTCCTCGATGTCCTCATCGCAGATGGCGATCTGCATTCCCTGTCCGCCAAGTACATAGGAGGGTCTGACCAGAACCGGATAGCCTAGGCGGTTGGCCACCGCTTTCGCTTCCTGCGCGGTGAAGACCGTTCCCCCCGCCGCCCGTGGGATCTGTGCCTGTTCGAGGATGTTGTCGAACAATTCCCGGTCTTCCGCCGCGTCCACATCCTCCGCTTTCGTTCCCAGGATGGGAACGCCCATCTTCATCAGGCTTTCCGTCAGCTTGATGGCGGTCTGCCCGCCGAACTGTACCACGGCTCCCTCCGGACGCTCCAGACGAACGACGTTTTCCACATCTTCCGCCGTCAGCGGCTCGAAGTACAGCTTGTCCGCAATGTCGAAATCCGTGCTGACGGTTTCCGGGTTGTTGTTGATGATAATGGTTTCATACCCGGCCCTGGAAAAAGCCCAGGCGGCATGGACAGAGCAGTAATCGAACTCGATCCCCTGCCCGATACGGATCGGGCCGGAACCGAGGACTAAGACTTTTTTCCGGTGCGGACGCGCCGCCGAAGGCGGAGGATTCTCCACGCCGCCGACCTGCGCTTCCTCTCCCGCTACGGCGCCTTGCCCTCCGGTCTGCGCCTGCGCGGTCATAGCTTCCCGCGCTTCGCACGTTCCCCCGTACACGGAATAATAATAGGGAGTAGCGGCCTCGAACTCCGCCGCGCAGGTATCTACCATTTTATAGACGGCTTCTATGCCGTTTTCCCGGCGCAGCTGTCTGACCTGTACTTCCGTATATCCGGCGAGCCGCCCAATGACCGCGTCCGGAAATTCCATGCGCTTTGCTTCTTTTAACAGTCCTGCCGTCAGCGGCTGCGAGCGCAGAGTCTGCTCCAGCTCCACTAGGGAAGCGATTTTATCCAGGAACCAGACGTCTATCTGTGTCAAGGTGTTGATTTCCAGCAGGGAAAGCCCTTTGCGGATCCCCTCCGCGATCACGAAAATACGCTGGTCGTCCACGATTTTCAGCCTGCCGCGCAGTTCCTCCCGGCTCAGTCCCGAAAAATCGCAGCTCATCAGACTGTCTGTCTGCTGTTCCAGAGAGCGGAGGGCTTTCATCAGCGCGCCCTCAAAATTGTCGCAGATACTCATGACTTCCCCGGTAGCCTTCATCTGAGTGGTCAGGGTACGCTTTGCCGTAATAAATTTGTCGAAAGGAAGCCTAGGGATCTTGACCACACAATAATCCAGCGCCGGTTCAAAACTGGCGTAAGTCTTGCCCGTGACGGCGTTGGGGATTTCGTCCAGAGCATAACCGAGGGCAATCTTAGCCGCCACTTTGGCGATAGGGTAGCCGGTCGCTTTGGACGCGAGCGCGGAGGAACGGCTCACTCGCGGATTCACTTCGATGACGCAATATTCAAAGCTGGTCGGATGGAGGGCAAACTGCACGTTACAGCCTCCCGTGATCCGCAGTTCATGGATGATGTTCAGCGCGGAAGAACGCAGCAGCTGATACTCTTTATCGCTCAAGGTCTGGGAGGGTGCCACGACGATACTGTCTCCCGTATGCACTCCCACCGGGTCGATGTTTTCCATGTTGCAGACCGTAATACAGTTGCCCTCGCCGTCGCGCATGACCTCGTATTCGATTTCTTTCCAGCCCGCGATACAGCGTTCCACCAGCACCTGCCCCACTCTGGACAGGCGCAGCCCTTTTTCCAGAATGTCCTGAAGCTGTGTCAGGTTGTGGGCAATGCCGCCGCCGCTGCCGCCCAAGGTGTAGGCAGGGCGCAGGACGACCGGGAAACCGATTTCCACAGCAAACGCGGCGCCCTCGTCTATCGTTTCCACGACTTTGGAAGCGGCGCAAGGCTCCCCGATCCGCTCCATCAGGTCTTTGAACTCCTGCCTCCCCTCCGCGTTACGGATCGTGGCTGCGGTGGTGCCTAGGAGCCGGACGCCGTGCGCGGCCAAGAAGCCGGACTCCTCCAGCTCCATCCCCAGATTCAGCCCCGCCTGCCCGCCCAAGGTAGGAAGCAGGCTGTCCGGCTTTTCTTTTTCAATGATCCCTTCCAGAACCTTCACCGTCAAAGGCTCAATGTATACTTTGTCCGCAATGTCCTGGTCGGTCATGATGGTCGCCGGATTGGAGTTGACCAGAACCACTTCCACGCCCTCTTCCTTTAAGGCGCGGCAGGCCTGGGTTCCCGCGTAGTCAAACTCCGCCGCCTGCCCGATGACGATCGGGCCGGAGCCGATGACCATGACCCTCTTTACCGCTGGATTCCTTGGCATATTGATCACCATGCTCCTTCCAATTCATGCCGTTCTTTTCTCATGGCGGCGATGAACCGCTCGAACAAGAAGCCCGAATCCTGCGGCCCGGGGCAGGCTTCCGGATGGAACTGCACAGTAAAGATGTTTTTCCCGGTGTAGGCAAGCCCCTCGTTCGTGCCGTCGTTGACATTCCGAAACGCGGGAACCGCGATCTCCGGACTCAGGCTGTCCGTATCCACCACATAGCCGTGGTTCTGGGAGGAAATGTAGACCCTCCCGGTGGACAGGTCTTTCACCGGATGGTTCCCGCCCCGGTGGCCGTATTTCATCTTATAGGTGTCCGCCCCCGCGGCCAGCGCCATCAGCTGATGTCCTAGGCAGATAGCGAAAATCGGGATCTCGGTATGGGAAAGCTTCCGTATTTCTTCTATAATAGAGGCACATTCTTTGGGGTCGCCCGGCCCGTTGCTTAGCATAATACCGTCCGGGGCGGCGGCGATGATCTCTTCCGCCGACGTCAGGGCGGGATAGACGATCACTTCACACCCCCTGGACGCCAGGGACGCGCCGATGTTGGCTTTCGCGCCCAGATCCATCAACGCCACTTTCAGCCCGCTTCCGGTCAGTTCCCGTACCGTGGAGGGAGATCTTTCCCGGCTGCCTTTTTCGTAGGCCGTCCGGTCAAACTTCGCGGTGCCGGAAAACGGCGCGTTGTCAGAAAGCACGGTGCTGGGCGCGATCCTGTATGTTGCGCGGCAGGAGGCTTTTTCCACCACCTTGCCTGTAGTATAAGCTTTCAGCCGGGGAAGGACTTCGTCCGGCCGTCCATATTCCTTCGTGGTGATCATGCCGTTCATGGTGCCTTTTTCCCGCAGCAGCTTTGTCAGCGCCCGGGTATCGATACCGGCGATCCCCGCCACTTCATATTCTTCTAAAAACTGCTGCAGCGTCAGATCGGAACGGAAATTGCTGGGGATACGGGAGAGTTCCCTTACGATGAAGCCATCCGGCCAAGGTCTTGCGGACTCCATGTCCGCTCTGCAGATTCCATAGTTGCCGATCAGCGGATATGTCATACAGACTGCCTGTCCCGCATAGGACGGATCCGTCAGGACTTCCGGATAGCCAGCCATGGAGGTGTTGAACACAATCTCGCTGACGACCTCTTTCGGAGCGCCTATCTGTGTACCCTCCAGCACGGTACCGTCTTCCAAGATCAAAAATGCTTTCATGCCTACCTCACATTTCCGCGTAGGAATCCTTCCACGAAACCTACGTTACCACGCCTGCCCCACAGACATTTGGCCGCTCCGCGATGTCTGCCGCTTGGCAAATCGTGGTTGGCAGGCGCCGGCCACGCCTGCTCCACAGATGTTTGGCCGCTCCGCGGCACAAAATATGTGAAGCGCACTTGGCTCATTGCCTACGCGAATTATAGCATAAAACATTTTTAAGGGCAACCTAGCGGAAATGGGAAATCTTGCATGAAGTTTTCGCGGTGTTATACGCAGCCGCCCCTGCCAAACTGTAACCCGGCGGACACCTTCTGTAAATACTGATCCGGATCGCGGACGCTGATCTCGTCCTGTAGGAACAGGTTGTAGACCGCCCCTGAAAACACCAGCCCATGTTCTTCGGCGTATTCTTTCATGCGCCGGGGCAGATCTCCCGTGTTGCCGTAATAGCCGCGCACGAAGCCGACCAGATATTTCCCGGCGGGCTTCGACTCCCTGCCGAAAGGGTCGGCGGAAAAGAAACGCGTCGGGCGGGAGGGCTGCGCCTGATAAGCCGCCATGTCCTGAAAATAGCCGCCCACCGGATAATTCAGGTTGATCCGCAGCCGGTCCGCAGAGGCACAGAAGCGTGCGAACGTTGCGTAAAAATAATCATCGTCGCGAAAATCATTGACATCCCCTAAGACGAAAGACATAGCTGGCTCTTCGGCGACATAGATTTCGTCTTCTCTGGCGTTCATGCCCTCGTTGAGCAGACGCAGGAACGTATGGATGACCGCGTGCGCGTCCTGCGCCAGACGGATCTGCGTATCCAGCAGCTGCTCCTGGCGTGAGAGCAGCATCGCAATGCTTTCCGGGGTGCGGCTGCGCTGCGCTTCCTTGATCGTTTTAAGGGAAACCTTCAAGTTACTTAAAACATGGACAAAATTCAACGTCGTCAGCTGCTGCGGGGAATAATAGCGGTAGCCGTTCTCTCCGCGCAGCGCCGGATGAAACAGCCCACTGTCGTCATAATAGCGCAGAGTAGATGCCGGGATGCCGGAAAACTCCGAAAATTCCTTGATGGACAGCAAATCTTTATTTTTCACGTCCGTTCCTCTTTTCTCGAATCCTTTCCCCATCATACTCTCTTTTTCTGAGTTTGTAAAAGGCAAAATTTATGCAAAATTTGTCTGGAGTTTATTATTTATTCATATTTTTTTATAGAATATTTATCAAAAAAATACTTGAGGTTCCTGTGGCTACAGGGTTTACACTTACCATAAGATCTTATTTTACGAGAGAGGAATGGTCATCACCGCAGGATGGAAAAGAAAAGGGAAAGCCTGAAACTTTCGACAGAACCAAGCCGTTCTTCGGAAAAGCAATCTGGATCCACGCTTGAAATCAATGGCGCTATCGGGCGGATCGCCTGCTCTGTGCAGGACGCGTCCGCAGCAGCGCAGGAAAACTTGGCCGCAGATCAGGGACTTTCCGCGCAAGCGAAAGGCCTGACGAACCTGCTGACGGGGTTCCAGATTGCTTGAGGGTGGGAGATAGTTTCCATAGAGGGAAGAAAAGGCGGGGCAATCCCGCCTTTTCTCATTGGTAGGTTGTATGCCCACATGGGCGCAGGCTACACCTGTAATATCAGCGACAGCAGCGGCAGCGTCGCCACCGATAGGACAGTGGTCAGTGCCATCCCCTTGGACGCCAATTCAAAATCGCCGTCATACTGCCGCGCCAGCATGGCGATCATGCTTCCCACCGGAGCGGAAAGGACGACCAGGCAGACCCCCGTGAGCATGGGCGCAAAACCCAGAAGTTTTATGACGCTCACCCCCACCAACGGAATCAGCAGAAGCTTCACCGCCGAGAACGCCAGCAGCCTTTTGTCCGAAAACAGGCTGCGGAAACGCTGCCCGGCAAGGGAACCGCCGATAACCAGCATACTCAGCGGAGCAGTCAGAGCGCTTAAATGGCCGACCGCGTCCTGGAGAAACACCGGTACGGGAATATTCAGGATATACAGCGCCATGCACACCAGACAGGCATACACGCCGATATTCCCTATTTTTGTCCATGGAAGCGGCTCTTTCCGGGAACGCGGCTTCACGGCTTGGATCCCATAAGTATAAATCAGGATATTATACGGTAGCAAAAAAACAGAAGCATAAAGCAGGGCTTCCTGACCGTACACCGCCCGGATGATGGGAAATCCCATAAAACCGATGTTGGAAAACACGGTCATGACCCTGTAGACGCCATAATCTTCCCGATCGCAGCTTAACAGGCGCGGCAAAAAACGCGCCGTTCCGATCAGGATCCCGAAGATCACCGCCGCCAGCAGGAACGTACCCGCCAGCTCTCCGCCCGTGACGGCGTTCTCTTTCCGGAACCCGGCGGAAAGGATCATAGCGGGATTGGCGACGTTGATCACCAGCCCGGAAATCCTCTTTGAGGCCTCTTCATCAATAAGCCTTTTTTTCCTGCATAAGAAGCCTACCGCCATCAGCAGGAACAGGACAATCATCTGCTGCAATAAAATCATATTATGATGATACCGTCAGACACGGAGAAAATCAAAGGGAAAATTTTCCTTCCGACAGGCTATCCTACACCACGCCCAACCGTTGCAGGATCCAGTATCCCAGCCCTAGCAGCCAGCTGGCGAAAATCCCGTACAGGATCACCGGACCGGCAATCGTAAAGATCTTGCTCCCCACTCCGAATACCTGTCCTTCTTTCTTGAATTCAATGGCGGGCGCCGCCACTGAATTGGCGAACCCGGTAATCGGCACTAAGGCGCCGGCGCCGCCCCATTTGGCAATCCCCGGATAGAGATTGAATCCGGTCAGAACCACCGCGGCCAGAACCAGAAGCAAGGAACACCAGCTTCCGGCAGTCTGCTGATCCAGCCGGAACGTCTTAGCGGCGATGTTCAGGATCGCCTGCCCAAGGACGCAGATGATCCCTCCGGTCACAAAAGCCTTGAACATCTGCACCCCTAGGTTGTGCGTCGGGGTCACTTGCTTCACGTAGGATTCATATTCCTGTTTTTTCTTCTCGTCCATATCTGCTTCCTCTCCTGCCTCATTTTTAGAATCACGCTTTTGGCACGACGGTACCCAGAACCGCTTCGCGGCGCTTAACGAATGTACGCGAACCATGCATCCGCTTCGCAGATCGTGCTTCGCGGGCGCTTGCGACCGTATTCATGGCTGCATTAGTATGCGGTGTTTTACGGATTTTATGCGGAAACCGCCTCACTGGGATACCCGGTACAGTTCTTTCCAGAAATAAAAGAGCGAGCCGCACAGCTTTCCCGCCGACATGGACAGGATTGCTATCCCTATGCCGTGTCGGAAAGCAATTCTTCTGGAAAAAATAGGAATACTGTCCAGTATCTCTGCGATCGCCAGCGCCAGGCAGCCGATGAACATACCGGAAAAGACTCCGAAGCACACCAAGAGTACCATTCCGATTCCGTTCCACATCCTTTCCATCGCCGGAAAGGCTTCCCTGAAAAATCCGCCCGCCCGGATGTGTTTTTCAAAGATGCTGAACGCGCACCCCATGATCGTTCCGGCGACTACCATTTCTTCGTACAGGAACACCTTGTTCGCCGTATGCGTCTTGCCTGCGAACCGGGGAACCAGACCCACCGCCGCCAGCACCGTAAACACACCGGCAGCCGCCAGGACGCCGAAACTGAAAGCCGCCAGGCTGAGCAGGATTTCATTTGCTGTCAATTTCCTTTTCCTCCCTTCCCGCCGTCTCCACCAGGGCCTTGTTGACGTCCTCTTCATAATTGCGCATAGCCACTTCGATGGGGGTCGGGTCTTTCGTGATTCGTCTGCCGCCTACATGGTTAAAGAAGACGATGATCCCTAAGGATAGCCCTATGGAATACGAGACTTCCAGAATGTTGAAGCTGCCAGGCTCCCTGTCCATGACGATCCGGTAGATCTCGGCAAAAACGTCCTGAATCCCGACGTCGTTATGGTAAGCCATGATCGTAAAGGCCGTTCCGAAGAAGCTCACCAGACAGACCAGAGCAATTTTCAGCCACTGCCGCCAGCCTTTGTACTGGTTCACCGTTACCCGCTCAATCAGCACATCCGTTTCTCCGATGATTTCTACGCTGATATTCGGACAGGCAGTTTCCATCAACTCAATCAGCTTTGTCGCGCTGACGACGCAGCGCGTTTCAGAACCCTGCCCGAAACGGCAGACCTTGAGGGCCTTCAGCTTTGCGCTGATCTCGCTGTCGGAACACCGCAGCGTTCCCAGGTCTTTCAGAAAAACGTCTTCCTTCTGTGTTTCCACGTTCCTGTCGCATTTCAGATATACGTTTACATTCGGCATGTCTGGTTTCCTTTCCGGCTCCGGTTTCCGCCCGCTTCTATTTATTTTGCGCCGCTGCGCAAAAAAAAATACCGTCCGCGTTCCGATTACGCGGACGGATGACATCCATTTTTTTCATTCTCGCCCCAGACTGAGGAAACGGAG
Organism: Clostridium sp.; assembly: GCA_031275405.1. Lineage (GTDB taxonomy): Bacteria > Bacillota > Clostridia > Lachnospirales > Lachnospiraceae > JAISOV01. Next base: position 29,056 of record JAISOV010000047.1, on the reverse strand, counting down.
CGTTTCCGCTGTAAAACGTTCCCGTTTCTTTCAGCTTTCCCACATCCGTAAGCTGATGTTCAGATCCACCGGGCCACCGATACCGTCCACGACGCCGGTATCCGAATACTGCCATACCCGGTAGGCATAGGGATAGTAAAGATTCTGCGAATAATAAGCAAACCATTTTTCATAGCCCTCCAGTTCGCTCAGATCCAGCAGCAGGACTCCCATTTCCATGTTGTGGTAAATCATTGGGATATATCCAGCTTCCTGGATCCTATCGCAGAACGCCCGCACGATCCGGGTGCGTTCTTCCACCGTGATCTGGTTCATCCGCGCCCCTTCATCCGCTACTTTTTCCACATCGAACACCACCGGGCATTCCACCTTATAAGGCGCGATCTGCTCCAGCACAAAAGCGGCTTCCTCCAAAGCTTCCTCTTCGCTGACCGCCTGGGAAAAATAATAGACCCCCACTTTAACGCCCGCCCCCACGGCGCCTTTGATGTTGCTTTCAAACTGTTCATCCGCCACCATCGCGCCATTGCCGTAGCCCCGGTAGCCCACGCGCAGAAAAGCAAATTCCACGCCCGCCGCGCTTACTTTTTCCCAGTCGATGACGCCCTGGTGCCGGGAAACATCTATTCCTTTATGGGAAACCACTTCTCCGTTTTCCAGATATTGATATTCCCCGCTTTCCAGTATGTTCAGGTTCTCCTGCGTCAAGGCGTTTTTCTGCAGATCTTCCCGGATCGGCACAAAATGAAACGTCCCGTTGCTGACCAGCACCAGTTCCTCCGGATAAAGAGGACGCAGGGTTTCTACGGTGGTTTCTCCGCTGCTCAGCTTGTTTTTCAGTTCTCCTAAAATCCGTTGGTTTTCCTGAAAGGTCGCTTCCGTCGCCGCTTTTTCTGCCGCCGCCTGTACCTGGGCGTCCAGTTCCTCCTGCGTGTAGACACGTCCCTCTTCCTGCTCGGCACTTACGCTGCCCGCCTCTTTTTCTTCCAGCTGATCCAGCCACGCATACAGCCGTGTTCCTAAGTACATGACCAAAGCCAGCACCGCCAGACAGCCAAAGGTTCCCAGTACATAGGTTCCGGCGCCTCTTTGCCTTTTCCTCCTGCCCTGCCCGCCGGACTGCTGATTCAGGCTTTCCAGAAGATCCTTATCTCTGTTTTTCATTTTGACTCCCATCGCCCACTTTGATGGGCAGAGCATACAAATCAGGGAGGCTGAAAGCTTTTTCAGCCCGATATGCATTTCCTGAATCCATTGCAGCTCATAGCCCTCCAAGATAGTTTCGTATAAAATATAGCATGAACCAGCAAAAAGCGCAACCCTAAAATGATCAGCGGACATAATCCATTTTACAAGAAACCACTTTTTTTCAGGCGCTTTCTGATTTTTTTCAGAAGGTCTTTTCATTTTTTTTCTCTTACTTGACATGCCGGGCAAATCCATGCATAATTTAATCAGATGACCAGGACTGCTTTACACGTCATGATCCGTGTGCAAACGAAAAGCTTCACCGTATCTGGGAGGGCCGGATGAAAGATCAGAATCAGAACATCAGCTCCGGGCAGGAGGCCACGCCGGAAGAACTGAACACTACGAGCGCTAAGGATCTGTTTTTAACCGGCATGAGCCACGAGATCCGCACTCCCTTGAGCGACATCCTGGGCATGACCACTCTGGCAAAGCGCAGTACCAGCCTTACAGAAATCAGGTCTTACCTGAACAAAATCGAAATTTCTTCTAATAAGCTGCTGACCCTGATCAACGACTTTCTGGACATATCCAGAATGGAGGTGGGCAAGTTGCAGCTGGAGAGCCTCCCCTTCGACTTAGAGTCCGTATTGGAGCATGGTATCAATACAATGCGGGAGGAAATCGAAGGCAAACGTCTGATCCTGTTCAAAAAGCTTTCACAGCCGCTTTCCCGTTATCTGATCGGCGACAGGTTCCGCTTCTTCCAGATTTTCGCGAATCTCTTGGGCAACGCCGTGAAGTTCACTCCGGACGGAGGCAGGATCACGGTCACGGTACAGAATGACACCCAGGACGAGTGCCACAGTGTCCTGCAGGTGGCAATCTCCGATACCGGCGTCGGTATGTCGGAAGAGGCGATTGCCCGGCTGTTCCGGTTTTTTGAGCAGGGCGACAGTAACATCGCCCAGATCAACGGCTCCGGTCTTGGGCTTTCCATCTGCCGGAAGCTGCTTGCGCGTATGGGCGGCGAACTGCATGTGAGCAGCACCCTCTCCCAGGGCAGCACCTTTGCTTTTGAGCTTCCGGTCAGCTGGGGAGAAAAAATTTCCGCAACCAGACCGATCCAGCCCGCTGTCCGGCCGGGAACGGAAGACGATGAAAATTACGACTGGAGAGGGAAATGTTTCCTATTAGCTGAAGACGATGAGATGAACCAGGAAATCTTGGAGCATATGTTCTGGGACACCGGAGTGCGGCTTATCAACGCCCACAACGGTCAGGAAGCACTGGATTTCTATCTGGAGAATCCTCAGCGCTGCCAGCTGATCCTGATGGATGTGCAGATGCCGGTCATGGACGGCCTGGTCGCCGCCCAAAAGATCCGCGCTTCCGGAAAGCCAGGCTGTGACAGCATTCCCATCATCGCCTGTACGGCCCATACTTTTCCGGAGCAGCTGCATCAGTTCCTTGCTTCCGGGATGAACGGCTACATTTTGAAACCTTACAATTTTCAGGAAATGATGCTCACCTTAAACTCGTACTTATAAATCTCATTTTCAAGGAGGTCATAGCAATGGAATGGATCTTACTGGCAGGAGGACTTCTCATCATTTTATTCGCGGTGATCGTCGCCGTCGTTTCTTCCGTGGTTTCCGCCGTCGCCGCCGACCAGGATTCGGAGGACTGACGCCCTCCCTTACTCCGGCATCGCCGCCGGGCTGAGGTCGTTACGGCGTTGGCGCAGGCACTCCTTCCTCCTTCACTCCAGCATCGCATACGCCGCCAGCCGCAGTTTCCTCATCATCGGCGTCATGCCGGAGCCGCATTTCTGGATGAAATACAGGATGATCAGATGATCCGCCGGACTGACCGTGAAGAAATTGCCCGTCCAGCCGTCCCACCCGTATTCTCCCAGTCCGGCGTTGCTGAGCGCCGCCCCCTGATCGGCCAGAATGCGCAGAAAGCAGCTATAGCCATGCCCCAGCAGGCTGTCCCAGGTAAAGTCCTGTTTCTGTTTTGCTGTCAGTCTGTCCTGCGTCATAAATTCAACGGTTTTACGTCCTAATATCCGCTTTCCTTGATAAACGCCCTTGTTCAGCAGCAGCTGTGCAAAATGCAGATAATCATCTATGGTGGATACCAGCCCGGCTCCTCCGGATTCAAAGGCGACGTCTTCCCCGTAGTATTCTCCTAAGTGGCTGTCCGTATAAGGCGTCAGCCTGTTTTCTTCCGGCGACCAGCTGTAATTCCCGGCAAAGCGCGGCATTTTCTTTTTCGGCACGAAGAACCCGGTATCCGGCATATCCAAGGGGAGAAACAATTCCTCCCTGAAAAACTCACCCAGGGGTTTCCCTGCCGCCGCTTCCGCCACCGCCCCCAGCACATCCGCTGAAAGCCCGTACATCCACTTTTCCCCCGGCTGGAACACCAAAGGTACTTCTGCCGCCAGCCGGATATATTCCTGGGTATCCACCCGCTCCCCGGCTTTCCGGCGACTGATACAGCTGCGGAACACCTCTGCCATCCGCCGCCCCGGCTCATGGGTTTCATCCGGATATGGGATTCCGGAAGTCATGTGCAGCAGATCCCAGATCGTAATATCCCGCCTGGCCTCATCAAACCCTCCCTCCGGCTTCCACACTTTCTGTCTTGTAAATCCTGGCAGATACTTGCCGACTCTCTCCCATAGTTCGATTTGCCCGCGTTCCGCCAGAATCATGACGGCACAGGCGGTAACGGGCTTCGTCATGGAGTACAGCCGGAAAATCGTATCCCGGCTCATCGGCCTGCCCGCTTCCTTGTCCGCATACCCGGATACCTTGTGATAGATTTCCTTGCCGTTATGCACGATCAGCGCACTGGCTCCGTGGATTTCTCCCTTCTCTATTTCCTGCCGGATCAGCCGATCCATAAGCTTCTTATAATCAGACATATGGCATATGCCTCCTGCTCCACCGCGCCCCGGCCTGTCCGCCGCTCCTAGGATTACTTATCCGCTTCGCCGCCCCTGCTTCCCCGCCGCTTCCATGTCTCACTCCGCACCCTTTAACACCGCCATGCTATACGGCGGCAGCACGATCTGCCCTCCGTCCTTCGCAACATCTTCCGTTCCGGTCAGAAGCGCCCCCGCGACCACGCCCTCCGCCACGCTCGCGCCGCCCAGAGGAACTTCGCCCAGATCCAGCCGTACCCTTTCCGCTCCCAAGTTCCAGAGAAGCAGCAGTTCTTCCCCCCGGTACTCCTTGCGCAGCACGCAGACCGCTTCATCCGACCATTCTTCCAGGCAGGCGACGCTCCCCCTCGCAATGGCGGGGTAAGTATTGCGCAGCCGGATTGCCTCCTTCACGAACCAGAAGATACTGTTCCCGTCCGCTTTCTGCGCTTCCAAAGACGGATATTTCATCTTGACGGAATCCATGTCCGCAGGGCCTTCACACATGCCGGCCCCGTCCGGATCCTCCTGCCAGAACATCGGCGCTCTCTTGTTCTCGTCCTTTCCGGCGCCTTTCATGCCTAGTTCCTCCCCATAGTACAGAAAGACGTTCCCCGTCATCATCAGGTTCAGCGCCTGTGCCAGCTTGGTTTTTTCCGTGCCGCCCTCGCCGGAATAATAACCCGCGCTGCGCGCCGTATCATGATTGGTATAAAACGGCGCGTCCACATAGTCCGGCTGGAACGCCCCGAAACGCCCCTCCAAGGCCGCAGCCGCTTTTCCGTAACTGACCGCTCCTTCTCCCGAAGCCCGATTCAAAGCGGAAGCGATGATTCCCCCCTGCTGCGCGAACGCGAAGTTGAACACGCTGTCTATGCCGCTCGCATAGTATTTCTGGTAGGTGTCGATGTCCGTCCACACCTCCGCCACAAGATAGGCGTCCTCCCTTTGGGAAGCCACGGCAGCGTCCAGCCATGACAGAATCTCCACATTCTGTGCGGTATGGTCGGACACAAACTCCTTCGCGGCATCGATGCGGAACCCCGCCACTCCCTTGTCCAGCCAGAACTGCGTGATTTTTTCAAATTCAGCCCTTACCGCCTCCGACTGCAGATTCAGATCCGGCATCTCGCTCCAGAAGCTTCCCTCATAGTACCAGTCGGTTCCCTCCACGGGATAGTGGCCGCTTGCTTTTTCTTTGCTGAAATGGTAATACTCCACATACGGACATTGCGCCGGATCCGGCTCCTGTCCGCCGATCCGCCTGAGATAATCACAGGCGGATCGAAACCACTCATGCCCGGAAGACGTATGGTTCAGAACCAGATCGATCAGCACATGAACATCCCGCTCCCGGCAGGCTTCCATGAAAGCCTCAAAGTCCTCCATGCTGCCATACTGCGGGTCGATGTCCAGATAATCGACCACGTCATATTTATGATAAGTGGGGGAGGGCATGATCGGCATGAGCCAGATGCCGTTACAGCCCAGGCCGTCCTGTACGCTTCCCTCGCCGCCGCTGATATAGTCCAGTTTCCGGGTAAGCCCTTTCAGATCTCCGATCCCGTCGCCGTCGCCGTCAAAAAAGGAATAGACGAACACTTCATAAAAAGTACGGTAACGGTCGTCCGGAATCCGTGTCTCCCGGTGGTAGCCGCGCATAAGGCTTTCGGCGCTTCCCCCCTGCTCCGGAGCGGCCTGTCCCTGTGTCTCTTCCAGGCCCTCCGCCGTGCCGCCGTCCGCCGCGCCCTGACAGGCTGCCAGAACCAGACAGAGCAGTACCGCCGACAGAGTTCCCGTGATCTTACGTTTCATTCATGCTCCCATCTGCCCGCTTTTCCTGTCAGGCCGTCTTGCGCGGGCATGCAGATCAGACAATACCGCCAAACGGAGAAGCCCGCAGAGAAACTCAGCCGCGGACTTCTCCTGATAGGACTGTTCGGCAAAGTCCGCCGAATCAGGCCCCTTCTTCGTATCCTTTCCGAAGCCGTCCTCTGTAAGCCCCCGGGCGTCACGCAAACGGATTTTCCGTCGGATACAGCATTCCCTTTGGCTGGTTAAAGTTCAGGTCGCAGACCGGAACGCCGATATACTTGAAGACTTCATACAGAGCCTTGCCAAAATGCCCGAACGCCACCGCGCCGTGGTGCGGATAGTTCTTCTCCACCAGGACGTGGCGGTAAAAGCGGCTCATCTCCCCGATGGCGAACACGCCGATACCGCCGAAAGATCTGGTAGCCACCGGAAGCACCTCGCCTTGCGCGATGTAGGCGCGAAGCTTGCAGTCGGCGGTGGACTGCAGACGGTAGAACGTAATGTCGCCCGGCAGGATGTCGCCTTCTAAAGTGCCTTGGGTCACTTCTTCCGGAAGCGCCCTCGCCATGATCATCTGGTACTTCATGCTGCAAGAGGTAAGCTTCTTGGCGTTGGTGTTCCCGCAGTGGAAGCCCATGAACGTGTCATTGTGAGTATACTGGAATTTCCCTTGGATGGACTCCTGATACATATCGGCCGGCACGGTGTTGTTAATATCCAGCAGAGTCACCACGTCGTCGCTGACACAGGTGCCGATGAACTCGCTCAGCGCGCCGTAAATATCCACTTCACAGGAAACCGGGATCCCCATGCCTGTCAGGCGGCTGTTCACATAGCAGGGCACGAAGCCGAACTGCGTCTGGAACGCGGGCCAGCATTTCCCGGCCACCGCAACGTATTTCCGATAGCCCTTGTGCGCCTCGATCCAGTCCAACAGGGTCAGCTCATACTGAGCCAGTTTCGGCAGGACTTCCGGCTTCCGGTTGCCCGCGCCAAGCTCTTCCTCCATCTCCTTGACCTTGGCGGGAATCCTTCCATCCCCCTCATGCTTCTGGAAGCTTTCAAACAGATCCAGCTCGGAGTTTTCCTCGATCTCCACCCCGAGATTGTACAGCTGCTGAATCGGGGCGTTACAGGCCAGGAAATTCAGCGGACGAGGGCCGAAGGAAATGATTTTCAGTCCGCTCAGACCGATGATCGCCCTTGCGACAGGCAGGAATTCATGCAGCAGCTCCGCGCATTCCTTTGCGGTGCCGACCGGATTCTCAGGGATATACGCCCTCACTCCGCGAAGCTTTAAGTTGTAGCTTGCGTTCAGCATACCGCAGTAAGCGTCGCCGCGCCCGCCCGACAGATCATTCTGGCTTTCCTCGGCCGCCGCGATGTAGAGGGCGGGGCCGTCAAAATGCTTTGCCAGCAGGGTCTCGGAAATCTCCGGCCCGAAGTTGCCCAAGTACACGCAAAGGGCGTTACAGCCCGCAGCCTGAATATCCTCCAGCGCCTGTACCATGTGGATCTCGCTTTCCACGATACAGACCGGACATTCATAGATTCCCTCTTTGCCGTACTTTTCTTCGTAAGCCGCGATCAGGGCCTTTCTTCTGTTCACGGACAGGCTTTCCGGAAAACAGTCGCGGCTCACCGCCACGATACCGACTTTCACCTGTGGTAAATTTGCCTGTGGTAAATTGCTCATTTTGAATCCTCCTTCATCTTTCTACTCTTTCAGCAGCCCGAACAGCGGCTTACACGCCGGATAGATCTTCCGGAACTGTCCATAACGCCTTTCATATTTTTCCACTAGTACCGGATCCGGCTCTATCGTTTCCACCACTTTCACCACCTTGGCGGCAACGGTCTCCACGTCCGGATACGCTCCGCAGGCGACCGCCGCCAACATAGCGGCTCCCAGTGCCGGGCCTTCTTCCGATTCCATCACGTCCACTTTCAGGTTCAGGATATTGGCGACCAGTTTTTTCCACAATGGACTTCTCGCGCCGCCGCCGCAGATCTTCGTGCGCTCCAGGCGGATCCCCAGGGATTTCGCCACCTCCAAGGAATCACGCAAGGCAAAGACCACGCCCTCTAGCACCGCCTGGGTCATGTCCGCCCGGGTAGTGTCCATGGTCATGCCGATGAAGGTTCCTCTGGCGTCGGGATCATTGTGGGGGGAACGCTCTCCCATCAGATACGGCAGGAAAAAGACGCGGTTCTCTCCAAGCTTCGTGATCCCCTCCTGCTCGGCGGCGTAATCCTTCGTACCCACAATGTCGTCCATCCACCATTTGTTACAGGAAGCCGCGCTAAGCATACAGCCCATGAAATGGTAATGCCCGTCCGCATGGGCAAAAGAGTGGAGCGCGTTGTATTTATCCACGCCGAAACGAGGAGAGGAAATAAAAATCGTTCCGCTGGTTCCCAGGGAAATGTTGCACCTGCCGTCTCCTACGGTTCCGCTTCCTACCGCCGCCGCCGCGTTGTCGCCGGCGCCGGCCGCCACCTTGACCGTAGAAGAAAGCCCCAGCTTGCGCGCGATCTCCGGAAGCAGCGTCCCCACCGCTTCATAGCTTTCATAACATTTTGCCAGCATAGACGGAGGAATCCCGCAGATCCCGCACATTTCCCCGGACCATCTGCGGTTCTTCACGTCGAACAGCAACATGCCGGAAGCGTCCGACACATCCGTACAGTGGACGCCTGTCAGCTGATAGGCAAGGTAGTCTTTCGGAAGCATGATTTTGGCGATTCTTTGGAAATTTTCCGGTTCTTTGTTCTTCACCCACAGAATCTTGGGCGCTGTAAATCCGGCAAAGGAAATATTTGCCGTATACTGTGACAGTTTCTCTCTTCCGACGACTTCATTCAGATAGTCGCATTCCTCATAAGTCCTGCCGTCATTCCACAGAATGGCAGGTCGAATGACCTGATCGTCCTTGTCCAGAATGACAAGCCCGTGCATCTGTCCGCCGAAGCTGATTCCCGCCACCCGGCTCTTATCCTCATCCCGGATCAGCTCCCGGATCCCGATACAGGTCTGCTCGTACCAGTCCTGCGGATTCTGCTCGCTCCACCCAGGCTGCGGGAAAAACAGCGGGTATTCCTTAGAGACCATATTGCGGATATGCCCCTCGCTGTCCATCAGCAGCAGCTTTACGGCGGACGTACCCAAATCCACGCCTATGTACAACATATGAACTCCTTCCCACCTTCGGAACGGTACCCCCCGTCCTGACGAAAACCGCTCGCTCATCGGTACAGGCGACTCCGTAACAGTTCCTGAAACGGCTACACGGTAAGCGGTGATACTGAATTTATCATAATTCTTTTGCCTTACAAAATCAAGCAGGAAATAAAAAATCATAAGTCCATGCCGTCCATGCAGCTTTCCCGCACAAACTGCCGAATGGCCTTCCTATCATCCGGCTCATAATGATCGATCAGCATTTTGGCGAACTGCGGCTGTCACTCTATGGGAACCGAAAAAATGCGGCAGCCTCTTTTCCCGGCCGGTCAAAAATAACGGTTGACTTCCTTTCCCTATCTATAGTAGTATTCTGGTAACAGAAGCTTTTCCCAAGCTTCCCGCCGCCCGGACGACCGCCACGATAAGAGTGAGGGATCCCATGAGCGTATTGAAACTGTACCGGAAACGCCTTATCCCTCCGGAATGTATTTTCCTGAAAGACGATGTCATCGTCAAGCAGACCGCAGACGTGATCATTACGACCTGGAACACGTTGAAGCCCAAGATTTCCTTTTCCCGCGGCTGCTCCTGTTATTTTCTGGAAGAAGGATACAAGATCAGCAAGTTCTATCGCACGGACGGTACCCTGCTCTATTGGTACTGCGACATCGTGGACTACGAGCAGGACGAAGCCGCCGGCGCCTTGGTCGTCACCGACCTGATCGTCGATGTCATCCTTTATCCGGACGGCGCCATCCAGGTCATGGACTTGGACGAGTTGGCGGACGCGCTGGAAAGCGGACTGGTCACGGCAGGTCGTCTGACCGCCGCCCTGCGCCGTCTGAACCGTCTGCTCGGGATCCTCTACCAAAATCGGTTTGACTGCCTTTCCACCGAACTGAACCGATTGGGGCTGTAAGGCGCGGCAGCTTCCGAAGGATCCCCGCCGCCCTCTTTTCCTTAGGATTTCTAATAGAAAATATGCCCTCCGATCGAGATACCGCTCAATCCCTCTATAGGCGTCCTGAAAAAGACACAGTTCCCCACGTTCGTCATGCCCGACATGGCTTCATCCGCCGCCCGGTAACAGCTGGCGGTGGCACGGTTCTGCGCCAGCGCAAGCCCCAGTCTGCCGCTCGCCACCGGGGAAAACTGAACCGGCTGATAGATCACGCCGACTACCGTATCCGGGAATACGGAACTTAGCACCCGGTTGATCACCACCGCCCCCACCGCGACTTGTCCGTCATAGGGTTCCCCGCCGGCTTCACAATAGATCAGGTTGGCCAGCAGGTAGCGGTCGCCCTCTTCAAAAGTGACCTCGGAAATACTCCTCCAGGTGGCGTTCGCCGCCTGCCGCGACAGCCTCAGCTCTTCCGCCAGCTTCTTTTTCAGGGCGGTCAGATCCTCTTCTTTTTTCCGGATCTCCGCTTCATAAGCCAGCGCTTCCGCCTCCGCCTGACTGATCTGATCCGCATACTGGGCAATGTGGCTGCTCGTCTGGCTGATCAGCCCCGCCACCTTGCTCTTCTCCGTCTCCGCCTTTACCTTCAGGACGTCCAGTTCCTTTTTTTCCCGTTCGAGCCGGGCTTCCTCTTCTTCGATGTATCTGCGGTTCTCTTCGTATTCTTCCAGCTTCCTCCGGTCGTAGGCGGCCACCTGTTCCTTGTAGTCCGCCGCGTTCAGCAGCTCCGAAATGCTTCTCGTGCCAAAGAAAATTCCCAGGTAGTCCTCTTCTCCGTTCTCATAGGTATTCCGGATCCTCCGTTTCATGCATTCGTATTGCCAGGCTTCCGTAGTCCTGGCCTGCGCCAAAGCCGCCAATGTAAGCGCGATCTCCTGTTCCTTGTCGCGGATCTGCTGCTCCAAGGACGCCAGATTGCTGCTGACCTGCGTCAGCTGCTCGTTCAGGCTGTTCAGCTTCGCCTGCAGGCTGTTCTGCTCCCCTTTCATTCCGCCTACTTCTTCCTGCTTCTGGTTCAGACCCTGTTCTAAGGCGTTCTTTTCCCCTTGCACCCGGTCGATTTCTCGCTGTGTGCTGCTGGTCGCATGGGAAACCACGGGGAACGCGTTCACCGACAGCGCCAGCGCCAGCCCTCCTAAGACGCCGCGCAGCCTGGCGCCCGGACGGCGACCGTAGGACGGCGCCTTGTTTGTTTGATTCCCGGCTTTCTTTCCCATCGCTGTGAACACCTTCCTCCATCAAGTAGCTTGTTTCGTTTATACGTTTACGACGATCCTCCGCCCGGTTCTGCGGTACGGCTCACAGGCCACCCCGGCGGCGCGCAGCAGCCGCTTGGAAGCGATATTCGCCGGAGTTCCGTCATATTTGTCGCTGTCATAGACGACCTTCCGGATCCCCGCCTGGATGATGGCTTTCGCGCATTCGTTGCAAGGGAAAAGAGTCACGTAAAGCTCCGCTCCGTCCAAAGAGCCGCCCCGGTAGTTCAGGATCGCGTTCAGCTCGCTATGGGTGACAAAAGGATATTTGGTATCCAGCGGCTCTCCCTCCCTTTCCCACGGGAAATCGTCATCCGAACAGCCTAGGGGCAGACCGTTGTAGCCTACGGACAGGATTTTATGTTCCGGGCTGACGATACAGGCTCCTACCTGGGAATGCGGATCCTTGGAGCGCAGTCCCGACAGCCGGGCGACGCCCATGAAATATTCCTCCCAGCTGATATAATCTTCTCGCTTCATATCTGAATAGCCATCCTTTTTTCATAGTGATAACCAGGCGCCTTCCAAAGTCTGGAGACTTTGTGCGTAGCACAAAGCTCCGGTGGGAAAATGCAATTCTTTCCACCTTGTCCTCCCAGACTTCTCCGCCGAAAATTCCTCAGAGAGGCTTACGGAACATTCCGCCCGCCTTATTTTGTTCCGAAAATACGGTCGCCCGCATCTCCCAGTCCCGGAACGATGTACCCGTGGTCATTCAGCCTCTCATCCAGCTCCCCGATATACAGATCCACATCCGGATGAGCGTTCTCCATTCTGCGCACGCCCTCCGGCGCGGCGATGATACACATGAAATGGATATTCTTACAGCCCCTGTCTTTCAACATGCGGATGGCTTCCGCCGAGGATCCCCCCGTAGCGAGCATAGGGTCTACTACGAAGACCTCCCTGTCCGCGCAGTCCGCCGGAAGCTTGCAGTAATATTCCACCGGCTCCAGGGTGGCGGGATCCCGGTACAGCCCGATGTGACCCACTTTTGCCGCCGGAATCATCCGCAGGACGCCGTCCACCATGCCCAGCCCCGCCCGCAGGATCGGAACAATTGCCATTTTTTTCCCTTTTAGTTCTTTCACCGCCGCCTTACAGATCGGCGTCTCGATCTCCACCTCGCTCAGCTTCAGCTCCCTTGTGGCCTCATAGCTCAGAAGCATGGCAATCTCTCCGATCGTCTGCCGAAAATCCTTCGTTCCGGTTTCCTTTCTCCTGATATATCCGATCTTGTGCTGGATCAATGGGTGATCCATGATGACTACTCTCGCCATTTTATTCCTCCCGCTTTGTGTAAGGTAGTGATAGGTTGTCTGTTTCCAGGCCCGCGATACGTCTGATATGCTTTTCCTCATTGGAAAATTCCGTGCGCAGGAAGGTATCCACGATTTCCACTGCCAGATTTTCCCCTATGACCCCTCCGCCTAAGGCCAGCACGTTAGCATCGTTATGGAGCCTTGTCAGTTTTGCCGAAAGAGAGTCGCCGCATAACGCGCAGCGGATCCCTTTCACCTTGTTGGCGGTGATACTGATTCCGATCCCCGTCGTGCAGACCACGATCCCCTTTTCACATTGTCCGCCCGCCACGGCATACGCCACGGCTCGTCCATATTCCGGATAATCGCAGGCTGCCTTGCTGAAACACCCCTTGTCCACATAGGGGATCCCCTTGGCCTGTAAGTAGCCTATGATTGCCTGTTTTAACCCAAATCCCCCATGGTCGCTTCCGATCGCTATCATGTTCCCTTCCGTTTCCGCCCCGCCGCCGTGGGGCTTCGCTTGGCGGCTCTTCACCGAATCACCATCTCCCGGTATCCCGCCGCTTTCAGCAGCCGGTTCATGACCGCCTGTCCCAGCCCCTGCGCCGGAAACGCTTCCGAATAGATTTCCGTCACCGCTTCTTCGTCCAGCTCCCGTAAAATACGGTAGAGATTTCTGGCAATTTCTTCTTCGTCCATCCGGTTTCCCACGGCTTTCACCGCGTCCGCCCGGTAAGCGTCCAAGGTCTGTTCTGCGGCGATGACGCCGACCTTCTCCCCCTCGCGTCTGCCGCGAGCCGCCCGGGCGTTGATATAGGCAGCCACCTTGTCCGCCGGGCCTGACACAATCGTCAGTTCCCCTTTCGGCGCGTAATGGCGGTATTTCATTCCCGGCGACCTAGGCGCTTTCTCTTCCGCAGAAACTTCTCCCTCTGGAAGTTCTCCCCTCGGAAAGCCTTCCCTCCGAAACCCTTCCCCGGAAAGCAGGCCCGGCTCCATCTCCACGCGCCCCAATACGGTTTCCAGCATTTCCTTTGTAACCGAACCCGGCCTTAAAATCTGCGGCGGGGAAATCGTCATATCGAGAATCGTGGATTCCAGGCCGATCCGCGTCTCCCCGCCGTCTAGGATCCAGTCAATCTTTCCCTCCAGATCCTGTGCCACGTGCTTGGCCGAAGTGGGGCTTGGCTTCCCGGAAACGTTCGCGCTAGGCGCGGCCACGTACCCGCCTCCATAGGCAATCAGCTTGCGGGCGACCGGATGGGAAGGCAGTCGGACAGCCACCGTGTCCAGCCCCCCCGTGGTTTCCAGCGGCACCCGCGCCCTCTTGGGCAGGATCATCGTAAGCGGGCCAGGCCAGAAAGCGGCGGCGGCTTTTCGCGTGGCTTCCGTCACGTTGGCGGCGACTGCGTAAAGATCCTCGAAACGGCAGATATGTACGATCAGCGGGTTATCGCAGGGGCGGCCTTTGGCCGCGTAGATCTTACGGGCGGAAGCCGGATTGAACGCGTCTCCGCCCAGTCCATACACGGTTTCCGTCGGGAACGCCACCAGCCCTCCGTTTTTCAGCACCTGCCCGGCTTCTTCCAGCAGGCTCTCGTCCACGCGGCCCGTCTTCGCTGCGACAATCTTTGTTTCCATCATAATAAGCATTCCTCCGCCGCAGGCTGTCCGCAGCCCTGCCACCTATCTGCATTTTATCAAAATACAGCGGACTTTTCAATGAGAAAAAGAGGTTTTTCCAACAATCATCAAGGAATGGGAAATTTCGTAAAAAAACACTAAAATCCCCATTGCATTGCCATGCCATTAGCGTATATAATAAAAATGTATATACTGTCGTTCCATCACATGATTTGATCACTTTAGAGGAGAAGCGTTCTATGCTACGCGCCAGAAAATCCATCCTGATCCGGATTTTTCTTTTTATCTTCGCAGGTCTGGTCGTGCTTACCGCCCTCTGCGGCACGTTCCTGTACCATATGACCAAGCAGGCCCTCGTGCAGGAAATGGGGAAGAAATGTCTGGGAATCGCCATCTCTGTCGCCACGCTCTTTGAACAGGATACGGACGCGCTCAAGATCTATGTCCGTGACCTGGACACCGACAGCGAATACTACCGGAAGATGAAACAGAACATGGAAAACATCCGGTTCGGCAACCAGGATAACGTGGCGTTCCTGTATGTGGAACACAAAATTTCCGAGGATTCCATGCAGTATCTGTTTGACGGCGAACTTCCCGGAACGGATACGTATGCCGCGCCGGGCGTGGTCGAGCCATTGACGTCTACCCGCAGCATCTGCTATGATTCCGGGCAACCGTATGTCGGAACTTTCGTGAAAACAGTCTGGGGCAACCTGATGTCCGCCTATGCGCCGATCCATGATCCGGCGACGGGAGAGGTACTCGCCATCGTCGGCGCCGATATATCGTTCCAGCAGTACAGCGCCGTCACGAGAAGCCAGCTGATCATGATCATCCTTGACGTATTCGTGCTGCTGTTCCTGGCCGCCATGGCCATGGTGCTTTCTTCTTCCAGAATCGAGAACCATGTGCTGAGAGACGGACTGACCGGCGCATACAACCGGAGCTTTTTTATCGATACCCTAAAGACCCATCTGAAGGCAATCAGACGCAAGGAATATCCCGTGACCGTCTTTATCCTTGATATTGACTGTTTCAAGGAAATAAACGATACTTACGGCCATCTCTTCGGCGACAAGGTGCTGGCGGCCATCTCCGCCGTCCTTGACTCGATGATGCGCAGATCCGACTGTTTCGCCCGTTATGGCGGCGATGAATTCTGTGCGGTCATGCCTGGCATGAATCTGGAGGCTGCCCGGAAAGTGCTTCCCAGGATCGTCCAGGCTGCCAAGGACACGACCATCCGCGAAGAAGAAATCGGCGTCACACTAAACGTCTCCCTGAGCATGGGCGTTGTGGAAATGACAAAGTCCTCTTCTGTTTCCAGCATTCTAAACGAAGCTGACATCGCTCTTTATGAAGCGAAAAAAAACCGGGATACCATCGTATTTTACCCTGATAGGAAACACGGCTTTCCCGTAGGGGACGTACAGAATACTTCCGGTTCTCAGCCCTGTCCGTCTCCCATGACGCCGGAACCAGAGAACCGCGACCAGCCCCAAGCAACCAAGGACGCTGCCGGCGCTCCTATGCCGGAAAGTATATATCCAGGTCATCTGCAAAGATGAGCCATCAGCAGGCAGCGAACGGAACGGAGGGATTGCATTGTTGAACAATATGATGACGGTCTTCTTCCTTATGGCATTGCTTGCCACTGCTTTCATGGTCGTCGTGACGCTTCAGAATAACCGCGGGGAAAAAAGATATTTTTTTTTATATTACTTGCTAGGCGTTTTCCTCTATGTCCTCGGCTACTGTCTCGAGATTACCAGCACTTCCCTGGGCGGCGCTCTGACCGCGATCAAAGTCATGTACCTGGGTGGCACTTTTATAGGGCCTTTATACCTCGTTTTCATTGCCAACTACTGCGAACTGAATATCCGCAACAGTTTTATTGTCACGCCTGTCGTGAGTTTCCCGGTCCTTTTCAACATCCTCATCTGGACTACCGAGTATAACCATCTTTTCTACAAAGAATACGCCTACCGAACCGGAGAAAATGTCCTCCGCGGCCTACAGGTGACGGAACAGGGCCCGCTCTATTATGTCGTCTTTGTCTACACGCTGCTGTGCATGTCAGGATCCTTACTTCTTCTGTTTTACCGTTTCCTGACTTGGAACAAAAGCTACCGTCGTCCTCTGGGCGCTATCGCAGTCATGTCACTGATACCGCTGCTTGCCAATGCCTTCTATATTGTTACTACTTATGTCCTGTCTGCCAATCCCGCCAATATCGATCTGACGCCGTTTATACTGGTCATTGCGGTTTTCGTATTCCATTTTTGCATACTGCGCGATTATCTGTTCGATTTCGCGCCATTGGCGCATTCTACCGTGCTGGATCTTATGCGGGATACCTTTGTATATGTAGACCGCAAGATGAATTTCATAGGCTGCGGGGAGAGCGCCTGCACTCTGTTCCCCGGACTTTACCGGCTGCCCAAGGGTACGCCTATCCGGAAAGTAGATTCATGGCCGACAGGACTACAGGATCTGGCAGCCGCGTCTACCCATGGGGAAATACAGTTCACCTTGCCGCACAAGGCCAACCATGTCTACAGCGCCTGGGTCAGCACGCCGGATATCCGGCTGGGAAAAAACGCATTCGGCTGGGTCGTGATCATCCAAGACGTCACGAAGACCGTCCGCCTGATGGAGCAGCTGAAAGACGCCGCGTACACGGATACCCTTACCGGTCTCTACAATCGCCGCCACTTCATGGAGCTGGCCACTATGAACCTTGAACGCTCGAAACGGGAAAGGCTGCCTTATAGCATACTGATGTTCGACCTGGACTATTTTAAGAAGGTCAACGATACCTACGGCCATCTGGCGGGCGATGAAACGCTTCGCCAGATGGCTTTACAGGTAAAGGCTTCGGTACGTATCTATGACATTGTCGCACGGTACGGCGGAGAAGAATTCATCGTGTTCCTGAGCAATGCCGGAAAGGATGTCGCTTTGGCTCTCGGGGAACGTATCCGTCTCAGCATCGAAAACACGCCCTGCATTTATGAAGACCAATCCCTGACCATCACTTGCAGTATCGGCGTAGCCGTCGGCGATGCCAGCACCGTCGGCGATACCGAGACCATTCTCGGCCGACTTCTCAAGAACGCCGACGACGCCCTCTATGCCGCCAAAAACAACGGCCGCAACCAGGTCGTCCTCTACGAACCGGCTATTACAGGCAACTGGACGGAAAGCGAGTTCCAGATTTAGTCCCGACTGTTCAGGTACTGGATGATCCCCAGATGGATCGCCCACGCCACTTTTTCCTGATACAAAGGGTCGCATAGCTTCCTGCTTTCTTCTTGGTTGGACAGGAAGCCGCACTCCACGATCACAATCGGCGTATCCGTCTTTTTCAGCAGATAATAGCTGTCGTTGCCCTTTACCTGCCGGGAGTTCCCCGGATCCAGCGTAGCCACCATGCGTTTCTGGATGCTTTCCGCCAAAGCCTGCCCCTCCTTGCTCCCGGTATAGTAAAACACCTGCGCTCCTCGGACATATTCTTCCGTATAGCTGTTCTGATGAATGCTGACCGCCACATTCGGCTGTGTCTCCGTGATCAGCGCAATCCGCTGCTTCATGTCCTGCACCTTTTTATTGGAGGCTCCTGTGCCATATAAGCCGCCGTCCGCTTCTCTGGTCATTACCACGCGGATGTCGTCCGCTTCCAGGAACATCCGCACCAGCCGGGCGATCTCCAGATTCAGGTCCTTTTCCAGCGCGCCGTTGATCCCCACTTTGCCCGGATCCATTCCGCCATGTCCGGCGTCAACAACCACGCAGGGGCGCGGGTCTTCCGCGACGACATTCTGAGAACCCACATAGACGGCGGCTTCCCTGCCGACGAAAAGCATGGACACCACCAACAACACTCCCATGACAGCCGAAAAGATTTCTTTGGAAATTCTTTCGGTGGAGGTGATCTGGGCGGAAGCTCCCTCTAAAGAAAGGACTTGGTTACAAACAGCTTGCTTGGAAAGCATTTTCCCAGAGCTTGCTTGATCAGGATTTTTTTTCTTAGGAATTCTTTTCTTGAAATTTATCCCTGTAGAAATCATATCGAAAGGAACTGGTTCCTTGGAATTTGTTTCCTCGGAATTTGCTTTTTGCCGCAAATCACTCATGAGCGCTTCTTTGCTGCCGCCCGGCCATCTGAAAACAGGAACAGGCTCCCATAGGCCGCGACTGACGACAGTATCCGTTTTACCATATATATATGAAAGAGAACCCGCAAAAATGTACGTTAGCCTACCCTTGTACATACGTATTGATCAGCTTCCAGATTTCGTGAGTGCCATATCCAAGACGCCATACCGCCACGCCGCCGATTCCCTGGACGCTCATGACATTCAGCTTGACCTCAATAGAACGGGCTTCTTCCAGCCAGATCTTGTAAGTCACGTCCTGCTTGCTCCATTCCAGATAATACTGGCAGACTTCCTCATCCCAGACCGGCTCGGCTCCTACTTGTTTCAGGAAATCCTCCGTGTTCCTGACAGTCAGATATTCGTCCGTTACTTCCATGCCGTCTATTTTCCATAGAATCGCATACAGCGGCACACCATTGACGATTTTTTCAGCCGGAACCTCCTGCGCCGTCTTCCGGATCCCGTTTTGGACATAATCAATGCTCGCCACACTGCCCGGATCGCCGCTGCCGCTCCAATGCTCGTCATATCCCATGATAATCACATAATCCACGATTTTCCCCTGTATATCCAGACGGTAATAATCATTGAAATCAAACGGCACGTAATTATCAACCGACAGCGTCAGACCGTTCTTGCGGCAGTAGACAGACAGTTCCCGCAAGAACTGGATATAGTGCGGGCCGCTTTCCGCATTGATCCGCTCAAAATCCACATTGACCCCGTCCATGCCCACGTCCAAAGCCGCCTGCACGATATTTTCCACAAGCTTCATACGTTTTTTCGTGGAAGACAAGGTGGCAGACCCGTCTATATCCACGCCGGAAGCCCCTGCTTGCATGGCATAGTTAAAGTCGTCCAGTACGCCCCATACTTTCAGCCCTAGGGCATGGGCTTTTTCCACGTAACCTTTTGTTGCGTAACTGCTGAAATTCCCCTCGTTATCACTCAAACTGAACCAGGTAGGCGCTATCACATTCAGCCCTTGCGCGCCAGCCGCCATGCTCTCCAGTGTGTCATTGCCACCGCTTCCTCCTATGGCGTGCCAACCCAGGCTCACCTTTCCCTCCATTCGTAAGGAAGTATATTCCTGCGGCGCCGCTTCCGTCACCGGAATTTCCACCTCCGCCGTCTTGGCGGACAGCTGCCTGTTCTCCACATAGCCGATAAAGGAATCCGCCGTCTTCACCTTGCTCCACGTCTCCATCTGCTCCAGCACCTCTACCTGCTCCCCCTTTTCCAGGTCACGCAGAATCGGGCTTTTGATGCCTCCTTTCAGGCGCAGCGCCGTATCTTTCTCAAGCGATGCCAGCTGAACCACATCCCATGCCGTATTGACTTGTACATGCCTTTCATATAATTCATAAGAAAAATTCACATACTGCTTCACATAATCCGCCGCCACATAGACGGTTCCGTTTTCCGCGAATACAGGAACATACCCCAGATCCCGCGCGCCGTCCAAAGACGGCGTATTTCCACCGGTCTCTCCATTCCCGGATCCCGTGTCCGCGTTCCCGCCTGCAGCTCCATTCTCCGGCTCCGCGTCCGCAGTATCAGGCCGCGCCGTATCTTTCCCGGAACCGTCATTCCCGGATCCCACGTTTTCCAGATCCCACGCCGTGTCATAAGACAGCATCGTGCTTTCTCCGAACCTGGCGCACCATATCTCTCTGGCTCCGGCATAGAGCAGAAGCCCCTCCCTCTCGTCCGCGTAAAAGGTTTCATCAAGATACCGATGGACAGTTTCCAGATCAAAGTAACAGATCCCATTCCTGACCAGCGCTTTTTCCTCTGTCATTTCGTCCTGTAGGATCATGGCGGCTTCTTCTCCCGTCACCTGGAAATACTCTCCCAGATCCACCCGCTCCTTAGAATAAGAATATTTCTCTATGAGGATTCTCCCAAACGTCACCCCGCCTATCAGGAAGATCAAGAGAAGGGCTATCAGTACCGGAATTATTTTTTTCATAGTTACACTCCTTGTCCGCCTTGAGCCGGATACCAGCCGCCGGACATGCTTTTCTTTCGCCTTTCGGCAGACCATGGCCTTAACAGCCTATGCTCTTCATCGGACATGCCTTCGTCCGCTCAAAATACAATCTGAATAAATTTTATTATAGCAGACTATTTCGGCCGCGTCATTATCAAATTTGACAAACTTCCGCACTGCCCGTCAGCAGGAGAGGCAGTCCTTTTCCCCGCGAATCAGTTCACCCTGTAGGCGAACAATCCTCTTGCGGATCATTTGCTTGGCCAATGGCTTCCTGGCCTTAGCCAGTGGCTTCCTGGCCCTGGCCAGCGCGGCTTTTCGCCATTCCCTTCCCCTTCTGTTTCCCCGCGTTCCAAAAGGTTTTCCGCAGACCGGCATGTCCCGAATCAGCGCTGTGTGATATATCAATGTGCGAGGTATTATTTGGGAAAAGGCTGATATTTCTGACAACGGCCGAATAGATATGCTATAGAGACGTTCCGGCGGTACAAATTCCTTATCCTGAATCTCTTATCATATGTTTTGTTTGAATTGTATAAGCGAAAATAGGAGTGGAAAGACCTTCCTTTCTGATACCGGCGAATGTCAGAAAAAAACATTCTGCCATATAATAGAATAAACCTTGGGAATAAATCGGAACAGAACGATCCGAAATAAAAACAGAACCTGGACTTCTTGCCTCCTTCCGGTACATAGATTACCGGAAACATCTCTTATAGGGTATGATAACCTATTTTTCGGAGTTTGGCAAGAGCCAAATTACAAGTTTCTAAAAATTTATAAGCTTGCGCCATTCAGCTGACCTTGCTGAATGTGTTCAGCTGACCTTGCTGACAGCAACAGTTGCGGCCTGTAGGCTCGCAACGGCAAAATATGAAAATATAAAATATGCGGCGGAAAGACAGCGTTTTTTATCGGAAGCTGCTCCCCGGCTTCCGATAAGCCATATCGCAGCTGCAAAATATTAAATATTTGAAAATTTTTTGTCTGCTTATTGACTAAAATGTCTTAAAAGTGTAAGATATTTTTAACCCAGACACGCAGTCCTTTCACAGGATAATATTTTTCCACAAGAAATGTATTTTTCCTGTTTTTACAGCCGATAATACCTCATTGCAGTCTTTACGGCCCGCCGAAATGAGCGTATAATAAGTATATGGAAACATAGCTTTTCACACACCATTCAACATTACTGTTCCGCAGGGTCGGCCGAACAGTAACCATATGCGCATGATCCCCATAGTTTTGCGCATATTGACTTTGCAGGATATTCCTGCCAAACAGTAGCCACTCGATACCTACATCTGTAACCGCAGAAAGGAAGGGTTGTCGTATGAAAATAGAAAAAGTAAATGAAAACCAGATTCGCTGCACCCTGACCAGGGAGGATTTGGCCAGCCGGGAGTTAAAAATCAGCGAACTTGCCTATGGAACAGAGAAAGCCAAAAACCTGTTCCGTGATATGATGCAGCAGGCGAATTATGAATTTGGCTTTGAAGCCGAAGATATTCCTTTGATGATCGAAGCTATTCCTTTGAACGCGGAGTGTATTGTCCTGATCATCACGAAGGTGGAAGATCCAGAAGAACTGGACACCCGGTTTTCCCGTTTTGCCCCCTCCGCAGGGGACGGCGAGGAAGATTATGACGATTCGGACGATGACGTCGGAGATAACGCCGAGGAGGTGATGGAACTGTTCAAGCGTCTCCACGAGAGCCGCCGGGCGGCTCTGGAAGAAATGGAAGCCTTGCCGAGGGGCGGACGCCGGGGCGGCGGGAAGAACGACAAACATCTCACCCGGATCTTCCTCTTCGATTCCCTGCACCCGATCATTACGATCGCCGGGCTGCTGGCAAAGAACTACAAAGGGAACAGCTTCTTATATAAAGATGACTCCAGCGGAAAATATCTGCTGACACTTACTCCGAAAAACCTGAATACGGAGGATTTCAGCCGCGCTTGCAGCATGGTTTCCGAATATGGCTGTATCCAGAAATCCCTGCCGTCCGGCACCGCCTATTTAGAGGAACACTACCAGACGATCCTGAAGAAAAACGCGTTGCAGGCTCTGGCAAGGATCTGAGCCTTACCAAAAACAGGAACCGGTTCCGGCGGAGAGCAAGCCCACATCCGCAGGAGCCGGTTCCTTTTTCATTGCCTTGTTTTCCTGATTTTCTCCGCCTGCCGGTTTCCGACCCCCTCGCTTCCATGCTTCCGTTCCGGCACTCTTTCCCGCTTACCTTGCCTCGATTGCTTCCATCAAAGCATCAATGTCGATTCCATGCACCATAGCCGCTTCTTCCAAAGATTCGCCTTGCGCGGAAGGGCAGCCAAGACAATGCATTCCGGCTTCCAGCAGCACTTCCGCCGCCTCCGGGTCGGAACGCAGGAGGTCTCCTATCGTCATTTCTTTGGAGACCTGCCTCGTATTTTCCTTCACAGCTTCGCTCATGACCTTTTCTCCTTTCTGCCGTATCGGCATATCCCGCAGCCTGCGGGCTTACCGTATCATGTTTCCCTATACCCCTCAAGCTTAACCGTTACTGTTTGGCAGAGCCGGCCAGACGGCAGCCGCTGCTCAACAAAGACAGCTGAACACATTCCGCAAAGCTGTACGATATGCGCACAGATTGCACCTGGCATATCCAGCAAGGGCTGGGATGATAACTTGGCGCATACTATCCCCGCGGTCTGTGCAAAATACTCATATGCCCACATGCAGACATGCCGGTTAGCTTCGCGGGATACTTCTGCCGACCAGCGGTATGACTGCTTTTTTGATAAAACCAGCTACCAGGAAAACTATACCGCGAAAAGGACAGGCTGTCAAGGGCTGACCCTGCCAAACAGGAATCCAATGGCAGGTACCGTTACGATGCGGCAGGAATCTCCCGCGAAGCAACGAGGGGCCATGCCCATGTATGGGAACGCCCACGTATAGGCATAGCCATATATGGCAGCGGATGGGCAGTGCGGATGTCGCACAAAATGACGAGAGACGCGCGCCAAGCCGCCATTCAGCTATGCCGGATGGCGGTCAGCTATGCCGAATGTGGTCAGCTATGCTGAATGTGGTCAGCTATCCTTGCCGAGCAGTAACCAAGTATCTGCCTTGCCCCATTGCCTTATTTAAGAAGAACTTCTGTATTTTTTCTAAAATAACCGTAAAACACCGAGTTGTACCTGAAAAAGTACACCGGCCAACTTGACTATCTGGCCGACTTTCCCTATAATGTACTAAGAAACGAAAAATCGCAGGATTCCAGCCATACCAGTCACTATTAATGTTCCGTTTTTCCGATTCAGACAGGAGGCAATTGCAGATGAGAGCAGAGTGGACGGATTTTGTAGGGGGCAAATGGGAAAATGAAGTCAATGTCCGCGACTTCATCCAGAAAAATTATCAGCCATACGAGGGCGATGATTCTTTTCTGGCCGGGCCTACCCAGGATACAAAAGATTTATGGGAGCAGGTACTTGATTTACAGAAACAGGAACGGGAGGCGGGCGGCGTCCTGGACATGGACACGAAAGTGGTTTCTACCATTACTTCCCACGGGCCGGGGTATCTGGACAAATCGAAGGAGAAAATCGTAGGCTTTCAGACCGACAAGCCTTTCAAACGCGCCTTACAGCCTTACGGCGGCATCCGCATGGCGGAAAAAGCCTGCTCTGACAACGGCTACGAAGTGGATCCGGAGATCAGCGAATTTTTCTCCACCCACCGCAAGACGCACAACGCGGGCTGCTTCGACGCTTACAACGCGGACATGAGAGCCTGCCGTTCTTCCCACATCATCACCGGGCTTCCGGACGCTTACGGGCGCGGGCGCATCATCGGAGACTACCGGCGTATCGCCCTATACGGTATCGACAGGCTGATCGAAGATAAACTGGCCCAGAAAGATTCCACCGGGCGTATCATGACCGATGACGTGATCCGGCTGCGGGAAGAGCTTTCCGAGCAGATCGTCGCCCTGAAATTAATGAAACAGATGGCGGCTTCCTATGGCTGTGATATTTCTAAGCCTTCCACGAACGTGCAGGAAGCGATCCAGGCCACCTATTTCGGCTATCTCTGCGCGGTGAAAGAGCAGAACGGCGCTGCCATGAGCCTTGGGCGTACTTCCACGTTCTTGGATGTTTACGCGCAGCGCGACCTGGCAAACGGAACTTTCACCGAGAACCAGATCCAGGAGTTCATAGACCATTTTATTATGAAGCTGCGGCTGATCAAATTTGCCCGTACCCCGGAATACAACCAGATTTTCGCGGGTGATCCGGTATGGGTTACGGAGTCCTTAGGCGGCGTGGGCATTGATGGACGCCACATGGTGACGCGGATGAGCTTCCGCTATCTGCACACGCTGACCAACTTAGGCCCTTCCCCGGAGCCGAACCTGACCGTGCTGTGGTCGGTAAGGTTGCCTGAAAACTGGAAAAAATACTGCGCGAAGATGTCCATCCAGACTTCCTCTATCCAGTATGAGAACGACGATCTTATGAGAGTGACCCACGGCGATGATTACGGCATTGCCTGCTGCGTGTCCTCCATGGTCATCGGCAAGGAAATGCAGTTCTTCGGCGCTCGCGCCAACCTGGCAAAATGCCTGCTGTATGCCTTAAACGGCGGCGTGGACGAAGTTTCCAAGAAGCAGATCGGGCCAAGATACCGCAAAGTGGAAGGGGATGTGCTGGAGTACGACGATGTCATGCAGAAATTCCTGGATATGATCGAATGGCAGGCGGACGTCTATGTGAACACCCTGAACGTCATTCACTATATGCACGATAAGTACTGTTACGAAAGGGCGGAGATGGCTCTCCACGACAGAGACGTGAAACGCTATTTTGCCACCGGTATCGCCGGGCTTTCCATCGTGGCGGATTCCCTGTCCGCGATCCGGTACGCCAAAGTGGAAGCCATCAGAGATGACGACGGTATCATCGTGGACTTCAAGACCACCGGGGATTTCCCTAAATATGGAAATGATGACGACCGCGTAGACTCCATTGCGCAGGAGATCGTACACAGGTTCATGACTGCCGTAAGGAGGCACCACACCTACCGCGAGGGTGTTCCCACCACTTCCATCCTTACCATCACTTCCAACGTGACGTATGGCAAAGCGACCGGAAACACCCCGGACGGCCGCAAGAAGGGCCAGCCTTTCGCGCCGGGCGCGAACCCCATGCACGGACGCGATACTCGCGGCGCGGTAGCTTCCCTTGCTTCCGTGGCAAAACTGCCTTTCAACGACGCGCAGGACGGCATTTCCAATACCTTTACCGTCATCCCCGGCGCGCTCGGCAAGGAAGACAAAGTATTCGCGGGCGATATTGAACTCGACCTGAACAGCTGACGGCGGCCCGGCAAAAAGATCCCGCGAAGCTGACTGCCTGACAGGAGGATCTCACGAAGCTGATTTTGCGCGTAGGCCAAACTGCTAAGATAGCGAGGAGGGTACCATGGACGACCACGCAATGATTGACGACCTGGTAAAAATGCTGGATGCCGACATATCCAGAGGGGTCGGGCATATCAATGTGGAGACTTCCCCGGAGGTTGCCTTCCGCCCGGGGAGGCCCCCGAAAGACATTCAGACGATGGGCTGCTCGGACTGCTCCCGGACACCCTTGGCCTGCAGCGTGCCGACCCTTCATGAGGGTCTGGACGACTACCAGTAAACAAAACTTCTCACCATTTCAAGACAACAGGAGGAAAAAACGATGACAACGAACACAGCACAAGTTGACAACTTAGTATCTTTATTGGACGGCTATGCGGAAAAGGGCGGACACCACCTGAATGTGAACGTCCTGAACAGGGATACCTTACTGGATGCGCAGAAGCATCCCGAGAACTATCCCCAGCTGACCATCCGCGTATCCGGTTATGCCGTGAACTTCATCAAGCTGACGCCGGAACAGCAGGCGGACGTGATCTCCCGCACTTTCCACGAGAATATCTGACGGCCATGCAGGGAGGAAATACATTCCAGGAAGGAACTATATCCCACTGGAAGAATCCAACCCTTGGAAGAATCCATTCCTTGGAAAGCTTCGGCACCGTGGACGGCCCGGGCGTACGTTTCGTGGTATTCACCCAGGGCTGTCCTATGCGGTGCGCTTACTGCCACAATCCGGACACTTGGAATTTCAGCGGCGGCACGTTCATGGAGCCGGCTGAGATCCTTGAACAGTATGAGCGCAACCTCGGCTTTTACAAAGGCGGCGGCCTGACCGTCACCGGAGGCGAGCCGCTCATGCAGCCGGATTTCCTGACAGACCTGTTTGCCCTGGCAAAAGCCAAGAAGATCCATACCTGCCTGGATACCTCCGGCATTGCTTTCCACCCGGCCAACAGCACCCTGATGGAAAAAATAGACCGGCTGATGGCGTTG
Source organism: Clostridium sp. (assembly GCA_031275405.1). Classification (GTDB taxonomy): domain Bacteria; phylum Bacillota; class Clostridia; order Lachnospirales; family Lachnospiraceae; genus JAISOV01. Next base: position 2,245 of record JAISOV010000047.1, on the reverse strand, counting down.
ACCGATCTGGTCATGCTGGACATCAAGCACATCGACCCGGAGAAACATCTGGAGCTGACTTCACAGCCCAATGGGCATATCCTGGAGTTTGCCGCCTATCTGGATCAGAAGCAGGTGGATATGTGGATCCGCCATGTCGTGGTTCCAGGCTTCACGGACGATGAGGAATCCTTGTTCCAACTGGGGTATTTCATCGGGCAGTTTCACAACCTGAAAGCCTTGGACGTCCTTCCCTACCACACGATGGGCGAGGGCAAGTATGAGAAGCTTGGGATCCCCTATCGCCTGAAAGGCGTTCCGCCTATGGACAAAGAGAAGATCCCGGAAAAGAAGCAGATCATTCTGGACGGGATCCGGAAACGCCGGGCGGAACAAATGGAAAAGATACCTTCCATGAAAAAAATACCTTCCATGGAAGAGACGCATTAAGAATTTCCCAGAAAAAGTTACACAAGGGTGCCAGGCCATCCAAGTGTAACTTTTTTGATTCCCAAAATGCCCGCAGGGAACACCCCTAATTTCTTCCATGCGCTGTCTCTGCCTGCCCGAAAAAGCGGCGGATCTCCTCCGCCACGTTCCTGGGGATCTCCGGTACCTGCAGCAACTCTTCCACCTCCGCCTTTTTGAGCGCTTCCAAGGACGGGAAATGTCTCATCAGGGCTTTGCGTCTGGCGGGGCCGACCCCTGGGATCTCATCCAGCGCCGACTTCACCTGAGAAGTCCGCCGCAGGGATCTATGATATTCGATGGCAAAACGGTGCGCCTCGTCCTGTATCCGGGTAATCAGCCGGAAACCCTCGCTGCGGCTGTCGATCGGCATTTCCACGTTGTTGTAATACAGCCCTCTGGTTCGGTGATCGTCGTCTTTCACCATGCCGCAGACCGGGATGGAAAGCTCCAGTTCTTTCAGCACCAAGAGCGCGATGTTCACCTGCCCCCGCCCTCCGTCCATCAGGATCAGATCCGGAAACCTCGTGAAGCTTCCGTACTCCTGCCCCAGCTCCTTTTCTTCCAGTTCTCTGCTTTCCTCCATCCCATGGCGGAAGCGCCTGGTCAGCACCTCTTTCATACAGGCATAGTCGTCCGGGCCGGAGACCGACTTGATCTTGAATTTTCGGTAATCGCTGCGTTTCGGCTTCCCCTTTTCATATACCACCATGGAACCCACGTTTTCAAACCCGCTGATGTTGGAAATATCGTAAGCTTCCATCCGGTTCAGCCGTGCGACCCCCAGCAGGGCGGCAAGCTCTTTCACCGCGCCGATGGTTCTGCCCTCTTCGCGTTTCAGTTTCTCCCGGTCCTGGCTCAGGATCAGCTTCGCGTTCTGTGCCGCCAGTTCCACCAGTTTTTCTTTCGTTCCCGCTTTCGGCACTTTCAGATAGACCCGTGCGCCCCTGCGCTGGGTCAGGAATTTTTCCAGAAGGTCATGGTCTTCTATTTCATGCTGTAGCATCAGCTCTTTCGGGATAAAGGGGGTTCCCGCATAAAACTGTTTCACGAAGTCTTCCAGTATCTGAGGTTCCGTCTTCCCCGACACCTGCGTCATATAATAATGTTCCCTGCCGATCAGCTTCCCGTTCCGGATAAAAAAGACCTGGACAACCGCTTCGGCTTCCTCCCGGTACACCCCGACCACGTCTTTGTCCTCGCCGCCGCTGTCCGTGATCTTTTGCTTCTGGGCGACTTTCTGGACGCTCTGGTACAGATCCCGGTACTTGGCGGCCTCCTCAAATTCCAGCCGCTCCGCCGCCGCCGTCATCTGCCCCTCCAGACGGTCCAGGATCGGGCGGTAGTTCCCGCCCAGGAATTCCAGTGCGTCCGCGACCTGTTTCCGGTACTGCTCCTTGCCGACATAGCCTTGGCAGGGCGCCAGGCACTGCTTCATATGATAGTTCAGGCAAGGCCGTCCGTTCCCGATCTCCTTAGGCAGGCTCCGGCTACAGGTACGCAGCTGATACAGCTTGTTCAGCAGCTCGATCGTATCCTTTACCGCTCCCGCGCTGCTGTAGGGGCCGAAATACTTGGCTTTGTTGGCCTGGCGCCCTTTCTGCAGCTCTCTGGAGAACAGGATCCTGGGATAGTCTTCCCCCGCCGTCACCTTGATAAAAGGATAGGTCTTGTCGTCTTTCAGGAGCGTATTATACTTGGGGGAATGCTCTTTGATCAGATTGTTTTCCAGTACCAGCGCCTCCAGCTCCGAATCCGTTACCATATACTCAAACCGGGCGACAAGTGACACCATCTT
>JAISOV010000037.1 GCA_031275405.1 Clostridium sp. | reverse complement strand
GACCATACGAAGTTCACCCGCCTGCTCTGCGACGGCGCCGAGGTGGACCCGGCCCATTACACGGTCACGCAGGGAAGCACCGTGATCACGCTCCGGGAAAGCTACCTGGCCACCCTCTCCGAGGGGAGTCATACCCTGGTCGCCGAGTACACGGACGGCAGGAGCGGCGGCCTCACGCTCGCCATCGGATCCAGCCCCAAGACGGGCGAAGACGGCGGCCCCGTCCCGGCGGCGGCCATCGCCCTGCTGGCTCTGCTGGCCTTTCTGGGCGCCAAATTGTTCTTGACAAGCCGTAACTTTATGCTATAATGAAGCTGACCGGAACTCGCGGAGCGAATTCCGGTCAAAGGGACGTTTTTCGCGCCGTATGGGATGAAATGTCTACAGGAAGAACAGCGGCTTCCCGCAATGGGCAACACGTGAAACGAATGTAAGGAGGTGTAAACAATGTCTATCTGTCCCAAGAATAAATCTTCCAAAAGCAGAAGAGATAAGAGAAGAGCAAACTGGAAAATGAAGATTCCTAATCTGGTAAAGTGCAGTAAATGCGGTGCATACATGATGTCTCATAGGGTCTGCAAAGCCTGCGGTTCTTATAATAAGAGGCAGGTCATTGAGGTGGATTAGGATCCGTGCGGAGAGCGAAGGCTTTTCCCGAAAGGGGGGAGTCTTTTCTTGTTTCCTAGGAAACAGGAAGCCCTCCGGGCGGAAGCGCGTTGCGGCGGTAAGGAACATGCCGCTTACGCGGCCCGCCGCAGGCGCTGTTCCCGCCCCGGACCTTCGGAAAGGAAACATTCCTTATGGAGAAGAAACATTCCCCGGCGGCTTATCTGCAGGTCGGCGTGATCACTTCCCCCCACGCGCTGCGAGGGGAGGTAAACGTATTTCCCACGACGGATGATGTGACGCGTTTCCGGGAGCTGAAAGAAGTCCTTTTGGATACCGGGAAGGGAAAAATCCCGATGGAGATAGAGGGAGTCAAATTCGTGAAACGGTTTGTCATTCTGAAACTCAAAGGGATCGACCATATCGACGAAGCGGAAAAATACCGCCGGAAAGCCCTGTATGTCAGCCGGGAAAACGCGGTGAGCCTGGAGCGGGATGAGTATTTCATTGCCGACCTGGAAGGGCTGCGGATACAGGACGAAGAGGGGCGGGAGATCGGAACGCTCAGAAGCGTCCTCCAGACCGGAGCCAACGACGTATATGTCATAGACCTGTCCGACGGGCGCGAGCTGCTGCTCCCCGCCTTAAAGCAGTGCATCCTGGGGGTTCATATCCAGGAGGGATGGATGAAGGTACACATTCTGGACGGGCTTCTGGAGGACCGGAAAGGGTGAAGCACACATGCGATTCCATATTTTAACCTTATTCCCGGACATGGTGGGGCAGGCGCTGAACGCCGGTATCCTGGGACGGGCGGCGAAGAAAGGAGTGCTTACCTTTGATGTGGTGAATATCAGAGACCACACACTGGATAAACATGGAAAAACGGATGACTATCCATACGGCGGGGGGGCGGGAATGCTGCTGCAGGCCCAGCCTGTTTTTGACGCGTGGAAGTCGGCGGAAGGAGCCGAAAAAAGCGTCCGGACCATCTACGTGACGCCGCAGGGGGTACCCTTTTCCCAGAAGCTTGCCCAGGAGCTGTCGCGGGAGCGGGAACTGATTTTTCTGTGCGGCCATTACGAGGGCGTAGACGAGCGAGTCCTGGAAGAAGTCGTCACGGATTTCGTGTCCATAGGGGATTATGTGCTGACCGGGGGAGAACTGCCCGCCATGGTGATGATCGACGCGGTTTCCAGACTTGTGCCGGGAGTTCTCCACAACGGCTTTTCGGCCCAGACGGAGACTTTTTGGAACGACCTGCTGGAGTATCCCCAGTATTCCAGGCCGGAGACCTGGCATGGGAAAACCGTGCCGCCGGTTCTGCGCTCCGGCGACCACCGGAAGATCGCGCAGTGGCGGCTTGACCGCGCCAGGGAGAGGACAGCCCGTTTCCGTCCGGATCTTTTGGAAAAATACCGGCAGAAGCAGGAAATCATACGAGTCCTGTCTTCCAGAAAAAGGGAATATATCCATATGATAGCGGCGCTCGGCCAAGGGCTTGGCGAGCCGCTGTATTTCGGCGGGGGCGAGCTTCTGATCCATCTCCCCCAAAGCAGGCTCTGTATGCTGGCGGCGGTTCCGGAAGCCGCCGGCGGCCTGCCCGCGCTCCAAGGGGAAGGCTGCTTCGACCGGATCCCCCAGGATACAAAGTGGCTGATCGTGCAGGGGGAAGCCCGGCTGCGGCAGGCGGAAGACCTGCTTGGCATGGAGGTCTCAGGGGGCTTTCGTCAGGCCTATGCTTCCCGGAAAGAGGCCCTGCCGGTCAGGCACAAGGATATTCGTTTCTTGGAGGGGAAATGGGAGGGGGAAAAGCTCCGGGCGGAGACGTTGTACGGGGCGTTTGTGGAAGGTACTCTGGCCGGCTGCGCCGCGCTGTATGAAGACGGCAGCCTCGGAACGCTGTCGCTCCAAGAGGAATACCGGGGTACGGGGATCGAGGAAGCTTTGATGGCTTATGCCATAAACCGGGCGAAAGAACGGGGGTGGATACCGTTCTGCCGGATCTTCCAAGGAGAGGAAGCGTCCTTGGAGCTTGTCCGGAAGCTGGGCCTGAATCTCTCAAGAGATACCATATGGTGGATGAAGAGACGGTAAATGGAAAGATAAACTCTCGTAACATCCATTATTTTACCTTGACATCAGGTGTTTTTTAGGATAAAATTGAAACGCTGTAGATTGTTTCTTAGAATGTCTTTCTTTTTTTCGGACGTTTCTTTTTTGTCTTCCGGGAAAATGATACATACATTCTAGATTCTATATTCGGACAATGAAAATTGAATAAGGAGGTGATCCTGTAAGATGGCGATCTGGATTGTGGTGACGGCAGTGCTGGCACTTGCGGCAGGCGTTCCGGTCACATACGTGCTGACTTCTTCCTATCAGAAGAAAGTAGCGGAAGCGACGGTAGGCAACGCCGAAGACAAGGCCAGGGAAATCATTGATGAAGCTCTGAAGGCTGCGGAAACCAAGAAACGCGAAACGTTACTTGAAGTCAAGGAAGAGTCTATCCGGACGAAGCACGAGCTGGACAAGGAGATCAAGGAACGGAGAGCGGAGGCCCAGCGGTATGAGCGCAGGGTTCAGCAGAAAGAAGAGAATATCGATAGGAAAGCGGATGCGATCGAAAAACGTGAGCAGAGCTTGTCGGCGCGGGAAGAAGTTTTCAATAAAATGAAAGAAGAGGTCTCCAGGCTGAACGAGCAGAGATTACAGGAACTGGAACGGATTTCCGGCCTGACTTCCGAACAGGCGAAAGATTACTTACTGAAAAGCGTGGAAGACGATGTCAAACATGAAATGGCCCACATGATCAAAGATCTGGAGAACCGTGCCAAGGAGGAAGCGGACAAAAAAGCCAAGGAATACGTAGTGACCGCGATACAGAGGTGTGCGGCGGATCATGTATCCGAAACCACTATTTCGGTAGTTCCCCTGCCGAATGACGAGATGAAAGGAAGAATCATCGGGCGCGAAGGACGTAACATCCGTACTCTGGAGACCATGACGGGGATCGACCTCATCATCGACGATACTCCGGAGGCGGTGATCCTGTCCGGCTTCGACCCCATCCGCCGCGAGATCGCGAGAATCGCGCTGGAAAAGCTGATTCTGGACGGGCGGATCCACCCTGCCAGGATCGAGGAAATGGTAGAAAAGGCACAGAAGGAAGTAGAAGTCATGATCAAGGAGGAGGGGGAGGCCGCGGCGCTGGAAGTGGGCGTACACGCGATCCATCCCGAACTCGTAAAATTACTTGGAAAGATGAAGTTCCGGACCAGTTATGGGCAGAATGCTTTGCGCCATTCGGTGGAAGTGGCGCAGCTCTCGGGTCTGCTTGCCGCAGAAATGGGGCTGGACGTCAGGCTGGCAAAACGCGCGGGACTGCTGCATGATATTGGGAAGGCTGTTGACCATGAAATGGAAGGCTCCCATATCCAGCTAGGTGTTGAGCTTTGCAGAAAATACAGGGAGAATGCTACCGTCCTTAACGCGGTGGAATCTCACCATGGCGACGTGGAGGCGACGTCTCTGATTTCGTGTATTGTACAAGCTGCGGATACCATATCCGCCGCAAGGCCGGGGGCAAGAAGAGAGACGCTGGAGACTTATACCAGCAGGCTGAAACAGTTAGAAGATATTACCAATAATTTTAAGGGTGTAGAGAAATCTTATGCGATTCAGGCAGGCCGTGAAGTTCGAGTGATGGTGGTGCCGGAACATGTTTCGGACGCCGATATGGTGCTGCTTGCCCGCAACATTTCCAAGCAGATCGAGTCGGAGCTGGAATATCCGGGGCAGATCAAGGTCAATGTGATCCGGGAAAGCCGCGTCATTGACTACGCAAAATAAGGAACGCCGAGAAGAGGAACGGTTCGTGGGAGCCGTTCCTTTTTTCATAGGCAGGATCCTGCGTGCAGTTCTTTCAACCGAAGCCCTTGGAAATTCTCTCTTGTCGAAGCGCCGCTCTTATAGTATGATAAGCAAGAGTTTGGAAATGCCAGAAACCCCGGCGAGGAAAACGGAGGAAAACATGAAAGCATACAGGGACTTGAGCAGAGAAGAACTGCTGGCGCAAAAGACCGGACTGGAAGCGGCTTACGAGGAAGCAAAGGGAAAGGCCCTGAAACTGGATATGTCCAGAGGGAAACCGTCGCCCGCGCAGCTTGACCTAAGCATGGAGATCCTGGATACGCTCGGCCATGCCGCCGATATGACGGCGCGCGACGGCGCGGACGTCCGCAACTACGGCGATATGGACGGCATCCCGGAAGCAAAGGAACTGATGGCCGGGCTGATGGGCGTGAAAGCGCGCAGCGTCATCGTCAGCAACAACGCAAGCCTGACCCTGATGTACGATACCGTCGCCCGTTCCATGACCCACGGGGTCATGGGCGCCCTCCCTTGGAACAGGCTGGAAAAAGTGGGCTTCCTCTGCCCTGTGCCGGGCTATGACAGGCATTTTGCCATTACACAGCATTTTGGGATTGCCATGATCCCTGTTGCGATGACTCCGCAGGGTCCCGATATGGACATCGTAGAGAAGCTGACGGCGGCTGATAAAAGCATCAAAGGGATCTGGTGCGTTCCGAAATATTCCAATCCCCAAGGGTACGTCTATTCCGATGAAACCGTGAAACGGCTGGCGGCACTCAAGCCTGCCGCGGAGGATTTCCGTATTTTCTGGGATAATGCCTATGCGGTTCATTCTTTCTATGAGGATCGGCAGGCCGTCATTCCGGAGCTGTTAAGCGAATGTGAAAAAGCCGGGAACCCGGACATGGCATACGAGTTCTGCTCCACCTCCAAGATCAGCTTCGCGGGGGGAGGTATCTCGGCGGTAGCGGCTTCCGAAGCCAACCTCAAGGACATCAGGAAAAGCATGGCCATCCAGACGATCGGGAGCGATAAGGTCAACCAGCTGCGGCATGTGCGGTATTTCCGCGACATGGACGGCATTCTGGCACATATGAGCCGGCACGCGGCCATCCTGCGACCGAAGTTTGAGACGGTTCTGCGCACCTTGGAAAGGGAACTGTCCGGTCTGGGGATCGGCGCCTGGACAAAGCCGCAGGGAGGGTATTTTATTTCCTTCGATGCCATGGAGGGCTGCGCGAAAGCCATCGTGGCAAAGTGCAGGGAAGCCGGAATGGTGCTGACCGCCGCCGGAGCCACGTTCCCTTACGGCAAGGATCCGGAAGACCGGAATATCCGGATCGCCCCCTCGTTCCCCGCCGTTTCGGAGATGGAGCAGGCGGCGGAGCTGTTTGCCTTGTGCGTGAAACTGGTCAGCGTGGAGAAGCTGCTGCGGACGGATGAGAAAAGGTAACGAGAAAGGCGCTTTCATTATGGAAGGATTCAGAAGGCTGAAACGCGAGCTGGTGGCCAAAGGACACATGATCGAGTATTATCAGGATACGATGCAGATCCCCAACGGGAACACCGCCGTCTGGGATTTCATAAGGCATAACGGAGCCGCCGCCGTAGTGGCGGTTCGCGGGGACGGGAAACTGCTCATGGTGCGCCAGTACCGCAACGCCTTGGAGCGCGAAACGCTGGAAATCCCGGCGGGCGGCCTGAACGGCGAACAGGAGGCGACCGAGACGGCGGCCTATCGGGAGCTGCGTGAGGAAACGGGCTTCGGCTGCCGCAAGATGGAGTTTCTGCTCACCCTCCGCAGTACCGTGGCTTTCTGCAATGAAAAAATCGACATTTACGTCGCAAGCGGCCTGGTTCCCGGAGAGCAGCACCTGGACGAGAATGAGTTCATCCAAGTGGAAGCCTATACGCCGCAGGAGCTGACGGAAATGATCTATGCGGGAACGATACAGGACTCCAAGACGGTCTGCGGCATCCTGGCTTATGTGAAAAAATACGGCGTTTCCTGAAACGAATCAGGAATCGTTTCCCGTCCGCCGCATAAGATGAAAAAAGCGGATACGCAAACAGGCAGTCCGGACAGACACTGGCCGCGCTGCGGTGCGAAAGGATGCGGATGCGGATCGGCATGGCCAAGGTACGGACGGGGAAAATCCCCTATCTTGCGATTTTTTTCGCCGGGTTCCTGGCGGGGATCTTCCTGATGAACATCGGGAGGAAAACCTTGCTGGAAAACACCGGCCTGCTGGATGAATACACGCTCTATCAGATGAAATACATGACGGTGGACGGCAATGCCCTGTTCGTGTTCGTCCTGCGGGAGCGCCTGAAAACGGTGGGCTTCCTGGCGGTCATGGCGACGACTTATCTGGGGCTTCTGGTGACGGGAGGGATGGCGCTGTGGTACGGCGTGTCGGCGGGGATGTTCCTGTCCGCCGCCGTCATCCGATACGGGATGAAAGGCGTCCTGTTTGTGGTGACCGGGATTTTTCCCCAGTGTCTTTTTTACGTTCCCGCGATGGCGGCCCTGCTTCTATGGTGCGAGCAGCTGTGCCGGGCGCTGTATTCCGCGGGCGGCGCCGCCCCGGAAATGGCGGGGCGCAGAGCTATCCTGCGCAAGCTTCTCTTCCTCCTGCTGCTGGCGGGGGCGGTCGTCCTGGGCTGCCTGCTGGAAAGCCACGTGAATCCCTACCTGCTCTCCAAGCTGCTGAAGATTTTTTAGGAACTGTTATGGAATCGCCCCTTAATCATACTCCGCGATGTCATAAATCAGCCGCTCCGAGGCCTCCCAGCCCAGGCAGGGATCTGTGATGGACTTGCCGTAAACGCCGCCGCCGACTTTCTGGCAGCCCTCGTGCAGGTAGCTTTCGATCATCACGCCCTTGACCAGGCTGTGGATGTCCGGACTGAGCTTCCGGCTGTGCATGACTTCCTTGGTGATCCGGATCTGCTGCTGGAACTGCTTGTCGGAATTGGAATGGTTCGCGTCAATGACGCAGGCGGGATATTTCAGATCCATGTCGCCGTACATGGAAAGCAGGCGGTTCAGATCCTCGTAATGGTAATTGGGGATGTTGTGTCCGTAGTTGTTCGTTGCGCCGCGCAGGACGGTGTGGGCCAGGTCGTTCCCGGAAGTATGGACCTCCCAGCCCCGGTAGATGAAGGAATGCGGGCGCTGCGCCGCGTATACGGCGTTGAGCATGACGGAGAAATCGCCGCTGGTGGGGTTCTTCATCCCGGCGGGAACGTCGAAGCCGCTGGCTATCAGGCGGTGCTGCTGATCTTCCACGGAGCGCGCGCCGATTGCCACATAGGACAGGATGTCGGAAACATAACGCCAGTTTTCCGGATAGAGCATTTCATCCGCCGCCGTCAGCCCGGTTTCCGCGATGGCTCGGATATGCATTTTCCGCATGGCAATCAGGCCCGCCAGAAAGTCGGGCTTTTTTTCCGGATCCGGCTGATGGACGATCCCTTTGTAGCCGGATCCGGTGGTGCGCGGCTTGTTCGTGTAGATCCGGGGGATCAGGATGAGCCGGTCTTTCACTTTCTCATTCACTTCCGTCAGCCGGTTCACGTATTCGCACACGGACTCCTCATTGTCGGCGGAACAAGGCCCGATAATGACCAGGAATTTCCGGCTCTTCCCCGTGATGACCTCACGGATTTCCGCGTCGCGTTCCCGCTTGCGCTTCGTCAGCTCAGGCGTGAGCGGATAGCTTTCCCGGACCTCCAGAGGCGAGGGCAGTTTTTTCACAAATTCAAAATTCATTTTTTTGTCCTTTCCAAAATTTCGCTCCGTCTGTCCGCCCTGGCGGGCAGGCATTCTTCTGCCTTTCAGCGCGGCAGCTGGTAACGCTCCCCGTATGCCATGACCTTCCCTTTGAAATCCAGGTTGTCTTCCTGCTTGAGCCGGTCAAGATACGCGTGCGTATCAAACTCGTTTTCATTGATTTCTAATAGGCATACGGCGATATTGGAACAATGATCGGAAACACGTTCAAAATTAGTCATAATATCAGCCAGGATAAAGCCCATCTCGATGGTGCATTTACCCTTGCGCAGCCGTTTGATGTGGCGCTGTTTCATATCCAGGTTCAGGCCGTCGATCACTTCCTCGAAAGGCTCCACCTGCCGGGCAAGCGCTAAGTCTTCTTGGTGGAAGCTCTGCACCGTCAGTTTCAGGATGTCGCGTACCGCCTGTATGAACACCGCCAGCTCTTTCTGCGCTTTCTCGGAAAAGGAAAGCCCTTTCGTATGCATTTCTTCCGCCGCTTCCACCACGTTCAGGGCGTGGTCGGAGATCCTCTCGAAGTCGCCGATACAGTGCAGGATGATGGACAGGGCATGGCTGTCGTGTCCGGAAAGGCTCCGGGCGCTCAGTTTCACCAGGTAACTGCCCAGCGCGTCCTCAAACTGGTCCACCATGGCTTCCAGCTTCCGCACGCGCTCCGCTTTTTCCGCCTGGTATCCGCTCAGCAGATCCAGGGCCAGGTTCATGGACTCCGCCGCCAGTTCCGCCATCGTGACCGCCACGTTGCGGCTCTGCTCCATGGCATAGGAAGGAGTCTCCAGAAAGCGCGGATCCAGAAAATTCAGGATCCGGCTCTGTGCGCTGACTTGGGTTTCGGGCTTGTCCCGCTCCGGTATCGTCAGACAGGCAAGACGCGTCAGAACCTTGGAAAACGGAAGGAGGAACAGGGTTGCGGTGATGTTGAAGGTACTATGCACCGTGGCAATGCCGAAAGGCGTCGCGGTCTCCTGAAGGAAAGGAAAGCGGAAAAAGGCGTTCAGGCCGTAGAATACCATCATGAACAGCGCCGTTCCGATGAGGTTGAAATACAAATGAACCAGGGCGGTGCGCTTGGCGTTTTTGCTTGCGCCGATCCCGGACAGCAGGGCGGTGACGCAGGTGCCGATATTCTGCCCCAGGATGATGGGTACGGCGGAAGCGAAGCTGATAGCGCCTGTCACGCACAGGGCCTGTAGGATGCCGACCGAAGCCGAGGAGGACTGGATGATGGCGGTCAGGATCGTTCCCGCCAGCATTCCCAGGAGCGGATGGGAGAAGCGGGTCAGGATCCCGGTGAACCCCGGCACGCCGGCAAGCGGTTTGACCGCCGTACTCATGGTGTCCATGCCGAACATCAGCACGGCGAACCCCAGAAGAATGGCCGCGATGTTTTTCTGGCTGGCTTTTTTGGAAAACATCAGGATCCCTACGCCGACCAAGGCGAGGACGGGCGAGAAGGAAGTCGGCTTGAACATGCGGATGAAAAAGGAGGAACTGTTGATCCCGGACAGCCCTAGGATCCAGGAAGTCATCGTGGTGCCGATGTTGGCTCCCATGATGATTCCGACTGTCTGCTGCAGTTTCATGATCCCGGAGTTGACGAAGCCGACCACCATGACCGTGGTAGCGGAAGACGACTGGATGACCGCCGTGACCCCGGCGCCGACCAAGACCGCTTTCAGAGGGCTGTCGGTCAGCTTTTCCAGGATACGCTCCAGCCTGCCTCCGGAGGCGTTGGAAAGACCTTCTCCGAGCAGGCTCATTCCATATAAAAACAGCGCCAGTCCCCCCAGCATGGTCAGGAAATCAAAGAAATCCATTGCCGCTCCCATCTGCCCGCCGTCTGCGGACGGTTGATTACTCTTCTCCAATTTTAACTGGTACATGGAAAATGCGCAACTGATCCATCAAAAAATAATGCAGAATTTTAGAGGGAAAAATTTTAGGAATTTATGTAAATTTCTTAATTTCCTGTAAACGATAAGTTTCCGCGAAATCCGTGGGCTGATCTGATCGGGAGGACAGGCTTTCTGACCGAGGGGATGTGATTTCTTGCCGGGGATCAAAGAAACCGGCGCGCGGGTGCGCCGGTTCCTTGCCGGGAATCAGGAAAATAAGTACCGTATGGGGGAAAGGCTTTCCGTCCGGGAAAGGGTTCCGGTTTGCCGGGAAAGGCTTCCCGCCCCCGTCAGGCGTTCCAGATCGTGACCAGGATACCGTCGGCAATCGCCTGCGCGATCTCTTCAAAGCGTTCGTCGAAAAGCTCGTTGTCCGCGTCCGTATTGATGAACCCCACTTCGACCAGCACGGACGGCATCTGGGTGCTGTTGAGTACGACCAGATTCGGGCGTTCGTTCACGCCGAGGTTGGCGAAGCCTACCTGCTCCAGCTGGTCGTTGATATTTTCCGCCAGCTGCTCCGCTTCTCCGTAACGGTTGTATACCAGTGTTTCCACTCCGCTGTACTGGTTGGGGTAAGGGCTGGAATTGCGGTGGATGGACACGAAATAATCCGCCCCGATCTCGTTTGCTTCCTGGGCTTTCTGGTAAGGGGATTCGTAAATGTCCGTCGTCCGGGTGTAGTACACGTCCGTGCCGTTTGCTTCCAGGATGTACCCGACGGACAGCACCAGATCCAGCACGTCGTCTTTTTCCTGGCGTCCGTTGTATATGGCGCCGGGGTTGCTCCCCCCATGACCGGCATCTAAAGCCACAAGTGCCATTCCAAAACGCCTCCCGCATATCTTTCTATAGGATATGCGGCGGAGGGATTCCGGTGCCTGTCCGGGAAGCAGTCTCTTACGGAGCCGGCTTCTCTCTCTGCTCATACCATGCGGGCGGCACAGGAACCTTGTCCGGGCGATCCCACAAGGAGGCCAGCTTCTCCCTTGCGGGGAATCAGCTTCTCCCTGCGGCCGTCAGCACTTTCTGTATCTCGCAGATGTACAGTGTATGGAAATCGTGCTGCGGATAGAGGGTTTCGGTCAGTTTCCGATCCACAAAACAGCTTGGTCTGTACGTGTCGGCGTAAAGCTTCCTCACGATCATCACAATCCGGGCTTCCTCAAAATAAGGCGTATCCTGATAAAAGGCGACCGTCAGCCCGCTTCTGCGGATCTTGTCCTCATCCCGTCCGGACACGCTTCCCAGATAGGAAAGCTCTTTTCGGTAACGTTCCGGATAAAAAGTCAAGGACAGGGTATCTGAGGCATCGACAAATTCTTTGGTGTAACGGGTGGGGCGGATCACCACGAACGCGGCGGGCCTTGCCCACATTTCTCCCAGGCCGCCCCAGGAAGCGGTCATGGTATTGACTTTTTCCCGGTTCCCAGCCGTGACGAGCATCCAGTCCTTTCCGATCAGTTTGCAGGCGCCCTCGTTTAATTCCTGCGGCGTTATTTCCAGAAAATCCATATTGCTCCTATCTGTCCGCCTGATACGGACGTATGGAACCGTCGGCGGGCAGGCCGCTCCGCCCAGTCCGGCCGAATCCGCCCCTCCGGCTCCGCCGAACCCGCGCCGCTGCTTCCGCCCAGTCCGGTCAGCTGCCCTTGCCGAACTGTAATAAGTTCGTTTCTTTCCCTGTGCTTTCGTCCGGGTATTTCCGGAAAGTCCTCCCGGTCTGCCGTTCGTATTCCTGATAAGCCTCCTTGGTCAGCACGGCGGGACGGGCGAGCGGATCTACGCGGACAGGGAGGAAGACTTTCCCGGTCTTCCATGCTGACAGGAGCGCCGAATGCCCTTGCAGCGCGAACCAGGTCTTTCCCGCCTGGCCGATGACAAGCTCCGGCCCGGCCTGCGCCTGCCGTATGGGAGTCCATTCCAGCTGAGTCCATTCCAGCGTCGGGAAGATGGAAGAGGGGTTCAGATCGACCACTCCGGTCAATCCGTTCGCGAAAGCGCCCGTTCCGCTCTGATACTGAACGAAGCGGGCAAGGATCTGCTCCGCCAGCTGGCCGGGGGAAGCGAAAGTGCTTTCTATGACCAGGTTATAGTTTTCCATACTGAAATAGTCAACGCCGTATAGTTCCCGGAAGCGCTGTTTTTCCAGTTCCTGCCTGTGTATCAGCGCCTTGCGGCAGACTTCCACCGAAGCGTAGGACTCCGAATCGCTGCGGAGGGAATCGTGGTACACGCGCCGCGCCGCCTCGTCCAGATCCACGATGAGAAAGACCTTGAAAGACCGGGGCGCAAAATGCCAGGCCAGCCTGGAATCAAACACGATGTTGCTGCGCGAGGCATCCAGGCGGGCGGTTCGCCGGTCGATCAGGTCGTCTACCGAATGATCGCCTTTTTTGATGTCCTCGTTGACTTTACGGTTGAAATCCTCCACCGAAAGGTTCTGCTCCATCGCCAGATCCCGGAAAATGGTTCCAGCGGAAACGACCTCATAGCCTTTTTCCCTTAAGATCCGGCAGATACTGGATTTCCCGCTCCCCAAGTTCCCTGTAATGGAAATGTTCATCGCCGCTCCCCCGTTCCTCCGCTTCTCCTGTAGCATAGCGTCCGTAATCAAAGCATAATACAAATGGGCAGGGTTTGCAAGCAGAAACAGAGCCAAAAAACAGGAGCGTGAAAATGGCGGGCCGCTCTTCTTTTCGGATTCCGTTCCGGGGTTCTCCGGTCTGTTTCCTGTTCGCCTGAAAAGTACAGGAAAAATCTTCTTGGTGAAAATCAGGAAACGTCCTCTTGACATGGGGCAGAGCAGTGTGGTATACTTCCTCTAACGAAAGCAACGGCGCTTTGGCGTCCGCTTTCGTTTTTTGTTTCTTTCCAGGCTGCAGGCCTGGGGTCGTCAGGCGGGAGGAGCAGATGGAAGGAATTGCCTTCTTTCCACCGGAGGTTTGCGCTACGCACAAAGTCTCCAGACTTTGGAAGGAGCATGGTTCTAAAAACGGAAAAAAGCTTTCGGTCTCCCCGATGTGTGTACCCTCCGGGGAGGGCGGATGATGGGAGCAAGGCTGAAAGGAGCTTTCAGCCTCCCCGGCGGTATGCCCGCCAAGGCGGGCGGATGGGAGCGGACATGAAAAAGCTTGAAGTCATAACCAGGCCGGACAGTCTCGAAAAGCTGAAAATACTTCTCAACAGCCACGCCGTCGGCGGCATTACGGTCACGAGCGTCATGGGCTGCGGTATCCAGAAGGGGGACGTTACGGGGGAGCTGAAAGGCCTGAAAATTCCGGGGATGAACCTGATCCCCAAGATCATGGCCGTCATTGTCGTCGAAGACGACGCGGCGGGCGAGATCCTGAACCTGCTCCATGAAGAGCTGGCCATCGGAAAGGTCGGCGACGGAAAGGTCTTCGTTTCCGACGTCGCGGACGCTATGCGTATCCGCACCGGCGAGCGGGGGGCGAAAGCGCTGAAATAACCGCTCCGCGGAAGTGAATACGCGGCACAATGGACAATGATGTCCGCATGGGCGGGTCATTGTTTTTTTTGCGCTGAAAGCGAAGAACGGGAGGTCATCATGAAGCCGATTGTAGAAATCAGAAACGTGAACAAATATTACGGCGGCAGCCACGTGGTCAAAGACCTGTCCATGACGGTGGAAGAGGGGGAGTTCCTGTCGATCCTCGGTTCCTCCGGCTGCGGCAAGACGACGACGCTGCGCATGATCGCGGGATTCGAGCAGCAGACGGACGGCGTGATCGCCGTCGAGGGGGAGCGCGTGGAGGAAAAGGAGCCGTTCGAGCGCAACGTCAACACCGTGTTCCAGAGCTATGCGCTGTTCCCGCACATGACTGTCGCGGAAAACGTTGCCTATGGCCTGAAAATGAAAAAGGTCAGAAAAAGCGAGATCGCCCGGCGGGTCGAGGCCACGCTGAACATGGTTCAGCTTGCGGGGTACGACAGGCGCTATCCCCAGCAGCTTTCCGGCGGGCAGAAGCAGCGCGTGGCGATCGCCCGGGCAATCATCAACAACCCGCGGGTGCTGCTGCTGGATGAGCCGCTGGGCGCATTGGATATGAAGCTGCGCAAGCAGATGCAGATCGAGCTGAAAAACCTGCAAAAATCCCTTGGCATTACGTTCCTGTACGTGACCCACGACCAGGAGGAAGCGCTTACCATGAGCGACCGCATTGCGGTCATGAACTCCGGGGTCTTGGAGCAGCTGGGTACGCCGGACGAGATCTACGAAAAGCCCAAGACAAAGTTCGTGGCGGATTTTATCGGTGAGACGAATCTGTTTGAAGCCGTGGCGCGGCGGCGCGCCGGAGAGACCGTACAGTACGCGACGGAGACGGGCATGGTGCTGGCCGGCGGCGCGGAGTCGTGGAGCGAGGGAGAGCTGGTCTATTTATCGGTTCGGCCGGAAAAGACGCTGTTTTCCGAGACGCCGACGGAGGGCTTTACGCTCGGCGGCTTCGTGCGGGAGAACATCTATATCGGGTCGAGTATCAAAAGCATTGTCTCTCTCGTCGGCGGGCAGGAGGTCAAGATCACGACCGCGCCGGGGCAGCCGCTTCCTCCGGCGGGCCAGGCGCGGTATATCTACTGGCGTCCGGGCGACGCGGTGGTCATCCCATCGCCTTCCGGCGGGATATACAACGCTATCGACGGCGTGGATTTAAGTCGGTATACGGGAGGCGCGCAATGAACGGATGCCACATCAGCGGGGGCTTCCCCGCTTCTGTTAAAAGGGTATTTACAAACAAAAAGGTCTTCACAAACCTTCCTCCGCGGCGGGCGCCCTCCCACGCTGACGTGAGGTCTGCGGCGGAGCGGCGGCCCGGCGGCCCGTGCGCCAAGACGCGTCTGCGTTTCCGCCCCAAGACGGTGCCGCTGCTGGTCATGGTATCGCCGGTCACGGCGTGGCTGGTACTGCTCATCGCGGTGCCGCTGCTATACATGCTTGTCCTGAGTTTCTGTTCCACGGACTCGGCGCACAACATCCGGTTCGCGTTCACGCTGCGCAACTACGCCAAGCTCTTTGACCCGACCATCGCGGGGATTTATGGCAACTCCCTGCTGATCGCGGGGGCGACTACGGTGATCGCGGTACTGGTCGCGTATCCGTTCGCGACGGTCATCGCCCACGCTCCTTCCATGCGCAGGACGATCATGACCGCGCTCTTAATGCTCCCGTTCTGGACGAACAGCGTGATCCGTCTTTACGCCTGGAGGACGCTTCTGGGCGCGAACGGATACCTGAACGTGCTGCTGCAGAAGCTTGGCCTGATTCATGCGCCGCTGGAGATGATGTTCACGCGGGGGGCGGTCGTCCTTGGCATGGTGTACACGCTTTTGCCGTTCATGGTCATGCCGATTACGACGGTGGTGGAAAAGCTGGACAGAGGACTGCTGGAGGCGTCGGCGGATCTGGGCGCGAGGCCGTTTCACACCTTCCGCACGGTGACGCTCCCGCTCACCGCGCCGGGGATCTTCTCCGGGTCGATCATGGTGTTCATCCCGTCGCTGGGCTTCTTCTTCGTGTCCGACCTCATGGGCGGCGGCACGAGCCAGCTCATCGGCAACGTCATCGAGCGGCAGTTCAAGGAATCGTTCAACTGGCCGTTCGGCGCGGCGATGTCCGTCATGCTGATCGTGTTTACGCTGTTCCTGGTGAAATGTTATACGGCGACGGGCGGGAAGCTGGACGATTTGGGAGGGGTGGCATGAATAGGAAGACAAAAACCCTGCGCAGACGGCGTATACGCGGCGTGGGCAGCGCGGTATTTTCCGCGCTCGTGTATCTGTTCCTCTACGCGCCGATTGCGGTGATCATCCTGTTCTCGTTTAACGTGTCTAAGCGCAACATTCTCTTTGAGGGGTTCACCCTCGCGTGGTACGGGGAGATGGTAAAGAACGCCGCGCTGCTGGAATCTTTCGCGAACACGCTCATCGTCTCCGGCGTGAGTACGGTTCTGGCCACGGTCATCGGAACGCTGGCCGCGGTCGGCCTGTCGCGGTATCAGTTCCGGGGCAGGAGCGTGATCGACGGGCTGCTGTATATACCGGTAGTCATACCGGAGATCGTTCTGGGCATCGCGCTGCTGTCCGTGTTCTCCCTGGTGTCCGTGCCGCTGGGACTTGGCAGCATGATACTGGCGCACACGACGTTCTGTATCCCGTTCGTGGTGTTCACCGTGCGCGCGCGGCTGACGGGCTTTGACCGCAGCGTGGAGGAGGCGTCGATGGATCTGGGCGCGAACAGGATCAGGACCTTCTTCGGGATCACCGTTCCCATCATCCTGCCGGGGATCCTAAGCGGCGCGATACTGGCCTTCACGCTCTCTATTGACGACCTCATCATCAGTTACTTTACGACAGGGCCGTCCGCGACGACCTTCCCGCTTAAGATCATGGAGCAGGTGCGCTCCGGCGTCCGTCCGGACGTGTACGCGCTCAGTTCTGTCGTGATTCTGGCGACCTTCACGGTCGTCCTCATCAGTCAGATCGCCACGTATCACGCGAATAAAAAGACGGCCAAAAGCTGAAAGGAGAAACGGCAATGAAAATGAAACATCAGAAAGCAGGAAAACTCACGGTTCTGCTCACGCTGGCGGCGCTTCTGGCGGCGTTCCTGTCCAGCTGCGGCCAAAAGCCTGCGGGCGGAGGGAGCGCGGGCGAACTGAACGTGTTCGTCTGGACGGAGTATATGCCCCAGAGCGTCTTCGACAAGTTCACGCAGGAGACGGGGATCAAGGTCAACGTCTCGACCTACAGCTCCAACGAGGATATGCTCGCGAAAGTCAAGGCGTCCAACGAGGGGATTTACGATGTCGTGGTACCCAGCGACTATATGGTCCGGATGATGATCGACGAGGGACTGCTCCAGCCGATCGACAAGGCGGTCCTGACGAACCTCTCAAACATCGGCGAAGGGTATCTCGACCCGAGCTTTGATCCGGGCAATGTTTACTCCGTGCCGTATATGGGCGGGGTCGCGGCGCTCGTGGTAAACCGCGACAAGGTCACGGACGAGATCACGTCTTTCTCCGATCTGCTTGACCCGAAGTACGCGAATTCCATCGTCGCGCTGGACGATCAGCGCGCGGTCATCGGAGCGGCGGCAAAATCTCTGGGATATTCGCTGAACACCACGGACGCTGCCGAGCTGGAGGAGGTTGACGGGTTCTTGAGCGCGCTCAAAGGCAACATCAAGCTTCTGGACAGCGACTCTCCCAAGTCCGCCATGCTTTCCGGCGAGACTTCGATAGGCTATATCTGGAGCGCCGAGATTGCGATCTGTATCGAGGAGGGCGGCAATTTCGAGGTGATCTTCCCGGACGAGGGCTGCTACCTTTTCCTGGATAACCTTGCCATACTCAAAGGCGCCAAGAACGCCGCCGCCGCGAATCAGTTCCTGGACTTCCTGCTCCGCCCCGACGTGAGCAAGCTCGTCACGGACGAATATCCGTACACCAACCCCAATGCAGCCGCCGTTTCGCTTCTGCCCGACAGTTATCAGAATAACCCCGCTTCCAACATCGCCCCGGCGGTTTTCGGCAGGGGGGAGTATGTCCTGGATCTGCCCGCGGAGAAACTGGAGCGGTACGACGAGCTGTGGACGAAATTTACGAGGTAGCAAGTTTGAAACTACGTTTCCAGCCGAGAGGTTTTGTCCTTTCGGACAAAACCTCTCGCTTGATTGGGAAAGGATGGTCATATCTATGGACATCGGAAGACTTTATATCGACGGGAAATGGATGGAGACCGGCAGGACGAGAGACAGCGTGAATCCGGCGGACGGCACGGTAGCCGGAACGGTGTACGAAGGGGACGAGAGCCATGTTGACATGGCAGTCGCCGCGGCGGAGCGGGCGTTTCCCGCGTGGATGGCCCTGCCGGTGACGGAGCGGGCGGCGCTGCTGTTCCGGATCGCGGATCTGATCGAACAGCGCGCGGAAAAATTTGCGGCGATAGACACCGCCGACAACGGGAAGCCCCTGCGTGACAGCCTGGGCGACGCGTATGACAGCGCGGCGTGTTTTCGGTACTACGCCGGGCTGATCGACAAACCTTCCGGCTATACGTATTCCGTACCCGACCCGAACACCTACGCGATGACCGTGCGCGAGCCGATCGGCGTCTGCGGGCTGATCGCTCCGTGGAACTATCCGCTGATGATGGCGGCGTGGAAAATCGCGCCGTGTATCGCGGCAGGCAACACGGCGGTGTTCAAGCCGTCGAGCCTCACGCCGCTGAGCGCCGTCGCGCTGTTCGGGCTGATGGAGGAGGCGGGGATACCCGCGGGCGTGGCGAACCTTGTCATGGGCGGCGGCGTGACCGTTGGAGACGCGATGGTGCGCCATCCGGGAATCGGCAAAGTCGTCTTCACGGGCGGAACCGATACTGGAAAGACGCTGATGAAAGCGGCGGCGGAGACCCTCAAGGGCGTCGGCCTGGAGCTTGGCGGGAAGTCGCCCTGCGTGATCTTCGACGACGTAGACATTGACACCGGCGTGGACTGGGCGCTGTTCGCGGTCTTCTGCAACCAGGGAGAGGTCTGCTCCGCCGGGAGCCGCCTGATTCTGCAGGACACGATTTACGACGAGTTTCTGGCGAGGCTCGCGGCGCGCGCGGAGAAGATCAAAATCGCCGCGGGAACAGTACCCGGCGCGGAAATGGGGCCGCTGGTAAGTGAGGAGCATAGGAACACCGTGCTGGGCTATATCGAGACCGCAAAGAGCGAAGGCGCGCGCCTGGTCTGCGGCGGCACACGGCCCAGCGGCGCGGAGTTTGACAAAGGATATTTCGTCTTGCCGACGATCTTTGCCGACTGTACGCCGGAGATGACGATCGTGCGGGAGGAAGTTTTCGGCCCGGTTCTGGCCGTGCAGAAATTTTCCACGGAGGCGGAGGCGATCGCGCTTGCCAACGACTGTCAATATGGTCTTGCGGCGGGAGTGTTCAGCAACGACGCGGCGCGCGCCCTGCGCGTGGTGCGCGCGTTCCGCGCGGGGATTACGTGGGTCAACGCATATCATCCGACGTTTGCGCAGGCGCCCTGGGGAGGCTATAAGCAGAGCGGGATAGGGCGCGAGCTTGGGCCGTACGGTCTAGAGGAATACACGGAGGTCAAGCAGATCAACCTCAACCTGGCCCCCGGACCCGTGGGCTGGTTCGGGTGAGGAAATCGGAAAATAGGAGACGAGGGATCATGGATGTCAACAAGGCGAAAGAAACGCTGAACGGAATACTCGCGGTGATGGACAAGGACGCGCTTACGGACGCTGACCGCAAAAAACTTGTCTCCGACAGCATCGGCAACTACAATCATTTCATCAACCCCGGCTGGCTGAAATACCGCAAGAGCGTCTCTACGAATGAAGCGTTCGTGGAATGGACGGATCACGGCAGCTGCTTTTCCGACGTGTATGGGGAGGAATTCATCGACTGCCTGGGCGGGTTCGGCATCTATAACTTCGGACACAGGAATCCGGAAATCGTAAAACGCGTTGAAATGCAGCTGCGCCGTCAGGCGCTCCACAGCCAGGAGCTGCTGGATCCGCTGCGGGGGTACCTGGCCAAAGCGATGTCGGAGCTTACGCCGGGGGATCTGCAGTACTGCTTTTTCACCAACGGCGGGGCCGAGGCGGTTGAAATGGCACTGAAGCTTGCGCGGATCGCCACGGGGCGCAGATGGGTGATCAGCTCCGTGGGCGGCTTCCACGGCAAGAGCATGGGCGCCGTTTCCGTAGGCGGCAAGTCCACGTACCGTGTGCCGTATCTGCCGCTGATCCAGCAGGTGTCCCACGTGATTTACGGGGATATCGAAGACATGCGCAAGACCATCGAAAAGCTCGACAAAGTAGGGGAGAGCGTCGCCGCCGTCATCTTAGAGCCGGTTCAGGGAGAAGCGGGCGTTATCGTGCCGCCGCCGGGATACCTGAAAGAAGTCCGCGCGCTGTGCGACCGGTACGGAATCGCGCTGATCCTGGACGAGATACAGACCGGAATGGGACGCACGGGAACCTATTTCCGCTGCCAGGCGGAGGAGGTCACGCCGGACGTCATGACATACGGCAAGGCGTTCGGCGGCGGGGTCATGCCCATCACCGGCCTCATCGCCCGGCCCCACATGTGGACCCAGGCGCTTGTGGAGAATCCATGGATCCTTGGAAGCCCGACGTTCGGAGGGAACCCGCTGGCGTGTTCCGCCGCGCTGGCCGCGCTGAGCTATATGGTGGAAAACGACGTTGCGGCGCAGGCAAAGGAAAAGGGAGAGTTCCTGCTCGGAAGGCTCTCCGCCTTCCGGGAAAAATATCCTTCCCTGGTGAAGGACGTCCGCGGCATCGGACTGATGGTCGCCGTCGAATTCTCCGGTCCGGCTTATGGCTACGCTTTCGCGAAGGGGATGTTCTCACGGCGGGTGATGACGGCGGGAACGCTGAACAATTCCGCCTGTATCCGTATCGAACCGCCGCTGACGATAGCCTATGGCGACCTTGAGAAAGTGCTTGTCCGCATGGAGGAAGCTCTCTCGGACGTGAGAAAGGAGGCCATGCCGTGAGCGCGGGAAAACCGAGGATCGTTACGCAAATCCCGGGGCCGAAGTCCAAAACGCTCTGGGCGGAGCGGGAAAAATACGTTCCCCGGGGGGTATCGAATTCTACGAAGATCTTTGCCCAGTCCGCGTCCGGCGCGCTGGTACGCGACGTGGACGGGAACGTCTTTCTGGACTTCGCCGCCGGTATCGGCGTCGTCAACGCGGGGCACTGCCCCGCGGAGGTGGTCGAGGCGGTAAAGGCCCAGGCGGAAAGATTCCTCCACACCTCCGTAAATGTACTGTGGTATGAGGCCTATACGGAGCTGGCGAAAAAGCTGTGCGAAACCGCGCCGATCAAAAACGCGAAAGCGATGTTCGTCAACAGCGGAGCGGAATGCATCGAGAATGCGGTGAAAATCGCCAGGAAGCACACCGGGCGCGCGGGAGTCGCCGCCGTGGAAGGCTCGTTCCACGGGCGCACGCTGCTTGCCATGAGCCTGACGACAAAGGCCAAGCCGTATAAGGACGGGTTCGGCCCTTTCGCGCAGGACGTCTATAACATTCCGTGTCCGAACCTTTACCGCAAGCCGGAGGGGATGGACGCCGCCGCGTTCGCGCTGTCCTGCGCGGACAGGTTTGAGGAAATGCTGTCGACATCTCTGACGCCGGAGATGGTTGCCTGCGTGGTCGTCGAGCCGGTTCAGGGCGAGGGCGGTTTTGTCCCAATGCCGAAGCCCTATGTGAAGCGCCTGCGGGAAATCTGCGACAGGCACGGCATCCTGCTCATCCTCGACGAGATACAGAGCGGGATTGCCAGAACCGGGACGTTTTACGCCGCGGAGCAGCTGGGCGTCGAGCCGGACATCCTCACCAGCTCGAAGTCTCTCGCGGCGGGTCTGCCGCTCGGCGCGGTGATCGGCAGGGCGGAAATCATGGACGCGCCCCAGGTCGGCGGAATCGGCGGTACGTTTTCGGGCAGCCCCGTGGCGTGCGCCGCGGCGCTGGCAGTCATTGAGAACGTGCGGAAGCATGGGCTCTGCGGGCGCGCCCGGGAGATCGGCGGGTACATCACGGCGCGGGCGCGCGGAATGATGGAAAAATACCCGCAGATCGGGGACGTGCGAGGCATGGGCGCGATGATCGGCATGGAGTTCGTGAGCGACCCTGCGGAAAAGACGCCCGACGCGGCGGCCGTGAACAGAGTCATCGCCGCCGCGTTGCAGAGGGGCGTGATCTTCCTGGATGCCGGGCTGCATGGGAACGTCGTTCGCTTTCTTCCGCCGTTGGTCATGACGCCGGAACAGACGGAGCTGGGCATGGACGTGCTGGACGCGGCCATAGCGGAGTCTGTGTGAGAGCGGGGCTTTCCGTTTGGTCTGCCCGCGCATAGCGCCTTAAGTTCCGGCATATAATGTACCCTGTCTTGGATCATCTATCGGAGGGCGGGGAAAAAGTGGCGAATCAGAAACTGGAAAACATACTGAACCTGGCTTTGGAAACGCCGGAAGCAGTGCGCAGACGCACCCGCAACCTGAATCTCGGCTATGACGATGCGACCCGTACCTGGGAGGTCATCGCAAAATACCATGGAAGCCTGGCAGAGCTGGAGTCCTATGGAGTACAGGCGGAATACCTGATCGCGGGCTACTGTATCCTGACCGTGCCGGAGGCCCTGATGAACCGGGTGGCGGAGGCGGAAGAAATCGAGTATGTGGAAAAGCCCAAGCGGTATTATTTTGGGGTAGAGGACGCGAAATCCGCTTCCTGCGTGCTGCCCGTGACCTTGCGGGAGCCTTTCCTGGACGGCGCGGGGGTACTGGTAGCCATACTGGATACCGGGATCGACTATGCGCGCGGCGATTTCCGGAGGGCCGACGGAACCACCCGGATCCGTTTCCTCTGGGATCAGACGCTGAGGGCGACGGAAGAGGCCGGGGACGGCGTTCTCCCGGCGGACGCAGCCATGCCGGAAGGGAGCGCTCCAGTGCGCCGCCCTCCCGAGGGCTTCCGGATAGGCGTGGAATTTGGCCGGGAGGAGATCAATCAGGCGCTTGCGGCGGATAATGCCCGGCAGCGCTATCTGCTGGTACCGAGCCGGGACACGAACGGACACGGCACCAGCATCGCCGGGATCGCGGCGGGCGGCGGAGAAGCGCAGAGCCTGTATTCCGGCGTGGCGCCGGGCAGCGAGCTGCTGATCGTGAAGCTGGGGACCGCGGACGTGGAAGGCTTCCCTAGGACGACGCAGGTCATGAGAGGGGTCACATACGCCGTACGCAAGGCCCTGGATCTGGGAATGCCGCTGGTGGTCAACCTGAGCTTCGGCAACAGCTACGGCGCCCATGACGGCAGCTCCCTGCTGGAACGCTTTCTGGATAACGCGGCGGAAATCGGGAGGACGGTGATCTGCGTGGGAAGCGGGAACGAGGGCAATTCGGCAGGGCATGTGGCGGGGGACGTGACACAGGAGCCGGTGGCGGAACTCGCGGTAGGCAGCTACGAAACTTCGCTCAGCGTCCAGCTGTGGAAGCATTACTTCGACCGCTACCGTATCACCCTCCGTTCGCCGGGCGGGATCCGGCAGGAACTTTCCAGCACGATAGCGGGCGGGAAATACACCCTTTCCATGGAGCATACACAGGTTCTGGTGTATGTCGGGGAACCCTCGCCCTATTCGGTCGATCAGGAGATCTATTTTGAGATGATCCCCCTGGGCGCTTCCTATATCAACAGCGGGATCTGGCAGATCATTTTTACCCCGCAGGAAACGGCAACCGGAGAATATTACCTTTATCTTCCGGCCAGCAACGCGAGAAGCCTACAGACGAGGTTCTACCGCCCGAGTCCGCAGGTGACGCTGACGATTCCCTCCACGGCGTCGAAAGTCATCAGTGTGGGCGCGTACGACAGCTCTTACAATGCCTATGCCGACTTTTCCGGGAGGGGTTTCGTGTATCCCCGCAGGACGATCGGGGTTGTCACCGCCGGTCTCGTGAAGCCGGATCTGGCGGCGCCGGGGGTCGATATTATGGCCCCGGACATTTACGGCGGCTACCAGTCGGTGACGGGTACTTCTTTTGCCACGCCCCTTGTGTCCGGCTGCGCGGCCCTCCTGATGGAGTGGGGGATCGTGCGGGGGAACGACCCGTTCCTGTACGGCGAGAAAGTAAAGGCGTACCTGCGGGGAGGGGCGAGGCCCATCCGGGGAGAGATGGACTATCCGAACGACAGGGTAGGTTTCGGGGCGCTTTGTCTGGCGGAAAGTTTCCCGGAGTGAGGAACGGAGGCCTGCCCGGATCCGGCTGCGGAAATGGGCTGTCTCTGTGAACTTATCCTCCCTTACGTTATGAACTCTGTACGATGCCGGGTACGGTTCGGCAGGAGGAGCCTGCGGAGCCGATATGCCCTTATCAGGGCAGGCGCGTTGTTTCCCACAAAACGGCGGGGATCGCCGCGCAGAGCTGCCATTTCGCTGCCCATGCGGAATCGCAGCAGTTTCCGTACAGAAATATGACTGAATTTGCCGAAGGAGGTTGCAAAAAAGATCAGACAGTGATATGATCCGTGAAAAGAGGATGGTTTTGAAAGGGAGAATTTTATATGGGCAGACATAAGATCCAAAATGGTCATGACAGGATGCTGAAATTAGCGAGTCCGATCATTACTACGTACACCCAACATGCACATCTGCTGTCTATCTTAGGAGGGTATGAACCGGCTCATGGCTGGATATACAGCAACTACATCAATCTGTACTCGAATAAGTATCTCCAGGAATCTTCCTGGGCGGATTTTTATTTTCCGAAGCCCTATGAGTTACGGCCATCCGACCACTGCGAATGGCTCACGACACAGAAGCTCCATAGAAGCCTGATAAAGGATCACTGGGGGGAGTTTTTGGAGTTCCTGAAATATGCGATAGACCATGGCTGGTATCTGCATTTGATGTTAGATTATTTTCATATAGCGGGTTCCTCTCATTTTGAGAGCAGCCATAGAATACACGATGCGTTACTCTATGGATACGACCTGAATAAGGGTCTCATTTATGCCTGTGATTTTTTGATCGGCACGTCGTACGGCTCTTATAGTATCCCGATCCAGAAAATCAATCCCGCGTTTGATGACGGCGAACTGTCATGGAATTCTGATTATCTTAACGGTATTGTTTATCTATACAGGCTGGATCCAGACCGCAAGGATGGCTTTGTCATAGAGAATGTGTTTCGGTCTATGAAACGGTACCTGGAAGCGTCGGTGCTGGAATACTGGGACATGTATAATTTTGGGAATCAAAAGCGTATTGTTTTTGGGAAGGATTATTACGGTGCTTTGTCTGCCTATCTTAGGAATCAGCCGGAGCCTGAGGAATTAGATCTCCGTATGTTTTATCTGCTTTATGACCATAAGAAGATGATGACCCGCCGGTTTGACTATCTGACAAAATCGGGCTTTACAGATCCTGCCATCCTGCCTTCTTTATCAGAAATCGAAGGCCAGTGTAAAACCATAGTGAATCTGTGCTTAAAATATAAGGTAAGCCGTCATATAAAAGAAATGAACAAAATATCGGATTTCTTAAAGGATGCCGAAGAGAAGGAATATGAAGTCCTGTCAAAAGCAATCGGCTGATGCCGAAGAAGGCCTGGCCGTCGGCGCTGCCGGTTTATCGGGAGCGGATCCCCTGGTTCCGGAACAGGCAGAGAAAATAGAGGAACGTCAGCAGGATCTGGCTCGCCAGGATCCCCCACAGATAGCCGGTAATGCCGAACCTCGGGATCGTGAGGTAAATGAACCCGAGCCGCACGAGCAGGCTGATGATGTTGGTGGTAAAGAGCCGCCCCGCCATGCCAAGTCCTTGAAGGATACTGGAGAGCGTAGTGTCCAAATACAGGAACGGGCAGATGAAGCTTAGCGTGAGGATAAAGTGTCCCGCCAGGCTGCTGTGGAACAGGAAGTCGCCCATCCACCGCCCCGACACAAGGAAAATGCCCATGCAGCAGAAGCCGAGTATGATACAGTATTTGACGGTTCGTAAAACAGCTTTTCTTACCGCGCCCATGTCGCCGATGGCGTAATTCCCTGAAACCAGAGGGAGCAGAAGCACGGAAACGGAGCTGGTCAGAGCGTTGGGAAAGAAGATCATGGGCATGGCCATGCCGGTCAGGACGCCGTATACGCTCAGGGCGGCGGCGGTGTCGTAGCCGTAGCGGCGCAGTCCGGCAGGGATGGAAACTGCCTCCAGACTGTGCAGCAGATTCAGCACGATACGGTTGGCGGTCAGCGGCAGCGCCATTCCCAGCATCTGACGATAGGCGGAAAGCAAGGAGGGCGGCTTCCGGTTCGGCAGGGCTGCGGGAAGCGGGGCCGTGCGGAGACCGTCCACGGGAAGAGCCACGGAACCGCCCGCGAGGCTGCCCGCCGGCTTGCCGGAGGATTTTGGGCGTTCCTTGGTGTAGAGCCGGTAAATGGCGAGGACGGAAATCAGCATGGCCAAAAACTCACCTGCCGCCAGGCCGAAGACGGCGATGCGGATGCTCGGCTGTCTTCCTTTTGCCAGAGCATACGTCGAGAGGGCATAGACGCAGCCGACCCGGCAGCACTGTTCCAGAAGCTGGGTGGCGGCAGGCACTCCGGTCTGTTTTCTTCCATAGAAATATCCGTTGATACAGGCATGGACACTGCAGAACGGGATGGAAAAAGCGAGGATCCGCAGCAGGGAAGCGGTACGCGGCTCCAGCAGGAGGGAAGCCGCGATGGATTCGGAGGTTCCATAAACGATCAGGGTACAGAGCAAAGAAAGCGGCAGGGAAAGGCTGAGACCCACGAAGAGCGGCCGGTAGGAAGCGCGGTGCTGCCGGACGGTGGTCTCCGCTACGAATTTCGAGATAGAAGTCTGATAGCCGGAAGCGGCAAGGGAAAAAGTCAGCGCGAGGACGGGGCTGATCAGCTGATAAATACCCATGCCCTCCGCTCCGAAGAGCCGGGCCAGATAAATCCGGTAAAAAAATCCAATCAAACGGGTGATCAGCCCGGTGACAGTCAAAGTGACAGTACCCGCCCAAAGAGGGTGGCGTTTTAAGATTTTCATGGATTCCCCACGAGTTCGGAATTGGTAACAGTATATTCCCAAAAAAATGTTGACAGAACAAAGGCAAGGGTATATAGTGATGTTAATCTCTAGTAACTTGCTAGGAATTCAGCAGATACCATAGGAAACCTGCGGCCTGCGGGCGTGGCGGGGGATTTCCCGGCGAGAATCCGCGGCTTTTTGGCGAGGCGCGGAGGCCTGTGGGCGGGGCCGGAGATTTCCAGGCGAGAACCGTCTGCCCTTCCGGCGGCGGGAGCATATAATAAATGCAGGGACACCGGTTGAAAGCGGAAACAGCTTTCCGTCTTCCCGATTGATCTGTCCGCTAGGGCGGGCGGCTGGGAGACTGCACGGAACGGACAGAAGCAAAACAATATCATGAGTCCGGAAAGGATGGGCATAGTTATGATTTATTTAGATAACGCGGCAACCACGAAGACGGCGCCGGAAGTAGTGGACGCCATGCTGCCTTGGTTTACGGAGTGTTACGGGAACCCCAGTGCGATTTATTCCTTAGGCTCTCAGGCAAAGAAAGCGGTGAACCAGGCAAGGCGCGGCATTGCGGACAGCCTGGGCGTGAAGGCGGAAGAGATCTACTTTACCGCAGGAGGTTCCGAATCCGATAACTGGGCGCTGAAAGCGGCGGCGGAAGCCTATGGGAGCAAGGGATGCCATCTGATCACGACTAAGATCGAACACCACGCCGTGTTCCATACCTGTCAGTACCTGGAGAAAAAAGGCTATACGGTGACTTACTTAGACGTGGACGAAGACGGACTGGTGGATCCGCAGGCGGTCAGGGCGGCGATTCGTCCGGACACCGTCCTGATCAGCGTCATGTTTGCCAATAACGAGATCGGAACCATAGAGCCGATTGCCGAGATCGGCGCCATTGCCAGAGAAAACGGTATCTTATTTCATACGGATGCCGTGCAGGCATATGGACAGATACCCATTTCCGTGGGGGAGCTGAAGATCGATATGCTCAGTGCCAGCGCGCATAAGCTCAACGGCCCAAAGGGGATCGGCTTCCTGTATGTCCGGACGGGCGTGAGGATCCACCCGTTTATCCACGGCGGCGCGCAGGAACGCAACCGGAGGGCCGGTACGGAGAACGTTCCGGGAATCGTGGGCTTCGGTGCGGCTGTGGAACGGGCGCTGAGGCTGATGGAGGAAAAGAGCAAAAAGGAGATACAGCTGAGGGATTATCTGATCCGCCGGATAGAGACGGAAGTTCCCTATGTCATGCTGAACGGACACCGGGAAAAGCGGCTGCCGAACAACGTCAACATAGGCTTTCGTTTTATCGAGGGGGAATCCCTGCTGATCATGCTGGACGGGAAAGGGATCTGCGCTTCCAGCGGCTCGGCCTGTACTTCCGGTTCCCTGGATCCATCCCACGTGCTTCTGGCGATCGGCAGGAAGCATGAGGAAGCCCACGGTTCCCTGCGTCTGACGCTTTCGGAGGAAAACACCCGGGAAGAGATGGATTTTGTAGCGGAAGCGGTGAAGGGAATTGTAGAGCGGCTGCGAAGCATGTCGCCTTTGTATGAGGATTTCTTAAAAGCGGAGCGCCGCAAACAAAGCGCGGAGCCGGAAGCGGCACGGAAGTGAAGAACCGGGAGCTTGGGGGGCGGGGAACGCGGCACCGGGGGGCGTAGAAGCCGGAGCCAGCCAGACATTCTGCGAAGTGATCTGCGTAAGGGATCGGGAGGATGCGTATGTACAGTGAGAAAGTAATGGATCATTTTGAGAATCCGCGCAATATGGGAGAGATAGAGGACGCCAGCGGCGTGGGAACCGTAGGGAATGCAAAATGCGGCGATATTATGCGGATTTTTATGGATATTGACGAAGAAGGGATCATCCATGACGTAAAGTTTAAGACCTTCGGCTGCGGCGCGGCCGTGGCGACCAGTTCTATGGCGACCGAACTGGTGAAAGGAAAACATATCCAGGAAGCCTTGAAAGTAACCAATCAAGCGGTCATGGAAGCGCTGGACGGTCTGCCGCCGGTGAAAGTACACTGCTCCCTGCTGGCGGAGGAAGCCATTCATGCGGCCTTATGGGATTATGCCCAGAAAAAGGGGATCGTGATAGAAGGA
The DNA here is from genome assembly GCA_031275405.1 of Clostridium sp. Lineage (GTDB taxonomy): Bacteria > Bacillota > Clostridia > Lachnospirales > Lachnospiraceae > JAISOV01. The sequence continues at coordinate 4,213 of JAISOV010000037.1, read as the reverse complement.
CTGGAGCCGCCTAAGTCCGATGTCCATGAAACAGTGGAAGAGGAAGATCCCATAGAAGAGGAACATTCTATAGAAGAGGAACATCCAATCAAAGAGGAACATTCCATAGAAGAAGGGCATTCTATAGAAGAGGAACGTTCCAAGGAAGAAGGGCCTTCCAAGGAAGAAGGGTTTTCCAAGGAAGAAGGGCCTTCCATGGGAAAGGAGCCTTCCAAGGAAAAAGGGCATTCTAAAGAAGAAGAACGTTCTATAGAAGGAGGGCGTTCCCGTGGAAGAGGAACCTTCCGTAGAAAAAGAGGAAGATTAAGGAACAGGAAGGAGCAATAGGATGGATGATCATACAGAAGGGTATTCTGTAGAAAAAGGACGTTCTACGGAAGGACGACGTTCGATAGAGATAAAGGAAGCGTTGGCGGCGGCGCAGGAAGCGCTGGAAAGCCTGCGGAGGGTGGAGCGCTGTCTGCGCAGCGCGGGGAACTGGGGAATCTGGGATCTGTTAGGGGGAGGGCTGATCAGCTCGTTTCTGAAACATTCCAGACTAGGCGACGCGGAACGGGAAATGGAACAAGCTAAGTACGCCGTGAAGAATCTCCAGAAGGAACTGGGCGACATCACGGATATACCGGATCTCCACATTCAGGTGGGAGATTTTTTGAAGTTTGCGGATTTCTTTTTTGACGGACTGATTGCGGACTGGATGGTGCAGTCCAGGATCCGGGAAACCCAAGGGCAGGTAAAGGCCGCCATCGCGAAAGTGGAACAGGTGATCGAGCGTCTGCATACGCTTTCCGCCGCAGGCGCGTAAGGAGCTGTCGCGGAATCACCGGTACAGATGGGCGAGCGGTTTTGGTCAGGACGAAAAGCGGAAAAAACGGGTACAGTGGGCTATGCAAGCTTTTCTGTAGCAAAGGATTGGCGCAGCCATTCTTGCAGTTTCGCACAAAATGTGGCTATGGGCATATATGGCCATGACCCTGTGTGGTCATGGGCATTCATGAACCCGTGGGATATTCCTGCCGGGCAGCAGCGCTGTATCTCCTGCGCTTACCATATGCGGCGCGGCAGGCGCGAAGGGGCGGGGAAGGATATGAAGAAAACGGTCGTGGTGGGCATGTCCGGGGGAGTGGATTCTTCCGTGGCCGCCTATCTGCTGAAAGAACAGGGATACCACGTAATCGGCGTCACCATGCAGATATGGCAGGACGAGGCACAGGCCGCGAAAGAAGAAAACGGCGGCTGCTGCGGCCTGTCAGCGGTGGCGGACGCGAGGAACGTAGCGGAAAGCTTAGGAATCCCCTATTATGTGATGAATTTCAAGCAAGAATTTCAATCCAAGGTCATCGACTACTTTGTGGAAGAATATCTGCGAGGACGCACCCCGAATCCCTGCATTGCCTGTAACCGCTACGTCAAGTGGGGATCCCTGCTCCGGCGGAGCCTGGAAATCGGGGCGGACTACATCGCTACCGGGCATTATGCCAGAGTGGTGAAGCTGCAGAACGGACGATACACGGTGTCCTGTTCTGCTGCGGCACAAAAGGATCAGACTTACGCCCTCTATAACCTGACACAGGATCAGCTGGCGCGCACCCTGCTTCCGGTAGGGGATTTTGCCAAGGAGGAAATCCGGGAAATTGCCGTGAGACAGAAACTGCCGGTGGCGCACAAGCCGGACAGCCAAGAAATCTGCTTCGTGTCGGATCAGGATTACGCCGCTTTCCTGGAGCGGGAGAGGAGGGGCAAAGTGCCGGGGCCGGGCAATTTCGTGACGCAAGAAGGTATCGTGCTGGGGCGCCACAAAGGGATTACCCATTACACGGTAGGGCAGCGCAGGGGCCTGAACGTAGCCTTGGGCCGTCGGCTCTTCGTTACGCAGATCCGTCCGGCTACCAATGAGGTCGTGCTGGGCGAAAGCGGGGCGGTGCTTACCCGGACCGTGCTTTGCGACAAGATGAATTACATGGCGCTGGAGGATCTGACCGAGCCAAGGCGGGTGCTTGCCAAGGTGCGGTATCAGCACCGGGGGGAGCGGGGAATGGCGGAAAAACAGCCGGACGGCAGGGTGCTGTGCCGCTTTGAAGCCCCGGTGAGAGCCGCTGCGCCCGGCCAGGCCATTGTATTTTATGAAGAGGATTATGTACTCGGAGGCGGAACGATTGTGTGACTTCGCACACTCCGCCGCAGCGGCATATAATAAGCATAAAGGCACCCGTATTTATTTCTCATAGGAAAAGAGGGCCAGAAATGCTTATCAATAGCGATTCCAATAAGTTTTACCAAAGAGCCAGTTTTCGCAAGGTGGAAGGCGTCATCGCGGAAATCGAACCGACCAGAACCGGGAAGAATAAGGTCAACGGCTGTATCCTGTTTGTCAGAGTGGAGGATACCGAGGGGAACTCCGTGAATTTTCTGGTGGGGCCGGGTACCTATGTACTGGATTTTGTCACCTTGACCGAAGGGATGAAATGCCAGTTCTTCCACCGGGATGGGATGTCCTCACAGTCCTCCATCTATCCGCCGCAGTATATGGCGGCGGTGGTTGCGCCCATGGAAAGCGGGCGGCAGATCTGCGTAGGATACTTCGACAAATCCCTGATCAATCAGGAGCAGTCGCTGCAGATCCGCCTGGAAAGCGGGATCAGTATGTTGACCACCAACAATCAGATCTTTATAGGCAGCCCCGCCAGCCAGAATCTGGCAGTTGTGTATGAGACGGCGACGGGCAGTACTCCGGCACAGGCGACGCCGAAAAAAGTGGTCGTGCTGTGCAGATAAGCGGAAAGGCTCTATGGGCGGTCGTGCCGCGCGGGCAGGCGGGAAGGCTCTATGGGCGGCCGTGCCGCACGGGCAGGCGGAAAGGCTCTATGGGCGGGTTCGACCGTGCCGTGCGGACAGGCGGAAAGGCTCTATGGGCGGGTTCGACCGTGCCGCACGGGCAGACGGAAAGGCTCTATGGGCAGACAGTCGCGCCAGGTAGGTAAGGCACTGTCTGTCCTAGAATTTCAGGAACTTAGGCGTCCTTTTTTCAAAAATGGTGTAATAGCGGAAGCCGCAGTCCTTGGCGATTGTCTCCGCCTGTGAAAAAGCAGCAGCCAGATCCCGCGGAGTATGGGCATCGGAACCGATGGTCAGGATCTCGCCGCCAAGCTCCCGGTAACGCAGAAGGATCCCTGTCGCAGGATGAAGTTCGCGAAGCCCTTCCCTCACCCCGCTGGTGTTGACCTCGATTCCTTTTCCCTTAGCGACCAGCGTCCGGAGGATTTCGTCAAAAACATCTCGGTAATCCTCATAACGGTAATTCCGGTCTCTGTTCGGTCCGTAGCGAACCACATAATCCAGATGGCCGTAAACGTCAAAATCGGAAAATACCCGGCAGTTTTCCAGGACGGAGGAAAAATAAGAACAGTAGGCCTCCTTTTCGCTCCTGCCTTCATAAAAAGAGGGAAAGCAAGGATCCTGTCCCTCGGCCACGTGGGAAGAACCGATGATGAAGTCAAACGGCCAGTTTTTAGCAAATGCAAGGTTCTCTTCCGTGGTCTGCTTCTGCAGACCCAGTTCCACCCCCAGCAGGAGCGTGATCCGGTCTTGATACCGCTCCTGATACCGGAGGAAATCATAGAGGTAAGAGTCCATGTTCAGGAGATACTTTTCCGGGGTTTCGCCGGGGGAGACGGGATTATCGGGGTCATGGTGTTCGGTGAAGCACATGTGGGTCAGGCCAAGCTCGATTCCTCCGCGGATCATGGCTTCCATCGGGGTGGACGAGTCGGAGGAAAAGGAAGAATGTAAGTGGAAATCGGTCTGGATAGGCATTTTGTGATCCTTTCTGGTGTAGCTTGGTTCCGTGTGCAGTAAGTTGCTTTCAGGATAAGTTCGATGACAGGAAGCAAGGACGGCTTCTTGTCATCGATTTACGGCGCAAGGACAGCGCCTTTTATGGGAAGCCGCTCCGCGGCTTCCCATAAGTTATCATACCACCGGACTGCCGGCCATATCAAGTAGCATTTGGTTCTTTCTGTCATCCTCGTTCAGCGCCGCATATCATGTACCGTCAGAGCCTCAAAAGGAAACAGCGTCTTGCGCAGTCCGGTATGTGGGTATCCTGCTTTATGGGATACTACCGCCAAACGGCGGCTCCGCGCTTCTTCTTCCGGCAGGCCGGCCCGCCCGGCAGGGCCAGAAAGGCCAGCGAGACCAGAAAAGCCAGGGCGAT
>JAISOV010000034.1 GCA_031275405.1 Clostridium sp. | reverse complement strand
GCATGGCCATTCGGCCTATATCCTATCCTGCGGATATGGTACCACAGTTTGCTTCGCAAACCGTGGTTCGCGTACATTCGCCAAATGCCGCTTCGCGGCGCTTGGCTCATTGTTTACGCGTATGGTACCACAGTTTGCTTCGCAAACCGTGGTTCGCGTACATTCGCCAAATGCCGCTTCGCGGCGCTTGGCTCATTGTTTACGCGTATGATACCATGAATCCGCCTGGTTTGTCAAAATGAAGTGGTACCAGGAGATTTTCCCCACCTGCAATTTTCTGTTCCGTTTTATTCCCTCCTATCCAGCAGCTTCCTCTCCCACTTCCCGCTTCTGTACCGGATCACATAGCAAAGCCCCCGGAAGACCCAGTCCACCGTCATCGCGATCCAGATCCCAAACAGACCCAGCCCCAACAGAGTCCCCAGAAGATAGGAAAAGCCCAGGCGGAACACCCACATGGAAAAGCCGGCGATCCCCATCGGCCATATGACGTCCCCCGCCGCCCGGAACACGTTCGGGAGCGAAAAAGACGGGATCCAGAACACCATCGCCATCGCCGCGTAATAGGTCAGGACTCTTGTCGCCAGCTCCGTCGCCTGGGGGCTTAACTGATAGATTCCGATGATCCGTCTCGCTCCGGTTATGAGGATCACGGAAACCGCCGCCACCCCGATGTATTCCATTTTCATTAGCTTTCTGGTATAAAATCTGGCCTGTCCGATCTGATCCGCCCCCACGCACACCGCCACCACTGCCAGGAGGGCATTGTTCACGGCGCTTGCCGGAAGCACGTTCAGGCCGGCGATCGTACTGGTTACGGCATTGGCGGCAATGGAATAAGTGCCATAGGTGGCTATCAGGCTGATGGTCAGTATTTTCCCCAGCTGGAACAGACTATTCTCCAGACTGTTGGGTACGGCAATATACAGTATTTTCCGGATCAGCTCCGGCTGTAGACGCAGCGTCACCTTGTTGCGAAAATGGATAAGACGATCCCCATGGAACATCAGATATAAAATAATCGCCGCCGCTACGGTTCTGGATACGGTAGTGGCAATGGCGGCCCCCGCCGTCCCGATCCGCGCCCCGTAGATCAGCAGCGCGTTCCCTAGGATGTTCAGGAAATTCATGAACAGGGAAATCCACATGGTCGTCCTGGAGTCCCCCATGGCGCGAAACTGCGCCGCGCAGGCATTGTACACCGCCAGAGGCGCGATGGAAAGAGCCGTGATGGCCAGATAGGATCCGGCGCTGTACATGACCTGCGCCTCAACCCGCCCGAAGATCAGGCGCAGCAACCCGTCCCGGAAGACCAGGAACACCGCCGTGACCGCAAGCGCCACGGATACCGCCAGCAGATTCACCTGCCACGCCGCTTTCCCTGCGCTCTCCGGATCTCCCTGTCCCAGAAAATGGCCGGACACCACTGCCCCGCCGGTCCCGAACGCCACAAACACATTGATGACCAGGATATTCACCGTATCCACCAGCGACACCCCTGACACCGCCGCTTCCCCCACCCCGGCGATCATCACGGTATCCGCCATCCCCACCAGCAGGGACAGGATCTGCTCCAGAACCAAAGGAATGATCAGTTTCCTGAGCGCCTGACTGGAATATAGCAGATCCGGGATCTGGTTCTCGCGGCGGCGCCGGCATAGGCTATGAGAAATCTTCATCTTCAGGGTCCTTCTTTCGCGGTTCCTGCCGCTGGGTCCGTTTCCGCCGCCTGAATTCCAGGGGAGGATTTTTCCCTCACGGGGAACACCTTGATTGTATCCCTATCCGGCCAGAAAGTAAATACGAAAGAAGCCCTTTTTGAACAAATGCTCTGCAAAACAGACGACTGTTTGACAAGGACAGCCAAACAGCAGCCGATTCTCTTTCTGCACCGTCCCGGCTTCGTCAGTCCGCGATCTTCTCCAAGACCTCGAAGCTCACGCTGATGCTTCTGGGCGCGCCCATCAATTCCAGTTCCATGACCGCCTGCCTTTTGTGGCGGTCTATCTTCTTGATCCTGCTTTCGCTGCCGATAAAAGGACCTTCTTTCACGCGCACCCTGTCTCCCTCGATCACACCTCTGGAACATTCTACGCAATAGTTCTGATTCAGGATCTTCTGCCAGAAGACCTTTTCTTCCTCCCTCACCGCGATTTCCTTTGAGTCGCCATACTCCAGCACTCTGAAGAAGGTGTTCGTCCGCTTGATAAACTGCAATGCCATGACCAGAAAATCATGGCTTTCGACCGTGGTTTCCACAAAGACATAGCCCGGAAACAGCAGCCGATTCTCTTTCTGTACCGTTCCGGCTTTTCTGAAATAGATTTCCTTCACCGGCAGAAACGGCAAGATATGCTCCGTATCCCAGTGTGACTGTATTTCTGCTTTTGCTTCCTGCTCTCTCCCGGTACGCGCCATCAGGACATACCAAAAAATCCGGTCGGTTCCTCGAATCTGTCTCCCCATATCATATTTCTCCTTTTTCGCACTTTGTACAACAAGGAAACAAAGAACCCCTGCCGGCTAAGAGCCGGCAGGGGTTCTTTGGCAGCCTGAGCCATCTCTTGAAAAGAGACAGCTCCCTGTTCCGCATATAGCCGTTTCCACAGCCACACGGAAATTTTCCTCTTTTGTTCAAACCCTTTTACCTAATCTAGTCTACTATGCGAAGGTTGTAAAAGCAATGCAGTTATTGCCATATTTACAAGAATTATTGCTCTCTTACGGCGTTTTTCTTTTCCGGGAAGGATCACCTTTCGGGGAATATCCGTCATGAAGCTTCCTATCACGAAGATCAGGAAAGTAAAGAGCAGGACGGAACAGCGGAAAGCCAAGGACGGCATAGGAACTTCTCCGTTCCGGTAAGATCCGGGCTCTGCCATATCCAAGCCGATCATACGGCCAATCTCGTCCGGATCCTTTGTCGCCCAGTAGAGAGCTTCTGACTCCGACGCAGAATGCGGAACCAGAACACACGGCGGCTCCATTCCCGAAAGTCTTAAGGCTTCACGGCTTTCGGAGAAAACGGTATCCATGTTACGGCTTGCATTTGCAAGGTCAGCTGAGTTTACCTCTTTCCAGATTCAGTGATACTTGATGGTACAGAGCAAGAGCCGCCATAAACATCGGCGCCCTATCCCATGTTATCGCCGCGATTTTCTCGGATTTACGAAAAATACGTTTCACAGATTCACCCTCATCCTTCCTGAGGAAGTGTATGCATGAGTGATACCCATCCCCCAGGTCTGAGTCAAACCCTTATCATCCTCCCATGAACAGCAGAAAACAAGTCTGTGCTAATGGCTTAATGAAAAATATCCTGTACAGAATCATAGGACAGCTGCCGCATGATTTCAGCATACTCCAGCAATAGCCAATGATAGTTTTCTGCCCTCAGCGCCGCATAAGCGCTTATCAGCGACTGAGGCGGGATTTGCCCGGCACTTATGTACTGTCTGAGGGATACTAAATATGTTCTTTCATCCACGCACAGCCGGTTTATTCCTGCGTGAAAGGCTTGATACTTATCAGGCACGTCCGGATAGTCCTGCATGACGGTCAGCGCTTCCATCTGTACTTCAATGAGAGCTATCACATTTTGCTTGTCGGCATCCGTGAAAGCCGTATCCGGGCCGCTTTTCACTTCTAATAACCACGCGGAAAGATCCATGGAGCGACCGATCAGCACGCTATCGACAGTCTCTAAATAACCTGACTGATCCGGGTTCAGCGAAGGAAAGGTATCTGCCGCAAAAAAGATTACCGAAAACAGGCTGGCTGCAATCATTCCAGCGATAACATTTGTCTTCCTCTTTTCTTTGCGGTAAGCGGCATACAGAACCTGATCCGCTTTACGGGGTAGGGCTGTCCGATGAAGGAAAGCAGGCTGAATCCACTTTGCCAGCCCCAGAAAATTACGAGGCCTGACAACAGACACTAGCAGAAAGACGGCGCCCAATATCAGGAACAAGCAAGAAATCAGCCCGCGTACAAAGCAACTCATATAGAACCAAAGGCCACCCCTGATGATGGATTTCATTCTCTGAAAAATCCCTAGCTCTTCTGCTGACGGCTGGTAGAAAGGCAGCTTAGAGGAAATAACGCGGTGTGTATTTTTGTTGAATTTCTCAACAAAGAGTTCAAATTTGGAAGATTTTACTTTATTTACCGTTTCGAGAGAAAGGAAAAACGCCAAAGCTCCCAGTACCAATATGGCAACGGCTGCCAGATAGAGATCGACATAGGAAACATAAAATCTGATGCCATCCCAAAAAATGTTTGAGATTTGGGTGAAAATGTCCGTTTCGCTTTGAAACCAATGGAACGATGTGGTCGTGGCTTGAGACTGCTCGTCTATTGTAACATTAAAACGCCGCATGAGTTCATCCAGGTGAGAGCTGTCTGCGGTCTTCACGGCGGCGGCAATTTCCTCCAGCACCACCATCTGCCGATAAGAAGCCTCGGCGTATAATGCATAGAACAGCAAATCTTTTCGCAGAAGCGCGTGGGGATGGATGAAAAAGCAACGTTCATTGACGGCATATAAAGCATTGCCGGCTGCCATAAACCCATCCACCCATTCTTTGTTTCCCGCGACAGTCGGATCTTTCCAAAACTCATTCAACTTTTCCACGTATGCGTTATTTGCAGCGGCGCTTCCAATGGTCAGCGCTCTTTTTGCATCGCCGAAAATGGCCGGAAGGAAGACAATGACAAGAAGAAGGAGCATCGCCAGAATGCTTTTCGCGCTGTCCGTGAATCCCTCTTTCAGGCCGCCTTTTAAGCCTTTTTGGATCGCGGCGGAAAAATTTTCTTTTGCCGCACAAATTGGACAGTCCTTGTTTTTATTAAGAAGGGCTCCACAATGTTTACAATGTTTTTCCGTATCCAGAACTTTCACATCAGGCTCCAGCCACCGTTGGCCGCTCAGGGAACTGCCGCAGCCAGTACAAAACGGAGCGTTTTCGATCATCGGCTTCCCGCAATGAGGACACAGCGGCTGATGGAAGAACTTGCTTTCCCGGATCCCCAAAAACAGATAACGGCGCCGCACATAATACGCAGTAAGGATGACCGATATGATCAGGAGCAGAAACCCGACGACAATGATTCTGGAAACGATATAATCGCCGGCAGCATACACGGCAATCTTCCCGGGAGCGCTGTATGCGCTGATCTCATTTTTATCGTGGACAGCCGCAAGGAAGCCCCGCAGTTCGGCTGACAGAGCGCTTGCCCAAAAATACGCGATGGCGCCCGCCACACCATAAACTCTATACCGCGCCAGGCCCCAGAAGCCAACCAGCGCCAAAATACAGGCAAGGACATAGAGCGAAACAGCCAAAGCATCGGAAAAGGCAGGTATGTTCCGCACCGCGAGGAACGGGATGAGGATCAGCAAGGAGTAATGTAGTTTTTTCGGCGTAGTATCCTTGAAGATATACGCAGACTTTCGGGAATGGATTGCGGCGAACAGGCAGACCCCGATGGTGGCGACAGCAATGGCTATCAAGGCTACCATCAAGGTCTTGAACAGAGAGGCATAGGCGTCGCCGACCCAGTCAGCTACCTGGACGTCTATATCCTGTGCGGAACCTGCGCCGTTGATAACCATGTTGATAACCATGCTCCTTCCAAAATCCGGATACTTTGTGGGCAGTACAAATCTCCGGCGGAAAGAATGCAATTCTTTCCGCCTTTCACCCCTGACCGGCACGATATCGAGAGGAACCGCACCCGATACCGGTGCTAATTGTTATAATGTCATGATACACCAAAAACGCCTCCGAAACAATCTATTTCCACGATCTTCGGTTGACGGGTGGAATTGGGAGCAAAAAACCCAAGCCAACGGCGCGAAGTCATGTCGTTTGCTTGAATCCTTGTATGTTCCATGCCTTATGCTCTCTGCCCGACGTATATCCCATCGTTCATGTGGCCGAGGATATCAAAGAATTTCCTCTCGCGGCTGAAGCTGTACAAAAGGATGGCGGCGATTAAGATAATATATAATTTTCCAAAACACTGATTGTATGATAAAAAATAGAAACTTCACACATACACTGCCTATCAGCCGGATTTCTGCATATCTATAATTTTTTTTGTAAAATGAATTTAATTTTTCTAAACAAATCACCTATTGAAAAGCCTCCATTTTCCGAGCTACCCGGTCTTGGTACTTTAAGAGGAGACCCACAAGATATTTCACGTTTGTTTTCATGCGTTATTGCCCATTTTTATCAGAGATTTGATTTAAAAAATGATTCAGCAGCTGATTTAAGGCTCTATTTTTAGACGTTTCAATAAAATTCACCTCACGGATGGAATGAGAATTTCCAATATATTCTAGCATTCCATCCTCAATTTTTCTTCCAAGCGCCCGGCAGGAGAGACAAAACAGTTTTAAGACCCTGCCTTGTATTCCTATAACCCCGACCAGTCCTAAATTGCTGAACCTATCCGACACATGCACGGAAAACACCTGAAGTCCTCCCTCTATCTCCGCTTTTAACTCATTAACCGTATAACGCCTGCCATTTGTACATTTATTTGTCCTCTGGGAAAGCTCGCAGATACGGTTGAGGGAGGGTTCATCCGCCCTGCGAATCGCAAGCTCCACGCGGAGGTTTTTCAGATAATCCTCAAAAGTCTGGCACTCTTTCTTTAACTGCCGCCTTTTGCAGTCACTTTGGTAGGTCTCATTGCGGATTTTCACTGACTGGACAGTCACATTAGGAGAAATGTGAAAGCAATTTAAATTCTCATAAATGGTATGATTTTCATACAAAATTGTATGAACCATAGGAAGCGTCATACGAACAGCTTCTATTTCAAACACAGAATCGTCAATAAAAACCATACTGTCCAATCCAATATTGAGTAGTTCGGAAATTTTTTTTAGATTATCACATTTATTGTTCCAATTTACCTCAAAACAGGAGATGTGTTTTTCTTTTAAAAGCATTGCGTCGTGCTTCCGAAACATTGTAAGCACATCGTCCAAGTCATTTTTACTGCTGACTGCCAGCATGACCCCACAAGAATAAAGCTGAAGCAAAAAGCGCTGAAAATCCTGAAAGCGCTTTCCCGTACCCAGTTCCCCCAGCTTTAGATTTTTCATGCCGTCCTCGGAGAAGATACCTCCCCAAAGTACATTGTCACAGTCCAAAACAAGGCATTTCCTTGAAATCCCATGGGCGGCGGCGTATTGTCTGTAAATTTCTGCTGCTGATTCCTGAAGCAATGCCTGGCTGTAAGGATTTCCCCAGCGATATTTCTGCTTACCATCTAAGGAATTTAAGATTCCATTTTTTGCTATCATCCGTTTTAGGTCAATGACTGTAATCCGGTCGGAAAAGGCCTCGTAAATTCCCTGGTTCAGTCGGTCAGTCATGTGATATTGGCAGTAGACGCTTCCCCATATGGACGAAATGTGCGCAGAGTAATCTTCAAAGCCAAAAAAAATCACTCTAGCAGTGCAGACTTTTACAAGGCGGTTGATAAAGTCCGTGAAAAATTCCAAAAGTCCGTCCAAAGTTTCCCCCGCCTGCCTTTGGTTCGTTAGAATCTCGTTAGAAATATCGGGAAAAAGGGCGTAAAAGTCTAACCACAGCAGGATGGTATCCACACATTCCAATTCTGCTTTTTTCTCTGCTATGAGAAAATCCTCATATGGCAGCGTTGATAAACGCAAGACTGTCTTGTGATTTTCAAACATAATTTGAAGCTGGGAAGAAAAATAAGGTTCCAAAGTAATATTGGAAATAAGCATCATGGATTCCTGATTATAATAATCTGCCGTAGACATTGTCCCATTTTCTCTCTTTCTCTTAATCAGCTTCTTCGCAACCTCCGAGGTACTCATCTAATAAGGTTGACAGTTTATGGATGGTGTTAAACTTATCAAAAAGCAAATCTTCGTCATTAAATTCAAACCCATAGCTTTCTTCTAAGGCAACCACCAGCTTGATAGCTTCTATAGATTCTAAGCCGTAAGTCTCTAAATTGGTGTCTGCATCGATATGCCTGATCTCATCTTATTCTCTGTGCAAAATGTTGGACAAAATTTCCATAACCCTTTTCATAGCATATGCCATAACTACATTCCTTTCTTAATGATTGGATTTCTGTTTTGCGTCCTCGGCGATATTCATGACAATCTTCTCTATTGAAGCTTCTTCCACTTGCAGGGAAGCTATCATTTTACCCTGTCCCATTACAGACGCCAATGCCTGTTCTATGCCAAGACTGCGCTTGTCACCTTCAAAAACATATTTGTTATGTTCGGACGATATAAGGGAAAGCCCCTGTCTCGCCTCTAAATCCTGTGTACAGACAACGCTGATTTTATAAACATAGCCATAAGCTTCTTTGAATTCCGTAAGGCGCCCGTCGTAAAATACCTCCCCATTGTACAGAAAGATAAGCCTGTCGCATATTTTTTCTATGTCCGCCATATCGTGGGTGGTGAGTATGACCGTGGTTTTCTCCCCTTCGTTGATTTCGCGGATAAATTCCCTGATTCTGGCTTTGGCTACCACATCAAGTCCTATGGTCGGCTCATCCAAATAGACCACTTTAGGGTTGTGGAGAAATGCCAGCGCCAGATTCGCACGCATCTTTTCTCCTAAGCTTAACTGCCGTACCGGACGGTTTTGAAATTCGCCCATTTCCAAAAGCTGCGTGTAATAAAGGACATTCCTGGTATAATGAACGCTATCAATGTTGTACATGCGCCGGTATAGCTCAAAAGTATCTGTCATTGGCAAATCCCAGTTTAATCTGGAACGCTGCCCGAATACGGCTCCCATTTGCATAGCGTTTTCCTTTCGCCGTTCATAGGGAACAATTCCGCCCACGTGAATCGTTCCGCCAGTGGGAGTGAGAATCCCGGCCAACATCTTAAGAGTCGTGGATTTTCCCGCGCCGTTCATCCCGATGTATCCCACAGTCTCCCCCTTTTCTATCTCAAAATTCACATTTTTAACAGCTTCTTTTAATTCATACTCCCTGTAAAAGAGAGACTTGACGCTATTTTTAAAACCATTTTCTCTCTTAAAGATCTGATAATTTTTTGTGATATTTTTTACTTCGATAAAAGCCATACATCCTCCTTATGAACCTGTACTCTGGTATTTTCTCAAACCCCTGTTCCACAAAAACACACCCACGCCGAACATAGTGCCGCCCACCACGGGAGTGAAGTACTGAAAGTAAGGATGAAAAAATGAAAAATCGTTTTTACTCAAAAAGTACTGAACCGGAAAGAAATTGATAAACGCGTATGGAAGCGCAAACGTCAGCATTCCCTGAAGCACCGCCGGATATATCGTAATAGGATAGCGTATAAATGTTATAATTTCGTAATAAAAAAGGTCTAGAAGCTTGTCCCCTTTGATAATCCAAAAGTCAGGCGCTGAAAATATCAGAAGCGCCCCTGCATGTATGAGCGTGCCGCCCAAGAGAAATAAAAGCAGAAACAACAGTTTCATCACGTTCAGATCCAGCTTTAAGCGTACCAAACTTACGGCAAATACCCCGGCTGCCAGAACAATATGCCTGATATAATCCGTGTTGTAATTGGACATCACCTCATACAACAGCGGATGCACAGGAACCATCAGGGAATCGTCAAAGGCTCCCGACTGGACACGTCCGCTAAGACTGATACAGCTATTGAAGAAAAACGTACCCGCGAACGCATAAGTAAGCAGCTGAATAGAATACAAAAATATAATTTCATCCGCACTCCATCCTGCCAGATCCTTAAACCTGGCGACCAGCACCCACATCAGTAAAAAATCCGCTCCATACCAAAGAATCTGTGAAAAAGCGGCTGCCCAAAAGGCGCTTTTATATTCAAACACTACTTTATATTTCAACGCAATAAACATTTTCCAGGTTGAAAATATCTTCATGCCAGACCTTCCTTTCTCTTTATCCGCCCTGAACAAATATTTTTTTATTTGCTTTTAACCACACCAGCTTTTCTGTCACCATGAAAATCACCAGCCAGAGTATCTGCATAAGTACACAGTTCATGGCCTGATTCGCGCCATACCTCCCTAAGTATATCTGAATCGGTTCATAGCTGATGAACCGAAAAGGCAGGATAGCACAAAGAGACAAGAGCCAGTGCGGATAAAACCACAAGGGGATGACACTTCCGCCAAAGAGCTTTGTAAGACCTCCCACCAGTATGGGAATGTACCAAGGATTTATCAGCCAAAAAGCAGACAATCCAAAAAGGTAAATCATGTGATAGGAGATTGCCACTCCCAGTAAGACAGTAATAGAAAAAAATACTAAATTAAAGTTTCCAACCGGAATCACCACGCCGCATAAAAGCGCTCCTGTAAAAAGCCCCGGTATTCCAGAAAAAGCCAAGTCAAAGAGATTTGCTCCGATATTCTCAAAAAACAATTTCCCTTTCAGTCCGACCGGAAGAATTAAATCCATAGCTATCATTCCATCCCGAACCCTATCGGAAATAATGCTGGTGACCCTAAAGTTGGTGGCATAGCCTACAAAAGCATTGATTACCACAAAGGACATCATTTCTTTCAATGTTACCTGTGCATAGCCTGTTTGAATGAGTGTCCTCCACAAACTGCCCTGCATAAATACAAAGAGAACCCCTCCAAGTATCTGTATCCACACACCGGACATGTAGGCATACCTTTGATTGAAAGAATTAACCGCAAGAGTCTTATAAATCAAGATTGCATTGGTTATTTTTTTATTCATATTCCCCCTGTAAAGCAAGTAACCATAGTGTCTTAGAAAATGATTCCATTCAAAAGATCATGATTTTGCCGGCTTGATAAAATCATGATGTAGCAAAACCGCATCTCGATGAACCCTTGATACACGAACAAAGGGACACCACCAAGTCTTAAAAACATCTAAAACTCGAAATCAGACATCACGTTATCATTACAAATGACTAACTCAATAAAATTCTCGTAAACCCAAAGGAACGCGTTCATCGGATGACTTTCCAATACGGATAGAAAGAAATCAGTAGTGTGCGTATATGTGATTATTCAGTCTCTCAGTGGTAAAATTTTCATCTTTGAGTGCCTTCTAGGGCTTTTTTATATTTTGGACTCTACATAGTCAATCATTGACTTAACGGTAGGAAAGGCCGCAAGTAATAACATCTCATCGTCAAACTCAAAGCAAAAGTTGCTTTCCAACTGAATAACAATTTTAATAAATGTGATAGAATCAATGTCCTCTAACAAAAGGCTATCTGCATTTAGCTCAATCATTTTCTCACTTGCAACATCCTGTATTAGTTTTAGTATTTCATTAAATATCACAATTAATCTCCCTTCAAAAAAATTGTAATTAATTACGGAACTTAAAAAAATCAACGAGATAAGTACTGAATAATACTATAAAATTTTCTGTTTTAACCACCAAATGCCGAAAATTTCCTAATCATTTTTCTCCAGACAAAAATAGTAATTATATATAGTAGAAAAGTCCAGAGAACTCCTATTAGAAGATTTTTAGTTAATTCATAACGATTTATCTGCTTAACTAAAATCAAAGCAGGGTAATATATTATGTATTGAAATGGTAAATAGCTAAGCCACATCGTTAATATATTAGGCAAGATGCTAAGAGGTAAGAACTCACCCGCTACAAATCTTTTTATATGATTTATGGAAGCACTGATTGCCCAGACATCATCAAATACAAAAGCCGTAGTTCCAATAATAAAATCTATAAAAAAATTTATTATAAATCCCATTAGCAAAAACAAAAAAAATAAAATCATGCTATTTACAGAGACGTTGAAAAATACGTAATTGGGGAAAACCAAAGAGAAAAACACAATAAACGGAATTAATAACATTACAGGGAATATTTTATTTCCAATATTTCGCATAAACCTATACCATATATAATTTATGGGTTTTAACAGATCTCTATCTATTTTCCCATCCTTAATTTCATTTCCTAAGGTCATTGCATCTGATTTGTTAAACAATGTAATGATATAACCTATGAAAAAATAGCTTACCATTGTCCGTCTATCAAATCCAAAAAGAACGTCAGCATTATTATTCGTATTATATATATATGTCCAAAAAGAAAACTGTACAAAGAAACGAATTGCCGGATAGAGCAGACCTAAAAACACATCGAATCTATACATGAATCCGCGAATCATCTCAGTTTTTAACAATTGCACACGTTTCATCATTGTGTTCTCCCAAATAATATGTTTTTTAATAAAATTTCTAATTTTGGTTCGCTTATTTTTACATCTATTATATCGCTGGTATATTTTTCAAACAATTGTTGTATCGTAGAGGTAACAATATCATTATCTATATTGAAAGTAATTCTATTTCCTTTAACATTATGCGCATTACAGAAGTCTCCTTTGTATTTGGATATATCTTTTAATTCAATTTCAACATTTTTAAGTTTAGCATACATATTGTAAAAATCTATGGTCAAACCATCATAATGTATTCCACCATTGTTAATGAGTATTAATCGTGTACACATTTGTGCTATATCTTCCAAATTGTGACTTGTAATTATAATTGTGCAATTATTAACTTTGGCATAATGATTTAGGAAAGATCGCAATTCCTCCTGCGCATTAACATCTAATCCTAACGTAGGTTCATCTAAGAATATTAATTCCGGCAGATGCATTAATGCTCCAGTGATTTCCATTTTCATTCTCTCGCCTAAAGATAAACGTCTTATTTGTGTCTTCATCAAATGATTAATATTCAGTTTTTTGGTAATATCATCCAAGTAATATTCGTAATCATCTTTGCCGATTTCGTATATTTCTCTTAGCAATTCAAAATTATCATCCGCATTTATGTCCCAAAAAAGTTGCCCTTTGCTGCCTGTGACTAAAGCGATTTTTTTTAAGAAAGATTTTTTTTTATCAAACGGATTGTACCCTAGAACTGAAATCTGCCCCGATGTTGGATATAAGATACCAGTTAGCAATTTTATCAAAGTAGTTTTGCCAGCCCCATTTAACCCCAAAAGCCCAACGATTTCCCCCTTATTAATGGTAATTGACACATTGCTAATTGCAAATATGTCTATTTGTTCTCTGCGTGCTAAACTTTTTAATGAGCCTAATAAACCCTTGCCTTTGTTGTATGTTTTAAATGATTTCGTTAATTCATTTACCATAATAACACATTCTGACATAACTTCCCAACGCCTCCTATCATTTTATTCTACATCTTCTTCGAAGGTGAGCAATAATAAGCCTCTTATAAAATTGGTTGACGCATTCAATTTCGCAAAAGACTTACCATTATTTTCGATGCTACGGGTAAAGATCAACTCAACTACCAGCACTTGTATAACGTTTTAGCCCGGCTTGTGACACTACGTGATTTAATATCAAAAACACCAGAGCAACAGGAAGAGAGATATAACAAAGTAAGTTATCTTTATTATTACTGATAATTTCAACTGGCACATTTAATACAACTATTGAAGGAATAATCAACGTCATAAATATTTTCATACCTTTATTATAAATAGCAGCTGGTCTTGTTGCCGCCATATGGAAAGTAAATACAATAGACCATAAATTTCCTATTCTAATAAACCAAAATGACAAGTGAATTATAATTGATAATACGCAATACATGATCACCATAGATGAAAGGGTACTGACTACAAAAAGAAAAACGCTATAGATGTCTTGAGATATATGATAATACACTGTTGTAAAAATAAGTCCAACAATTCCGATAATTGTGTTAAATATTTGTGCTGGATTCGGGCGGTGAAAAAAAATGTAATACTGGGTGTTAATTGGTTTCAAAAGCATTAAATCAAACTTGCCTTCTTCAATCTGCGGGGGTATGCTACTCATACCCCCAATAAACAATAGTGTACATAGACTATCAATTAAAAATGCATAAATAGTAATGAATACCAATTGACCAATAGACCATCCCGCTATATTTCCGACTTTGCCCAAAACTATGCAAAAATAAAGCAGGGTTGTAGCCGTTTCCATCAATTCATAAATAGAGCGAATAAAAAAGTTAATCTTATACTGCATTAATTCTATTAAAGTAAAGCGGATGAATGCGAACTCTAAACTCATATATTTATTTATTTCTTTAATAACTTTAGGCATATTCAAATATCTTCCTTATTTATCTCATTGAGCAAGTTTTTATCCCGTGTAACGGGTAATTGGTCAATCAACTGTATATGCGCTTGATTGACCACACTATTACTAAATACTTTTATAAAACCAACTGCTGCCGTGTGATCAAAATCGTCGTTTTTCCCGTATGTAGCAAGTCGTGGATTAAATAAGGAAAAATCCGACTTTCTGCCAACTACTGAATAATTTCCGGGCATTAACTTGATTCTCGCAATGCCACTTACAAATCTTTGGTTCATGCTCAAATATGCCAACATATCTTGATGCAAGGAAGAAAACCAAAGCCCGTTGTATACCATATCAGCATATTCTTTTGAGATATGTTGTTTTAGTTTGGCTTGTTCTTTAGATAAAGTCAACGTTTCTACTGCACGATGAGCTGCATGCAATAGAACTGCGGCGGGTGCCTCATAAACTTCACGCGTTTTAATGCCAACGAGCCTGTTTTCCACATGATCAATTCGGCCAATCCCGTAACTTCCACCCAAAAAATTTAAATTTTCTATGATTTGTACTAATGAATAGTTTTTCCCATCTATCGCGGTCGGTACGCCCTTATCGAATGTCACCTCAATTTCAAGAGCTTCTCGCGTCGCATTTACATATGATTTTGTCCACTCATATGCAGTTTCTGGCGGCTCACACCAGGGGTCTTCAAGAATGCCTGCCTCTATACTGCGCCCCCACAGATTTTGATCAACGCTAAAAAGAGTCTTTTCTTGCGAAACTTCAATGCCAAATTTACGAGCATATTCGAGTTCTTCTTCCCTGTTCATTTTCCACTCGCGTACGGGAGCTAAAACTTTAAGCTCAGGGGCCAAAATTCCTATTGTTATTTCAAATCTAACTTGATCGTTACCCTTCCCGGTACATCCGTGCGCTACAGAATTGGCGCCATATTTGTTGGCAGTATCAACAAGAAATTTGGCGATCAGCGGGCGCGCCAATGCCGTCGCTAACGGATATTCTCCTTCATATAATGCTCCAGCTCGCAAAGCTGGAGCAACAAAACTTTCTGCAAAGATGTCTTTTGCATCTATAACAACCGTTTCAATAGCTCCAAGATTCCTCGACTTATTTGCTACCTCTTCCAGCTCTTTCCCTTGTCCAAGATCAATGGTTAGCGTTATTACGTCATAACTTTGCTCTTCTTGTAGCCATTTTACCATCACAGAAGTATCTAACCCACCAGAATATGCCAAAACAATTTTCTTTTTAGACATAAATAATCCTCCTATTACAATGCTATATTTAGCTTTTATTATACCTCAACCAATTACCGATGTCAACTAGTCAACAATAATTTGATGATTTATGTTTGTTTGGAAGCGGGTCATTTTATAATTCAATGACTTCTTGTATAGATTCTTCAATAACATCAATACCTTCTATAAGTGCATCTTCAGCAATGGTAAGTGGGGGAGTTAATTTGACAACAGAGTTCATGTAACCAACTGGAGCGCATATTAATACGCCTTTCTTAAAACACATTTCTACTATTCTATATGCTAGCTCACTATTAGGAGTTGTGTTTCTATAAATATGTATTCCAGCAGCTAGACCTATTCCACTTACAATTTTTACGATTTCATATTTGTTCCTCAATTGTTTGAGCCGTTTTTGCAGAATTTCGCCCATTTTCTGCGCGTTCTGAACTATGTTGTGTCGTTCTAATTCATCAAGCACACCTACGCCAGCGGCAAGGCATACAGGATTGCCGGAGTGAGTGCTAGACATAGAACCAATCGGAAAGGTATCTGCTATTTCTTTTCGTGTCAGTATGCAGGAGAGCGGCAATGAACTACTAATTCCTTTTCCGCAACAAATAATGTCGGGAATTATGTTAAAATGTTCAAATGAAAAGAACTTTCCTGTTCTGCCGAATCCACTTTGAACTTCATCAAATATCAACAAAATACCATTTGTTTTACACCAATGATATAATTCTCTTATGTAGTCAACAGGCGGAACCCCTATATTTCCTCCCTGATATCCCTCAATGATTACACAGGCTATTTTGCTAATATCATATGTTTCAACAATACGTCTAAAATCTCTAAAATCTGCTGAATGAAATATATTGTCAGGATATGGAATATTTATAAATGAATCTGTTTTGATAGGTATCCAGTGTTTTTGTGCTTGGATACCCCCTGCTAATTGTGCCCCCATAGTTCGTCCGTGAAATCCGTTTTGAAATGAAACTATATAGATCTGTTTGCTATTATCGGCCTTGGTTTTATTACGATAATTGCATGATAACTTTATAGCATTTTCAATAGCTTCAGAACCCGTAGTAAGCAGAAATATTTTGTCGTAATCCCACTTTGATACAATAGCATAAAGTTTTGATAGAAATTTATACTTAATATTACTTGGAAATAGATAATTGTGCAGATTAATATCTGCTTGGTTTTTTATATTTGTGGCTACCTGTTTGTTACGATGTCCTACATTTGCAAGGATAACCCCAGAAGAAAAATCAATCCACTTGTTTCCGTACGGGTCAAAAACATTAAAATTTTCTGCCCGCTCCCACAACAGCGGCAGTTGACCTGATAAAGAGTTGGGCTCCAATTCGTGTATTTTATTTATTATTTCTATTGAATCTGTTACCGGGATCTCTGTGCATATATTTCTGTTGCTTGTTTTAACCTGCGGTACTTCTTCGGGCTTTAAGCTAAAATCCATATACTAATCCACTTCCCCCACTATAGTTTCTTTTAGCGCATTTTGAAAATCATAAATAATGTCATCAATGTTTTCAAGTCCGACTGAACACCGAATGCTGCCAAGTCCCTCTCCAATTTTTTCTATATCCCTGCTTGGACGCGCAAAAGTGGCAAAATGATATACTACAGTTTCGGCGTTTCCGAAAGTCGTAGCCACGCGACACATACGTATATTGCGTAGGAACTGCTCTCCAGCTAATTTGCCACCTCGAATGTCAAAAGTAACGATTCCGCCGTTAGAATTCATTTGCTTGTCAACTAACGCCTTTTGGCCAAATGATTCTAGCCCAGGGTAAGTTACACTAAGCACTTTAGGGTGTCTGGAAAGATAATTTGCGAGTTCCATTGCATTTTGGCAATGTCTACACATTCTTACATCAAGGGTTTTCAAGCCTCTAATTGTCAACCATGCATTAAATGGAGGCATTATAGTTCCTGCAAAATCACTTAATTTTTTAATTTCACTAATAAGTTTTTCTGAGCCACATAATATGCCTCCGATCGCATCTCCATGCCCATTTAAAAATTTAGTTGTACTATGAAGCGAAAGGTCTGCTCCCATTTTTAGCGGTTGTTGGCCGTAAGGTGTTAGCATTGTATTGTCTACTACAAAATATATTGATTTTTTTTTGCATATTGAAGCAATCACCGATATGTCTAGTATCCTAAGCATTGGATTCGTTGGCGATTCTATAAATATCATTTTTGTGTTCTCATTTATTGCACTTTGTATTGATTCTATATTTTCCATATCAACAAGCGATACGGATATGTTGATTTTTTTCAAGTAAAAAAGAAAGTCGCTAATTTCATGATATACATTATATGGTATTAAAATATCATCCCCGGTATTACATAGAGCTAAAATGGCCAACCAGACGGCAGTCATGCCAGAACTACAGGTAATTGACGCCTCCGCTTCCTCTAAGGAAGATATTTTTTCTTCCAGTATTTTCACTGTGGGATTTGAATAGCGTGAATAAAAGAAACCGTTTATTTTTTCGTTACGTAGCAAATCTATTCCCCAACTAATATCATCAATTGGCATGGCAGAATCTAATATAAGCGGTGGAATCATATGCCGTTTATTTTCTATACTGTTTTGTCCATCGTGTATTAATTTCGTACCAAATCCACGATTAATATTTTCCATAATCAAATTTTATCTCCATTCATAAAGTAATATAAGTATTGCTCAATCCCAATATACGCTTCTCCTAAACCAACTTCTTTCTTTTTATTGCCGTGGTAATCTGAACCTCCAGTAAAAACAAAGTTTCCACGACGAAATACACCCACTTTATACAAAAGATTAAAAAACTCATAAGTAATACTTAAATCTGTTGATGATCCATATCCGTTTTTTATATACGGATAGAACAGTTCAAAGCCAGAAATGCCTGCGGTTATCGCCTCACAAATAATTCTCTCTCTATCTCTATCGCATATTAACATTGGGTGCGCTAATATGGCAATTCCATTGTTGTCCCTGATCATTTCAACAATTTGGCTTACCGAATTTCTGCTAACATATGCTATGTTTTTTTCATCTTCTAAAAGGCTTTTTGCCTCAGCCAACGAATTAGCATAGCCCTTCTTTATGAGGTTATTTAAAATATCAAGCCGACTAACGATAGTATTTTCCTTTTGAAGTTCATCATAAGTTATTTCATATCCATTCTTTGATAAATTGCCACACATTTCTTGATAAGCATCCTGCTTATTTTGATTGGCTTTTTTAAAGTAAGCGCAGGTTTTCTCATTTTTTAAAAAATTATACCAAAGTACATGTACATTTTCAATATGTGTTTCTGCCGTGACCTCAACTGCTGTGGAAACAACCATATTCACTGATTTGCCGTAATCAATTATGTTGTTATATAAGGAATTCTCTATTTCGTAAGGTGGTAACATATCATGATCTAATAAAACTACCCCTTTAAGACCAGATACTTTCGTGGCTCTGTCGACAATTTCTATTGGCGATCCTTCTCCGTCATATCTGCCGGTATGTACATGCATATCAATCTTTTCAAACATTTTTACCCTTCCTCAAGCAAATAATTGATGTTGAAAATTTATATATCCCACTTTATCTTGGCAGGTATTTGCACCTGATATATTGCGGAAAGGCAATAGATAACACCACCATGTTTTCATCATCTAAATTCTCGAAACCATGAAAAGTGGCTTTGGGTACAAAGATACAACTACCCGTACCTACCTTTTGCTTGTTTGCATGAAAAGCTTCATTTTTCGGAGTGGGTAAAACTACTTTGTAAGGATTTGGCTCATATGCGTTAGTTATATTCTCATTATCCTCACTTGTTAATAGATAACCCTTTCCACTATTGATTATTAATATTTCCTCTCCATCTTGATGACAATGCATAGGAACTGCTTGCCCTTTGGTCAATGTCCAAACAGATATAGTGCAAGAGTCACACGTAAATAGGCCAAATTTGTTTGCTTGTTCATCATTAAAATTTGTGTAATTTTCAATATTAAAATGTCTAATCAAAAGAACATCTCCTCACATTAATGTACTTAAAATTCTGTGTATGCCAACACGACGTGTTATTTAAATGTTTTTAAAAAGCTCCAAACACATGAATTGTGTGAAATATTTATTCTCAGGTCTTACGCCGACTTTGTATATCAATAACTTTACCATATTTCCTGAAATCGCTTTTTCTACGAACCATTCATGCCAAGTAGCTCTCTTGTTCTGAAAATCTCGCACAGATAAGATTTTTATCCAATCGTTCATATTATCTCCAACATTCATAAAGAAATCGAAGTCAACTGGGAAGCCAGCATTTTCATTTATCTCTCGAGATAACATTCTGATTTTGCTAATAACGGTATTCCTTTCCAAAGAAATAATAATGTATTCCTCTTGCGCGGCAGACCGACTTGGAGTACACCATCCGGTATCGCTTCTTCCATCAAAAAGATATTGTTCATGCCAATAATCGTACCTATGACACCCGGACGAAGCAATAATACTCAAATTCTTTAACTTTCCATCCATTGTTTATGTCCTTTCATTTATAATATAGTAGCTAACTTCCTTAGTTAGTAAATTCAATCCCAATGAAGCATTCCCTGAACCTTAGGTCAGGGAGCTACACTAGGGCGGCGATCCGTCGCCTTCACAAAAAGTTACGACCTAAGGGGCAAGGAATTAACCCAAGGAGAATAAAACGCTACAGAAAATGTTTATATTCTTTGCTCAAATACTGCTTATCTATTTTCCCGACTGTCGTGTGAGGCATTTCTTGCAAAATTACTATGTGATTTGGAATCATATAAGTAGGAAGACAATTTTTCAATTCTTCATTCAAGCAGTTCTCGTCATATTCGTCATTTGCAGAAACAAACGCTATTAAAATATCATCCTGATATATGATAGCAGACTCTTTTACAGTTCTATTACGATTAAGGATTTTTTCTATTTCTGATAAGTAAATTCTGTACCCATGTCGTTTAACATAATCTTGTGTCCGCGAGACATAGACATATAGCCCACCTGAATTTTTATATACATAGTCTCCCGTTCGATAGATACGTTCATTATCTATTAAATTCTCAAAAATTTTTTCGCTGGTAAGCTTAGGATCGTTCCAATATCCTGTCATAACTTGTATGCCGCCTATATACAATTCGCCAACTTCTTTAACTCCAACTTCTTCAAATTCATCATCCAAGACATAAAATGTGCTGTTATTATTAGGAAGTCCGATTGGTATGTCATCTTCATTTTCCAGATCAGATTCATTAATTTCGTATCCAGAAACTATTATCGTAGTCTCAGTCGGGCCATATCTATTGAATATTCTAATTGTTGGATAGCAAGCCTTTAATTCTCTTATGGATGACTTAGGAACAACGTCTCCACCCAATCCAACTGTTTTCAGCTTTAAATCATGATAAGAGTTCTTTCTAATATATTCAATTAATGCTACAAACAGAGATGGCGTACAGCCAATATGGGTTATTTCATTTTGTATAATAGAGCGTAAGACTATTCTCGGAAATGTTAATGATATATCGTGCAATAGTAATGTGCCACCTGTTTTAGCAATATAAAATATACTGCCTAGAGCACCGTCAAAATATAATGGGGACAAACATAGCGATTTTGTCTCCTCGTTGAAACTGAAGTCATCGACTGTAGTCTCCGTGTAATTCATTAAACTTTCATGCCTAATCATAACACCTTTAGGTTCACCGGTTGATCCTGACGTATAAATTATATACGCATGATCTTTAGTGTCATGGCATTGGCAATAATAAGGATATCGAGGATAAGTATTTTGACTTAAATCAAAAAGTGCATAATCCTCGACATAAATAATTCTGAGTGAACAAATATTTTCAATTGTTTCCTCGTTTTCTCTAGTTGTTACTATCATTGCGGGAGAACAATTATTTACTATAGCTTGTAACCTTGTAGCCGGAGCATCATATGGTAAAGGAACAAAGATACTCGCATTTTTTAATATCCCCCAAATAGAAAGTATCATTACGGTGGAATTTTCAAAATATAACGCTATCCGGTCAGAAGGAGAAATTCCCATCGAATTTAGCATAAGAGCTAAGCTGTTTGCCCGGTCTTCCATATCTTTATAAGTAATAGTTGTTTTATTATCTCTAACATATATCTTATTGGGGTATTTTCCTGCACTATTTTTCAAATAGACTGATGTGCAAATCTTATCTTCAATTAGTTTCATAGCACTCCCCTTCCTAACAACCAGATACCATAATGATGGAGTTTCTTATCTTGCAATCTCGCCATCGATTTGGCAATACGAGCAAGTAAAGCGAATTTCAATCAAAAAAGGAATCCTCATAGGTATTCCTTTTTTTGATTGAGATTATATAACTTTCTCGACAATCTCTAGCGCAACCTCAACTTGCCGTCTTTCGTCGAACAGTTCCATTTCAATAAAAAAACCTTCCGTTTATGCCGATTAAGCTTTCGAATGATACTTTCGTGTCCTGCCAGCGCATCCCAGCGGACATAAAGCTGATCGCCGACGATAATCCCGCTGGAAGTCGTTAGGCAGCGCCTCTTAGCGCCTCTTATATCAGAAGCGCGGCAATTCCGTTTTTTTCTTAAAAGCGAAAGGATGGCTCAAAACATGCCACCTCCAGCCAAAGGAAGCCACGTGTACCGCTTGCGAAAAAACCTATCAGTGTCCAACGTGTCCTCTTACCACGCTTCGACTGTGGTAAAAGCAGCGGCCATCCTTTTCGTTGAATCTATGCGGCTGCCCTCCGACCTCATTTAGCCACTTGGGTATAGCTTCGCCCTTTCGCCTGCCCTTGGCTTTTCAGCCGCCTGACACGTTACTCACAGATCTTTCTCTTTCACGCATGTTGCCCTAGCAGTACTGTCTCCTGCGGTACGCAAAAGTACGCCGATCACTGATATGTTCCCCGCCTCCGCCAACGCGACACAACGACGATTGGTTTCAGACAAGTGCTTCTGGGTTAGCGGGCAGCCCCGCTACCAAATACTATTTAGATATTATAACATGCCCTTCCATAGAATGCAACTCTTTTTTTTGCGGTTCACAAAAATGAAAATTGCAGGTTTGATTGCCGCAGATTTTTGAACCAGTTAAAGTTCAGTGGAGGTTTATTTCCTCCTCCCCGAGAAAGGGGATTCTGCCACCAATTTATGCCGCCGCCTTATTGGCTGTACGGTATCCCAAGATTCTGCTCGGGTAATTATTGACCCAGTCCTCGATTCTTTGCAGTTACCCTGACGTCAGCTTGCTAATGTCGCTTCCCTTCGGGACGAACCGCCGAAGGATACGGTTGCCGTTCTCGCCGCTACCGCGTTCCCGGCTGCTGCATGGGTGCGCGTAATAGTCCTCGCCGCATTCTGCGGCTTTTTCACTGCCTCGTTATTCAAAAACCCGCTTCCGTTGTCCGCCATGATGGACTCAAACACACCATCGAAATTGCCGTCGGCCCGTCGTCTTGCCCATTTGATGGCGGCAGCCACTTCCTTCTGCGTCTTGTTTTCCACCAATACATACAGCGATTTTCGTCTCCTGCGCTCCGCCAGCGTCAAGACGACTGGCTTTGTCCCTTGCCTGTCCACAACCAAATCAATCTCCTAGTGTCCTGTTTCTTCTCGTTCGTCGGCGGTTCCGGGTCGTCCCGTAATGCTTCTGCCGTTTTTATTGTCCAGTGCAGCCGTACGGGCTGTATGGTATCTGCGCTTCCTGCCGTCCTTTTTTTATTTACTGCGACAATTTATTTTACAACTTGCCAAAAAAGCTGTAAACCTGAAAATCACAATCAAAAAGTGCTTGACAAATGAACGCAATTTTGATAAAATAATTTAAGATGTATCAGTATATCTTGAATACGCTAACATCATACCGAGAAGAGCCGTTAAGCAATGAGTGAAGAACTTATTCAGAGAGATCTAGTGGCGACGCCTGACTGTATGGGATCTTGGGACTATTATAACATCGGAGCGACGACATGAAAAGCCCTAAAAGCGGCTAAGATTATCCCGAAGAGGGACTATACTGCGTTTGAAACAAAAAACCCGACGCACTCATTATCAAGAAACCGATAGTGGTCGCCGCTATAGAATATAAGCAACCGAACCAATTAAAAACAAAAAACAGATCGAAAAAGCTATCCGGCAGGAAATAGGCACTGCGCAAGCCCTCAATGCCAAGATATACATAGTCACAGACGGGAAAAAGACCTTTTGGATGAACCCGCTTACCGGCAACCCCATTTTATCCGACAACGGGGAACCGGTTTTGACCGTGTTCCATCAGCATTCGGAAGAATGCGTCAAACGGATAACCAAGATACTTTTGTCGATCAGCAAAGATAATGATACTTTGCTTGTGTCGTCCGTGGTTGACCCATTACCATTGGCGCGGCAGGTATGGCAGGATTTATGGGCGGTTTCGGGAACGGCCCCTGAAAATTGCCTTTATACCTTTGTCGAGATCTTCATTTTCAAATACCTGAGCGATTTAGGCGTATTGCAGGGTTTCTTTTCATTCAGGCATTTGCTTTCGCTCTATAACAGCAACAGCAAAAATGCCGTCCTTGAATATTACGCCAAGAATGTTCGCCCCGAAATCAAGAAACGGTTTCCGCGTGGCGGCAGCGACAATACCACGATTATTAACGGTACCATTTTTGTATCGAAAGACGATAACGCCGTTGACGGTTATTCCGTTGTTTTCAAGAAGATATTAGAACGCTTTGAACCGTTTGGGACGCTTGAAAATATTGATTATGGCTTTAAGAGCAAGCTATTTGAAACGTTCCTCAAAGAATCCATAAGCAAGAAGAATCGGGGGCAATTCTTTACCCTCCTTTTAAAGTTGTGCGCTCTATCGTAAGTATGGCAGACATTCGCCCGGTATGAGTATATGCGACCCGGCTTGCGGCGTTGGAAAATTCCTATTGGAGCCGATACTGCGCGACCTAAACCGCTGTTATAAAATCGATCACGGCAAGTTGATTCCGCAGATAACCCTTTCGGGTTTTGATAAAGGCTTTGACAAGGACGAGCAAAAAACGATTATCCTTGCCAAGGCTAATATGCTTATATACTTTTCCGCGCTCATTCGGGATAACCCCGGTATCACGGTTGACTTTGCCAGCCTATTTAACGAAACATTCTTGTTACAGACAAACTCAATATTGGGAACGTTAGCACACCCGACTGAAAACGCGACCTTATCTTGACTAACCCTCCATACGTTATGAGTGGCAGCAGCAACCTGAAAAACAAAATAGCCAAACAAGCGTCTGCGCGACTTCATTCTTGAAGAGTGCGATGTTGACGCAGTTACTTCATTGCCGATAAACACTTTCTTTACCACGAACAAAAAGACCTATATTCTTGCCGTTACAAAGAAAGTCCTGGTAATGCGCGACGGAATAGAAGTGAAAGAACGCCAAACAGCGCGTGTATTTACTTATCTATGCTCTGAAATAGGCGAAACACGCGACGTTTACCGCTTTAAGATGGAGCGAAACGACCTTGCAGAAGCCGCGGGACTGTTCAATATGTTCCAGGGCGCAAGGGACTATTTCAAAACCCTTGATAAACGTTGCAACGTTGTAGGCATTGATGCATTTTACACGGGGGCGCATTGGTCTGTCGAACGCTGGTGGACTCACGAAGAACGCATCGGATTAGGCATTGAGGAAAAAGCGGAAAGCGTTACCCCGGAGGAAATAGGCGCTCCGATAGGTGATATTGCGAATACTCTGCTCGAATACCAATCCCAAAACCTCGCGCCGCCTATATACGATCCGACGGGGGATCGTCCTTCCACAGCGCCTTTTTCTTCCACCACCCGATTCGATAACACAGGACGGTGACACACGCCCCCAGCACCCACGCGGCGAGCAGGGAAACCGAGATACAGTACCAGCTGCCGCCCGGCTGCTGCGGACTTCTGGTAAAATAGGCTATGCCGTAGGCAAGCGGAATGCGGACGATCACCGTCGCGACCACGGAGATCCACATGGGCGCCATCGTATCCCCCGCGCCGCGCATGATCCCGGACAGGCACTGTGTGATTTCCATCGCGATATATCCCGCCGCCAGAATCTTCATCAGGAGAAAGCTTAATTCCACCAGTTCCGGCGTTTTCGTAAAGATCGCCATCAAATATCTGCCCCACAGCAGGATGGCCAGAGTGATCACGGTGGAAACCCCTGCGGCAAGCAGGGTGCCTTGTCTGGCCCCCTGCACCACTCGATCCATCCTCCTGGCTCCGACGTTCTGTCCGGCATAGGTGGTCATGGCCGTCCCGAAAGAAAACGCGGGCATCATGGCAAATCCGTCCACGCGCATGACGATCACGTTCGCCGCGATAAAAAGCTCTCCGAAGCTGTTGGTCAGCGACTGCACCACGACCATGGACATAGAGAAGATCGCCTGCGTCAGCCCGGACGGCAGGCCCAGCCTGAGCAGGGAAACCAGATAGGTCTTTTCCGGAAGCAGATATTTCTTGTCCATGGTGAAGACGTCTTTCATGCCGCACAGTTTCAGGAACAAAAGGATAGCGGAAAGGCACTGGGCGATCACCGTCGCCAGCGCCACGCCCGCCACGCCCATATCGAAATACGCCACGAACACGTAGTCCAGCACGATATTGACGAGAGTGGCGATCAGGAGATAGAGCAGCGCCGACACGGAATCCCCCAATCCCCTTAGAATCCCTCCCAGGATATTGAAAAAAAACAGCCCGGCGCTCCCGCAGAACAAAATGATCAGGTAAGAGTTGCACCAGTCCAAAATACTTTCCGGGGTATTCAGCAAAAGCAGCAGCGGCTTCGTCACAAAGGGCGTGACCGCCATCATGACCACGGAAGAAACCGCTGTCATCGTGATGCAGCAGCCGATGGACTTCGATAATTCTTCCTTCTGCCTTGCTCCGAAATATTGGGATACCATGATCCCCGCTCCCACCGAGATCCCCACAAACAGCACCAGCAGAAGGTTCAGGATGGGCATTGCGCTTCCCACCGCCGCCAGCGCGTTATCTCCCACGAACTGCCCCACGATCACGCTGTCCGCCGTGTTATACAGCTGCTGTGCGATATTCCCAAGCAGCATGGGAATCGTAAACGCCACGATCTGCTTCCCCGGGCTGCCCTGCGTCATGTCCACGGGGGCAAATAAAGCTTTCATTTTCTCCGACACTGTCTTATTCTCTGACTCTAACATTGTTGTCAACCTGTTCTTTCTTCTTTTTCTGCGTACTGATTGAAGTTGGCTTGGCTCGCTTCGTTGGTTTGCTTGGTTACTTGGCTGCCTGATGAGTGGCCCGGCCTCCTGCCTAGTGACTCGACTGCTTGCCTGGCTGCTTGGCTCCGCCCAGTTGTCTGGCTGTTTGCCTGACTGCTCCGGCGCCTGATCTTGTCTGGACTGTTTTGTCTGATTGATTTTGTTTTCTCAGATGCCTGTTTGTTTCATTTTGTTTCATTTTGTTCATTGGTTTTCTTTGTTCCTTTATTTTGCTTGACGGCAGTTGCCCAACCGGCTTGGCTTGGTTTGCTTTACTTATTTTTTGGTTCCTCCCGCCTGACTTTTTTGCTTCGTTCTTCTTGTCCGGTTTCTTCTTGCCCTACTCATTTTTCCGACTCAGCTTTGCCTGGTTTCTTCTTGCCTGGCTTCCTCTTGTCCGGCTCATTCAGGCTGTTTTGTTGTCCGGCTGATTCCGTCCGGCTGAATGAAACTTGATCAGCCTGCCTGACGGCTTCCTATGTTTCTTGGTTTTCCGTCCGGATCTCGCGGAAAGGGTAATGCCTCTCGCCTCCGGCTTTTTCCAGGTATTCCGTGCGCAGCTGAACTTCCGCTAATCGGATTTCCTCTTTCAGCCCCGAAGCGGACAGGCGGCTTGCGCCGTCGCCCCAGATGATCATCTGCTCCATGGCGTCTGATGTGGCGACTGTCACCTCGTATTTTTTCCCGATTTCATGGACGACCTTTTCAATGTACTGATCCGCCGTTTCGGCTTCCTTGGTATAGACCACCGAAAGGCCATGATAGTCCGTCACGCTTCCGGGATGACCCGCCACTTTGTAGGCGTCAAAGACCACGATGACTTTATACCCTCGGAACCAGCAGTAGTTGCAGAGGACGTCCATCAGCTGATACCGGGCGGCATCCAGGCTGGCCTGCGCCAGTTCGTTCAGTTCCTCCCAGGCGAAGATCATGTTGTAGCCATCTACCAGGAGGTATTTTGCCATGCCAAGCTTGCTTGGCATGGTGAGCTCGCTTGGCACGGCGGGCTTGTCTGGCGTCGCGGGCTTGCCCGGCATATCCTGCCCTGCCGCCTTCACCGTCCTTTTGAACGGACTGCGTTCCCGTTTCACCGCCCCATAAGTCCGGGTAAAAATCTCCTCCAGTTCCCTTTCCTCCCGGCAGGCGGCGCTTTCTTTCCTTCTTGCAGACGGGTTGCCCGATTGCCCGATCCCGCTTGGCTTGCCGCTTCCGCCCGGCTTCCAGTCTTCGTCCCGTTTCCCGGCTCCGCCTGATTTGCTGATTCCGCCCAGCTTCCCGGCTTCGCCCGGCTTTTCCGGCTCCCCGCCGTCCTTAGCGCCGTATGCCCAAGCTTCTTCCCGGACGTCCATGCGGCAGGCTTCCACGTGCATATACTCTTCCACCCGATCCCAAGGAACAGAAAATCCCGCGCCATGGGCGCAGAAGACCGAGCCGCAGGGATGCTCCGGATCCCCGTCGGCGTCATAGCCTTTCCGGGCAATGACTTCTTCCGCGTTATGGCAAGGCTCGTATCCTTTGGACACGCACGACAGCTTTCCGTATCCTCTGCTATAAGCCGCCACTTCCCTCTGGTAGTCGCGCATAGTCGCCACCGGGGCGCTTCCGGTGACGACCGCCAGTTCCCCCTGTATCAAAGGCGGCGCGGCCTGCCCGCGCATTCTCCGGATATCCGCCAAAGCCCGGCCAGCCAGCTCCTGCGGAAGTTCCAGACGGAATTCATAAACAGGCTCCAGTAAAATACTTCCGGCCTTTTTCAGTCCCTGCCTTAGGGCGCGTCCGGTGGCCTGCCGGAAGTCGCCCCCTTGGGTATGTTTCGGATGCGCCCGTCCCGCCACCAAAGTGATCCTCATGTCCGTGAGCTGCGCTCCGGTCAGGACGCCTTTTGAGGGTTCTTCTTGCAAGTGGCTCAAAATCAGACGCTGATAACTTTTTGCCAACATGTCCGTATCGCAGCGGCAGTCCAGCCGCAGCCCGCTGCCCGGCTCCCCCGGCTGCAGGAGCAGATGTACCTCCGCATAATGGCGCAACGGCTCAAAATGCCCTACCCCCTCCGCCGGCTCCAGGATGGTTTCTTTATAAATCAGGCTCCCCGGGCCGAAAGTGACGGAAAGTTCAAACCGCTCCTGTAAGATGGAAGCCAGAACCTCCATCTCCACTTCGCCCATCACCTGTGCGTGAATCTCTCCCGTCGTCTCTTCCCAGAGAATATGTAGCTGCGGCTCTTCTTCTTCCAGTTTCCGCAGTTTTCCGAACGCCGTCTGCGGATCGCAGCCCGGCGGCAGGAACAGCCGGTAATTCAGCACCGGTTCCAGAACGGGCGTGTAGCTTCCGGTTTCCTGCCCTAAGCTCTCTCCTGCGTAGGTTTCCGTGAAGCCTGTGACCGCGCAGATCCTGCCGGCTTCCGCCTCCGGCAGCAGCTGGTATTTTTCCCCGCTGTATTCTCGGATCTGCCCGACTTTTTCTTCCGGATGGTTTTCCAGAACCTCCCTCGTCCGCAGGCTTCCTCCGGTGATCTTCATATGCGTCAGGCGGTTCCCCTGCTTATCCCGGGTGATCTTAAAGACCCTCGCGCCGAACTCCTGGGGATACGCCGGCGGTATGCAGTATTGTCCCAGACCCGTCAGAAATTCCGCCACGCCCTCCAGTTTCAGGGCGGAACCGAAATAACAGGGAAATACTTTCCGCTCCCGGATCCAGTCCGCGATGTCCGGAGTTTCCAGCCGCCCTGCTTTCAGATAAGCTTCCAGCATGGCTTCGTCGCACATGGCCAGATTTTCCCCGAAAGGAACGCCGAAATCCACGCACCGGTGATCCAGTCTTGTGGCCAGCTCCTGAAGAAGCGCGTCACGGTCGGTTCCGGGCTGATCCATTTTGTTGACGAACAGGAAGACCGGAATCCGGTACCGTTTCAGCAGACGCCAGAGCGTAAGCGTGTGGCCCTGTACGCCGTCCGCGCCGCTGACGACCAGAAGAGCGTAATCCAGTACTTGCAGGACACGTTCCGTTTCCGCCGAGAAATCCACATGGCCGGGCGTATCCAGAAGCGTCGCCTCCAAGGACGGGAGGGCAAACTGCGCCTGTTTGGAAAAGATGGTGATTCCTCTGGCGCGTTCCAATGCGTCCGTATCCAGGAAAGCGTCGCGGTGATCCACCCGGCCGAGCCTCCGGATGGCTCCGCTCAAATAGAGCAGCCCCTCCGATAAAGTTGTTTTCCCCGCATCCACATGGGCGAGGATGCCCAGTATGACCCTTGCCATTTTGATTTACCCTCTCAAACGGAAAGCATTCCTCCGCCTTCCGTTGCGCTGCCCGCTCCGGAACGCTGGCTGCTTGGCAGCCATGTCAGCAGGGACTTTTCATCCCCCGCTGATACAAACCTCCCTTGACACCCACCGTTTCGGAACTGTTACGGAACCACTGGTACCGATCGGACGGTTTCCGTCAGGACGGGGAGCAAAAAACGCGCATAGCGGACTATCTCAGTTTTTGCGGCAAAGTATCGGCACAGACAAGCCGCTAGGAGATACGTTTCTTCCGTAACAGTTCCTTAGCCCCTTGCGCGCCGGAAGCGTGGGAATGCTTCTCTGTGTTCAAAACATGCCGCCGCAAGCGGCCCCTGTACCACCGTCCGGGCCATTTTCAGCGTGCCGTCCGCCTCTGCCCGCATCCGCCAGTCTACCAGCGCCAGCTTCCCCTCTTTTAATTCTATCCCGGTGATGCCTTTGGTATGGATACAGCAGCCTGTGTTGAAATAGGGAAGTTCTCCTTTTTTGGGGAACCTCGGTCTGTGGGTATGTCCGCAGATCAGGATCTTCCCATGCAGGGCAATCCACTTCCGGTAATTTTTTTCAATCTTATGGCGCTTATATTGGTTACGGGCCGGGCTGACCGGATTGCGCAGACCGACCACATGAAGATAACGCCAGAAATACCTCATCCAGAATCTGGAGAGCCTCCAGAACTGGTCGTTCAGCAGGTCGCCTTGATGCCCATGCACCACGAAGATCTCCTGCCCGGTCTTCTTTTCCCGCAGAACCAAGGCTTCCCGCGGCACAAGCCCCGGAAACAGGTCGCAGGATTTCTGGCTGTATTCA
This sequence comes from Clostridium sp., assembly GCA_031275405.1. Taxonomy (GTDB): domain Bacteria; phylum Bacillota; class Clostridia; order Lachnospirales; family Lachnospiraceae; genus JAISOV01. The sequence continues at coordinate 61,066 of JAISOV010000034.1, read as the reverse complement.
TCATAATAGCGATAGTATTGTTCCCGCACATAGCGTCTGTCCTTCAGGTTGATGTTGTGGTTGCCGTACAGAAGGAAAAATCTTCTATCCTTAAAAAATTTCCTCAATACGGTAAAAATATCTCCGTGAGCCTGCCGGATGTATCGGAAATCCTTATATTCCCACAGTTCGTCGCCGTCGCCCACTTCCACATAGGTGTAGCCCCGCTGGTAATAATAGTCCAGCGCATGGAGAAGCACGGTCTGGTTCCGGGCAAATTCATCGGATACGCTGTCGTCTCCCCGATGGATGTCGCTGAAAAAAATATATCTGGAGTCAGAGTCAAAAGGCAGAACCTTTGCCTGCCGGTAGCTTTGTGTCAGACGTCGGTTGGTATACATAGCTGTTCTCCTTTGCGGGCCGTTTTCACGGCGCCCTGTACCGCCATGGCTGGCTTCATCGCCATGGCTGAGACTGGCAGTGAGTGTACATTGTACAATGTAGTATTCCAACGATCTGGCATTTTAATCCGGTTCTTAGGCGTTTCTTTGCTTCCGGAACTGGCCGACCGGCTTCACAGCTCCCGGAACAGATCTGCCGCTTCATAAAAAGACAGCTTGTGCCGATCCGCGACGGCTTTCAGATCCTCGTACTCCATCTTCTCCCTTTTTACGCCATATCCGCTTGCTTCCTTGATACGGACAGAGCCGTAACTGTTTTCCGCTTTTCGCTGGGTTCTGTCCAGCAGCTTCCTGCCGCAGCGCCTTGTCCGTATCCCCAGGGTCGTGGTGTGCCGGAACAGCAGCTGTGTCATGCGGCTTTCATCCCGCGTCCGGCACAGGATCGTAAGCAGGGTTCCGGGCCTGGATTTCTTCATCCCGATGGCGGCGGTGTAGACGTCCAACGCGCCTTCGTTCAGAAAAACTTCCATGGCGTATCCAAGCGCTTCCGGCGTCATGTCGTCCAGATTGCAGCACAGCTCAGTCACTTCGTTCCACACGGGAACGGCCTCGCCCGGCTCCGCGACCGCCCCGTCCTGCCCGGGAACAGCCTCTCCTAGGATTGCCCTTACGCAGTTCGCCGCCGGAAAATCCTTCTTCCCCATGCCGTACCCTATTTTTTCCACTTTCATCTGCGGCAGGCGGGAATAGCTGTCCGCAAAATACCGCAGGAGCGCGGCGCCTGTTGGGGTACATAATTCCCCCTCTACGTTTCCCGCATAACAAGGCACCCCGGCAAGCAGCAGGGCAGTCGCGGGAGCCGGAACCGGAAGGATCCCATGAGCGCATTTTACTTGCCCAAAGCCTACGTTCACAGGCGAAACGATCACCTTTTCCACGTTCAGCTCACGGAGCAGGAGGATACACCCGACAAGATCCGCGAGAGCGTCCATCATCCCTACTTCGTGGAAATGCACTTCCGCCACGGGTTTCCCGTGTACCTTGCTTTCCGCCTCGGCAATCAGGCGGTAGACCCCTTTCGCGTCCTCCTTGACGCCGGGCGGAACACGGAGGCTGTCAATGATTTCCAGTATTTCCCGTATTCCGGCATGGCGGTGCGCTGCTGCTCCCTGGCGGACGTGAGGGTGAGCGTGAGGTTCCTCAGAAGGAGCGCGGGGTCGGGCGGGGTGGATCCGCGGTTCCCTGCAAGCAGCAGGATCTTGGTCATGGTGGCCATGGCCTTCCTCGCGGTGGTCATGGGGGAAGCCATGGCGGTGTTCTAAGGCGACGTCTTCGCCGACTTCTTCCTGCCCTTTTATGTCCACCCTCACATGAGTGCCATAGATCCCGCATTTCACGCTGGTTTCCGCTTTCACGCTCACATCCGGTATGCCCGCCGCGTTCAGCCGCTGAAGAAAATCCTCTTTTGCCGGAAACACATCCAGAAGCGCCCCCATAAGCATATCGCCCGCGGCGCCCATATTGCATTCCAAATACAAGATCTTCATTTGAGAACCATCCCTAGGATAACCATCCTCAACCTGCATATTTATGACCATCCTTCCCAAATCCCGCTTCTCTCTTTGGGACTGTCGGCTGCCATTTCCCATACGGATGGGCTGCCATGATTGCCCGCAGTCATGGCAAGGACACGGCCATCCGGCCGTATTCTGTCCCGCGGATAGGATCCCACAATTTGCTTCGCAAATCGTGGTTCCTGTGCAGCCGCCAAATACCGGGAGCGTATCTTGGTGCGCTACGCACTTCGATACGCTCCGGAGGAGGATACGCCGCGGCTCGGATCCGCGATTTCTAAATCAAGACAGCCCGGTGTATCTCATGGCTTTGTGCGACGGCTTCCGCATTTCGTCAAAGATCTTGTTCGGCTCCTCCGTGATCCGGCATGGCCTGCCCGGACAACAGCTGTCATCTGCTGCCGCCCCATTTCCTTGCTTTGTTCTTCCTTATGCTTCTTTACTTGTTTCGATCTTATGTCTTTCTGCCTTGCTTTCTTCTACCTTATTTCTTTCTGCCTTGCTTTGTTCTACCTTATTTCTTTCTTCTTTACTTTTTTCGATCTTATTTCTTTCTGCCTTACTTTTTTCTGCCCCGCGTTTCCTTTTCTTCTTTCTGAAGTCGGGCTGTGTCAGCTCAAAGTATTTCAGCAGATGCGCCGTTTTCTCCTTGTCCGCCTCCATGATGCAGTCTATGCAGTTTTTCAGGGTATAGCCATACGCAAGCTTTTGATCCAAGCGGTCGATCTCTATCCTACAGTCTGTCCTCCCCAGGAGATAATCCACGGATACTCCATACATTTCGCTAAAGTTCACCAGTATGTCATACGGCGGATGGTAGACCGACTTCTCATAATTGGAAATGGTAGACTTAGATACATGCAGGATCGCGGCGACTTTCTGCTGCGTGTATCTGCGCTCTTTCCTTAGTTTGGCTAAAATTTCTCCACAGGCCATTTCAGGGGTTCTCCTTGTCTGTTGTATCCTGTCTGTTTTTCTTTCCGTTCCGGAGCTGTCAATGGCTCCGCCCTCGCCCTGGTACGCCCCGCCTCCGGATCGGCGTCATGACGCGACCCGCTCCGGGAACCGGCTTAAGGGAGGGATCTCCGTCCCGGGCTGCCCGCTCGCCTTGGCCGCGCTGTCCCGCGGAAGCGTCTCCGCCATTTTGGCCGCCTCCCGCCCAGCTTCGGCCTCCCTTAAAGATAAGGATACCATGATTATGACACAGAACCCACGACATATCAAGCATTCCTTACGGAAAATCTTCGCAGCCGCCCCGGAAATCCCCACGGCCAGGATCCGGAGCGGCTGCCCGCGCTTCCTGCGGTCAAAGCGTTTCGCCCGCCTTTCGTCCCTGCGCCATAGCCTTTGCCGCCTCGTATGCCGCGCCGCGCTTATAGTCGCTGTTCCAGCGGTTGATACCTATGTAGTCGAAGATGACCGCGCCGGTATGGCGGCAGAAACGATCCATCTGGTCAAGACAGGTCAGAAGCCCGTTCCCCGACCCTCCCGGCGAAGCGGCCAGCAGCACAGGCTTGCCGGACATGGCGCCGTTCTGCCCAAATTCACAGCGGCGCAGTTTATCCAGAAAGGCTTTCAGCCCTTCCGCCGTTTCGCCCCAGTAAACAGGCGTAATCAGGCAGAGCAGCTCCGCGTCCTTGACCGCCTGCTGGGCGGCGTCAAAGCCGTCCCGGCCGAAAGCGCACCGATGCTTTTCGCGGCAGGTTCCCCAGCCGTTCCCGCAGCACCTGCACGCCTCCATGCCGTCCACCGTCAGCACCTGTACCCGGGCGCCGCCGTCCTGCGCGCCTCTGCGGATTGCCGCCGTGACGGAAGCGCACAGCCCGTCTTGTTTGGGATTGCCGGAAATAATCAAATAATCCATGGACATGCCCCTCCTTTCCGGAACAAAATACCGGTACCGGACACCCCGCCAACACCGCGTTCCCTTCCTGCCGGCCGGTTTCCGTCAGGATGATTCTATCACGGCGAAGGAGACTTTGCAAGGAGGAATTGCCGTCTGCGGAACAGAAGCGCCAGGCTTTTCCTCCTGACCATTCTCCATTTTTTCCGAACCTCTTTCGGGGCGACCCGGAACCAGGCCCTGGCATAAAGGCCTACCCAAAACCCCGGACGGCTTCCCGGGACCGGCAGGCCTGTCTTCCCGCCTGCCGGCGCAGAAATCCGCAGACGCGAAAAAAGGAGGAACAGGAAACAAGGGGACGGACGGCAGGGAAAACGGGAAACGAAAGGCCGGCTGTATGCCGGAAAAGCCGGGACAGGCCGCAGAAAACCCTTGCTGTCAAAAGGTGTACCTTTTGACAGTGGCCAAAATACGCATTGTGTTTTTTATTTTACCACAATTCTGCACAGATTACAAACAATTTTTCTAGAAAAAGCACAAGATATTTCCTGATTGGAATAAATATGGAAATTTCTGTGAATCTGGCCGCAGGAATCCGGCCACTGTCAAAAGGTACGCCTTTTGACGGCGCGGAAAGGAAGGCAGACAGATGAATACAGCACGGAAGAGGAAGGCCGGAAGGAAGAACGGCGGGAGGATCGCGGTCGCCGTCCTGTCCTTTGCCCTGGCGGCGCTGTCCGCAGCCCCGGCCCCGGCGCTGGCAGAGGAAGAAGCCGCTGTCTTGAAGACCGTGGGCTTCGGCGGCTACCAGTGGCTGCTGATCCCAAACGGGGAGAGGAATGCGGACGGCTTCCGACCCGGGGAGGGGAAGGCGACGCTGTTCCTGAAGACCTATTCGGAGGAGGCGGACGGCTTCGGCAAGGTGCAGTTTAACCCGCAAAACCCATACTCCTCCCAGTACCAGGGCAGCAACTTGCAGGAGCAGATCACCTTTAAGGTAAACTACCTGTCCAGCCTTGAAAAAGCGCTGATCGTGAGACGGACGCTGACAGGGACCCAGGGGGACGGGATGTACGACACCGGCGTCGAGATGGCGGGAGCGGACGCCATAGACCAGCTGCTCTGGCCCCTCTCCTATAGCGAGTACAACGCGCTCACGCCAGCAGAACGGGATTTCGGCTTCCATTATTATCTTCGCTCGCCGGGCGGCAACAATACTAATGTGTGGAGCTACCACTATCAGAGTAAGGCGGCGCAGGGATTGCACACGGCCTCCTCTGCGTACGGTGTCCGCCCCGCTTTCTGGCTGGATCTGTCCTCGGCCCTCTTCATGTCCGACGCAAAAAACAAAAACTCCGCAGTCGCCAGCACCCTCGATCCATATACACCGCCGGAGGACGACTATAAATTCACGATGGAGGACGCCGGCCTCGCCCCGGACTTTACGCTGGACAGCCTCTCCCGCAGCGGCAATACGCTGACCGTCTCCTACAGCGGCGCGGCATACCAAGCAAGCGAGGGGGAGATCCACTACTTCCTCTCCGCCCTGGTCAGGGACGGGGACGACGTCATCACCCACTACGGCAGGCTCAAGGCGATAGAAAGCACGGAGGACGAAAGCGGCAGCGTCGAGGTGACGCTGCCGGAGGGCTTCGACCCGGCCGCGGACAACCTCTATCTCTTCGTGGAGCAGCAAAACGGCGACTACCACACTAACTTCGCCGGCACGCCGCGTGACATCACCCCGCCGTCCGTGGGATCCGTCACGCCGTCCGGCACGGGCGCGCCCGTAAGCGGCAGCCTCGTCCTGACGTTCAGCGAGCCGATGGACACGGAGTACGGCGGCACGGCGTCGCTTTCCGGCGGCAGCGGCGCGGCGGAAGAGACCGGCGAGTGGTCGGAGGACGGTACCGTCTGCACCCTCCCCTACTCCGGCCTGGACTATGCCACGGAATACACCGTCACGGTCTCCGGCTTCCGGGACAGGGCCGGCAACGTGATGGCGGACGACAGCAGCCATGCCTTCACCACCGTGGCGGCGCCCGCAGGGGAAAAGCCGCCCGGGGAGGAAGAGCCGGAGGAAAACAGCGGAAACGGCGACAACGGCAAAAACAGCGAAAACGGCGGAAACGGCGGAAACAGCGGAAACAGCGGAAACGGCGCAAACGGCGGCAGCAACGGCAGCAACTGCGGCGATCATTTATCCGCAACCGCTGAAAACCTCATGAATAAGGGGGTTCTGCAATACAAAGCAAAGCCGCAGGAACGATAAAAATATCGATCCAGAGGCTTTGAAACTTTTCAGCTTGTCTACAAGAAAGTTATTGTTTCGCCTTTCATAAAATGAAATAGACCATTATGAGAGGTGTGATTTTTTGGATATATGTCAGTTACGGACTTTGAAATCCGTTCACCCTACATATGATGAGCGTGTGAACATTGAAGATATAAAAATAGATATGACACCTTGTGTAAATAAACGAGCCGAACAATTTTTAGCGCAAATCAAAAACCCCTATGCTTTTAGATGTGGTGAGATTGCTGTAAATATTGTTTTTTTGTCAGAAGGGAAATCGCTGAAAGAATCTGTTACCTCATATTTGAGGAATCAAAAAAAATAAACGAAAGCAACTGATAACAGATTGGATTTAGAAGAGCCGAATGTTAGCGGCTCTTCTGCTTTTATGGTATAGGTTCAAATCCTATCGGCACAATTGGCAATAGACGTCGATTCTAATATTATTCTGCATACAAGCCCTCACCAAATTGTCGCGTTTCAAATCAGGGTTAGTCCGTAGATTTGTTTAACCGGGCGGGTGAAACTGGGTTGCAATCGTTATCGTCATCAAGATAACGATACAAATGCTCTGCGATAGCTTTAGCTAATATCGGAGGCACTGCATTGCCTACTTGCTGGTATTGAGAGTCTTTTGTTCCGCAGAAGATAAAGCTATCTGGAAAGGTTTGTAATCGCGCCGCTTCGCGGACGCTTAATGCCCTATCTTTCACGGGATGAATCCACATAGACTTTCTAACATTTACAACGGTGCCAGATGGCTCTTGATAATTCAATCGTAAATAAATTGTGTTCTGCGTCCTTTTAGGATCAGAATAAGTAGTCCGCAATTCAGGAGCAAGACTATGGAAGTTTGCACCTTGCTGGATTGCCTTGAAACGCTCCAAGGCTTCTGGTGTAGTGTCGGTAGCAACGTGATTATACAGCTTTTTTGAATCTCGTAACTGCCCACCTAAACCGTTTACTTTCTTTGGAAGTAATACAACGCCCTCATTACCAACAGAAACAGCGGAAGAGGGTTCGACATCTTCAATATCAGAAATAGCATTCCAAACTGTATTGAAATTGTCTTCTGCAACCATCCCCTTGGGTAAGTCCACTCCCTCTGAAGCGCGTTCTTTTTTGATACCTATAATCACAAAGCGCATACGCTTTTGCGGTGCACCGAAAGTAGCAGCGGATAATACTCCATCTTTAATGACATAACCACTACTTGGTGCACCGAGGATTTTCTTTATATATTCAATTACTGCCATAGAAGTCACTTCCGCAACCAATCCATGATTTCTGTTATACCCAGCAACAACAATTTTATTTTCATGGATCTCCAGTGCTTTAGAGAGCATTCTCTGAAGCATGATTGCTGGTTCAATAGAAACGCATAATTTTTCGGCTTCCATCGCAGTTAACTTGCCTTCAAAATAACATCGAATAGCTCGCCCAACCGCTCTCCATTGTTCAGATAAATGCTGATCGCCTTTTACTGTCAAAAGAACATCTGCAAGCTTTAATAGCTTTTTTTGATGCTTTGTCAAAGCTACTATGAGCTTGTTACCGTTCTTGCGATTCTTATATATGACATTAAGAACGAGGTATTCTTCTTCATCCCACAAGAATCGATTTATTGCTTCAACATCAGCTACAACATCTTCAGCACCTTCAAATAGGAACTCAGCGTCAAGTAATGGTATGGTCGTAGCAGTTGTTTGGATTCCGTATTTTTTTATCGTTTCGCCGTCATTTTCATCTACGAAAAACTGATGAACGTTTGATTGAAGCATACTTACATTCTCCATCACAAACGCTGTAGGATTCAGATGGAGTACCGCTTGAACGAATTTTTTTACAAGCGAATTGTTCTGGCTAATGGCATGGTTCTTTTGTCGGTTGGCATTGGAAAATCCTTGACATGGGGGACCGCCAATGACAACATCTACCATGCCGAGCTTCTGTTTGATTTCAACTGTGAGGGCATCGGCAACATCATCATAAACTGCGGCATCGCCATGGTTCTTTTTATAGGTCTTTTGTGCATTTCGGTTGTTCTCAAAAGCGGCTTTGACTTCAAAGTGTCCTGTTTGGAGGAAGCCGTAACTCAGCCCGCCAGCTCCAGCGAACAAATCGACAATACTATATTTTTTTCGCACTATTGATTTCACAGCTTAAAACCCTCCTCGTATATTTTTTCAAGCAAAACAATCAATTTCCTGCTTTGTGCCGGGGTTGGCACTTTCATCGGAAGTTGGCAGGCAATTCGCAAGGCGGTGAGTTCTTCTGGCGAAACCATCTTCTTGCCTACTGCAAATGCCATTATGCTTCGCCATTGCGTGGCAGTTATTTCAACCACTTTTGTCATGGCATCAGCGTCTAATTCAATCCGGCGATCAGCTTTGGCTTCTCGCACGACAACGCGTATATCTTCCTGCCCTATTAAACAGTCCACGATATCATCGTGCAGGTTATATTCGATTTCTTGAACGCTTTTCCAACAACCTTCTCGTTTGCACCATTGAGTTACGTTTTCAACTCCGCGCTGAGGATCGGTTAGCTTATCATACACAAGTTCTGACAGTTCAACCAATGCAGTCTGAACGGCAACGGGTATGGCTTGACGATTCCAAATCCCCATCAAGTCAAAATCCTTCTTAGGACACTTATCTTTAATTAGTTTATGCAATAAGGCTATGGTATAGGTTACGATATTGGCTCGATATCCTTGCTGATACCAACTTTGTTGAGGGATCATTTTCTCGGTGAATCGAAACAACAAGCAAAGAGCAGCCGACTCTTGGAAGTATTTTTCTCCAAAAAGAAGACCGTCATCTTTTTCCCAAGCATCGCTGATTTTTTGAGCAAACTCAGTAAAGTTTGTTTGTGCGCCTTTGCTGACAATGTGCGGAAGCCCATCCCATGTATTGCGCACCTTTGCAAGATCTGTTTTTGTTATAAGTTGATCCTTTGGATTTTGCAACAAGAATTTCTTCTTCTCGCCCGGAGTCATCCGCATCTGCTTCTGAAGGTATTGCCCACGCGCTCGCTCGTAAAACCATTTTGTTTCAAACTGCAAGCCGCCAGTGCCTCTCGCACCAAGCCGCTGGGAACAACGCTCCATTTGAACATGAAATGGGTGTGTCGAAAAAAAGTCTGCATCACTGACTTTGTTCTGGCTATTCGAAGAACGTGATATATTCTGTACAAGCGTAGTAGAGGCTTCCTCTTCCAATGAACCCTTGATAACCGTCAGCTTCATCTGGACAAAAATCACATTAAGATTTGCCTTATCCTTATAGTTATATCTCGCACTCGAAAGCGATGCTGTCGTTTGACCGCCGTTGATTATTTGGAAATCTTTTGCCGAGACAAGAAACATACCGTTTTCTGTTTGATCAAATTGAACATCCATTGCTGTAGCAGAGATACCGTTGTTATAAGCGAAGAAACGCTCTGGCTGTTGCAAAATCGTTGTTCGGATTTTTTTGTTCACAGCGACTTTGGTCGATAGGAATGATCGCACGTTTCCTTCGAGCAACGAACTTCCGTATCTGTCGTATATATCGGCGAGAAGCGTTCCCGGAATTATGCAAAGGTAACTATCAAAATCATCCGTTGCGGCTCCGCTGGCTTCCAAACAAGGGATACCCTTACTTGAATATTCTTTGAAGTCAATTTCAATTATATTTCTTCCCGCTTCAGAGCCACAAAGCTGGAACAAACGCTCAACATCCCATATTTGGCATTCAGACGGTACTCCATCAATTTCCGGTGACTCAAGGATTTTAATGGTTGAGCTGATGTTTGCTGTGGTAAAAACGAGTAGTTGATATTTACGGATCTCTTTGCGCTTTTCACGAAGCAAATCAACCAAATCCGAACATGGGCGGCTCATCTCCACATTTCTGTGAAGTTGCGTGTTCAGAGCATTTTCTATAAAGTAGATTAGCCTGTTCTGTAACTGCCCAGCCTGAGTCTTAGCGAGAACTCGCTCATCATCAGCAACATCGTAATCAGCAATGACAAGGCTCATGGTTTTATCAAACTCATCGTAGGTGTATCCGTCGACCCGGATCTTCCTGTTTTGTTTGCCTGTTCCTTCAAAATATGAAGATGTAAAATCCAAAAGAAAATCGGCTTCTTGGAGATATCGAGCGAATGCGGACACAAAAGAGGCACAAGAACCCTCACCGGATGCTAAGGCATCGGCTTTAATATCTTCGAGGAAGTCTTTTCTAAATTCTTGTGCGTCCATCTTTTTACTCCTTTTCCCAGTTTGCCAGTGCTGGCAAATCTAATTCATAGTGCGCCGAAGTTACTTGCGTCGGCACATTCGCCACTGTGAGCCTTGGAAAATCCTCATCCACTTGGAATCGCTGCGTTCCCGAACAAAAATACTTCTGTTCCGAATACTCCTGTAGATCAATGTAGCCGTACTCATTTAGCTTTGTACGGAACAAGTCCAATGCATCGGCATTGCTGACAAGGATTTCGCTGATTCTGTGGACAAGATCATTTAGCGATACCGCTCCTGTTCTTTCAGGGGCAACTTTATCGATGCGAATAATAACCAGTTCTCCGGCATCTTTGCAAGCAAGCTGTTCAAGAGATGAAATGGTGACGCTTGTAGCCGAGGTGCCTATGCTCTTTATTTCAAACCAACCATCAGGATACATAAAGTCCTGATCAGCTTTGTCGGCACCAGACCAACCTTGAACCGCCATTAAAGTTGATGGTGTCGAATTAATCCTCTCCTCCAAAAACAAAAGCTCTCCGAGAAGACCTTTGCGGCTATACTCATCCATAAGACCGCTTCGCTGAGTCTCAAGCAGTTTGCTCCATTGTCTATATCTGTTTATAACCAGCTTAAGAGCTTCGGCTTCATTTGCCGCAGGGCGCGAATTCTCGATAATATCACAGCAAAGTATGGCAAATACACTTTGTTGCTCGTTTCTGAGCAATTCAAATGAGAGCGTCCAGCGATTGTCAGATTCTCGCCTACGACGGCTAACAATCATTGATTTTGAGGATTCAATAACTCCGATTTCTGTATCACTTACCAGTAGTAGTGTCCTTTGGCTGATCGACTGGTAGCCAATATGCCACTCAAGTGGATGTTGCGTGTCGATTTGCAGAAAACCACCGCTTGTGTATGTGATGCTGTTCCACTGCCGTTCAAGGATTTCTGGTGTTATTCTCATTCGTCCTCATCCTCCTCGGCATCGTAGTAATTCTTAAGCTCAACCATATTGACCATGTAGTATGCAATCCGTTCGGTTCCTATTTCTGGAATACCTATTCCCAAAGCATAGAGATAATCAGGTACTTGGCATCCCTCATCAATCTGTGTTCTGAGAATACCGTGGGCATCCGTTTTTATTCTATCAACCGAAACCACATGAAGCATAAGAATTGGATTGCGATTGATTTTCAAATATGCACTGTCGGGAACGTGCTTTTTATTATTACTTTTCCTGAATTTGTCTTCCGCTTCGTCTTTTTGTTTCTGCGTTAATCCAAGTCGAGCTACACCACCAGCACCTACACGAACTTTAGTGCCACTGATGCTAATTTGTTCTTTCGTAGCTTTGACAATACGGCTTTCGGTCTTTATGTCAATTGTTGCTTCCCCACAGGAAAGAGTGACTTCATCTCCAGAGCCTTCCGCAATTACGACATCCCAAGAGGTTATATCAGAGCAACCTTCAATAAAGTCAGCCAGTGCCGCTCCTTGAAAAGCCAAATGCCAAGGATGTGTTTTAAAGTCGCGAATAAGCTGTTGAATCTCATCTTTGTTAACACCTTCCCATAAATTGATTCCATCACGAGAAACTCGTTGTCCCATTTCAGGCAAACGAGCTACAAAATCCCTGAAAGTTTCTTCGTTCTCTTTGAGCGATTTGGAGTCTGCCCTTAAGCGTGGAGTTTCAAGCAAACGTCCGGATACCGTAATCGGGCGTTTTACAGATGTTGCAGAACGCATTTTATTTCTTGCCGTTACTATAAGGGAAGCTGGATCTTGGCGAACCTTTAAACCAAACTCCATCGGCGTCTGGTTAGCATCCTTCATTCGAGTAATTTCCAATTTTAATTCTTCGGCGGCTGCGGTTATGTAACCATACCAATCAATGGCTTCGATGCTAATCCAAATCTTGAACAAATCATCATAACCCGGACGATAACCAAACCAACGCCCCATCTGAAGAAGTGTGTCGTACATTTGCGAACGGCGATAGAAGTAACTCACGCATAACCCTTCAAGCGTAAGCCCACGCGAAAGGCTATTGCCGCCGACCGCTATAACGCGAAGCCCATCGTCACGATGACTATAATAATCCAAGCCTGCAGAGCTGTTTTTCTGGTTCACAGCACGGACTACAACAGGAGCAACTGCCTTGAAGAGGTATTCTGATAAAAACCTATGCCATGACATCGGAACGCCATTAATTCCTGCCTTTTCTGACAAACCGTGTTTTTGCCATACTGCTTTCAGGAAGGAGATATTATTGATTTTATCACTCTCAAGTTCAGATAAAGATGCAAAATTACGAAGGTCTGACCGCATATTTTCAACCCAGTTGTGAGCCAACGCGCTAATATGATTCTGAACATCAGTAAATCGGCTGACATGGATCATCATGGAACGGTGTTCTTTGATGTCGCCCCGCATATCGCGAATCCCATTTACCAAGAGGAAATATGCCATTGCTTCTTTCATACTGGGGGGTAAGTCATCCACTACAAGGTCTTTTTTATGATTAAACGGGAAAAAGGCATCCATTTCTTGCGGATGTATTTCTTGCAAAGCGTTAGAAAACTGAGCCTGTTCACCGAATATATTTTCTGCACCAATGTAATTTGTTGGCGGTGCCAGTGAATATATAAAATCTCTGGGAAATAAATCATCTCCCTGCATTTCTGTTTCCGTTTCGGGGTTAATGAAAATGTTTGCATATGGCGTAGCCGTTATTCCAAGATAAGAGGCTTGCCGAAACAGTTTCAAGAGCCGACGAATAGCATCGTTAATTGCCGTCGGATCTTCGTCGTCTTTTTTTGTGTTTACGGAGGCGTTATCTGCCTCATCGTCAATCAAGAGCATCGGAAGGTTGATAGCTCCCCTGGCATCTAAATTATTGCTCTTAAGCCATTTGATCAGGTTATTAAGGATACTTTTGTTCTTTTTGATAACAAAAAGAACAGTGGTATTCACATTATGAAGCGATAGCTTTAAAGCACGAAGGATATTTTTATCGAAATCTTTTGTAACCGATGTAAATGTAGCGATTTGTTTCTCTTGACCATATTTACCAACACCGACAGGCACATTTTCAATCTCCTGTTTTGGATCGAGGAGATACTGGCTCATTCTTCCGGAGAACTCGGCATCAAGTCGCTCTTGTGTTTGCTGGCGTAAATTTTCCATCGTTCCCGCGAGAATAATAATGACACGATAACCAGTATCTGCCGCCTTGTTACATATGGCTGTATAGTTTGCGGTTTTACCCGACTGAACATCGCCAAGCACAAGACCGCGTCGTTGGAACGAAGTGTCACTTTTTGGATCGCCGAGATAATCAACGATCTCATCAGAAACACGTCCGAGGTTGCCTGTTACACGAGGGTTCCAATGCTTTACTTGCTCTAAATAGGTTTTGTATCTATTCCAAAAGAAAAAGTCCAAAGATTCACGACGTGCAGAAAGCCACGGCAGATGTTGTTGACGATCTTTAATAAGAACACCCAAATCCATCTGAACAACTATGTTCGCCTTAAGTTTACGCTTTATTTCAGCAAACTCCTCGTCTGTGACTGGATATAAAACAGCCATAGATTGCCGAAGAATTTCAACTTTTTCATCAAAAACCGCTTCAGTTGGAGGCACATCTGGATACTCTGAGTTTATCGCAGTTGTAATAATTCCTTCCAGTGGCTCCGCTTTAGTTGTTGCCATTTATATTGCCTCCAATCCGGTATTTTTCAATAAGTTTAGGAAAGCTGATAAACGGCTCAGAAACAGCGAGTCTATCAAGTAATTCTTTTTTGCCAGCATTCGTTGTTATTTGAGATAGTAATCCCTGCAATAACACTTCCACTTCCTGCTGGGGAGTGTCGACATCGTTTTCAATGGGCTTGTCTGAGTTTAAGTCTAAATAAAGCGAACTCAACGGAAGCCCCGTCTCAATTGCTTTCAAAAGGTTTTCGATATTTCGCTTCATCTGTAGCGGAGAATCTACGAAAACTTCAACCAACGGATGATCTCGATTTATGGCATAATACGATCCGCCCTGTTTTCCCTTAAAACGTTGCCAAACATGGACTACTGAATCTTGCGTTTCTTTTTTTCCACGAAATACCCATGTGCGCTTGCTATGTTCTGCAAGCCGCTCGATTACGGAAGTAAGATTATTTCTCACTTCTTCCGGTGGCATAGCAGTTGATTTCTTTATGTCAAGCGTCCATAGGTCATCCAACTCATTCGGTATATCTACCTGAACACGCGCCAGCTTCGAAAGCTCGGCTTGATGCATCATTCTGAACCAAGTTCCCCATACAAGGAGCCGCTTGTTTCTGTATATATAAAACCCCTGACACTTACGAAGCCCTTCTTTGCCTCCAAGAGCGGAAATTTCTTCATTGCTCAAGTTTGATATATGAGGCAAAATATATGGGCGTACCAAAACCTTTGAACCTTCTATGTTGAGAATTTCATCAGCCATGACTTGAGTGTTTCTTTTGGAAAGAAACGGGTCTGCGGGTTCAACGATGGTATTATTCATTTTGATTTGCATTCGTTTTAATCCCGGCTCCCCACTTATGTAACGGTGAAACACAAGAGAAATATGAGAACGGACATCATCCATCTTTTTAGCCATAGAACGGCTGAAATCTATTTCTCCAACTTTTAGTCTATCGAGATTTTGCCAAACAACAAGAGTCCCAGAATCCAATTGCTTCAACTCAGAAATACGAGGAATCGCGTTTATTTCTTCTTCGGAATCGAAAGCTATAAGTGACCAGTCATACGATTCAATAACATGGTCAATATCCCAACAACGAGCTTCAATATGTCCTTTTTGTTTACTTACGACGGTAAGTGTTCGGCATTGTGACAGTGATGCCGTTTTCAAGCCCAATCCGAAACGTCCTAAATCATCAGCATCTCGTTTCTCCTTGGGGTTTTGGCTGCCGTAACGCATGGCTTTTTCAAGTTCATCCGCATTCATCCCTTGACCATCATCTAAAATCGCTATATAAGAATCTCCCACTGGAAAGAAAAAAATATCCACGCAAGAAGCCGAGGCGGAGATGCTGTTATCTACGATATCAGCAATTGCCGCATCCAGTGTATAGCCGATGGCGCGTGTTGATTCAATTAGTGTCGGTGCATAGGGCGGCAGATTAACTGTTCTCATGTTATGCCTAACAACTCCTTTCCTCTTTCTCTACTACATCAAGTTCAAATTGAACTCCCTGATCAGTAAATCAACAAGGAACTTAGCTGACTCCTTGTCAAACTGCAAAGATTGGCTTAATTTTTCAGGTGTTTCTCGCTCCACGCGTCCATATGTATCAATTTGTATATATTTATTACCTGCATTTTCAAATGCCGTGTAGGTGCAAGACACTTTATCATGCACTACATTCCGATTCTTATCAATCCTTTTTGTTCTTGATAGATCAATCTGCGCCATAATAACCCCGCCCCCTCTTTCTTATTAACTGGACTCTTTGTTGTTCATTTGGTGGTGTTTGCCCATTCTCACCATTTTGCAACAATTTCATCTGTATTTTTCTAACTCTTCTCGAATTTCGCTGGTAATGCCATTTTCGGCGCAGTATGCCTTTATCTTGTCCATTGCTAATCGGCTGGGCTTCACTTTATTGTTCTCCCAGCGATTGAGTGTTCCATAACTTACATTCAAATCTCTTGCGAGGGTTTCTTGAGAGATGTTTAGTTCTTGTCGAATCACTTTTAGTGCTTCACTGATAGTCAACATACATCACCTCCATCATATAGTATAACATATGGTGTATCAGAATGCAAGACATCAAAACGTGAAAAACAGAAAATTCTGCCGCAATTACACATGGACAACATTTTTTCACGCCTCTTTCGTCATATGAATATACTTAGGCATTGTGTCAAAGGAGGCGAATTATGCTGTATAAATCCATTTATACCCTACAGCAATTACAAACCTATCTGTCCAGCGCACCCCTCGTCGCTTTCGACTTCGAAACCGCGCCGGACGAAAAATACAGGAATGAAGATAAAGCCGCATTGGATGCCCATAAATCCCATATTGTCGGGATCAGCTTTTCGGTTGCCGAAGGCAGCGGTGTGTATTTGCCCATCGCTCACCGTGTGGGACAGAATGCTGAAGGACTGACAGAAATCTGGGCGTGGCTGGCTGATTTTTTCACCGGCGCGTCCGTCACTAAAATCGCCCACAACCTCGCCTTCGAGAGTCAATTTCTCTATGCACGGGGCATTGTGGTTCAGGAGCCGTGCTACGATACCATCGCGGCGGCGCAGCTGGTGTATAAAAATGAGAAAGAACTCCGTTCCCTCGGCGACTGCGGTCTGAAAACCCTTGTGCCGGAGTATTTCCATGAGCAGCTGCCGTCCTATTCGGACACCGTGGGCGGCTTGCATTTTGATGAACTCGACCCGAAGTCCGAGAAAACCGTGCGGTACGCTTGTGCCGACTCGGATTATGCTCTGCGACTGTATCATCTGCTGAACGGCTGGTTTGACCGCTTCCTGCCCAAGCATCGCTATGTAGTGGAAAAAATCGAATCGCCCACCGCCGTGTATGTGGGCATCATGCGATATAACGGACTTCCCCTCGACCGCACTCTCATGGAAGAGAAAAGCAAGGAAGCGGAGGAAAAGCTGACCCAGCTTCGGAAGGATATCGCCTTCATCATTGGAGATATCTCCATCGGCGCAAACGCCAGCACAGCCGCTTTCAAAAAATATCTGTTCGACCGTCTGAAGCTACCAAAGGTTAAGCAGACCGCAAAAGAACAGGATGCGCTGGACGATGAGGCGTTGATTCTGCTGAAGGAGCATTGCCAGAAGGAGCGCCCCGAACTGGTGCGGCTGTTTGAACTGGTGCAGGACTACCGGCATTGGGGCAAGATTAAATCCACTTACATCGACGGATATTTGCGCTATGTCAACAATGCCACCGGGCGCATCCATCCTGATCTGATGCCCCTTGCGACGGAAACAGGGCGCTTTGCTTCTAAAAATCCGAACTGCCAGAATATGCCCCGCGCCGGTGCAGATGACATCGGAGTGCGTAACTTCATCACTGCCCCAGAGGGAAAAATCCTGCTGTCGCTGGACTTTTCCCAGATTGAACTGCGCGTCGGCGCGTTCTACTGCAAAGACGAAAAGATGCTGGAAACTTACCGTTCCGGCGGGGATATCCATGCCCTGACCACCGCTGTCATCTACAAAATTCCTTTGGAAGAAGCCTCCGATAAAAACGCGCCGAACTACAAGGAACGGCGCACCATTGCCAAGAACTGCAATTTCGGTACATTTTTCGGTTTGTTCCCAAAGGGGCTGCAAAAAACGCTGAAATTCAAAGCTGGACTGGATGTTTCCCTTGCCGAATGCGAGACCATCATCCGCAACCTGAAAGCCGGGTATCCCAGACTTTCCCGCTGGCAGGAGGAAACGAAAAAACGCGCGGAATTCAGAAAGTACACGGAAACGTGGCTGGGCAGACGGCGGGCTTTGCCCGGTATCACCTCGCCCAATTGGAACATCATGGCTTTCAATCAGCGAGTAGCAATGAACACGCCCATTCAAGGCACGGCGGCAGACATCCTGAAACTGGCTATGGGAAGGATTGTCCTTGGGCTTTCCGAACGGACTTGGCTTTGTCCTATCCTGCAAATTCACGATGAATTGGTGTTTGAATTACCCCAAAACCGCCTGAAAGAAGCCGTTTTTTATATTAAAAACTGTATGGAAACGAAGCCTTTTGAGGCGTTTTCAATCCCGATTGTCGCGGAGGCGGCATATGGAGGGCGCTTCGGCGAATTGGAGGAATTCGACGATTATGAAGAATAACTATTCCCTTACGCCGCTTCAAATATCGCCGGAAGAATTTCTGAGTGCGTTTTTTGAACCGGAAGAAACCGTATGTCTGCGGATATTTTCGGACAGATCGGACAGCGCCTTCTCCGGGCAAAAGCTGGAAGTAACACAAGGGCGCTTCGATGCCATCCTGCAAAATCTGCATGAGCATAATGCTCAGAATCGCGGGATTTACTTTGTCATCAACCAAGGCGGGCATGAGGATGCGGATATTAAGCGCATCAACGCGCAATTCATGGAATGCGACAACCTTTCGCTGGAGGAGCAGCTGGAACGGATTCAAGCCTTCCCGTTAGAACCGTCCTTGATCGTAAAAACCCGGAAATCCCTGCACTGCTGGCTGATGAAAAAAGCGACCGTGGAGCGCTTCCGCTATGTGCAGCGGCAGCTGATCGCGCACTTTGGTGCTGATCCGGCTTGTGTGAACGAAAGCCGGGTGTTCCGAATTCCGGGTTTCAACCACTGCAAGGAAGAACCGATCCCAGTGGAATGCATCAAGTACAATCCGGAACTTCGGTATACCCAAAAAGAACTGTCGGATGTTTTGCCGGAAATCTCGGAAGAAGCAGTGTCCCCGGCAAAGAAGTCCTTTGCTATAAGCGGCAGAGGTACACAAAAAGGGCTGGTGGTGGTCGGCAGACGATGCCAATTTCTCCAGCACTGTAAGCGCAACGCGAAAACCCTGTCCGAACCCGACTGGTACGCCATGATTACCAATCTGGCGGTATTCGAGGGCGGCGAGGACGCCATCCATAAGCTGTCGAAACCGTATCCGAAATATAACGCACAGCATACTGGGTCGAAAATCGACCACTTTTTTAAATCCGGCACGAAGCCTATCACTTGCGCCAAAATCGCCGAACGTGGCTTCGTTTGCCCGAAGATGAAGGATGGCTCTTGCCGATGTAAAGCTCCGGCAGGGCTTGCGTTTTTTCCGCTGGAGGCAGCCGACCTGACCAAGGCGCTGGCTTTCCTCAAACCGAAACACAACCCCGCTGTTGATATTGAACTGGCACACTGGTTTGTGGATCGGTATATGTACAATATCCCGCCCGGCAAGGCAGAGGTTTTCATCAACAATAACATCAAGGAGTATTTCGGTTTCAAGGCGGCGGACATTAAAGCGCTTCCGGGCTTCCAAAAGGAACTGTACAACGCTTTCTCAGCAACCAAGGAAGCACGGAAAATCAAGCAGGGCGATGATGTGCCGGACTGGTATGAAATCACCAATCGCGGCTCGTGGCGTTTTTTGCCCGGTGTGCTTGCCGACTACCTCGCCGAAACCGATCATGTCATTTATTGCGGCGACAGCTATTATTTTTATGAAGACGGCGTGTATGCGGCAAAGAATGACAAAACCGCGCAGCGCCGGGTGCGTTCTTTTATGAACTCCCGTTATGCCACCGCCGTTGATATTCGGGACGCCGAATGGCAATGGCAGATTCTTGTGGATAAGACAGTCAGGGAAATAAACGTAAACCCTTACCTGATCAACTTAAAAAACGGGCTGTATAATGTGATGACCGATGAGCTGCTCCCTCACGATCCCGGTATCCTGTCAACCATTCGGCTTGGCGGCAGCTACGACCCGGAAGCGAAATGCCCTGTATTTTTACGATACTTAAACGATGTGCT
This sequence comes from Clostridium sp., assembly GCA_031275405.1. Classification (GTDB taxonomy): domain Bacteria; phylum Bacillota; class Clostridia; order Lachnospirales; family Lachnospiraceae; genus JAISOV01. Next base: position 41,229 of record JAISOV010000034.1, on the reverse strand, counting down.
GCCGGAAAGCGAGACCCCTCTGATACAGGAAATTATGGGATACTTCCTGATCCCCATCAATAAGGCTCAGAAATCCTTCGTGATGATCGGCAAGCCGGACAGCGGGAAGTCTACCTTTTTATATGTGGTGCAGGATATCCTCTTGCGGCACGAAAATGTATCCAATCTGACATGGCAAGCGCTGGATGAGAAATTCGCCACGGTTCAGCTGTTCGGCAAGCTGGCAAATATCTTTGCGGATTTGCCCAGCGAGAACATCCGGGACACGGGAACATTTAAGGCGATCACCGGCGAGGACTATATATCCGCACAGCATAAATTCAAGGAGTATTTTTCCTTCAAGCCGTTCTGCCGGTTGCTGTTTTCCTGCAACAACATTCCGAAAAACTACACCGACCGCTCGGACGGCTTCTACCGCCGACTGACCCTGATCCGCTTCGACCACACTATACCTGACGATAAGAAGGACGGCAACCTCAAGGAAAAGCTGATGGTGGAAGCCGATGGCATTCTGATGTGGGCGCTTGTTGGGCTGAAACGGCTGATGGAGAAAAACTTCCGTTTCTCAGAAACCGACGCCACCCGCGCCGAACTGGAAATCTACAAAGCCGAGAACAGCAGTGTGCTGGCGTTCATTGGCGAATGCTGTGAGATCGATGGCAGAGCAGAGATTCTGCGGGAAGACCTCTACGCCGCTTATCAGGAATATTGCGGCACAAACGGACACAAGGTTGTCTCACAAATTCGTTTCAACAAGGATGTGGATGGTATTCGGGGATTGGAGCGCGGACAGGACACACTCACCCGGCGAAAAACATGGCGCGGCATTCGCTTGTTATGACCTGCCCCGACAATATTCGGGCGGTTTTTTTCGGCGCTCGTCGGCGCGGACTCGGCGCGGCTTTGCGCGGACTTTAGAACGGAGTTTTTCCCGACCGTGCGGGTTTTGCGCGGAGTGAACGGACTGCCGCAACCTTTATCTTCTAATCGCCAGAAAAGAATTGAACTCAGAAAAAAAGATATATATTAATGTACCCCCCGAAAGTCCGCTATCTCCGCTCCGTCCGCTCGGCAACCCAAAGGAGGTGTTATCCATGCCCTATAAACCCAAGAAGCCCTGCGCTTACCCCGGCTGTCCGAACCTGACCCACAACCGGTACTGCGAAGTCCATGCTTCGCAAGCGAACCGTGAGTACAACCAATACCGCCGCCGCCCTGACTCTAACAAAGTTTACGGTCGACGTTGGCATACCATCCGTGACTTGTACATCCAGAAGCATCCGCTTTGCGAGAGCTGCCTTGCTCACGGTCGGCACGTTCCAGCCGAGGAAGTCCATCATATCAAGCCGGTCACCGACGGCGGCACACATGATGACTCCAACCTTCGCGCCCTTTGCAAGCCCTGCCATTCCGCAATCACTCTCTCTGATACCAACTCTGACCGCTGACCCCAAGGGGGGATCGTAATCTCTACAGCCTTTTAGCGGACAGCGCGGCAGGGTTTCGTACACTACTCCCGCGAATTCAAAAATATCAAAAACATTCAGAAACCCGCTATTTCAGCGGGTTTTTGCTTTTGAAAAACGTGCCAGACGAGCCGTTTTTCAAACAAGTCAGCTTTTTTCAAAGAATGTACAGGCTGTTTAGTCGGAAAATCTCGGAATCCAAAGGATTTTTGGCAGTGAAAAAGCCGGGAAACCGGGCAGAACGGGCGCGGACAAGAACCGCCGCAAACGGACAGGCAGCGACAAAAGCGCATGAAAACTGCAACTTTTTGAAAGCCACCGCATATGCTTTGAAAAGACCAATCTTTTTGCAGGAGGTGATGTTATGCCGCGAGGCGGAGCGCGAAAAGGCGCGGGACGAAAGCCGAAACCGCTGGCGGAGAAGCTGGCGGCGGGTAATCCGGGACACCGTCCGCTGACAAAGGTGGAATTCAGCGGCGCTGAGAACGCCAGACCAAAGATGCCGGAATATCTGAAATTCATGCAAAAGCCCGCCCTGAACCATATCATCACGCTGGAGGAAATTTTCGAGAGAACTCTCGACCACCTTGAGCCGTCCGGGTGTCTGAATTTGATCCCGGTTGAAAATATATGCGAGTACGTTCTGGCGAAATATTATCTGATTGACGCGCAGTACGCGCTTTCGAAAACCGCCATCGTTGCCCTCAACGACAAAAAAGAAGCGGTGATTACCGGCTTCACAGAGGCGATGCTGAAGCTGCAAAAAAATGTGGCGCTGACATGGGGCGGCATCTGGGATGTGGTTTCCCGCAACAGCGAAAAGCTGCTCACCAACCCCGAAGAAGACTTGATGACAGCCATCATGGGTGGGCGTATCCGCAAAAAACGACCGAAGGGAGAGCCGGATCATGGAGCAAATGAACATACAGAAAATACCGATTGACCGGCTGAATCCGGCGAAATATAACCCAAGAAAAGACCTGCAACCGGGCGATCCCGAATACGAAAAGCTGCTGCGCTCGGTGGAGGAATTCGGCTATGTTGAGCCGATCATCTGGAATGAGCGCACCGGCAACATCGTTGGCGGACATCAGCGGTTCAAGGTGCTGGTGCAGCTGGGATATGCGGAAATCGACTGCGTCGTGGTCAATCTGGATGAGCAGCGGGAAAAGGCACTGAACATCGCCTTGAATAAAATCAGCGGCGAGTTTGATTTTCCCAAACTGTCGGAACTGCTTCAGGAGTTGGAAAAAAGCGGATTCCCGGTAGATCTCACCGGCTTTGAAGTGCCGGAACTCGACAAGCTGTATCAGAAATACAACCGGGAACTCGGCGTGATCACCGAGGACGAATTCGACAGCGATGCGGAAGCCGCAAAAATTACCGAGCCGATCACGCAGTCCGGCGATATATGGCTGCTGGGCAGACACAGGCTGATGTGCGGGGATTCCACTGATATCGGTATCGTGGCAAAACTGCTGGACGGCGCGAAGGCGAAGATGGTCTTTACCGATCCGCCTTGGAACGTGGACTACGGCGGCGATGCCAAGCACCCCAGCTGGAAAGCCCGGCAGATTCTCAATGACAAAATGTCCGCCGAGGATTTTTACGCCTTCCTGCTTTCGACCTTCAAAGCGATGGCAAATGTGTGCGAACCGGGCGCGATGACCTATGTGGTCATGTCGGCACAGGAATGGGGCAGCGTGATGACCGCGATGAAAGAAGCCGGTTTTCACTGGTCGTCCACAATTATCTGGGCAAAGGACTCCCTTGTGCTTTCCCGGAAAGACTACCACACGCAATATGAGCCGATTTGGTACGGCTGGCTGGGCGGCGAGAAGCGGCTCTGTCCCCTGCAAGATCGGCAGCAAAGTGATTTGTGGCAGATACCCCGCCCGAAAAAATCGGAGGAACACCCCACCATGAAGCCGGTGGCTCTGGCGGGAAAAGCGGTGAGCAATTCCTCCCGGCTGGGCGATACGGTGCTGGATTTGTTTGGCGGCTCAGGTACGACACTGATTGCCTGTGAACAATCCGACCGGGCGAACTGTTCAATGGAACTCGACCCAAAATACTGCGATGTGATTGTAAAGCGTTTTATTGAATTCCGAAAAAGCGATGAAGGTGTGTTCCTGCTTCGTGGCGGAGAGAGGCTTGCGTACCACGAAATTGATATTTGACACCCATGTTTTGTGACTTGCTATTACAGCCGAAAAGAGTGATTAATGTAACTGCCGAAAGGCAAATAACACTTTTTTCAGGAGGAATCACCATGCAGGAATTCAAATTCAATGTAACAGGAACAGAGCGCAAAAAGCTGGCGGGGGCAATCAGCGAGATTCTAAACACGCCGATCAAGTACCTCGGAGCGCCAACCTTTGCCTACGAAGTGGGCAGCTACCACATCGACAAAAACGGGATGGTCACCGGCGAACACGACCTAAACCTTTTTGTGGGGCTTGCCGGGCGCGGTTTTGAGCCGGAGCAGAGCAGAACCTTCCACCTCATCACTCCGCGCGGCACACTTCTTATCCACGACCACTTTGAAACAGCAGAGGAAGCCCGCGCAGCCGGGTACGGATTGTACTTCGATCACGAAACGGACGGAATCTGGCGGCAGGTTTGGAGCAAGAGCGACGAAAACCACCACACGGAATTCGCGGTGGTCGGAGCGCCTTTCGAGAAACCCTCTGCATCCGAGGAGGCTCCTGTGGAGGAAACGACGGAAGCCACGGCAGCGGAGGAAATTCCTGAAAACGATGCGCCGGAATCCCCCGCAGTCGAGGAAAACGCCGCAGATACAGCGCCGGAAATCACCCAGCTGGTGATCGAATATCCCCTCGACGGCTTCACGCCGGAGGCAATCGACAACCTGACCAAGATGGTTCTCGCCAAGGAGGCGCTTCTCAAAAAGGCGCTGGGCGCGGAGGAATTACCCATTCAAATTCCCGACGATCAGCGCATCGCATTCCCCTGGTTTTCCATCGACACGGACAGTGACGCCGCCACTGCCTACGCCCAATTTATCGCCGCCCTTTGTAAAACGGCGAAAGAGAAAAAGCGCGTCACCGCCAAAGCTCCTGAAGCCTTTGAAAACGAGAAATTCGCCATGCGGGTTTGGCTGATCGGGCTGGGTATGATCGGCGCAGAATTCGGCGCGGCGCGGAAGCTGCTGATGCGGAATCTCAGCGGGGATTCCGGCTGGCGCTACGGTAAGCCGGAAAAAACCGCCCCTATCGCCGAGGAAAGTCCCGCCGAGGGCGAAAACGCCGGGGAGGTTGTCGACCATGAATAGCTTCCCCTCTGGGGCTGAAGTATTGCGCCTACGGGCGCAATACGCGCCCGGTACGCGCGTTGAGTTGACCGCGCCGATGCAAGACCCCTATGCCAAGCTGAACGCCGGAGAACGCGCGACCGTGCGCGGCGTGGACGATGCCGGGCATATCCTGTGCCGGTGGGATGCGGGTTCAAGTTTGAATTTGATTCCGGGTGTCGACCAATTCAAAATCGTCGGCGTGTTCACGGAGGAAATCAAATCGCAGATTTTGGAGATACGCGCCGAGGGGAAAACGAATATGTTCGACATTACGACCGTTCAGCGGTTTGCTTATGAAAAACGCTTCTTCACTTTGGTAAATTTCATCGAGGATGACCGCGCTACCTATGTTCATTTTATCCTGCGCGGCGAATAGCCTCGAAATCAGCAGTAAAACACAGTGGACAATTTCTATAATCCTATTTTCAGTCATATATTTATGAGTGAGTCTGCCGGGTATCCGCAAGGACACCCGGCTTTTTGTCGGAGGTGACCATGTGGAAGAATTTCGCAGTCTGAAAAATTTCAAACCCTCCCGTTTCAAAGCGGAAGGTTCAATATATAAATCGCGGTTCGCCGACTCAGCGGTATTCTTTGTCAACAATCTGCGCCACACCAAGGGGCGCTGGTACGGGGAGCCGTTTGAGTTGATTGATTGGCAGGAGCAGATTATCCGCGACCTGTTCGGCATCGTGCGCCGCTATGACGAATGCCGCCAATTCCGCACCGCCTATGTGGAAATCCCGAAAAAACAGGGCAAGTCGGAGCTTGCGGCGGCGGTGGCGCTTCTGCTGACCTGTACGGATTCGGAGCGCGGCGGGGAAATCTACGGCTGCGCGTCAGACCGCAGTCAGGCGAGTATCGTCTTTGATGTGGCTGTGCATATGATAGATCAGTTCCCTGCGTTCAAAAAATTCATGAATCTCAATATCGCTCAGAAGCGCATGACCTTCACGCCCCTTGACAGCTTTTATCAGGTACTCTCTGCGGACGCGTATACCAAGCACGGCTTGAACGCCCACGGCGTGATTTTCGATGAATTACACGCCCTGCCGGACAGACGGCTTTTCGACGTTATGACCAAGGGTTCGGGCGATGCCAGAGAACAGCCCCTGCACTTCATTATCACGACAGCAGGTGTGGACAGAAATTCCATCTGCTGGGAGATGCACCAAAAAGCCGAGGATGTTCTTCAAGGCAGGAAAATCGACCCGACCTTTTATCCTGTTATATATTCCGCTACTGATGACGATGACTGGACTTCCGAGGAAGTGTGGCGCAGAGTCAATCCCTCCCTCGGCATTACCGTCACAATGGAAACCATGCGGAACGCATACGAGGATGCCAAACTGAATCCCGTCAACGAGAACATCTTTCGTCAGCTGCGCCTTAATCAGTGGGTGAAGCAGTCGGTACGCTGGATGAACATGGAGAAATGGGACGGCTGTGCCTTTCAATTCGACACAAAAATCCTTGAAAACCGGGTGTGTTACGGCGGCTTGGATTTGTCCAGCACTACGGATATCACAGCGTTTGTGTTGGTGTTCCCGCCGGAGGATGAAGAGGATAAATACATTGTCCTTCCATTTTTCTGGATACCCGACGAGTGCCTTGAAACAAGGGTGCGCCGCGACCATGTACCCTATGATATGTGGAAAGCACAAGGCTTCCTCAATACCACCGAGGGCGATGTCATCCACTATTCTTTCGTGGAAAAACATATCGAGGAACTTGGCAAGAAGTACAACATCAAGGAGATTGCCTTTGACCGCTGGGGCGCTTGGGAAATGACTCAAAACCTTGAAGGTGCGGGATTCACAGTCATTCCTTTCGGTCAGGGCTTTAAGGATATGAGTCCCGCGACCAAAGAACTCATGCGGCTGGTATTGGAGAAAAAAATCGCCCACGCAGGAAACCCGCCTTTGCGCTGGATGGCGGATAATTTATATGTCAGCACCGATGCGGCGGGTAACATCAAACCAAATAAACAAAAGGCAACGGAGCGTATCGACGGCGCGGTCGCGCTGATTATGGCGCTCGACAGAGCCATTCGCGGTGAAAATCAAGGCGCGTATGACGAGCGCGGAATGCTGATCATCGATCCAAATCACCCGGACGGGTACTATTACAGCAAGTGAGGGGGCTTGGCATGGGTATATTTTCACGGTTCAAAAAAGAAAATCCTAAAAACAGGCTCTCAACAAGCCGGAGTATATTCTGGGGCGGTTCAACCTCCGGCGCATATGTAAATGAAACCACTGCCATGCAAACGGCGGCGGTTTATTCCTGTGTACGGGTAATTTCGGAGGCAATCGCCTGTCTGCCGCTCCATGTATACCGCCATGAGGAAAACGGCTCACGGATCACCCCGGAGCATCATCTGTATAACATTCTTCACAATGCGCCGAACACAGAAATGACCAGCTTCGTGTTCCGGGAAACGCTCATGAGCCATCTGCTCTTGTGGGGCAATGCCTACGCGCAGATTATCCGGGACGGCAGCGGTCGGGTTCGGGCGCTGTATCCGCTTCTTCCGAGCAAAATGGATGTCAGCCGGAACGAAAACGGACAGATTTATTATACCTACTGGCGCGACAAGGACGAGAGCCGCCCGCATGAGAAAAGCGGCGGAGTAGTGCTTGGCAAAGAAGATGTTTTGCACATTCCGGGACTGAGTTATGACGGGCTGGTGGGTTATTCACCCATCGCCCTCGCCCGGAACGCGGTGGGCATGGCAATTGCCACAGAGGATTACGGAGCCAGCTTTTTTGCCAACGGGGCGAACCCCGGAGGTATTTTGGAACATCCCGGTACGATTAAAAATCCGGGCGGCATCCGGGACTCTTGGGAAGCGCTGTATAAAGGGGCGAAGAACTCCGGCAAGGTGGCTGTGTTGGAGGACGGACTGAAATTCCATCAGGTGAGCATCCCGCCCGAACAGGCGCAGTTTTTGGAAACACGCAAGTTTCAGCTGAATGAAATCGCCCGGATTTTCCGCATCCCTCCCCACATGATCGGCGATCTGGAAAAAAGCAGTTTTTCCAACATAGAGCAGCAATCCTTGGAATTTGTAAAATACACCCTTGATCCTTGGGTGGTGCGCTGGGAACAGTCAATGCACCAAGCCCTTATCCTTCCCTCCGAGAAAGATGCGGTGTTCCTCAAATTCAATCTGGACGGTCTGCTCCGGGGCGATTACGAAACCCGCATGAAGGGCTACGCCATCGGTATCCAGAACGGTTTTATGAGTCCCAACGATGTGCGGCGGCTTGAGAACTTCAATGAAATCCCCGATGAGGAGGGCGGTAACAACTACATGGTTAACGGTAACATGGTAAAACTTGCCGATGTCGGTGCGGCATACGGTAAAAATGGAGGTGATCAGAAATGAGGAAATTCTGGAACTTTTCCCAAACGGACAGCGAGGGGCGCACCCTGTTCCTCGACGGTGCAATCTCAGATGAAACATGGTGGGGCGATGAAATCACGCCGAAGCTGTTCCGGGATGAACTGGAATCCGGCAGCGGTGATATCACGGTCTGGATCAATTCGCCCGGCGGGGATGTGTTTGCCGCCGCGCAGATCTACAATATGCTCAAGGAATATGCCGGGAAGGTCACCGTGAAAATTGACGGTATTGCCGCCTCCGCCGCTTCCGTGGTTGCCATGTCCGGCGATGAGGTGTATATGTCCCCGGTTGCCAACATGATGATCCATAATCCCGCCACCATCGCCATGGCAATAATTTGCTGTTGTCTAAATCGGTTATAAGTTTCGGCAAATTTGGCACCTCGATAACTCCCCTCTGCCGTTCCCTTAACCGTATGAGTATATTATAATCGCACCTGTTCTTAAAGTCAAGCCCTTTTCTGAAACTTTTTCAGATTTTTTCGCGGTCAAGCCTTTACCCGGTGCGCCGTCTTTGCCAGCCGTTCTATGCGCCGCTTTATGCCCTCGTCGAGCGCGTCCGTCCAGCGCCGGGGGATTTCCCTCGCGCCGTACAAAGCCCCCGCCAGCCCGCCTGTAATCGCGCCTATGGTGTCCGCGTCGCCGCCGAGGTTGACGGCGCAGACCAGCGCGTCCTCGAAGCTGCTTGTGTCGCGTATGGCGTTTATCGCGCAGACGAGACTGTTCAGCACGTACCCGTCCGGGCGCAGGTTGCTCTCGTCGGTCAATTCCCGAACACGCTTCATGCGCCACTCTATCCGCTCTTTGCCGTAGCCCGTACCAACGCCGGGCAATCTGTATATGTCCTCGTCCACGCCGATTATCTCCGCGACCGCCTCGGTGTAGGCTAAAATCGCGAGTGTGCTGTCGGCGTGTAAATGCGTCATGGCGCCGATTGCCCCTGCCGTGTAACGCGCCACGCGCCCGATGGACGGTTCGTTTACGCGGGTGTTCACGCGTTGGTAGAAAAGCGCGGGATATATCGTCCGCATGAGTGCGCCGTTTCCCGCCGTCTGACCGTGCGTTTCCTCATGAGTGAGGCTCGCGGCGGTAAACCAGCCCTCTACATTGTGCGCTTTTATTTGCTTCGCGTGGGCTATCGCGGCGCGGCAGCAGTTCCCGATATCCTTTGGCTGACTGTCGTACCACTCGATGAACCGCCGCCCTATCGCGGGTATCGGGTCGCTCGGGCTTTCGGCTATCCCCTCCGCGACGGCGAGCGTCATTTGCGTATCGTCGGTGATTTCCCCCGGCGCGACGTTCAGCCAACCGCCGCCTATCATCTCCCGCACGGTTCCGTGTTTTTGGCGGATTTCCTCCGCGCTCATGAATTCCAGCGGCGCCCCGAGCGCGTCCCCGACCGCTACGCCGAGGAGCGCGCCCCGTATCTTATCCAGACTTTTCCTCATCGTCCTTTCATCCCTCCGTCTCCGTGAGGTGTTTCAGGTAAAACGCCGCCGCCTCATTCATAAAATCCGAACGGCTGTATCCCCTGCCTTTGTTTTCCTCGATATACCCGTCGATTTCGTCCAGCAAACCGCCCGCGATGTAGCAGTTCACGCCCGTGCGCCGCTCCGCGCTCTTTTTCGGTCTGCCCATTCTACTCTTGTTTTCCATTGTCCCTGCCCTCCAAAATCTTAATATACCTTTCCAGTTCCTCCGTCTCGTAGCCCGCGATAAGCCGCGCCAGCGCGTCCGGGTCGCCGCCTCCGTGGTACGCGTCAAAGCAATCGTAGTATTTGCGCCTGTCGGCAAACTTGATGTTTACGGGCAAAAGCCCCGCCTTTATCAGTTCGAGGTTCAGTATCAGCCGCCCGGTGCGCCCGTTTCCGTCGATGAACGGGTGTACGCCCTCAAAGCGCAGGTGAAACTCCGCCGCCGCGTCTATGATGTGTTTTTCGCGCTTCAACGCCCCGTAGTCCGCGAGCAGCGTCTCCATCTGCGGCTGTACCAGATACGGCTGGGGCGGCGTGTGCATTGCGCCCATAATGGTCACGGGAACGCCGCGGTACACACCCTTGTGCGCGGAATCGTTCATCAGGACGAGGCTGTGTATCTGCTTGATTGTCCATTCGGTCAGCGGTTCGTCCGGGTCGGTCTGCCGCAAGATAAACTCGAACGCGTCACGGTAGCCTATCGCCTCGAGGTGGTCTTTAATCGGTTTCTCCGCGATGGTCACGCCCGCTTGCAGTATCAGCGCGGTCTCGCGCAGGGTCAGCGTGTTCCCCTCGATTGCGTTGGAGTTGTATGTCGCCTCGACGATGAATTCCTGCTGAAGCCTCGCTTTTTCCGTTTCGTCCAGCGGGCGCATGGCGTTCAGCCTTGCCTGTAACTCCGTTATTTTCCCGTAGTTCATGCCCTTATTCCCTCCATTTTCAGTTGATAACGCCCCGCCTTTTCGTAGGTTTCATCCAGCGCGGCGGTCAGCGTGTCCGTTGGGATTTCGTTCTGCCAGAAACCCGCCGCGATTCCGTCGTAGTAGCCCTTTGACGGGAGCGCGGGTTCGCGGTAGTAGGCGGTCATCACGTAGACCATCGCCTTGTATGCCGTTCCGTCCGCGCCGTAGACCGTCACGTTCCGCTTCTCGTACAGGTGCGGGTAGCCCTCGTAGCGGTCAAGGCTCCGCTCGCACTCCGGCGTTATCTCCCAGAGCAGTCCGTGAACCGTCGCGCCGCTTTTGCGCCGGATGTTTGCCACGCCCCAGCCGCTTTGCTTGCCGTTGAATCCGAGCGCGTAGTTCGGCAGCGTGACCGCGCCGACGACCGCCGCGCTCGGGCAGCGCCGCGCCATCTGGTACAGGTTGCAGTTGCTTCCGTAAGCAAAATACAACCGCTTCGTGTTCGCTTTCGGTGTTGTTTTCATGTCTTAGTCCTCCCTGTTAAATTGCCACGCGCCTATCGCCGCGATTGCCTCGAACATGGCGATTGCCCGCGCTTCCGTGTCGCCTTTGGGCAGTTTCAGCTTCTTGCCCGTAAATTTCTTGTAGGTGTCCTCTTGGATGGCGATGTAGCCCTCCGCGTCGGTCACCTTTGTCGCGCCCCAGTTCATTTCCTTGATTTCCTCAATCAGCGCGGTTGCTGTCGCGCCGCGGTATGTCCTGCCGTCGATGGTTACTCTCATTTTCTTTGCCTCCTTATGGTTTTTGTTTTGGGGTTGGCAGCCCTCAAACGAGGGCTGCCGTTTCCGCCGCGACGTTCGCGGGGTGTGTCGGGTAGTGTTCCGGGGTGTACCGCCATGCCGCGTCTCCGTCGAGGTGTTTCATCAGGTGGTCGCGTGTGTTGGCGAATTCCTCTCCTATCATGCCGAGCCGCAGGAGCCAAGTGCGGAAGGTGAATTTCTCGTTGTCGCTCGCCGTCTTGGTCAGCTGCGTTGACTTCTGGCGTATCGCCTGTGCGCTTACCGCCAGCGCGAGGTGTACGTAGGCTTTGACTTCCCCGGCGTGAAGTGTGCTGTTGAAAAGCCGGAATTCAACCGTCTTTTTGCTGAACGTCGCGTGGAGGTTCAGGGCGTGGTAGCGGCTGTTATCGTAGTGGGTGCTGGAGCAAGGCTGCCAGTTTTTCGTGCCGTACCATATCGCGCCGAGGCGATTCATGTCGAGGTTCTTGTCTTTCCGCGCCGCCGTCAGTATGTCCTCGCGGGTCTTTTTGCAGTAGTTCACTCGGCGTCCGTCTACTTGCAGGGCTTTGAAAAGCAAGTCCTCTTTGCCGTACATAATCCCGAGCAGGTTACGCAGGGTCTTTGCGTTGTGGTTCGCCGCGTCAACGTGTACGTGAATCCCGCAGCTTGTGTTTACCTTTGCCCCGGCGTGGCGCACCTGCCGCACTACTTCTTGCAGTTTCGGAAGTTCCGGGTAGGTGAGTATCGGGCTTACAAGCTCGACGCTGTAGCTTTTGTCGTGCGCCGGAGTGTACTGCTTCTTGCCGATTTTGCGCTCGGCGTATATGCTCGCGTCGCTCATCAGCTTCCACGTCTTGCCCTCCGGGTCGGTTACTTCCCACGCTCCGTAGAAACCGCCCGCGTAACGCGCCTCCGTTCCGAAGTGCGCCGCCAGAGCCTTTGCCGCCGCCTCGCGTGTGATTCCCGGCATCTCAATCTCGACGCCGTAGTTTTGCTGTTTCAACATTTTATTCGCCCTCCGTGGTTGTTTTGTACTGGTTTGCTTTCGGTATCCCTATTATAGCAAGGTGCGATTAAAAAGTCAATACCCTTTTGAGAAGTTTTTTAAGAAAATTTTCGACAAAGATTCGGCGGCGGCTTGGCGGCAAGTCCAAGCACAATAGACAAATAAAAAAAGCCCCCGACCGCGTGGGTCGGGGGGTGTGGGTTTAAGGTTCGGCGGGCTGTTCCGTTTCGTCGGCTATGCCCGCGGCGGTCAGGTACTGCGGCAGGTTGAACACCGCCGCCTCAATCAGCTTGTCGAGGCTGTCCGTGTCAATCGTGAAGCCTTTGCTCTGTAAAAAATCGAGGACGTACCGCTTCTTTTTCGAGCCGCACCCAGAGCCTTTGTACAGCTGCTCGGCGGCGGTCACGGCGATTTCTACCCACGTCTTTATCTGCGCGAGCTGCTCCGCGCTCGCCTTGCGCTTTAGCCACGGGATAATGAATACCGTTATCAGCGCGGCCACAAGCCCCAGCAGAGCTTTGGCGATCGGGGTTAAGTCTATCATCCTTGTTCCTCCTTGTCCGCTTCCTCAGCGGCTTTTTTAATCGGTTTCTTCTCTAATATCCGTTTGATGAGCAGTCCGGCGCACTCCGTCACAATGCTCGCGAAGTAGCACGTAATGAGTGTCGTCTGCTCTATCTGCGTATGCCAAAACGATACCATCTGCGCGATTACGAACAGAAGCGTCGTTACGGCGATAATCAAAAGGACGGTATTGGCGAACCGTCCCTGCTTCTTGCTGCTCATCGCGCCGTCCCTCCTATCTCTTTTGGCAGTAGTCGAGGCTGATCCAGCCCGCGCCGGATTTCAGCTTGCCCCAGCCCTTTGCGCTTCCCGCGCCGCTCGCCTCCGCAACGATGGTGTAAACCTCACCTTTTTTGACCGTTCCCTTGACGGGATAGTTCGTTCCCGCGCCGGAGCGGTAGTTGAGCGTGTCCGCTGTGACGACTACCGTGTAGGGCGTAAATGCAGCGGGCGCCGCCGCTCCAATAGCGGAAAGCGTGGAAGCGTCCACCCAGCCGTCCACGCCTTTTCCGTCATCGCTGATGGCGTGGTAAGGGTGTTTGCCGTCGTATACCCTCGTGATTTTCACCTTGCTCGCGCCCTTTGTGGCGGCGGCTGTCGCCGCATTCGCCGATGTATAGACCTCGCCGCCGTTAAACTGCGCGACGTCTCCCGCCTTGTACGCGCCGGACGGAGTGGCGGGCTTTGTGGGCGCGGAATCCGCCGCTCCGAGCCGCTTGTTCACCTCCGCGGCGATTTCGCCGTGCTTCCCATAAAGGTAATTGCCGGGGCAGGACTTGTTGGCGTAGTCTCTGTGTACGGTCATATTGCAGCCGTTCAGGTGATTCACGCGGCTGTTCTTATTCGTTGACCATATCAGCTTTTTGATTCCGTTGCGCTTGCAAATGTCGGTTACGAGGTCGAGCAATCCGGCGTAGGCTTTGGCGCCCACCGCGTATGGCTCTTTGGTATCGCTTGCCACTTCAATCGTCACGGCGCGGTGGTCGTTCGCTCCCGACGAAGTACACCACGAGCGGTTGCATTCCTCTACGTACATGCCGACCCTGCCGTCCTTATCGACGCCGTAATTTGAGCTTGCCTGTGCGCTTGATTGCGCGAAGCAGCCGCCAAGCCCCTCTGCGGTGACTTGCCCGACCACGCAGTGAATCGTTATCGTGTCGATAACGTGGTTTCGCTTGCCGCTGTGATTCGGCGACAGCTTGGTATAGACCACCAGCGGGCTGTTACTCATCTTCTCCCTCTCCTTTCCCGTTTGATAGCTCGTCGAGGGTCTCCGCTGTGACTTCCTCGCCCGTCGCAAGGGTTAAGCCCTGCAACGCCGCCGCCCGTTCGTTTCCCTGCGGCGTTTTCTTTTCGTCTGCCATGTCTGAATCCTCCCTGCTTATTTGTTGGATATGGGCAGGGTCTTGACTTGCTCCATCAGCTTGTCTATAAACCCGTTGCCGTTCAAGTCGTCGTGGTATACCTTGTGCATAGCGATTAAATCCTCCAAGTCGTTCACGGTGATGTCGCTATGCTCGATATGCCGCGAGCATAGGTTCTTGAGGCGGTCGTAAAGCAGTATTTTCAGGGTGTTTTTTATCTGCCTGTTTTTGTCCGTCTCCTTGTCCGCTTGCTCCGCTTTTCGGTTCATCCTCCAAACGATGAGTTGAATGACGCCCGAAATAATGGCGGCCGAGCCGCCGCCCAGAATTACCGTCAATAGTTCCATGCCTCTGTCTCCCTACTAAATCAGTTTGTACTGCGGCTTTTGCTCCCCGTACAGCTTCCAGCGCAGGTAGTCGTCCAGCCAAATCCCGAACAGGGAAAGGGCTGCCCACGCCGCGCTGAACGGGAGGCAAATCTGCCCCAAAAAGTTTAAGGGCATTCGGGAGTAATCCCAAATGCCCAAGCCAAGCCAGCGGTTTAGTAGTATCCCGCTGGCGAGTTCCGTCGCCGTCACCGCCGCCGCTCCGATGAGCGCTTGCCACACAAGTCCCATCGTCCACGGAAACCAGTTGTTTATCCCGCCTATGAGCAGGAAACAAATCCCGCCCACGGCGAACATGGCGGGGTGGCTGTACCCGCGCCACACCACCTCTATGGCGTAGTACAAAAAACCGCCCCAAAGCCAGAGCGTCGCCGTGCGAATCGCTCTACTCATTGCCGCCGCCCAGAAGCGCGGTCATGCTTGCCGCGAGGTCGTCGGGGAGCGGGCTGTCGTAGCGTATCGCGGCGAGTTCCGCTTCGTCCTCCGTGCGCCGCGCCCAGACGTTCAGGTGGTTGCATAGAGTGGTGTGATAGGTCTTGTGCGCGATAGCCGCCGCCACGACCGCCAGCAGTTCCTCCGGGGCGAATCCCCGGCAAAGCTGCCCGTCCGCGTGATATAGTACCGTCGCGCCCGCTTGCGCTTGCAGAGCCAGATTGCCGAGGTTGGTCTGGTCGTTCAGCGTCAGCGCGAAATGCTCTACACCCTGCGTAGTCTCCACGTCCACGCCCGCAAAAATGGCGGCTTCGCAAGCCGCCCCCAGTTCCGCGATTTTCGCTTCAAGCGCGGTTGGTCTGTCCTGCCGCATAACGGTCAGGCTGTCCTCTCTATGTCTAATGCCCATTAGTCAAAATTCCCCCCTATGCTTGAAATGTAGCAGTCGCCCGACGCGCCGTTGCGGTCTACGCTCACCCAGATATTCACGCCCCAGTTCGCCGCCGTTTTTGCGCTGTTGGTAAAATTATACAGAAGTCCCGCTTGCACGTTGTTTGTACAATTTTCCCATGCGGGGCTTGCGTCGTTGCCGTTATTGCAAACCTCCACCGTCAGCGTCGCCCCTGCCGGAATCACTCTCCCAATCGCGAGGATAATCCGCTCCGGCATCGCGTCTGCCGCCAGCGGCGTGGCAAGCTCCACGAGTATCTGACTTTCGTTCCGGCTGAACGTGTATGTCCGCGTCGCGCTCGCTCCGTACTGGTCGGCGGCGGTAATCGTCAGCGTGTGGCTCCCGTTCGCCAGCTTCACGAAATCGTCAGCCGTTACCGAAAACGTCTGCGACGCGCCGGAGGTCGCCGTATAACTACGCTTCTGTACGCCGTCGATTTTTTCCGTGACTGTTATCGTCGCGCCCACGTCGCTGTCCGTCACCGTGTAAGTCTGGTTGAACGCACCCGTTTTTGTGCCGAGGTTGCTGTCGCTGCCGCTTATCGTCGGCGGGTTGTTCTCCGTCACCGTGCGCGTCTCGCTCGTCCTGTAACCGCTCTCCAGTTCCGCCGTGTCAAAGGCTTTAACTCTGTACGCCACGGAGGTGTTGCCCGACGCCACCGAGGTCGTAAACGTCAGCGAGGAACCGCTGTAAATCTGCGTCCACGTCCCGCTCCCGTTCAGCTGCCGCTCCAGCTTGTAGCCCGACAACGCGCTTTCAGGGTCGCTCGACGCGCCCCACAAAACCGCGAACGACTGTCCCGCCAGTATCGTGCCGGGTACAGTAATACTGCTCGGGTCTGTGGGCGGCTGATTCCAGATTATCTGGTATGCGCCGTCGCTGTCCGGGCTGTCAGATACCAAGATTCCAGATGGCAGATTACAAAGCGGACGAACGCCCCTATGGCCGTTGCACGCGTTGCTGTCGCTCAACGCCCCGGACGCGCCGACGCTCCGCGCACTGTACGAAATCGACGCATAGGGTGTCCTAAGCCACCAATACCACGCCGCGCCCGTGTTAAGGCTTGTGTTTGTGTAATTGCTGTTTGACACGGCTTCGGCGGTCGGCGTGGCTTTACGGGCCGCGTTGCTGTTGAACATCGCGAACGCCGAACCCTCGGCAATGCTGTTTTCGTTCGCAAGCCCCACCTCGGTATTCGACGCGAGGAATATCTTGTCGCTCACCGTTTCGCTTGAGCCGCCGTCCGTGATAGTGTTCTTCGCGACGGTCAGCGAGGTCGTCATCAACTGGGCAAGAAGCTCCGCGCTGAAATACGCCAAGAATCCCTTTTCGGTATTGTAGCCGTTGTAGCCCGCCATATTCGCGGTCGTCGGGCTTGCGTCCTTGTTGTTCGTGTTCGTCGTGCCGTCCGTCAGGTTCTGCGCCGTCCACCACGAGCTTGCCGCGCCGCCGCTGTTCAGCCATTGGCGCAGGTTGCTTGTGCGGTAGCGGTTATTACCGTAGCTTGCGCGGTTGCTGTCGGCGTTGCCCGACTCCTTGCCGTCGAAACCCTTAATGCTTATAATCTTGTCCGTTATCAGCGTGACGCTGTTCGCGGGATACCCGCTGTGGTTCTTGTCAATCACGCGGAACGCCAGCGGAACGCCGTTATATGTCGTCCCCGCGTCTTTGACGAGTGCGCCATTGGCGAGGGCGCTTAGGTTTTGTGCCATGCTTTCTCACTCTCCTTGAATAATTTTCTGAATTTCGCGTCGGTCTTGCGCATGATGTTATAGCTGTTTCCGTGGCTCGCGTGGTTGCGCCATGCCTGATAGCTGTCCTCGATGTGGCGCAGGGTGGTCTCGCCTCGGTCGAGCGCTTTCTTCTGTCCGCGCAGCTTCCGCTTCGCCCGCTCCTTGCTGGCTTTTCGCACCTTGCGAATGACTTTCCCGGTTTCCGTCAGATAGGTGTGGAAACCGAGAAAATCTATCCCGTTCCGAAGCGGGAATATATTGGTCTTGCTGTTGAGCGTCAGTCCCAATTTCCCTGCGTAGCGGATTATCTCGTCGCGGCAACGGCGCAGGTACTCCTTGCTTTCGTGGATTAGGAAGAAGTCGTCCATATACCGCCCGTAGTACCGTATGCCGAGCCGCTCCTTGACATAGTGGTCTAAGCCGTTCAGATAGGCTATGGCGAACCATTGGCTCGTCTGGTTGCCGATGGGTATGCCGGGGTCGTCCGTGCTGTCGATTATTATGTCAACCAGCCAAAGAATGCCCTCGTCGCTGATATGTCGCCGCACCATCTCTTTCAGCGAAGCGTGCGGTATCGAATAGAAATACCTGCCTACGTCGCATTTCAACACCCAGCCCTCGGCGTAGTTCCCGCGCTCGGTCGGAAGCGGCGCAAGCCCCGCCGCCAGCCTCTGCTCGTCTGCCGCCGCTTTCCGCGAAAAGAAATAGGAACGCATAAACTCCCGCAGCCTGTCAAGCCCGAAGTGCGTTCCCTTGTCTACCTGCACGGCGTAGTTGTCGAGAATGAACGAGCGTTGCATTATCGGCTCCAGTGCGTTGTCGCACAGGCTGTGTTGGACTACCTTGTCACGGAACGAGTTCGCCATCACCACCCTCTTTTTCGGTTCGTAAACCATGAAGCTGTGGTACGGCGACATTTTGTATGTCCTGTTTTCGAGTTGCTCGGCTAATATTCCGATCTGCTCTAACAGGCCTGCTTCAAACTTTGCCACGCTGTCCTTTTCCCGCTTGCCGCGCCGCGATTTGCGGTAGGCGGCGTACAGGTTCGTGAAGTCGTGGACTTTCTCGAATTCTGTCATGCTCTTAGCCCCTCCGCGCCGCGTACAGCCTCGGCGGGCGTCCGCTCCGGCGTCGGCGCGTTTGTGTTTGCCGTTGCGATTCGCTGTCAACGCTTCGGCGGGATATACCTTCCTTTGATGTGGCTCACTGCGTTCAGCCTTGCCGCTTGCCTTTCCCGCTTTCGCGGTCGTCGGGTTGCGGCTTGGCTTACTTGTTCTCGATTTCCACCAGAGCGGACGAACGCCCATGTTCCCGTTGTACGCGTTGTTGTTGTTGAGCGTCACCGTCGTGTTGACGTTGCGGACGTTGTTCGAGTTCGAGGCTGCAAGGTATACCCCAGTGCGTGGGTTATTTGAGTTTTGCGCGGCTCTTGTCTTTCCTGTACCAGTTCGCCGCCATGTTCTTCACGTCCAGTACGTATTTCGTCCACGCGCCGCACTGGTCGCCGGATATTAAATTCTTCTCGTGCGATACCTCAATCAGGAACAGTACCGTCTTGCAGAGGGTCATGGCGCGGCGTTGAAGCCTTAGCCGCTCGCGGCTCTCCTCCGGGTCGTTCAGGTCGAGTTCGTTTGCTTCCTGTATGCACTCAAAGACGTCCAGCGTCTTGTCTTGCAATCTCGTAACCAGCGTAAAACGATACTTTTTCGGGTATCGCTTATCGCTCGTCATCGTGTCCGTATGTTTTACGAGGTTTTTCGCTTTGGTTATAAGCGCGAATTCCGTTTGTTCCGCCATATCAACACTCTACCCGCCTCGCAGTCTGGTTCCAAATGCCGTGGGTTACGAGCAGCCCCGTCAAACTGTCGAAGTTGATAGTGAACGGGTTAGCCGTTATCCCGTTGAACAGGCTGTCCTCAATATGCAATACGCGCCCGCCGAGGTCGGTGATGTCTCCCTCGTTGTTTTGCGCCAGCGCGAGCGCGTCGAGCGCGGTCTGGACTGCCTCGTCCCACGCCTCTTTCTGCTCCGGCGTGACGAAGACGTCTGTCCGCTGACTGAAAGCGATTAGTTCGCTGATAGCCTGTTCGACATTCCCTTTCCACGCGCTTGTAACGTGAATATTAAGGTTGGCGATATGGTCGTTCAGGCTCCCCGTCTGCCTTGAGAGCAGTTGAACCAGCGTGTCCCCGGTGGTCTGGTCAACCACGCCCTCAAGCGCGGTTATAGGCAAAACCACCGAGTATGTGCTTGTGTTGGGGTTTGCAGGGTCGTCGTAGATTCTAATTTCTACGAAACTTGCCCTTGTGAATCTACTCATGCAAATCTCCTTTCTTTGCCGCGTTTACGTTACTTCGTCCACCTGCGTATTCTCCACAGCCATCAGCACGAACGCCCCGACGCGGAGGTTCTTCGACGCCATGTCCGTCTCGTCCGCGCAATATGCCGCGTCCAGCAGCATTGCCGCGTCATACGCCGTCTTTGCCGCCGTCTGCGTCGCCGCTTTCGCGCTGTCGTTGGCGTTCACCGCGTCGGATAACTGTACCGCGCCCGGCGCCGACGTGCTTCCTGCGGGCAGCTGTTCGCCCGGCACCTTGCCGTCCCCGTCGAGGGTGGCCACGCCGTTTGCCGTGTCTTTCTGCGAGGTCTGGATATAGTTGCTGAAATCAATGTCCAGCCCCTCGCCCTCGGTCAGTTTCAGCCAGTCGGTGGCGGCTCCCGCCGTCGCGGTGCGGATATACAACGCCCAGCCGCTGGCGACCGTGCTGTCTCCGCTCGCGTCCTGCACGAGCGCGGTTGTTTTCAGCGGCGCCGCTGACGCGGATAGCGCGAGAAGCGCGTTGTATGTCGCCACAACCTGCGAGGTACTGAACAGGTCGATACTGACGTACTGCGCGGGAATTTTGCTGTCCGCGCCGAGCGGAGCGACGCCGTTTGCGGCGCCCTTTTGCGACGCCTGAATCGCGTTCGTGATTGCCGTCGCCTGTTCGTTCGTCAGGTGCTTCGCCGCGTCCGTGATGTGCGTTTCCACGCTCACGCTCTCCGTGGTGAATACGTCCTGCGCCCGGATGTTTAAGGGTTCAAACTGACTGCTCGCGTTTTTGTACCCGATACGGGCGAATGTAGGTTCTGCCATGATATTTTCCTCCCAAAAATTAAAAGAAGCGGTTTTTTTACCGCCGCTTTACGATTGTACTTCCATCGGCTGGGTATTGCCGCTTTCCAGCTCCACAAAGCCGTCCTGCTAGCTTCCGTTGTCCGTCTGCAGTATCCCCGCGCCTGATACAGCCTCCGTATCTCTGGGGTCTGTGTTGTCGTCGGGCGGCGTGTACGGCTGATAATGCGTCGCTTCCTGCGTCACGCGGTAGTGGGTTTTAACGCCAGCTTGCGGCACGTCCTCGTCCGATACCTCCACCGAGTTCCAGACGTCCTGTACCGTAGCCGTCCCCGCCGTGTCAATCGTGATATTGACCGTGCTGGCGTTGCCCGTGATGAAGTTGAATGTCGGCTCGTATGTCCAGCCGCGCTCGCTGGCGGCGGGGACGTAGTTCGGCTCGGCAAACTGCGAAATCCTGTATAGTATTTCGCCCGCGTCCGGGTCGAGCGCGTAAAACCCGATTTGCGTCAGCGGGTAACCGTGCGCCAGCGGCGCGATTCCCTCGTTTGGATTCCCCGCGTTGGTCAGGTGCGCCGTGATAGTTGTGCGCGGCCCCGTTGTGCTTCTGCCCGTGATAGTGAATTCCTGCTGCTCGTTCACGACGGCGGTCAGGTTCAGCGGGTCGTCGCTGGTTCCCGAAGCCGTGACGATTCGGGTAATCGTCAGCGGAATCGTGCCGCTTCCGGCTTCGATTTTCGCTTTCAGGATTTGCCCTGCCGCCGTCAGTGCGAGATTAACTGCTACTATGCTCACTCTGTGTATGCCTCCTTTACATATTTTCGCTCTCGTCGCCGATAAAGAATTCCCGCAACATCTCGGCGAGCGCGCCCGCGTAGTAGTCCGTCACCGTAAACGTCACGGTAATCACGCTGTCGGTCTTAAACGATAGGTGCGACGGCTTTATCTCGCGCAGTACCTTGTACAGCGCATCGTAATCCACCGCCGCGCCGACGCTCTCGTCCACCTCCACGTGGAACGTGTACGGCGCGACGTTCTCCGTTATGATTACGGGACAGCCTGTCAGCGCGGACAGTACCGCCTCTATGTGTGCGGGGTTAATCGGCGGGCGTTGCAGTTTGCGGGACAACAGTCTTGCGCGGCGGTACGGGAGCGGGAGCCGTTCGTCCGGCTCTATGCCGTATACCCATTCCCATATTGCTATGCTCCATGTGCAGGTCTGCGGGAATATCTCATCACGGAGCGTCCGCGCCCACTCGCTCATGCCGTCGTATTCCCGCCCGATTACCTCGAACATCCAAAGCGCGGTATAGGAGCGGTCGTAGAAGCCCGGCGTTACGCTCCGCCGCATTCGCTCTGCCGCTGGACTTCTGATTATGTCGAGGTCTGGCTTAGTCACGTAGCGTCACCTCCCCCGTGACGGGAAATTCCCCGAGCGCGATGGATATATCAGCCGCGCCGCCGTTCACGGTGAGCGTAGCGTGGGCGTAGTTGTCTATGCCCGGCGTGTCCGCGAGAGCCGCGCCCACGAACACGTATTTGACGCTGCGCTCCGTTGCCGCCGTTATCCAGTAGCGGTCGATGCTTTCCTTGAACCGCTCCCTGACCGTTTCGAGGTTCTCCCCCTCGTCAAGCGTTACCGTCGCGCTCACGTCTATGGTCACGGGTACGGGCGGCGCGACCGTTACCGTCGCGCCGATGGGCGCGAGCCGCTCCATACGGTCGTCCGGGCTTACGATGTGATTGTATACCGCCTTGATGATTTGTTCGTTGGCCGGCGCTCCGTTCGCGTCCACGATGAAAAGGCGAACAGTACCCGCTCCCGCCCATTCCGGCTCTACGACCACATGCCCTACTGCCGGGACTTCTTTAGCCCAGCGCACATAGTCGGCGTCGCACCCTGTGTAGCTCATGCCGCGTCGTATGCTGTCAAGGATTCGCTCGCGCAGGTCGTCGTCGCTTTCCTCCGGGACGCCGCCCGTCATCGCTTCCGGGTTCGTCACCACCGTTATGCCGGATTCCGGCTTTACCATGAGGATGATTGTGTCGGGCGGCACGTTGCCTATGACGCCGCCCTCTGCGGCTTCCGCGGGAACCTCCGCAGTCACCTGTCCCTTGCTGTCCGGCGTTCCGTCCAGCGTCACTTCCTCCGTGGCGACAAATACAATGCTCTCCGTTAGGTTCGCGGGCGTGGCGAATTGAAAGCCCTCCGGCACCACCGTACCCGCCTTGCCCGTGACAAGCAAGCTGCCGATCGCCTTATTCGCGGGGCGGCGTGTTATCCCCTCCAGCCCGGCGTGCAGGTCAAGCCATTCGTCGTATGCCCAATGCGGGAATATCAGCTTGATTGTCTCGTTTAGCTCAAACTGCACATACTCCGCTTTTTCCAGCGCGGCGGGACGCGTGTAGTCCCACGGTATTTGCAGTTCGCTCTTGTCGATGTCATCCGGCAGGGCGTTCATCATTCGTTTGTGTATCTCGTCCGCTGACTGGTTTGTCAAAAAATCAGGCGGCGTATACGGATATGAAGCCATTCTCTCACCCCCTCGCTGTGCCTTGTATGCTCGCCGTTATTCGCTCCGACTGCCCGTCGTAGCCGTATACCGAGCAGATTATGTCCAGCCCGTCGCCGCCGCCGCGCCATCTGAATTCAAAATCCCGAACAGTCCGCGTCCGTCCCATCGGGTCGGCGAGCAGTGCCTCTGAAACGGTGCGCTCGAACGCGCTTTCAATCGCCTTTCTGTCCGGCTCCTTGAACGCCTCGTCCGCTTCTATGCCCGCGTTACTGCTGTACCCGGCGCAAGCCCACCGCTGGGTGAGTATGGTCTTGGTACACCATAACGCCCACGCCTCGTAGCCGCCGCCGTAGACGGGCTGTCTTGCCCCGTTAAATGTGAAATCACCTTTTTCCACGTCCCAGAGCGGCGCGGGTTTGAATTTCTGCTGTTGCTGTACGTCCTCCGCAAGCGCGGACGGCACGTCGAAAACGGGGAACAGGTTATTTGTCGTAGCCATCCGCGTCCCTCCCTATCCGCGTTGCGGGGTATATTAAATCTACCACGCAAGCGTCGTCTCCCACCCAAGCGACAAGTACCCGGTCGCCCGGCTGCAGCCACCTGAATTTCTCTCCGACGAGCGTGTCGTGGACGTGCTGTTCCCCCTCCGCGCTTTTTGTGTGAATGTGCGTGTTATATCCTGCGTCCGGGTGGGTATGTCCGCCTCCGTCGTGGGAGTGTTCTCCGCTGTTTGATTTTCCCGAGGCTTGGGTCTTGTAAAATATATCGCCGACCGCGCCCCATTGCACCGAGCGGCACACCATGTAATCCTTTTGTGGTATCGGCAGGGGGAATTTGTTTGTCAGGAGGCTCATATCGTCCTGTATAACGCCAAAGTCCAGTATCGGCGGTTTATCGTCGAGCGACTTCATACGCCCCTGCAGTGTCTGCGCCAGCTTATTTATGCCCTCGTTGCTCTTGTTATCCATCTCGTTCCCTCCGCATTGCTATCCTGTCCGCGATATGTTCAGCGTCATCTGCCGGACTGACGCTTGGTGCGTCACGCCCTCCACAAAAAAGAAACCGATTAGATTACCGGCCGAAACTTCTATTTTGTCGCCCTTGCGCGTGAACGGCAAATCCGGCACGTTGATTTGAATCGTTTCCTCCGGCTTGCCCCGCTCCTTGATAAGAGCTTTAGCCTCCGCCATCGCCGCGTCCACCGTCTTGTCGCCGTCGCGCCGGATTATCTCCTGCAAAACGCCGAAGCTGGCGTCTCCGTCGAGTATCGCGTCCACCGGGGCGCGTCCCTCGTCGTCCGCTTTCCCGATAATCTTTACCCGCGTTACGAGGTTGTTTATGGTCAGCTTGTCGATGGTAGATATGGTACTGTTGCCGTCGAACAGGTATATGGTGTTGTTGCTCCCGTAGCCGACGATTTGAAGTTTGCCGTCGCGGAAATAGGCGACGTACTTCTCCCCGGTCTTTTGCCGCACTTCGTCCAAAAGTCCGATTATCATCTCGCTTATGGGTTCCGCGCTGAACGCCTTTTTCTCGTGGGTTATGCTTTGCGCCCACTTGTATGACAGCGGGATTCCCCATTCGCCGCAGATGTCCTCTATCAGCCCCCGCGTCGTTTGCCCCGCCGAGTAATACTTGAAGTCCTTGCTCTGCTGCAGACGTATGAGACGGTCGTATGCGATTATCGTCAGTTCCTTTTGACTGCTACTTACGTACTGCCATTCCCAGATTGTACCCTCAAACAGCAAGTTGCGCCCGTCGCCCCATTTAGCGTATATGAGTATGACGCAGTTGATTTTAGCTGTTGCCATCAGCCACGTATTACCGAGCGCGAAGTTCGCCACGGTAATGGTCGCCCTCTGCGCCAGTTCGTTCTGCTGTTCCTCCCATTGGAGGCTAAGGAGCGCGTCATTGAGCAGGTAGCGCGTTCCCGTCTCCGTTATCAGTTCAACATCGTACTGTACCGACGCGATGTCTATCGTCATTTGCCGCCCTCCTTAGCTTGGTATCGTCAGCACCTGCCCCGGATAAATCAGGTTTGGGTTATTCCCGATGACGCTCTTGTTCAGGTTATAAATCTCCTGGTATTTCGCCCCGTTTCCGAGGAATTTCTGGGCTATGCCCCATAATGTGTCGCCCTTTTTGACCGTGTAGGCAGCGGCGACCGGCGTGCTTGGCCGCTCGTCTCCCTGCGGCTTGTTCTCCACCGTCGCCGCTGTACTGCTGCTTTGCCCGCTCGCCCCGCTCACGTACACCTTTAGGTCTTTTGCCTGTACAAACGAGATGTTATAGCTGTAATCGCCCTGCCCGCCGCTGTACTCCATCGTGTAGCGTTCGAGATAAACGTCGTGGTTTATTGGCGTTTCCGTCGCCATCAGGCGCAGCTTCTTCTTGCCCGCCCGCCACGCGCTCCAAAGTGATTGTATCTCTTTCGGCGACCGCCACTCCGCCACGAACGGCGCATTCTTCCTCACCTCTCCGGGCAGGGTTCCCTGCCAGCTAAAGCCCGTGAGTTCCTGCCCGGTCGGTAGCCTTACGTCGCCAACCGCGAGAATGGTATAACTTTGGAAAATCGAGCCTGTCTGCACGTTTATTTTCTGCGGGAGCATGGGGAACCGCAGACGGTCTCCCGTCGCAAGGTCGGTTACGTATATGTCCATTACCTACACCCCCACCGCCGCTTTGGGCATATTAGAGAACACCTGTTGCAGGGACATGGCTATCTGATACGCGATTTCGTCGGTCATGTTCGTTACGTTCTCTCGTATCATCTGCACAATGCTCTGCGGGTCTGGCGTTTCGCCGCCCTCGACGTTGATTTCAAACGTCACGTTCTCAATCGTGACGGGTACGACCACGCCGCCGCCCGCGCCGCTTTGCGCGGGTACGGACGTTACAATGCCGCCCTCGGCGTAGGGCTTCGCGCCCAGCATTTGTCCGGCTTTCTCCCAGAGCGCAAGCCCGCGCCCGCGTCTGCCCGGCGAAAGCGGGATAATCGCCTCCGCGCCGTCCTCCGCGACAAGCCCGTAATGCGGGCGCGTCATAATGCCGCCCTCGGCGTGTGATTCGGTCGCGTCGCTGTAACCCGCACCGAATGCCCCGGCAATGCTATTCCAAAGTCCTTTGAAAAAGTTCGGTATTGTTTCCGTGAAGAAGCTCTTTATGCCGTTGCCAATCGCGGCCGCCGCTTTCGGGATTTCCTCTGTGAAGAATGTCGTTATCCCGTTCCACAAGCCCGAGAAGAAGTTTGGTATCGTCTCGGTGAAGAATGTTTTTAGCGCGTCTCCTATGGTCGATAGGGCGTTCGGTATGGTTTCCGTGAAAAAGGTTTTAATCCCCTCCCACAGCCCCACGAAAAAGTTAGGTACTGTTTCCGTGAAGAATATCCCGAGTGCCTCTCCCACCGCCGACAGCGCGTATGGTATCGTCTCGGTGAAGAACGTCGTTATCCCGTTCCACAAGCCCGAGAAGAAGTTCGGGACGGTCTGGGTGAAAAACGTGCTTAACGCCGAGCCGACCGCTGATATTGCGTTCGGTATGGTCTGCGTGAAGAAGTTGGTTATGCCATTCCACAGGTCGCCGAAAAACTTGGGTACGGTCTCGGTAAAGAATATCTCAATCTTGCCGACCGCATAGCCCAGCGCGTATGGTATCGTCTGCGTGAAGAAATTCCCCACGCCTGTCCATAACTCGTTCCACTTCTGCGGTATTGTCTCGGTGAAAAAGCCTTTGATGGCGTTCCCTACGTTTGACAACGCCTTTGGTATCGTCTGCGTGAAAAACTTTGATATGCCGCTCCATATCTTGCTGAAAAATCCGGGCAGGGTCTTGGTGAAGAAGCCGCCTATCGCGCCGCCGACCGTGGAGAAAAACTTCGCGATGTTCTTGCCGCCGATAGCGGAAAGCGCCGCGCCAATCGCCGCGCCTATGCCCGCCCCTTTTAACGCGCCTCCGGCTACGTTGCCCGCTTTATTTAGCGCGGATGTATCCTTGTCGAGTACGCCGCCGCCCTGCCCGCCGAGGAACGCGCCCGCCTCGGACGCTATCTTGTTCCCGAGGCTGTCGCTTCCCGTCCATTCTTCGGCTTTCCCGACGCCCTTGTAAGCGTCCCAGCCCATCTCCGCAAGGGAGATAACGCCGCCGAGGATTGGAATGGCTTTACCCGCCAGACCGCCTGTCTTTGCCGCGGCTCTGACTACGTCGTCCGCGCTCGTCGCGGCGGCTTTCGCGCCGCCCGTGAACAGGTTATATAAGGCTTTGCTGCCCTTAACAACCCCCTTGCCTACGCTGTATATGGGCTTGCCTACTTTGTAGCCGCCTACGGCGAGAGCCGCCGCGGAAAGCCCCGCCGTATCGCTTGCTTCCTCGCCGCCCGGCATGAGCGTCGCCGCGTCGCTGAATATGCCCTTAATCGCGCTCCATATTGCCTCAGCCACTTTCTTTCCGTCGAAGCCCTCTAAAAAGCCCTCCATGAAAGATTTGCCTATGCTTACGCCGTCCGTTAGCGCGTCCGAAGCGTCTACACCGAGCAGCGTTAAAATACCGGCCTTTAACGCCCCGCCCAGTCCGCGCCCTATTCCCTCGGCTTTCCCCGCGAGCCACGCCTTGCCCGTGCTGTTCCACCACTGATCGAACGGTTCAGCGATGAGTTTGTTCCACGCCACCTTGATTTTGTCCCACAGCGTTTCGGCGTTCTGCCATTCCGGGCTGTTCACCATGTTCCCGATAGCTTCTTTGACTTGCTTTATTTTCGCGTCCAAGAAGTCCATCGCGCCCATAGCCGCCATTTTTATTGCTGGCATTTTGCCCGTCAGCCAGTTGATAAAGTCCTTTAGGTGCGGTTGCAACCGTTCCCCAATTGCAATTTTCACGTCCTCCGTCGCGCCGGACAGTTCCTCCATCGCGCCCGCGAGGGTGTCCATCTTGGTCTTTGCCATTTCCTCTGCCGCGCCCTGCGCGTTCTCTATCGCGCTTGCCAGCTGGTTAAACTTCTCGTCCGAGGCGTTTACGATGGCGAGCAGTCCGCTCTGCGCGTACATGCCCGCGAGGTTCGTAGCGGTCGCCGCCTTTTCCACCTCGGTCATGCCCTGAAATCCGGCGCGGAGTTCTTTCATTACCTGCACAAGCGACTTGCTCTTGCCCTCGTTGTCGGTCAGGGAAACGCCCACTTTTTTCATGGCGTCCGAAACGGCGTTGCTTTCTTCCGTCGTCATGCCCTCCTGCTTCGCCATACGGGCAAGGGACGAGCGCAGGGCTGTACCCGCGCTTGAAGCGTCAATGCCCGCGTTGCCCATCAGTCCGAGCGCGAGCGCCGTGTCCTCTATGCTGTAACCCAAACTGCCCGCCTGTGTACCCACCATTTTCAGGCTGTCGCCCAAACCCTGAACGTCGGTCTTGCTATTAGTCGCCACCGCCGCCAGAACGTCCGCTACTCGCGTACTCTCCGAGGCGTCCATATTAAACTGCGCCAGCGCGGACGATACCACGTCAGCCGCTGTCGCAAGATCTACGCTTCCCGCCGCCGCCAGCGACAAAAGCCCCGGCATACCCTTTGTAATTTCCTCGGTTTTCCAGCCCGCCATAGCGAGGTATTCCATCGCCTCTGCCGCTTGCGTCGCCGAGAATACCGTTGACGCGCCCAGTTCCTTTGCCGTGGCGGTCAATGCCGCCATGTCCTCGTCGGTGCCGCGCAGAATGGCTTTTACGTTCGCCATGCCCTGCTCGAAGTCCTTAAAGGTGTTTATCGTGTCGGAAATCCCGAGCGTAATCCCCGCCACGCCCGCCATCGCCACGATTGGGTTCGCTATCAGGCGCATAATGCCTCGGAAAGGAGCGGTAACGAGGTCTTTCAGCTTCATCGTGACGTGCCACACCTTGCCCGCGATTTTCTTCCCCGCGTTGGCTATGCTCTGCAGTCCCTTGCTCGCGAGGTCTTTCAGCCGCATGGCGATTTCCAGCTTGCTCATGCCTTTCATACGCTGAAATTCCTGCTGGGCTTTCTTCATCGCTTGCTCCAGCTTATTGACGTTCCGCGTCGCGCTGCTCGCGCCGGACTGCGTGTCGTCCGTTAACTGCGCCACGATCTCGATAACCGTTACGGATTCCCGTGCCATGCCTCGTTACCCTCCTTTCCTCGTCCTCGGTACGTCAATTTTAATCGCCGGGGTTCGCGCCTCGTCCTGCAATTTTTGCAGGACAAATCCGTTGACGATTGCCCGTTCTCCGGGCGGCAGCGCCCGGTAGTCGTCAATCCACCCTATTTGCGGAAAGGCGTATAGCGCTTCCATCATGAGACGCGTTTTGCCCCCGGCTTCGATTAGTTTTTTGCGTATTCCTCGGTTTCTTCCTCACCGCCGCCGCTGATTTCGTCGATGAGGTCATAGACGCGATTCTTTTCTCCGGCAAGCAGTACGCGGTCTATCATGTCCACGCCGTGCAAAACGCCGAGAGCTTCCTGCGCCTTTCTGTTGTCCCACAGCTTCGCCCTGTCCTCGTCGATGGTCGCCGTGTAGACGATATAGGCGCGGTACATGGCGAGGTCGGTGTCGATAGCCACCTTTGGCTGGTTCGGCTTCCTGTGCGCGTAGCTGGTCGCCTGTCGCCAGCACTTCTGGTTCTCGTCCTCGGAAATCGGGCGAACGCGGAATTCCAGTTTGAGAACGCCGTCGCGCTTAATCTGGATTTTCTTGTAGTTCGCCGCGTCGTCCTTGCTCTTTCCAAGCTCCAGAAGCCCCGCCAGCAGTTCGCTCTCATTCAGCAGGATTTCCTCCTGCGTCATCGGGGCGGTTTCATCCGCCGTGACGGTCGTCTCGTCAAACGCTTCCGGCGTTGTGTTTTTAGTTCCGCTCATTGTCTGTATCCTCCCTTATCAGTAAATGTCGGAGGCAAGCCCCGCGATGTTCGTAAACTTCTCCAGCATTTCGGGGCTGGCGTTTACTCGGAAGCTCCACGACCGCTTGATAATCTCGCCCGGCGTGAGGTTCTGCAAGTCCACCGTGCCGTCCGGGACGCACCAGCGGTATACAATGCGTTCCGCTTGCCCGTCGCGGCGGCGCAGTTTGCCCTGAAAGTCGAAGCCGGGGAAGTACCCTTGTTTGATGTCGTTGATGAATTCCTCCAGCATTACGTCGTCGCGCACGACCGCCTCGGTCAGCGTCAGCGTAATGCTGTAGCCTGTGTTTACCGCGTAGATTAACGCGCTTCCCACTGGCTGGTAGTCGGTGTTGCTGGGGGAAAGCTGCGCCTGAAACGTGTCGCACTCCGCGAGAAAGATGTTCGTCCCCGCTTTGCTCGTCACGAACAGCTGCCCGTCTTTCCCCGTGATGAGTTGTCTTACGTCCAGAATACTCTGGTCGTTAAAGCCATTAAAGCGGATTTGTCCATTGAACTTGCCGAGGCGACGTTGTATGCGGATGACGCGACCGCATATGTGATTAAGGATTTCAAATCCGGCACACTGTCCTTGGGCATAGACGATATCGGCACTGCCGCCGCGCAGGATTTGACCGGGGCGATTGTCGACGACAACGGTGTTCTGGTATCGGCAAGCGAAAACGACGGCGCTATTGTTGCCGTGGGCTTCCGCGCTCTCAAGCCTGACAACAGATACCGTTATTTCTGGCTGTATCGGATAAAATTCGGCATCCCGGCGACCAATCTACAGACCAAAGGCGATTCCATCACCTTTCAGACCCCGACAATTGAAGGAACGGTCATGCGCCGCAACAAGCCGGACGGTACGGGAAAGCATCCGTGGAAAGCGGAAGTGACGGAAGGCGACGCCGGTGTGTCTGCTGAAATCATCTCAGGTTGGTACAGCGAGGTATACGAGCCAGTATTCAACAGCACACCGCCTGAACCGCCGGAGGAGGGTTGATTATGGAAAACGAACGCAGCGCATTTATCAATATCGGCGGTGAGCAATACGAACTGATCCTCACCACCAAAGCGACCAAAGCCATCGCCAGCCGCTACGGCGGGCTGGAAAACCTCGGCGAACGGCTGATGAAAGCTGAAAATTTTGAAATGGCATTGGACGAAATTGTCTGGCTTCTTACAATTATGGCAAATCAGTCCATTTTGATTTACAATCTCAAGCATAAGGACGCGCCGAAAGAACTACTGACCGAGGAGGAAGTAGAACTGCTGACCTCCCCGCTGGAACTGGCGTCCTATAAGAACGCCATCACCGAAGCCATGTTCAAGGGAACGGCACGGAATGTGGTAAGTGAGGGTGATGAAGGCTCAAAAAACCAGCCGGGCGCGTGACCACTGCCGAGGTTTTCACGCGCCTGTACTACTACGGTACTGTGCAGATGCGGCTCTCTGCCGATGAATTCTGGACGATGCCGTTTGGTTTATTTATGGACTTATGGGCTTGCCACAAGCAGTTTTTGGGGATTGAAAAGCCTTTCTGTCAACAGACAATAGACGATATTATTCCAATTTAGCGAGGAGGTGACCGCACATGGCAGATGATTTTGGTTTACGCATCGGCATCGAGGGCGAGCGTGATTTCAAGAAAGCCCTCGCTGACATCAACCAGTCCTTCAAAGTCCTCGGCTCTGAAATGGCGCTGGTCACCAGCCAGTTTGATAAAAACGACAAAAGCGCTGCCTCCCTCACTTCCCGCAACGCCGTTCTGGGCAAAGAGATTGATGCACAAAAAGAGAAAATCACGGCTCTTGAAGCCGCGCTTAAAAACGCCT
Organism: Clostridium sp.; assembly: GCA_031275405.1. Classification (GTDB taxonomy): domain Bacteria; phylum Bacillota; class Clostridia; order Lachnospirales; family Lachnospiraceae; genus JAISOV01. Next base: position 9,608 of record JAISOV010000034.1, on the reverse strand, counting down.
CCGAGAGTTTCGGTGAGAATGACCGCCGCACCCAGAACTGGCAAATTCAATTGAACAGAGCGCAAGCGGAATTGAACGACATGGAGCGTGAACTTGAGGAATCTACCGATGATGCGGATGATCTCGGTGAGCAACTCACGGAAACGGGCGATGAAGCCGAAAAATCCGGCTCAAAATTCGAGAAGCTGGGTGGCGTTCTGAAGGGAATCGGCGTAGCGATGGGCGCGGTTGCTGTCGCGGCTGGTGCGGCGGCTATTAAACTTGGCAAGGAAGTCGTTCAGCAATTCGGTGAGTTGGAGCAGAATCTTGGCGGTTCGGAAGCCGTGTTCGGCAATTACGCCGCTTCCATCCAGAAAACCGGCGAAGAAGCCTACAAGAATCTCGGCGTATCACAGAGTCAATACCTCGCCACCGCCAATAAAATGGGTGCATTGTTTCAGGGTTCGGGTATCGAACAGCGTAAGTCGCTTGAATTGACAGAAAAGGCGATGCAGCGGGCAGCGGATATGGCTTCCGTCATGGGCATCGATATGCAGATGGCTCTGGACTCGGTGGCGGGTGCGGCAAAGGGCAATTTTACGATGATGGATAACCTTGGGGTTGCCATGAATGCCACAACCGTCGAAGCCTACGCTCTTTCCAAAGGACTGGATTTCACTTGGGCATCGGCTTCCAACGCCGAAAAAGCCGAAGTCGCCATGCAGATGTTTTTCGAGAACACGCAGCAATATGCGGGCAACTTTGCACGGGAATCCACCGAAACCATCACAGGTTCATTGGGTTTGTTAAAAGCAGCCCTCGGTTCGTTCACGGCAGGACTCGGCAATGCCAACGCCGACATGACCAACCTGACGCAGAACCTTGTGGACGCTTTTCAGTCGGTTGTTAAAAACATCGTGCCGGTGCTTGAAAATATTGTCGCGGCGCTGCCGACAGCCACGGGCGCGATTCTGCAAGCGGTGGGCGACCTTTTGCCCATGCTCCTCGAAGTCGTAACGAAACTTTTCACACAGGTGTTACAGACCATCCTGAACCTCCTGCCGAAACTAATCCCTGCCGCCGTGGATGCGGTTATGACAATCGTCGGGGCGCTGATCGACAATCTCCCGCTGTTAATCAATGCGGCGGTACAACTGGTGACCGCACTCGTGAATGGTATCGGATCGGGATTGCCGCAGCTGATTCCGGCAACGGTGTCGGCGGTCATGCAAATTGTGCAGGGCTTGCTGGAAAATCTGCCCCTCATACTGGATGCGGCGCTTCAGCTGGTCATAGGGCTGGCGGACGGAATCCTGAACGCCATTCCCGTTTTGATTGAGGCTTTGCCGGAAGTCATCGCCGCGCTGGTAGATTTTCTCATCGGCTCAATACCTCAAATTATCGAGGCGGGCATCCGGCTCCTGACTTCGCTGATCACCGCGCTGCCCACCATCATCAACACCGTGGTCAAGGCGATTCCAAAAATCATAGACAACATTATCAGCGCCGTCATCGGGGCGATCCCGTTGATTATTGAGTCCGGCATAAAGCTGCTGGTGGCGCTGATTCAGGCGCTCCCGCAGATTATTTCTACAGTCGTGACCGCAATCCCGAAAATCGTGACCTCGCTGGTCAGCGCTATCATTGGAAACATTGACAAGATTATTCTCGCCGGTGTACAACTGCTCGTGTCACTGATTGAAAATCTGCCGACGATTATCGTCGAGGTTGTGAAAGCCGTACCGCAGATTATCACGGCGCTGGTCAAAGGTTTCACAGGCTCAATCGGTGAAATGGCAAAAGTCGGCGGCAACCTCATTAAGGGTTTGTGGCAGGGTATTTCCGATGCCGGGGCGTGGCTGTGGAGCAAAATCTCCGGCTTTTTTGGCAACGTGGTAGACAAAATCAAGAACTTTTTCGGCATTCATTCGCCCTCCGAACTCTTCGCGGGTATCGGGCAGAACATGGGCGAAGGCATCGGTGTAGGCTTTGAACAGGCAATGGCGCAAGTCAGCCGGGATATGCAGGGCGCGATTCCCACGAACCTCGGCGGCATGACCGTGGGGGTGAATGGCACAGGTATGTATCCGGCAGGAGCGGTCATCAATCAGAGCATTTCCATTACCTCGCCGAAAGCGCTCTCGGAAAAGGAAGCCGCGCGGGAATTCCGAAATCTCTCCAGAAAACTGGCATTGGGGGTATAGCTTATGGAACTGACTTATACCAATCAAAACGGCGCAACCGTCACGCTCCGTCAAGTAAAACCCTTATTTATAACAAAGCTGGACGGCGTAGGACGTGTGCGGCAGACCATCAGCACCTTCCAAGCACCCGAACAGGACGGAGCCTTCTATATCTCCTCAACGCTGGATATGCGGAACATCACCATTGAGGGAACGATTCTCGCCGCCAGTATCGACAGCGCCTTCACTTATCGCCGTCAGCTTCTGCGCATCTTCACGCCCAAGCTGCGCGGAACGCTGATTTACCGTAACCGGCAGATTTCCTGCATCGTGGAGGAAGCGGCATTCTCGGCGGGAAGTATCAGCAGAGCGCCGTCCTTTTTTATCAGCTTATTGTGTCCTTCTCCGTTTTTCGAACCTCTGGAGGCGACCCGTACAGAACTGGCTTCATGGGAGGATAATTTTTCGTTCCCTCTGGAAATTACAGAACCGGGAATACAACTCGGCATCCGTCAACCGAGCCAAATCATTACCATTGAAAACGAAGGCGATGTCCCTTGCGGCTGTGTAATTACCTTCAGGTCATTGGGTTCGGTGGTGAATCCCGAACTGATGAATGTGGACACGGGCGAGTTTATCCGTATCAATACCGAAATGTCTGCCGGGCAGGAAATTTTTGTGTATACCCATTTTGCGGGCAAAAGAGTAACCAGCGTCATCGGTACAACGGAAATCAACGCATTCAACCTGATCGATGTTGGATCAACTTTTTTACAGCTGTCGGTGGGTAAAAATGTGCTTCGCTATGATGCACAGGAGCAAATGGATATGCTGGAAGTCATCATCCATTACCGCCCGCAATTTTTGGGGGTGTAAAATATGGAATTATATCTTTTCGACAATGACCGGGAACTTGCGGGGCTGGTGGAGTCGTATGAGTATTTGCGCTGGACACGGCAATACGCCCGGTGCGGCAGCTTTGAACTCAAAGCCATCGCTTCGGATGAAAACATCGCGCTTTTGAAAATCGGCAATATCCTGTGGAAGAACGACGATGCGGAAGCAGGAATCATCGAATATCTGGAGATGACCTTGCAAGAACAAGAATATATCACCGTCATCGGGAGGTTTGCAACATCCCTGTTATCCAGGAGAATCGTATGGGGAACAGAAATCCTCACCGGCGATTTATCGGCGGCAGTGTTACAGCTTTTAAACAATCACCTGATCGTGCCAGCAAATTCGGAACGAAAAATCAGTGGTGTCACCTATACGCCGGAGAGTGTGGGTGTTTCCGTCAGCACACAGGTTTCCTTCCGAAATCTGATGGACACGGTCACAAACCTATGTGATGCCGCCGATGTCGGGATAAAAACAGCCTTTGACCCTGTTGCCAAGCTGTTTACCGTTCAGTTGTATGCCGGTTCGGCATCACAGGCTGTCTTTTCCAAAGAATACGAAAATATCATGGGACAGATTTTTACTGAGAGCCTTTTGAGTTTTGCCAATACCGCCCTTGTGGGCGGCGAAGGCGAGGGTGTGGAACGCACCTTTGTCACCACCGGCGGAGGTGTCGGACTTGACCGCTATGAAATTTTCGTGGATGCCAAAGACCTCCGCTTAGAGGACTTCCCGGATGATTACGAGGCGGCTCTCTTGTTTCGCGGCAATACCAAACTTGCGGAGCAAGCTATGATTCAGGCATTTGATGTTACCGTCAACCAATACGGTAATTTGACATACAAGGTTGATTTTGATTTAGGGAATATGATTAAGGCGGTATCGGGGCGCTGGGGAATTTCTATGACTGCCCGGATCACCACCGTGGAGGAAAGCTACGACCGGGACGGCATGAGCCTTTCCGTTACATTTGGCAAGCCTCTCTTGACCTTATCTGAAAAACTGAAAAGGAGTGAGCAATAATGGAGAAAAGCGGTTTTTTTAACTCTTCAGGTGGCGACCGTGTATATGACGCGACGGATTTTGCCGCTTATTTCGGCAGCTTAGTCAGCAACGGCATCTTTTACAGAACAGCCGACAACTTAAAAATCGTCATGGCAACGGGCATGAACGTGACCGCACAAGCCGGGATGGCATTTATAAACGGCTACCACTATGAAAACACAACGCCGATGGATTTAGTGATCGCCACGGCAAACGGTGTCTATCCGAGGGTAGACCGCATCGTTGTCCGCTGGAGCAATATAGAGAGAAACATTCTGCTGGCGGTCAAAACAGGAGTGGCGGCAGATACCCCTTCCGCGCCGGAACTAACCCGCACCAGCGACATCTACGAATTAGGTATCGCCGATATTACCGTGCCAAAGGGTGCGGTTGCCATCACGTCCGACTACATCGCGGACACAAGGCTCAATTCGTCTTTATGCGGACTGGTCAATTCGCTGGTGTCGGCGGTGTATGAGTGAGTGGGGTGATTGCATATGGCATCAACATTTACATTAAATTCTCAGACCTATGATGGGCGTTATCTGCAAGTATCTTTGACACAGACTAAAGATGCGGCAAACCGCAGATCGATAATTACGGGTACCGTTACGTCATTAGCCGGGGAATCCACTTGGTATGCAACCGGTCCGACAACTGTGAATGTCGCGGGAACGCAGAGATACTCAAGAGCGCGTGAAAGCGACGGTATAGGGCAATCAAATAGAAATTTCGTCGGCACGATCTCCGAGTTTTATATCAGTCACGACACAGCCGGAAACGCTTCGGTCAGCGTGGAAATTATCACGGCGATTTATGTCTCTGCAACGCAGTCCAGAACAGGAACTTGGACGCTGGACAGCATCGGAGCCGCCACCACCGCTGCCGGAGCGCCCACCGCTTGCTCTGTCAACCAAACGGTGGCGGAGGGAAATGTCACGCTGTCTTGGAGTGGTGCGTCAGGTGGTACGAACAACGCCATTTCCTCCTATGAAATCCAGTACAGCGATTCCTCCAACAATTCCACATGGGGCAGCTGGACGGCGCTGACCACTGTCACGACCACAGCCACCAGCGGGAGCGTTTCCGTCGCGCCTCCAGCCACGCGGGGATATTACCGCCGCTTTCAGGTTCGGACACGTGGTACTGCCGGAGCCAGCTATTACTCCGGTTGGAAGATATCCACGAACTCCGTGCGGAAAAATACGCCGCCCCAACCGGCAACGAGCATCTCCGCTGCGCCCCTCATATACAGTACCGAGCCTGTCATCCTGACTTGGAGCGGTGCGTCAGGCGGCAGCAGCCCTATTAAAGGTTACATGATCGCCAGCCAAACTTCTACTGATAATGCCACATGGACGGCATGGTCTGTGCTGGAAAACTTCAACTTGTCCGCATCCAGCGGCAGCCGGGTGGTTGCGGCAACCAATGTTTCCGGCACTTATACCCGGTACGGCTTATGGACAATTGATACGCTGGATGTCTATTCCGTCGAAGCAATCAGCAACAGCGTTTTATGTTCGGTTTCCGCTTGCATAGAGCCTACGGCGTTTGCTTTCTCTGTGACCCTCGCGGAAAGCACGGTCATCCTTTCGTGGAGTGGCGCTTTGGGCGGTGCTGGCAACGCTATCACTGGGTACGAATTGGAATCCAGCGAATCCTCTGACGGTATAACTTGGGGCGAATGGAGCGCGGTAGGTGTGATTGCCTCCACCTCCGGCAGCGGCAGTCTGACTACCGCCCCATCAACAGTGCGAGGAAACTATCTGCGCCATCGCATCCGAGTGCAGGGTACGACGGGCAGCGCGTATTTTTCGCCTTGGAAAATCACTACGAATACCGTCCGCAAGAATATTCTTGCCACACCACCCACCGCCTTTACTGCCAGTCCACTCATTTATGCCACACCGAGTGCCACGCTGACATGGAGTGGTACGATAGCCGGAACGAGCGCTATCACAAATTACATTATCCAACAGTCCACCTCGACCAATAACGTGGCTTGGGGTACATGGGAAGCGGTGGCTACCGTCATATCCAGCGCTACATCAGGAACATATACGGCAACACCTTCCAATATCCCCGGTACTTTTACCCGATACCGCATTGCCGTAACCGATACATTGAGTGCGATTTCACCCTATGTTATCAGCAACAGCATCAAAAAGAATACCGTCCCTGCCGCGTTGACGATTGCCGCACCGAAGAACGCCAGCGCCACATATAACACAAATCCACACTATCTCATTCAGGTAGGCGCAGATGCGGACGGCGAGGAGCAGACTCTTTTTGTGTACAGCACTTCGGGCGTATGGCTGAACAGCGTGGATCACCCGGAGCATTTCGGACACGGCGGGAAGTACAATGAGGGTGAACGGACGATTTTCGGGGACAACAGTACAGCACCCGGCACTTATACCATCCGTTTTGAATCCCACGATGATTATTCCTCCAGCGTGACGGTCAGCCGCACCATCACGGTGCAACCCTCGCCATTTGAGGGAATTGTCTCGAATGTCACCCATGTGAAGGCTTCGCATATCCTGACGATTCGCTCGGCGACCAATGTCGTGCGGAACTACCACAACTTGGCGGCATTCAACTGGTCGAAAAACATCACAGCGGGCGTGACCGAGGTGCGGGATTGGGTGTTCCACATCCTTGAAATCCGCTCGGCGCTGAACCCGGTCATCGATCTGGTCAACAGCTTTCATTCCGATAATGTAGAGGATTTTGAGTGGCTTCCGCTGACCACCGGCAGACCGAAAGCGGATGTGATGATTCAGATTCATGAGTTGATTTTGAGTCTATGAAAACGGTTTTTCATATAAAGGACAATCTGCTCCGCATATACATTTTAAAAGCGATGTTTATGCGGAGGTGTTTTTTATGAAGGAGGAGCAAAAAAGACGGATTAAAAACAATATTTTATATGCTGATATAAATGGATTCACACCCATTATCATTGACTTGCTATTACCCGGCTTCAGAGGTATCATGTGACACCACCGAAGGTATTTCATTTCATTACCTCGAAGGGAGGTGTTTTTACATGGGCAGAAACAGCCGACAAAAAAGCAATATAATCAGCATTCCAAGCAAGCAACCGATTCTCTGGCACATCGCCGTTTACATCCGGCTTTCCAGAGAGGACGGCAACGAGGAAAGCGAAAGCGTTATAAACCAGAAAAAAATCCTGAAGGAATTTCTGGAGGAATATTTTGATGGAGAGTATACGGTCGTTGACTTTTACATAGACGACGGACTCACCGGCACGGATGACACCCGCGCCGATTTTATGCGGATGGTACAGGACATTGAACAAGGGAAAGTCAATTGCGTTGTGTGCAAAACCCTTTCCCGTGCCTTCCGTAATTACTCCGACCAAGGCTATTATTTGGAGTATTGTTTTCCGCAGAAAAATGTGAGGTTCATTTCCACAGGCGACCCAAAGATTGATACATACCTGAACCCGGAGGTCATCACCGGGATGGAAGTCCCGATCACAGGCTTGATGAACGACCGCTTTGCGGCGAGAACATCCAGCGATATCCGCCGCACCTTCAACACGAAACGGCGCAACGGGGAGTTTATCGGTGCATTCCCACCTTACGGATATTTGAAATCGCCCGATAACAAAAATCAGTTGATTTTAGACGAGGATATTGTTCCCATCAAACGGGATATTCTGCACTGGATTGTCGATGAGGGCATGAGCCTGAACGGCATAGGCAAACGCCTAAACGAACTCGGCATCCCCAATCCCACCGCTTATAAACGGAACAAGGGCTGGAATTATTGCAATCCGAAGGTCAAGGAAAATGACGGACTCTGGACAGGAAGCACAGTCCGCAGGATGATGCTCGACAAAGTAAACCTCGGTCATATGGTGCAGGGCAAACAGCGCGTGGTCAGCTATAAGGTTCACGATAAGGTGACTGTGCCGGAGGATGAGTGGTTTATAAAGGAAAACACCCATGAACCCACTTTTACGCAGGAGGAATATGACACGATGGCGCGGCTCTTGGAACGGGACACTCGTTCGCCAAACGGCAAGCGCGTTGTCCATTTATTCTCCGGGTTCTTAAAATGTAAGGATTGCGGCAAAGCGCTTCAAAGGAAATCCTCAAAAAACATGGTCTACTATGCTTGCCGGACTTATACGGAAAAATCTAAAAGCAAGTGTACGAAGCATTCTATTCGGTTGGATGTGCTGGAAAAGGCAGTGCTGGCGTCCATTCAGGCACAGATTGCGCTCATCGACTCCTTGTCGGAAATCGTGGATGAAATCAACCGCGCTCCTGTGGTCGACACGCAGTCAAAGCGCATAGAAAAAATGCTGAAAGAAAAGCAACAGGAATCGGAAAGGCTACGGCGGTTGTCAGACGGATTGTATATGGACTGGAAATCGGGAGATATCAACCACGAAGATTATCGCCGGATGAAAGCAAGGTTCGAGGAGCAGATTTCCCAGACGGAAAACACCTTGCTGCATCTTGCCGAAGAGCAGCGGCGTATGGGGCAAGGCATTGACACAGGCAATCCAGTTTTTACGGACTTTTTGAAATACAAAAACATAACGCAGCTTGACCGAAGTTTGCTGGTGGAATTGGTTGATACCGTTTATGTACATGAGGAAAAGGAAATCACCATCCTGTTCCGCTTCCAAGATGAACTTGAACGTATCCTCGAATTTGTGGAAATCAACACAGAACAGCAAAAAGCCAATTAGGCGCTATATTTTTTTAGCGTCGGTTGCGGATTAATGATCGCGGCTACGGCAGCAACGGCAGCGGAGCCGTCTATCCCGTCCTGTCCTGGTTCGGCGCGTGGGACGGCTCCGGCCCGGCGCAGGCCCGGATCGACGCCGACCCCGGGAAGTTCGTGCGCCTGCTCTGCGGCGGAGCGGAGGTGGACCCGGCCAACTATACCGTGACGCGGGGAAGCACCGTGGTCACGCTCCGGGAAAGCTACCTGGCGGCCTTCGCCGAAGGGACCCATGTCTTCGTCGCCGAGTACTCGGACGGCAGGAGCGGGGACATCACGCTCGTCATCGGGTCCAGCCCCAGGACGGGCGAAGACGCAGGCCCCTTCCCGGCGGCGGCCACCGCCCTGGCTTTTCTGGCCCTGCCGGCTTTTCTGGCCTCGCTGGCCTTTCTGGCCCTGCCGGGCGGGGCTGGCCTGCCGCGCCGGCAGGACGGGGGACGGCCTGGGCCAGGCGCAGCCAGGCGGCACTCCTAAAGAAAGCGGGGCAGCCGCCCGATGCGGCCTGGCCTTAAGCGGGCCGGCGGACCGGAAGAAGCGCGGCCAGGCCGCGGACGGGCCACAGAAACCCGGAAGCCATAGAAAGCAGGAAGCCCGCAGGAAGACGCCCTGATTCCCAGGGAATCTTCCCGCGGTCTGTCAAGGAGGTCTGCCATAGGGATCATCCGGCTGATGAGAAGCAGCGGAGCGGCTTCTGAGGAAAGGCGCCGCTCTTGCGCCGTGAAGGGATGGCAGGAA
>JAISOV010000015.1 GCA_031275405.1 Clostridium sp. | reverse complement strand
TTAAAGTAGACAGTGGAAATAATAAGACACTGTCCCGGAGAGGGGAGCATATCCATGCCGCAAAAGAGCCGGTTCACGGCTGGGCAGAAAGCACATGTCGTTACTGGGTACATGGCCGGCAGATCAAGCCCGGGTGGACCTGAACGGATCTATGGTTCCGGGCAGCGTGTACGAAAGGACCGGGCGCAGCTATACGGGATGCGCGGTACCGAGGGGCCGGCGCCATCGGCCAGCCGGCAGAAGCATACGCCGGAAATAAAACTGCCGGCAGTGTCGGGCCACCTGAATGGCGCCGGGCGATGCGCCATAACAGCCGTGGAGATCTTAAGCAGCCGGGCAGCGGAGGTGTGGCCTGCCTGACAGAAGGGTGCATTACGGCCTTGGAAGAGCGTACCGAGGCAGCCGGCTGCCGCATAACCAATGACAAGGATTACGGCAGAACCGCTGGGCGATACGGCGTACCGTATCAGCAGATCTACGCGTGGGCCGGAAAATATGAAAAGGACGGCCCCGAAGGCCTCTGCGGCCGGGGCTGAAAGGCCGCGGGCGCAGCCCAGGCTCAGGGAAGCTGAAAATCCGCGGCTCCAGACGGAGAACGGCCTGTCAAAAAAACCGGAGGCGCCGGAAAGGAGGCGGGACAAAGACCAGGCCTGGCGCGCCTTGGAAACAGATGTCTGGCGGCAGAAAGGCTGGATGAAGATAAGGACTGCCCGACCGGCACGCTCCGCGATGCCCTGAAACTCAGCCGTCCATCCTGCCACAAGTGGCTGCGGCGGGATATGGGCGCACAAGAGGTCAGAGGCAGAGAACTGGCCATATGTGCGTCCTGTATCAGGAAACCGGCGGGACACTGGGATACCGCCGTATGCAGACCAGCCTGAAGCGCCGCCCTGATCCGCGCTGTAACAAAAAGCGCGCTTACAGGGCTATGCAGGCGGCCGGCAGGAAGCCGGCGGTCCGCCGCAGAAGGCCGGGCCACGTCAGGCCGGTGCCGGGGGCTGTCGCGGGGGATATCCTCAGCCGCAGCTCCACCGCCGGAAGCCTCAGCGGAAAGCGGCTTACAGATGCCACGGGGCCCAGATATGGCGACGGCGGGAAAATGTATCCCGGCGCGGTCCCCGGCCTCAAAGATAAAAGCATAGCCGCTTATGCCGCCGGCCACAGCGATGACAGCGGATCCGCATCCGGCGCTTCCGGCACTGCCGTCCGGAAATATCCTGACGCAGAACCGCTGCTCCACAGCGGCCGGGGCTTCCGGCACACAGGCAGGGCCTTTCAGGCGAAGCCTGATGCGCGGCACATGACACAGAGCATGTCCCGCGCGGGGCGCTGTATGGACAGCGGCCCGATGGAAGCGTTCTGGGGCACGCTTAAAGCAGGGATGTGCTGTCCGCGGCACTTTAGCTGTTTCGGCGGCCTAAGAACCGCTGTTGAAAGCCACATGGTTTCCTGCAGCAACAGCCGTTGCCAAGAACAACCCGGAGGCTCGGCTCCGCTGGAATTCCGGACTCTTCTTTTGGCGGCAGGGACAGTTCTGGTTATCAGCGTCTGGGATCCGGGTGGCAGCCGGAGCCGCCGCACGGTTCCAGATGCCTTCGCGCCGTCGCAGCGACGCGCATCCTTCTGCCTGTGTCATGTTCAGGGCAATAAGAGACGCCGGCCACGAAACAAATGTGGCCGGCGCTTTTTATTTTTTCTTCTGTCTACTTGACAGGGGGCGGTTTATTCTTGCCGAGATTACGGGCTTTATATATATTTGCCTTAATCACATCCGCACATCATCTTGACGGATACCGTTATGGGAGGCTTTGGGGGTAAAATCCAGCGTCAGCAGGAACTTGGGGTTGTGGTCGCGGATGGCTTCCAATGCAACCATGGCACGGGGGCGGGAGCTATCCTAAAGACGGCGTATTCGCGTCGGCATAGCAGGAGCAGTCAAGTATCCTGGCCGCAGCAGACAGCTGGGACGGCCGGCGAACCGGTGTAAGGGCGCTTGGATAAAAATGGACTGTATTTTCTATTGCAATTTTCGTCTGCTTCGTGAATAATGGATCTATCAAGATAAGCAGTCACCGTCAAAAGTAACCGAAACATCCTAAAAAACAGCAGAAAGACGGGCTGCGGAAAGACGGAAGCGGTCGGCGGCCGCATAAGGGAAAGATCTGCGGGTTCGCGCTGCGGACAAAGCACGGCGCGAGAATGTCTGCAAGGAAAAGTCGCCGCCCCTGCGACTGCGATCCCTGCTGTGCCGAGGGACGGCGCACGAGTGTGTGAAAGGAAGGCTTCGCATGGAGCGTGACTGCCTCGCAGCCATGGTATCAGCGTATCGCTGCCGCACCCGTCGCCAGAAAGGATAACGCTATGCGATTGGTGTCATGGAACGTGAACGGGCTAAGAGCCGCCCTGCAGAAAGGCTTTCTGGATTTTTTCCATCAGGCGGACGCGGACATTTTCTGTCTGCAGGAAACGAAACTTCAAGAAGGGCAGCTGGAGCTGGATCTCCCCGGCTACCATCAGTACTGGAGCTATGCGGAAACAAGAGGGTATTCCGGAACCGCTCTTTTTACCAAGGAACTGCCTTTGGAAGTGACCTATGGAATCGGCAAGGCGGAGCATGACCAGGAGGGACGGGTGATTACCGCCCAGTATCCGGATTTTTACCTGGTCGGGGTGTATACGCCCAATTCGCAGGATAAACTAAAGCGCCTGGATTACCGCATGGTCTGGGAGCAGGATTTTTTAAGTTATCTGAAAAAGTTGGAAGCTTCCAAGCCGGTTATTTTCTGCGGGGATCTGAATGTGGCGCATAAAGAGATCGACCTGAAAAATCCCAGATCCAACCGTTACAACCCTGGCTTCTCCGATGAAGAGAGGGCTTGCTTTACCAGGCTTCTGGAAAACGGCTTTGTGGATACCTTCCGGTATTTCCATCCGGAGCGGAGAGAGATCTATTCCTGGTGGTCTTACCGATCCCATGCCAGAGAGCGGAACACGGGCTGGCGTATCGACTATTTTATGGTGTCGGCAAGCCTGAAGCCCAGACTGGCGGACGTCGCGATCCACATGAAGGTGCTGGGTTCCGACCACTGTCCGGTGGAGCTGGTACTGGAATAGATCAAAAAGGATACGTATGGAACAGAAAGAACGTCTGCAGCGAGAATTTTTTACCAGAGACGGGCTGGCCGTGGCGAGGGAGCTGCTAGGGAAAATACTGGTTCATGAAACGCCGTTAGGTACGGTCAGAGGGATCATCACGGAAACGGAAAGCTACATGGGGGAGACGGACAAAGCTTCCCATGCTTACGGGGGGAAGCGCACCAGGCGTACGGAGCCGATGTACCATATCGGCGGAACGTCATATGTTTATCTGATCTACGGTATGTATGACTGTATGAATATCGCGGCCATGACGGAGGGGATTCCGCAGGCGGTTCTCATTCGGGGAGCGGAACCGGCGGACGGGCTTTCCGCGAAGCGGATGGAGATACTGAGGCTGCGCCGCGCCAAGAGACGGGGCGGAAAGCTTGCGACGGAAACTGCTTTGCCGGAAGGTATTTTGCCGGGAAACGTTTTACCGGAAGAGTCTTCGCCGAAAGGTATTCTGCCGGACGGGTCTTCGGCGAAAAGTATTTTGCCGGGAAGACATTTCCCGGAAGAATCTTCACCGGAGGAGCCGTCACGGCTTCGCGTTCCGAAACATCTGGCGGACGGGCCGGGGAAGCTGTGCATTGCCATGGGGATCACCAGAGAGGATAACGACAGGGATTTAGTGACAAGCCCGGATTTTTATGTAACGGAGGGGATCCCAGTCTTACCGGGAAGGATCCGGACGGGGAAGAGGATCGGAGTAGATTACGCGCAGGAAGCGGCGGAGTATCCATGGCGTTTTTTCCTGTGACAAAGAGCGCCTGACGAGGAACTCTTTCCGGCGGGGAGCGTATGTCCGCGAAGACGTAAGGCTGAAAAACTTTTCAGTCTCTCTGCTTGGTATGCCGCTGAAGGGATGTCGCAGGACAGCGGCCAGATGGGAGCAAACATGAGTCTGCGGTTTTATTTCGGCCCCTCCGGCGCGGGGAAAAGCAGGGCCATATATCAGGAAGTCATTCGCCGCTCCATGGAATGTCCTAGGCAGACGTTCCTGGTGCTTGTTCCGGATCAGTTCACCATGCAGACCCAGAAAGATCTGGCTGCCCTTCACGCAAGGGGCGGCATTCTGAACATCGATGTGCTGAGCTTCGGCCGCCTGGCTTACCGCGTTCTGGAAGAAGTGGGAGGCGGCGAGGTTCCGGTGCTGGACGACACAGGGAAAAGCCTGGTTCTCCAGAAAGTGGCGGCGTCCCTGAAAGAGCGGCTGCCCGTACTGGGGAGCCATCTGCACAAGCAGGGCTATCTGCACGAGGTCAAGAGCGCCCTGTCCGAGTTCATGCAGTACGGGATCGGCCCGGACGACGTGTCGAAGCTGATCGAGTTTTCCCGCAAGCGCGGGGCGCTGAGACAGAAACTGGAAGACTTAGAGACCCTGTACAAAGGCTTTACGGAATATATCCAAGGGCATTTCGTCACCACGGAGGAAACCCTGGAAGTCCTGCGCCGTTCCCTGCACAAATCGCGGCTCGTGCGGGGAAGCGTGGCGGTTTTTGACGGGTTCACCGGATTCACGCCCATCCAGAGCCGGGTGATCCAGGAGATCATGAGCCTTGCCCAAGAGACGGTGGTGACGCTCACGGTCGGGCGGGAAGAAGATCCCTACCGGCTGGAGGGGGAGCAGAAATTATTTTATCTGAGCCAGAAGACCCGCAGCGACCTGGAACGGCTTGCCGCCGAGGCGGGAGCGGGGCGGGGAGAGGATGTGTTCGTGGAACAGCCCTTTTGCCGCTTCGTGAGGAATCCCGCGCTGGCCGCCCTCGAACGTCAGATCTTCCGCTATCAGGTGAAAGCGTTTGCGCAGAAGCAGGACAGCGTCCGCCTGTTTGAAGCGACTTCCCCCCAGGAGGAAGTACATCAGGCAGGTCTTCTGCTGCTGGAACAGATCCGGGAGCGGGGGATCTCCTACCGGGACATTGCCGTCATAACCGGGGATCTGGAAGCCTATGCGCCGTATGTGGAGACCGAGTTTGCGCAGCTGGGACTGCCGTATTTCCTGGATCGTACCAAAGGAATCGTGCTGAACCCCATGACGGAATCTATGAAGAGCGCCCTTGGCCTGTACCGGAAGGATTTTTCGTATGAAGCGGTGTTCCACTATCTGCGGAGCGGGCTGGCGGATCTTACTCCCGAGGAGACGGACGAGCTGGAGACTTATGTGATACAGACCGGCATCCGGGGGCTGCGCAGATGGAGCCGCCCGTTTACCCATAAGACCAGGCAGACGGGGGAAGACGAAGAGGCGCTGCGGCGGCTGAACGAGCTTAGGGAGCGGTTCTTAAAGAGCGTGGAGAGCCTGGATCCGAAAGGCGCGCGGGACGGGGAAGCGGCTGCCGGACATCCGAAAGCCAAGGCTTACGTGGAGAACCTGTACCGGTTCCTGGTGGAGAACCAGGTACAGCGCAAGCTTCTCCGATATGAGGAACTGTTTACCCAGAAAGGGCAGTTTGCCCGGGCCAAAGAGTACGCCCAGATTTACCGTCTGGTGGTGGATCTGCTGAACCAGATTTACCAGCTGCTGGGGGAGGAACGTATCCGGCTCCAGGAATTCGAGGAGATTCTGGAAGCGGGCCTGAGGGAGATCGAAGTGGGAACCATTCCGCAGAACGTGGATCGGATCGTAGTAGGGGATATGGAACGAACCAGGCTCAGACCTGTGAAAGTCCTGTTCGTCCTAGGGGTGAATGACGGAAATATCCCCAAGAACGCCGCGAAGGGCGGCATCATCTCGGACATGGACCGGGAATTCCTGAAAGATTCTCAAATAGAGCTTGCGCCCTCTCCAAGACAGCAGATGTATATTCAGCGGCTGTATCTGTACCTGAACCTGACAAAGCCCTCGGATCTGCTTTTCTTATCCTACTCCAGAGTAAACAGCGCCGGGAAGGCGATTCGCCCGGCGTATCTGGTCGATGTGGTGAAAAAGCTTTTTCCTTTGCTGAAGACAGAGTTTCCGCAGAACCGCCCGGTCTTGGAGCAGGTGGCGACGCCGGGGGAGGGACTGCGCTATCTGGCGGAAGGTCTGCGTAAATACGCGGACGGGGAGCTGGACGGTCTCGGCAAGGCGGCAAGGGAAAGGTGGACAGAGGAAATTCCGGCGGAAGAAGCCTCCCTCTCTCCTGCGGGAGAGTTCTTTACTTTGTACCGGGCTTATGGGGAACTGACGGTCTCCGCGCCGGATTCCGTTCCGGGCGGGGCGGGGGAGGACGTCTGCCGGGAGCGGAGGGAGCTTCTCACCCGTGCGGCGTTTTCCCGTTATGAGGAAAGAAGGCTGCCCAAAGCCGTGGCGAGGGCGCTTTACGGACTCCGGCTGGAAAGCAGCGTCAGCCGCCTGGAGACGTATGCCGCCTGTGCCTACCGCCATTTCCTGGAATACGGCCTGTCCCTGCGGGAGCGCGAGGAATACGGCTTTGAAGCGGTGGACATGGGAAACGTGTTCCATGAGGTGCTGGCGCGGTTTGCCGGGAAACTGGAGGAAAGCCCCTATACCTGGTTTGACTTTCCGCCGTGGTTCGGGGAGGAATCCGTGAAGGAAGCCTTGGAGTCTTACGCGGCGGAGTATTCGGCTACGGTGCTATACGGCAATGCCCGGAACGAATACGCCATTGTCCGCATGGGGCGGATTCTGGCGAGGACGGTGGACGTCCTCCAGAAGCAGCTCCAGCAAGGGGAGTTTCAGCCGGACGGCTACGAGCTTTCTTTTCACGACATACAGGATCTGGAAAATGTCCAAGAAAGCCTGGAGCTGAAAGGCCGCATCGACCGTGTTGACATTGCCGAAACACCGGATAAAGTGTATGTAAAAGTAATTGACTATAAATCGGGAAACCGTCAGTTTGATCTGGCGGCGCTTTATTTCGGCCTACAGCTTCAACTGGTGGTGTACATGAATGCCGCCCTGGAGATCGAGGGCGGGAAGCAGCCGGGGAAACAGCCCGTACCCGCCGCCCTGCTTTACTATCATATCGACGATCCCACGGTGGAGACTCCGATAGAACTGCCGGAGGAGGAGATCTGGAAAGAGATCCTGCGGAAACTGCGGATGAACGGCGTGGTGAACGGCGAGGAAGAGATCGTCTCCCGGCTGGATCGCTCCATGGGGGCAAAATCTGCCGTGATTCCGGTGGAGAGGAAAAAGGACGGCTCGTTTTCCTCCCGTTCCTGCGTCATGAGCGGTGAGGAACTGAAAACCGTGTCGGAGTATGTGAACCATAAGATCCGTTCCTTGGGGAAAGAGATCCTGGACGGGCGGATTGCCCTGGATCCCTATCGGAAAGGCGGCGCTTCCGCCGACGGGGACGCCTGTACCTATTGCCCGTATCAGAAAGCCTGCGGCTTTGACCCGGCGATTCCGGGCTTCACCAAGCGGGAACTGCCGAGTATGGGAAAAGCGCAGATCCTGGAGAGCATGAAACAGCCGGGGGCTTCCTGATCGGAAGCTCCGTCCGGACAAGAGAAAGCTCCGCAGGCTTTCTTCCGGATCGGAAAAATGGAAAGGAAACTTTCGTCTATGGCAATGAAGTATACCCCCCAGCAGCAGAACGCCATCCGGCTCCGGAACCGCGACATTCTGGTATCCGCCGCCGCCGGAAGCGGCAAGACCGCCGTCCTGGTAGAGCGTATCCTGAATATGGTCTGTGACCCGGATCAGCCGGTGGACATTGACAGGCTCCTGATCGTGACGTTCACTCACGCGGCCGCGGCCCAGCTGCGGGAACGTATCCGGCTTGGCATTGCCGACCGACTGCTCCTGCGCCCGGACGACGAGCATGTCCAGAAGCAGTCTACCCTGCTCTACAACGCCCAGATCACTACGATTGACAGTTTCTGCCTGTTTCTGATTCGCAACCATTTTCAGGAAATCGGCCTGGATCCCGCGTTCCGGGTGGCGGATGAAGGAGAGATCAAGCTGCTGCGTCAGGACGTGCTTCAGGACATGCTGGAGGAGAAATTTGCGCAGAAAGATCCGGCGTTCCTGCACTGCGTGGAATATTTCTGTCCCGGCGGCAAAGAAAGAGTGCTGGAGCGCTGCATCCTGGATCTGTATGAATACGCGCAGAGTTATCCGTGGCCGGAAGAATGGCTGAATTTACGGAAACAGGATTACACGGATCCTCCGATCGAAGAAACGCCCTACGGCAAATATCTGGCAAACCACTTGAGGCGGATGGCGGCGGGCTGTCTGGAGAATCTGGAGCAGATACGCAGGCTCTGTCTGGAGCCGGACGGGCCTTCTCTGTACGCGGCTCTCGTGGAAGAAGAGATCGGACAAGTGGAGAAGCTGTGCCGGGCGAAGACTCTGGAGCAGTTTGGCGCGGGGCTGTCCGCCCTTTCTTTCGGGCGGCTCTCTTCCAGGAAAGACGAAACCGTATCTCCTGTGAAGAGGGAGCTGGCGAAAACGCTCCGGAACGGCACGAAAGATACCCTGCGGAATCTGGAGGAACTGTTTTTTTCCACGCCCCTGCCCTTGGCGGCCGCCCAGGCGAGGCAGTGCGCCGCCCCCGCCGGGACGCTGCTGGAGCTGGCGCTGGAGTTTGGGCGCAGGCTGGGGGAAAAGAAGCGGGAGAGGAAACTGATCGATTTTTTTGATATGGAACATGCCGCCTTGGATATTCTGGTGAAACGGGAGGGAACGGGCGGGGACGCCTCTCCCCGCGCCGGAGAGGTGACGCAAGAGTACCGCAGGCATTACCATGAGATCCTCATAGACGAGTACCAGGACAGCAACCTGGTGCAGGAATATCTGCTGAAAGCCGTCTCCGGAGAGGAAGATGGGCATTGCAACCGCTTTATGGTGGGGGATGTGAAGCAGAGTATCTACAGATTCCGTCTGGCAAGGCCGGAACTGTTTCTGGAAAAATATGATACCTATACCCAGGAGGAAAGCGGTCGCCAGAGGATTGACCTGTCCAGGAATTTCCGGAGCCGGGCGGAGGTCATCCGCACGGTGAACGGCGTGTTCTCCCGGCTGATGAGCCGGGAAACGGGGGGGATCGCCTATGACGACCAGGCTATGCTCTACGAGGGGGCTTCTTATGCGGATCCGGCGGGCGGGGAAGACCTGTATGCCAGCGAGCTTCTCTTGGTGGAAAAGCCGGAGGGGGAGGAGAAACTCAACGCCAGACAGGCGGAGGCGCTTGCCGTGGCAAGGAAAATCAAGGAGCTTCGCGGCGTATTACAGGTGACGGACGAGGAAACCGGGCGGCTGCGTCCCCTGTGCTTCCGGGATGTGGTGATCCTGCTTCGCGCAAGCCGGGGCTGGGATGAGGAATTCCAGAAAGTCCTGGAAGGAGAGGGTATTCCGGTGTACGTCACCTCGAAGACCGGGTATTTCGCGGCGGCGGAGGTACAGGAAATCCTACAGTTCCTGCGGATCCTGGACAACCCGCGTCAGGACATTCCCCTGTATGGCGTGATGAAGTCGATTTTCGGAGGGTTCTCGGAGGAAGAAATCGCCCGGCTCCGGAGCCGGAAGAAACAAGGCTGTCTCTATGAGGCCGTCCTTGCTATGGCCGGGAGGATCCCGCCCGCCCGGTCCGGCGGGGATGTGGGGGGCTGCCAGCCGTTTGCCCGGTCCGGCGGAGATGTGGGGGACTGCCAGCCGTTTGCCCAGTCCGGCGGGGATGTGGGGGAATTGCCGCTGTCTGGCCCCGCAGACCTTCTTACCGTAAAATGCCGGGATTTTTTAGACAAAATTCGCCGCTACCGCGCCTGCACGGTCTATATGCCGATCCGCGAACTGCTGCAGGAAATCGTCCGGGATCACCATTACCTTCACTATGTCGCCGCGCTCCCGGCGGGGAGCAAACGTAAAGGCAACGTGGAAATGCTGTTCACCAAGGCTTCCGACTTTGGGAAGAGCAGTTACTTCGGCCTGTTTCATTTCATACGTTATATGGAACAGCTGGAGAAATATGATGTGGACTGCGGGGAAGCGGAAACCATGGACGAAAATGCCGACGTGGTTCGGATCATGAGTATCCACAAAAGCAAAGGACTGGAATTTCCGGTCTGTTTCGTGTCCGGCCTGTCCAAGCGTTTCAATATGCAGGATGCCTATCAGCCCTTGATCCTGGATATGGATCTGGGGATCGGGATCGACTACGTGGACACGAAGCGGCGGATCCGCAACAAGACCCTCCGGCGCGGATGCCTGGCGCGGAAACTCCGGGAGGACAGCCTGGCGGAGGAACTCCGTATCCTGTACGTAGCCTTGACCAGAGCCAAGGAGAAGCTGGTCATGACGGCGGTACTGGAAAACGCCGAGGAAAAGTGGGAAGCCCAAAAGACGCTTTCTTCCCTCGCCGGGGCGGAGGCCGCCTTTTCTTTCTGTAAATTCATGGAAGCCGGGAGCTTTCTGGACTTCCTGTTTCCCGTGGCCGCGTCTGCGGCGGTCAGGGTATGTCTGGTCAGCGCCGGGGAGAGCGCGGCGGCTCATGCCACGGAACAGGCGCAGCTTTCCGAACGTCTGAAAAAACTAGGGAATGCACAGGCTTATCTGGACGAAGAGGCTCTGCGGAACCTGCGGCAGCGGTTTGCCTACCGCTACCCCTATCAGGCTTTGGAGCGCCTTTACACCAAGACTACCGTTTCCGAGCTGAAAGCCGCCGCCATGACCCGGAAGGATGAGGGGGCGTTCCATATTTTTGAGGAAAAAGAAATCGTGCCTTATATCCCGGCGTTTGGCGCGCAGCTGCCGGAAGCGGGGGCCGGCCAGGGAGCGGAAGCCGGTCAGGGAACGGCGGGAGAAGCCGCCAAAGCCGCCGTCCTGCGGGGGAACGCGTTCCATAAGGTCATGGAACGCTTGGATTTCGCGGAATGCTACCGGGAGATCTTCCCGGAGCTTCCGCCGGATCCGGAGCGGTTCCGGAAAGGCCTGGATCCGGAACGTTTAAGACAGAACCTTGAGCGCATTTTAGACCGGGAAGAACAAGAGGGCAGACTGACCAAGGAATACCGCCGGGCGGCCGGACTCGGTCAGCTGCTTCCTCTGTTAAGCTCCGGCGTGTGCTACCGTATGTGGAGGGCGCAGGAAAACCGGGAGCTGTTCCGGGAACAGCCCTTTGTATACAGCATCAGCGCCGCAAGACTGGGGACGGAGTTCCCGCCGGAGGAAAAAGTGCTGATCCAAGGGATCATAGACGCCTTTTTTCTAGAAGACGGGCAGCTGGTTCTGCTGGATTACAAGACCGACGCCGTGCGTTCCCCCGAAGAGCTATGGGAAAAATACGCCGTGCAGCTACAGTATTATGAAGAAGCCCTGTGCCGCCTGACGGGTCTGCCCATGAAAGAAAAAATACTCTACTGCGCCCACCTGGAGAGGGCCGTCAGCCGGATGTGAGCCGCCGGGGCGTATCCAGCCGTATTTCCTGTGTCGTTTCGTCGATCACCATAATGTCAATCAGCTCCTCTCCCGCGTAAGCAAAATAGCACGTTGCGAGCAGCGGCGTATCGTTGGACTCCGCCAGAACCATCTGATATACCGTCACGTCTGCCAGCGCGCCGCGGGCGCGGAAACCCATCCAGCCGTTTTTTCCAAGGACATCCCTGACGTATGCCTGAGCCTGCCTGCTTTGCGCTTCGCAAAGCCATGCCTTCCTGGTCTGCAAATCGATCACAGCCAGATCCCGCTGAAAGCTATGGTACAGTCTGCCTTCCAGCAGATAGGCTTCCGTAAACCACCAGGCCTTCGTAGAAGCCTGGTTTTCTCCGGATATGCTGATTTCCTGCATCCGGCAGTCCTGCGGCGTATCAACGGGAAACTCCGCCAGTACGGCGTAATATCCGGTATTCGCCTGTGGCGGGGTGCTGTCCGCTCCGCAGATAAAAAGCAGGTAGACAAGGCCGGTTTTTTCATCATAAAAAATATTGTTTACAAATAAGGGTTCCGCGGTCAGCGTTTCCTCCGGGTAGATTTTTGTTACATATTCATCCAGAACGATGGAAATCCCTCTGATGGTTTTCCCTTCTTTTAAGCGGATTTCATCTGCCTGAAAGACATACCTGTTTTCGTCCGTAGCCGAAAGGCCGCTGTCAAAGTAGGAATCAGCGCTGCCTTCCTGAAAGGAAACCGGAAGCAGCCCCTCCCTTTCCAATAGGATCTGCCGGAAATACGCCGGATATTCCGTGTAGAGCGGGGCGGCTGCCTCGGCGGCGTCCGTCGTCCGGGATTCCTCGATCCCGTCCGGCTCTTCCGTATAAGGCGGAGCGGCGTCCTGTCCCGGCACGGCTTCCTCTTCGGCGGCGCCGGGAAGTTCCTGTTCCGGCATGGCTGCCTTCCTTTCGGTACATGCCGAAAAAAGGAGCGATATTGCCAGACATAGTACGAGCGTGAAATGATTCCGTCTTTCCATGATGCCGGATCCCTTCCCTGCATGGCGCCTCTAAGAGCTTCTCCCGCTTAACAGATACGGGAGAAGTTTTTGCAGAGTGCTTGTTCTATAAAGTCAGCTGAATAACATTCATAGCAGTATCATACTCGTAAGCAAAAAGGCTGCGGAGCAACCTTTCGCTAAGCAGTTGCGAAGCAAATGATGATATGATTTATGATAGCCGGGAATCGGAATCTCTGTCAAGCAGTTCGGATACTTTTTTTTACATTTTTTGAATTTTTTTGAGGCGGCGAAAAATCGCCGCCTCACTCTTCTGATCGCTGCCGTGACAGACAGTCAGCTTCCGCAGGCCATGGCTTTCAGCCGCGCCAGTGTCCGGCTGACGGGCGGGATACACAGCAGGATCAAGGTCAGGACGGCTTCCGGGAGCAGGTAGCTTAGGTTGTAGGCGAGGCTCCCCCAGATGGCGGCCACGTTTCCGCCCAGGCTTCCGGTATAGGTAGTGTAGAAAAGCAGCCCGGAGAGAGAGGCAAACAGGAAGCGCCCCGACACGCTTGCCAGATAGCCTAGGATCAGCCCATGTTTTCGGCGGCAAAAGAAGCCGGACAGCCCGAGGGCGCCAAAAGCAAGCGGATAGTCCAGGAGAACCTGGATGGGATGGACCACATAAGGCCCCGTAATGAACTGCAGGATGCCGTAAGCCACGGCGGCGGTAAGCCCTGTGACCGGGCCGAAAAAATACCCGACCAGGCTGACGATCAGCATACTGCAAAGCGTGACCGAGCCGCCAAAAGGCAGGCTCGGCAGTTTGAGGGCGTTGGCGATGACGATTGCCAGCGCGATGGCCGCTGCGGAAAAAACCAGCTGCTTTGTTTTGGATGGTATCATAAAAAAATCCTCCTGAAAAGTGCCGGAGGAAAAGCATCACAACCGCGAAAAACCCTGCCTCAGAGACCCTGCCGTAGCAGCCTTGCAGCGCAGTCCTGCCATAGCAGCTTGCCGGGTGGTTTTCGACGGTTCAAACACTTCCCTACGCCGGTATTGTCCGGGTCAGGTAATGAGGGTCAGAACGGAACAGGAAACTTTCCGTTCAATCTCAGCGATGCGCTCCCCTAGCGGTTTATTGGAAACAAGTCTGATGATACGACAAAAAAAAGGATTTGTCAACTTTTTGGGAGAAAGATTTTGGAACATTGCCCGTCAGCTGTTACTACTCACCTACGAAACACAGCAGCGCCCATCAAACACAGAGCGCACGGCGATATGCGGGGAAACGCCTTGCTTCATTGCGGTGTTGACGACGCCCATCAAAACCGCAAAGGTTTTGGCGCCTTGCAAACTTCTGAAGCAACCCGACACTTTTCCCTTGGCCTTAACCATACGAAGATCGCGCTCGGAGAGATTTGGAATTACGGCGTTGAATTTATTGACCTTATCGCCATAGCCATACGCAGATCGCGCTCGGAGAGATGGTTGTCAGACGGCACGGCAAAGTCGACCGCGAACAGAAGAGGATTGCCCCGTATTTTTTCAGCCGCTTCAGAAGCCTTTTCTCTTCCTTCCGGTAAAATCGGGATTTTGTCGTTTGGGGAACTTCACAGCCCTCTGCGACCATCTCACCGTACCGCCGCCGGTATTTTTCGAGGTCGGCTTGTTCAAACCCGCTTGCCCCAAAACCTTTCGCCGATTCTTCCGACCGTTTTACGGACAGCAGAAGTCCGATCATGTCATCCGGCCAGTCGTGGCGCGTGTTTCCCGAATTCGCCCGCAGGTGTCGGATCAGATGCACGCTGCACTCGCCGTTTCCCGTGCCGTAATGGTAATGGACCGTGTTGTGACCGTGGATCAATGTCCCGGCAGACACCGGCAATATGCCGTCGTCCCCTATCGCCTGCTTCCCCTTCGTCGGGTTTGCGGTGTACCATACGCGTTTTCCGTCGCTGTGATTCCTAGAAAACATGTTCCTTGCGTTTCCCCTCGCCCCGGTTTCGCCAACACGCATGACAGGATGATCGAGCAATTCCGTTCTGGCCGCAAAGGCGAAAGTTTGCGCTTTCACATTGAATTCGGCCAAGAAGTTGTAAATGGTGCCGTCCGACAATTCGGACGCGCCGTTCGACATCGACGCGGCCATATCGGCGATTCGATTCGGCGGCACAAGCCCATGCTAAGTTTTTCGTTTTCCGCAACCAGCGCCTGGTGGTGACGGAAGAGGTTTTTCCCGTAACCCGCCGCCAAAACCGCACCCCTTTCTGTAATAAAATCATACCGGAAACGGGCGTGAAAGTCAAGGAACGATCCGCAGAAGACATTGATTTTATGCGGGCTGTGCGGTTTTTTGAGCGACTTTTCGCACACCCGCCCGCCGTATTTTTGTCCCCGCCCGCCCCGAATTCCGTGCCCTGTTTTGCGACCGTCGGCCTCGCTTGCCGGACTGTGGTACGGCGTCGTCGCCGCGAGCATGGGTACCGCGTAGGTGAGTAGTAACCGTAAAAAACAGCGTGAGAAAATAATTTAGTTTCTCTCTTGACAAGTGAGCGATTGTTCACTACATTTATTGATGGAGGTCATTATGCCGAAAAACGAAACACGCGATACAAAGGAAGTTATTTTAACAGTTGCATTAAAATTATTTTCTGAACGAGGCTATGACGGGGTTGGTATCCGCGACATATTAAAAGAAATCGGAATACGGGAGAGCGCCCTTTACAAGCATTATAGTGGTTTCTGCGCGAAAAGCTGCTTGATTATGTGGACATTGTTGTTGCTCCTATACTGATAGGCGGTCGCGAGACTTCGACGTTGATTGTTGGCATGGTGATCCATTTCATATCGTGGATAGTTTCCAAGAACCGCGTTTTGAGCGGCACGGTGTGATGAAATTGCAAGGAGGCAAACAAAGTGAGGTATTATACTGAACTCAAACCAGAAAACAAGGAGGTACAACATGAGTGATTATCAATTCAAACCGATTGGAAAGGTAAGGAATGATGACAGCGGAGCATTTATCGAATTAGAGCCGGAATATATTCCCGGTCTGCAAGCATTGGAGGGATTTAGCCACATCAATGTAATGTGGTGGTTTAGTGATTGTGATAACCAGGCAGACAGAAACATATTACAAACCGAACAGCCCTATAAGAATGCACCAACAGTAATGGGAGTTTTCGCCACAAGGTCGCCTGCCCGCCCTAACCCTATCGCGTTGACAACATCAGAAATTATCAGCATTGATTTTAGCAAGGGAATTATTCGAGTTACTTTTATTGACGCGAATGACAGTACTCCCGTACTGGATATAAAGCCTTATACGCCGAGTTTTGACAGGGTAGAACTCCCCGGTGTTCCCATATGGTGCAGCGAGTGGCCGAAAAGCACAGAGACGTCCGGTTGCTTTCATTGGGAACAAGTATTCAATTTTTAAGGGGGCTTTATGAGACTTCAAGATTATGTTCAGAATAAACCGATACTTGAAACAGGTAGGCTTCTATTACGTCCTTTGCAATATGATGATGTTGTAGATTTGAAAGAATGGTTGAGCGACAAGTCATTGTATCAATATTGGGGGAAACGTCCCGGAAAAAGTGATGTAAACCCCGAGTTGCTATTTCAGAAAAAGGAGCGACCTACAAGAAGCTTTCATTGGGGTATCGTCCATAAAAAGGACAATAAAGTAATTGGTGAAATGTGGGTATATCTCATAGAAAATGACCGTATGGCTAAAGTGGCATTTCGGCTCTCTCCCAACTATCAAGGAAATGGTCTTATGACAGAAGCCTTAACAGAGGTAGTGATTTTCTGTTTTGAAAGAACAGAATTACAACGGCTATGGTCTGATGTTCACGTTCTAAATATCGCATCATATAGAACACTTGAAAAAGCAGGATTTAAGCGAGAGGGACATATCCGCGACGGAAGAATGGTGAATACCTATTGCGATTATTATTTATACGGTTTAACAAAAGCAGATTATATTAGACCTCCTCGGAAACCACAGCTTCTTCTGAAAAAAGACTTGACAAAGCTGCGTATGTGAATATATAATAGCGGTGGGCTGAAAAATGAACCGATATGAAAAAATGCAAAGGCTGAAAGACGCGGACTTCAAGCAGATCATCGGAGTTAAAAGAGAAACCTTTACTGCGATGAATGAGGTTTTGATAGCCGAGTATGAGAGAAAACATGAAAAAGGCGGCAGAAAACCTAAGTTGACGGTTGAAGAACAACTAATCATGACGCTGAAATTTATTATGGTAGATGGGTATGGCGACCCGAACACAGGCGCGGAGTACAAAACCGCCGTGGAAATCCTGTATGGGTTATCCTACTCCATCAAGATGAGCAAGAAAAGCGGCGATAGGCCGGATGGATATTTCGA